>NZ_KI271325.1 GCF_000469385.1 Leptotrichia sp. oral taxon 879 str. F0557
TAATAATATTATTCAAGAAATTATTATTGAAGAAAATGAAGTAAGATATGATGTAGTCACGGATAATCATGGACATTTCAAATGTAAATCTTGTGGAGAGATAATTGACTTTGATGTAAATTTATCAAAATTTGATTTATCAAAATTGGGAAATGTAGAAATTGATGAAATACATTTTTACATAAAAGGTACTTGTGAAAAATGTTTAGAAAAACATAATTAAAAATTTAAAATATAAAAAATATAGATTGGAGAGAAAATGAAATTAAATAAAGAATTAGAAGTTTTACTAAATAATCAAATAAACATGGAATTAGCAGCGGCTTACCAATATCAAGCTATGGCTGCATACTTTGATGAAAGAGCATTAGAAGGTTTTGCAAGCTGGATGGGAAATCAAGCAAAAGAGGAAATCGAACATTCAAAAAAGTTTTATGAGTATGTATTAAAAAGAAACGGTAAAATTGAATTTTTGGGATTAGATAAACCTAAAATGGACTTTACATCAGTAAGAGAAGTATTTGAAGCTGCTCTTGCACATGAAGAAGCTGTAACAGCCTCTATTGAGAATATTCACAAACTTGCAAGAGAACTAGGAGATTATGGTGCAGAAGTATTCTTGAATGAATTTGCTGAAGAGCAGGAAGAAGAAGAAGAACAAGCTCAAAAATTCCTTGATAAGATTATTTCACTTGATGTTGATAATAATAACGCTACGCTATATTTATTAGATAAGGAAATGGGAAAAAGAGACTAAATAAAGTAGTATATAATTTTGTAATTATATAATA
>NZ_KI271326.1:0-11648 GCF_000469385.1 Leptotrichia sp. oral taxon 879 str. F0557
TCAGGAGTAGTAGCAACTATTACTAAATAGTTTTCTGTAAGGAACTTTCTTAAAGATAAAAAATAAAAATAATTATTGCAGATAATGAAAATATTTGTTATAATGATTAGAAATGTAAAGAAAAATAGTCCAAAATATTAAATTAAAAAGAGAGATTAGGTTTTTATAATCTAATTTCTCTAGTTATTAAAATAAGCAGGACAAAAAAACAGGAGGAAAAACTTTGGATAAAATAAGAATATATTTACAATCTTATGATCACAAACTGTTAGATCAATCTGCTAAAAAAATTGCAGAAGTAGCTAAGAAAAATGGTTCAGAATTAGCAGGGCCACTTCCATTACCTACAAAAACTAAAAAATATACAGTTTTAAGATCAGTTCACGTAAATAAAGATTCAAGAGAACAATTTGAAATGAGAATTCACAGAAGATTTGTAGAAATCAAAAATTCAAATCAACAAATCGTAAATGCATTAGCATCATTAAACTTACCATCAGGTGTGGGAGTTGAAATTAAGCAATCGTAAGGCTTAGTACAAGTTGGCTATTTTAAGAAAATTGTCAACCAATATATTAAGGAGGAAAAATAAAAAATGATATTAGGTAAAAAAATCGGAATGACTCAAATTTTCGAAGACGAAAAATTAATTCCAGTTACAGTAATTGAAGCAGGGACTAACTTCATTACACAAATTAAAACTGAAGAAAAAGAAGGATATAATGCGATCACATTAGCTTATGGAGATAAAAAAGAAAAAAACACTACTAAACCATTATTAGGTGTATTTAAAAAAGCAGGAGTTACTCCAAAAAGATTTCTTAAAGAATTTAAAGTAGCTAATCCAGCTGACTTTACATTGGGACAAGAAATTAAAGTAGATGTATTAGAAGGTATCGAATTCGTTGATATTTCTGGGACTTCAAAAGGTAAAGGAACTGCAGGAGTTATGAAAAGACATAACTTTGGTGGAAACAGAGCTTCACACGGGGTTTCAAGAAACCACAGACTTGGAGGTTCTAACGCAGGAGGAGCTGCATCAAACAGTAATGTACCAAAAGGTAAAAAAATGGCTGGAAGATTGGGAGCTGAAAAAGTAACAGTTCAAAACTTACAAGTTATAAAATTTGATGTAGAAAACAATCTTTTATTAGTAAAAGGTGCTGTTCCAGGGCCAAAAAATGGTTACTTAGTTATCAAAAAATCGGTAAAGAAATATTAATAGGAAAGAGAGGAGGATAACATGCCAGTTTTAAATATATATAAATTAGACGGTTCACAAGCAGGAACTATTGAAGTAAATAACGACATATTTGGAATTGAACCAAATAAACACGTAATGCACGAAGTTTTAGTAGCAGAGTTAGCTGAAGCAAGACAAGGATCTGCCTCAACAAAAACAAGAGCAGAAGTAAGAGGTGGAGGAAGAAAACCTTTTAGACAAAAAGGAACAGGAAGAGCAAGACAAGGATCTACAAGAGCACCACATATGGTAGGTGGAGGAGTAGTTCACGGACCAAAACCAAGAAACTATGCTAAAAAAGTAAATAAAAAAGTTAGAAAGTTAGCTTTAAAATCAGCTTTAGCAACAAAAATTAGTGAAGGAAATGTAATCATATTAGATGACTTCACATTGGAAACACCAAAAACAAAAACATTCATTGATTTTGCAAAAACATTAAACTTTGATGGTGTAAAACAATTATATATAACAAATGATGATACTGATACTATAGATAGAGATTATTTCTTATATTTATCAACTAGAAATATTGAAAAAGTTGCAGCAATTAATACAAGAGATTTAAGCATCTACTGGTTAATCAAACAAGACAAAGTAATCTTAACTAAAGAAGCTCTTGCAACTATCGAGGAGGTGCTAGCATAATGCATATTACTGATATTATCAAAAAACCTGTAATTAATACAGAAAAAGCAAGAAATTTATTGGAAAACAATGAATATGTTTTCATAGTAGATAGAAGAGCAAACAAACTTCAAATTAAAGATGCAGTTGAAAAATTATTCAATGTAAAAGTTGAAGGTGTAAATACTTTGAATATTAAACCAAAAAATAAAAGATTCAGAATGTCAATGTATAAAACAGCCGCTATAAAAAAAGCAGTTGTTAAATTGAAAGATGGAGAATCTATTACAGCTTATGAAGGATAATAAAATTATAGTACTTAATAATTTCAAAAAATCTCTTTAATATAAAGAGTAATTATATTTTTTGTGGAAATTATTCGATAAAAATGCTATAATAGATAAGTTATGTAAATTTGTAGAAATTATTCAGTTTTTTGAATGATTTTAAGAAAATAAAAATGAGAAATAGGAAGAGAGGGAACATAAGTTATGCCAATAAAAAAATTAAAACCGATGACTAGTGGGACACGGCATATGTCGATATTAGTTAACAAGGAATTAGATAAGGTAAGACCTGAGAAATCTTTAGTTGAACCATTAAATTCATCTTACGGAATTGATAACTATGGACATAGAACAGGTAGAAACAGACATAAAGGACACAAAAGATTATACAGAGTAATTGACTGGAAAAGAAATAAAATCGGAGTGCCTGCAAAAGTTGCAACTCTTGAATATGATCCAAACAGAACTGCAAACATCGCATTGTTACACTATGTTGATGGAGAAAAAAGATATATTTTAGCTCCAAATGGACTTAAAAAAGGTGACATCGTATTAGCAGGAGAAGGTGCAGATATCAAACCTGGAAATGCACTAAAATTAAAAGACTTACCAGTAGGGACTGTTATTCATAATGTAGAACTTATGCCTGGTAAAGGTGGACAGTTAGCAAGATCAGCAGGAACAGCTGCAAGACTTGTTGCAAAAGAAGGAACTTACTGCCACGTAGAATTACCATCTGGAGAATTAAGACTTATTCATAAAGAATGTATGGCAACAGTTGGAACAGTAGGAAATTCTGAACATTCATTAGTATCTCTAGGAAAAGCTGGAAGAAATAGACATTTAGGAAGAAAACCTCACGTTAGAGGATCTGTAATGAACCCTGTAGATCACCCACACGGAGGAGGAGAAGGAAGATCTCCAATAGGTAGAAAATCACCAGTTACACCTTGGGGTAAACCTACACTTGGTAAGAAAACTAGAGGTAAAAAACTTAGTGATAAATTTATTGTTAGAGGAAGAAAAAAATAATTGTTTAAAAATTAAATTGATATCAAAAAATATATTAATGATATTTTTAAATAAAGAACGTAGAAATGGACTGTGCCAGTCAAATAAACACATAAAATATTTGAATGGAAATTTGGCTGAATATAAAAATATTGCTTAATACATTGAATTAAATATTAAAATGAGATGTATTGAGTAACATTTCTCGATTTAAAAAATGAAATAAGGAGGAAAGAATGTCTCGTTCATTAAAAAAAGGACCTTTTGTTGATGCGTATTTATTAGAGAAAATAGAAGCATTAGGAGGTAAAAAACAAGTTATTAAAACATGGTCTAGAAGATCAACTATATTCCCTCAATTTATTGGACATACTTTTGCAGTATATAATGGTAAAAAACATATTCCTGTATATGTAACTGAGGAAATGGTTGGACATAAGTTAGGTGAATTTGCGCCAACTAGAACTTTCTATGGACATGGAAAAGATGCTAAAAAAGGTAAAAAATAGAAATTAATATTTATAAATTAACGAAAGGAGAGGACTTTGAATGGCAGTAGTAGCTAAATTGAAATATCAAAGATTAAGCCCTCAAAAAGCAAGATTAGTTGCTGATATTGTAAGAGGAAAAAATGCACTGCAAGCATTGAATATATTAAAATTTACAAATAAAAAAGCAGCATTATATATAGAAAAAACATTAAGATCAGCAATTGCAAATGCTGAACATAATAATAATATGGATCCTGATAAACTGTTTGTATCAAAAATATTAATTGATAAAGGACCTGTATTAAAAAGAATCAGCCCAAGAGCAATGGGAAGAGCTGATATTATTAGAAAACCGACAGCTCATATCACAGTAGAAGTTGATGAAAGAGAAGATTAATTCAGAAAAATAAGGAGGTAAGTCTGTGGGACAAAAAGTAGATCCTAGGGGGATAAGATTAGGAATCACAAGAACTTGGGATTCAAAATGGTTCGCTGAGGGAAAAGAATACGTAAACAACTTTCACGAAGATTTGAAAATAAAAAAATATATTAAGAAAAACTATTACCATGCAGGGATTTCTTCTATTCAAATAGAAAGAACATCACCTACAGAAGTAGCAGTTATTATAGAAACTGGAAAAGCTGGAATTTTAATTGGAAGAAAAGGTCAAGAAATTGAAGCTTTAAAAGTAAAATTAGAAAAATTAACTGGTAAAAGAGTACAAATTAAAGTACAAGAAATCAAAAATCCTAATAAAGATGCTCAATTAGTAGCAGAAAGTATTGCAACAGCAATTGAAAAAAGGGTTGCTTATAAAAGAGCAGTTCAACAAGCTATTCAAAGAGCAGAAAAAGCTGGGATTAAAGGAATTAAAGTTATGGTATCGGGAAGATTGAATGGTGCCGAAATTGCAAGAAGTGAATGGACACTTTCAGGAAGAGTACCACTACATACTTTAAGAGCAGATGTTGATTATGCAACAGCTACTGCACACACTACATACGGTGCTTTAGGATTAAAAGTATGGATATTTAATGGTGAAGTTCTTTCTACTACAAAGGAAGGAGAAAACGAATAATATGTTAATACCTAAAAGAACGAAATATAGAAAACAGTTCAGAGGAAAAATGGGTGGTGTAGCAACTAAAGGAAACAAAGTTGATTTTGGTGAATTTGGACTTGCCGCTAGAGAATTTGGTTGGATTACTTCAAGACAAATAGAAGCTTGTAGGGTAACAATTAATAGAACATTTAAAAGAGAAGGTAAAATTTGGATTAGAATATTCCCTGATAAACCTTATACAAAAAGACCTGAAGGAACAAGAATGGGTAAAGGTAAAGGTAATGCAGAAGGTTGGGTAGCAGTAGTTAAAAAGAATAAAATAATGTTTGAAGTTGGCGGAGTATCAGAAGAGAAAGCCAAGGAAGCATTAAGAAAAGCTGGACATAAACTACCTATAAAAGTTAAATTTGTAAGAAAAGAAGAAGTAGGTGGTGATAAGTAATGACAATTAACGAAATTAGAGAATTATCATTGGAAGAATTGGAAGTTAAAGTAAATGAATTGAAACAAGAATTGTTTAATTTAAAATTTCAAAAAACTCTTGGACAATTACAAAACACTGCTAAAATACGAGATGTTAAAAGAACAATAGCAAGATTAAAAACTGTTGTAACTGAAAAAACTGGTAAATAGGAGGATCAAGAGTGGAAAATATAAGAAAAGAAAGAAAAGTAAGAGAAGGAATCGTTGTTTCTAACAAAATGGATAAAACTGTAGTTGTTCTTGAAGAAACAATGAAATTACACAAACTTTATAAAAAGAGAGTAAAAACTTCTAAAAAATATAAAGCACATGATGAAAACAATGATTGTGGAATCGGAGATAAAGTGCAAATTATGGAAACTAGACCATTAAGTAAAGATAAAAGATGGAGAGTCGTTACAATCTTAGAAAGAGCTAAATAATTTAATCTTATTAAGAAAATTGCTTGATGTTTTATTTTCAATATTAAAACGGAAGAAGATAGTGTGAGTTAACATTTGAGAGGAGGAAATTTTAAATGGTTCAACAACAAACGATACTTAATGTTGCTGATAACACTGGAGCTAAAAAAATCATGGTTATTAGAGTATTAGGTGGATCAAGAAGAAGATTCGGTAAAATAGGAGACATCGTAGTAGCAAGTGTAAAAGAGGCTATACCAAACGGAAACGTAAAAAAAGGTGATGTAGTAAAAGCTGTAATCGTTAGAACTAGAAAAGAATTAAAAAGAGCAGACGGTTCATATATAAAATTTGATGATAATGCGGCTGTTATATTAAATACTGCATTAGAAGTAAGAGGGACAAGAATTTTTGGACCTGTAGCAAGAGAATTAAGAGCGAAAAACTTTATGAAAATAGTTTCTCTAGCACCAGAAGTATTATAGGAAGGAGAGTTAAACGTGGCTAAACCAAATTTAAAATCAGTACCTAAAAGATTACATGTTAAAACTGGAGATACAGTTATTGTAATTAGTGGTAGATCAAAAGATTTGTTACGTAATGAAAATAGTAAACAAACTGGAGATAAAGGAAAAATTGGAAAGGTATTAAAAGTATTCCCTAAGACTGGAAAAATAATTGTTGAAGGTGTAAATATCAAAAAAAGACATATTAAACCTAATGCAATGAACCCACAAGGCGAAGTTGTAGAAAGAGAAATGCCAATCTTCTCATCTAAAGTAATGCTTTGGGATGAAGGAGCAGGGAAACCTACAAGAGTAAGAAGAGAAATAAGAGACGGTAAAAAAGTAAGAATATCAGTAGTATCTGGTAACGAAATATAATATTTTAGAGAGGAGGATGTCATAAATGGCTGAAAAATATATTCCAAGATTACAGAAATTATACAAAGATGAAATTGTTTCATCACTAATGAAAGAATTAAACTTATCTAACGTTATGCAAGTACCTAAACTTGATAAAATCGTAGTTAATATGGGGATTGGAGAAGCAGTAAGCAATTCTAAATTAATCGATACGGCAATTGCTGAATTATCACAAATTACAGGGCAACAGCCTGTACCAAGAGCGGCTAGAAAATCAGAAGCTGGATTTAAATTAAGAGAAGGACAAAAAATTGGAGCAAAAGTTACATTAAGAAAAGAAAAAATGTATGAATTCCTAGACAGATTAATTAGTATCACATTACCAAGGGTAAGAGATTTTGAAGGTGTTTCACCTAAAGGATTTGATGGAAGAGGAAACTACACATTAGGTCTAAAAGAACAAATCGTATTCCCTGAAATCGAAATTGATAAAGTAGATAAAATCTTCGGATTAGGAATTACAATTGTATCTACAGCACAAAATGATGAGCAAGGAAGAGCTTTATTAAAAGCATTCGGAATGCCGTTTGCAAAATAGTATTATTTTGAAGGAGGTGTAATTTAATCAATGGCTAAAAAAGCAATGGTTGAAAGAAACTTAAAAAGACAAAAAACAGTTGATAAATATGCAGCTAAAAGAGCTGAGTTAAAAGAAAGAGCTAAAAAAGGTGATAGAGAAGCAGTTTTAGAATTATCTAAATTACCAAGAAATGCTTCGCCTACAAGAGTTAGAAATAGATGTCAAATTAACGGAAGACCAAGAGGATATATGAGAGAATTTGGTATTTCAAGAGTTATGTTCAGACAATTAGCAGGAGAGGGAGTTATCCCAGGAGTAAAAAAATCAAGTTGGTAATTTTGAGAGGAGGAAGAATTAATGTATTTAACAGATCCTATTGCTGATATGCTTACTAGAATCAGAAACGGAAACATGGCTAAACATGCACAAGTTGCAGTACCATTTTCAAGAATTAAAGAAAGTATAGCAAATATATTAAAAAATGAAGGATATATAAACGGTTACGAAATTAAAGAAGAAGGAGCTATAAAAAATATAGTTGTTTCTTTAAAAACTGTAGATGGAGAAGCTGTAATTAAAGGATTGAAAAGAATTTCAAAACCTGGAAGAAGAGTTTACACATCTGTAGAAAATTTACCTAAAGTATTAGGTGGATTAGGAATTGCCATTGTCTCAACACCACAAGGTGTTATTACAGACAAGGAATGCAGAAAGCATAATGTTGGTGGAGAAGTTCTTTGCTACGTGTGGTAATTTACGCATTTTATAAATTAGGAGGATAAACAATGTCAAGAATAGGTAAGAAACCTATAACTATACCTGCTGGTGTTGAAGTTAAGCAGGATGGGAACACTTTTACTGTAAAAGGGCCAAAAGGACAATTAGTAAGAGAATTAAGCAGTGAAATTAAAGTAAATATTGATGGTAACGAAATTACATTTGAAAGACCAAATGATTTACCAAATATCAGAGCTCTTCATGGAACTACAAGAGCAAACTTAAACAATATGATTGTTGGAGTAAGTGAAGGATTTACTAGAGGATTAGAATTAGTCGGAGTAGGTTACAGAGTACAAGCTAGCGGAAAAGGATTAACTTTATCTTTAGGATATTCACATCCAGTTGAAATTGAAGCAGTAGAAGGAATCACTTTTAAAGTTGAAGGAAATACTAAAATTTCTGTTGAAGGAATTGATAAACAATTAGTTGGACAAGTTGCTGCAAACATCAGAGCTAAACGTCCACCTGAACCATATAAAGGAAAAGGTGTTAAATACGCTGATGAAGTAATTAGAAGAAAAGAAGGTAAGAAAGGATAGGAGGTAGATTTTAATGGTAAAAAAACTTGATAGAAATAAATTAAGACAAAAAAAACATAGAAGTATTAGAAGAAAAATCGTTGGAACTGCTGAAAGACCTAGACTTGCTGTGTATAGAAGTTTACAAAATATCTTTGTTCAAGTAATTGATGATACTACAGGAAATACTTTAGTTTCTGCATCAACTATTGAAAAAGGTGCAAAAATTGAAAAAGGTTCAAATATTGAAGCAGCTAAACAAATAGGAGAAAGAATTGCTAAAAAAGCATTAGATAAAGGGATTACTACTGTTGTATTTGACAGAGGAGGATACGTGTACACAGGAAGAGTTAAAGCTGTGGCAGATGCTGCAAGAGAAGCAGGATTAAAATTCTAAAGATAAGGAGGATTTATTTTGGCTAGAGATAGAGATAACAGAGAAAGAGAAAGTGAATATAAAGAAAGACTTTTAAGAATAAGCAGAGTTTCTAAAACTGTTAAAGGAGGAAGAAGAATTTCATTCTCAGTATTAGCAGCTGTTGGAGACGAAAAAGGAAAAGTAGGTATCGGTTTAGGAAAAGCTAACGGTGTACCTGATGCAATCAGAAAAGCCATCGCAAATGCTAAGAAAAACTTAGTAAATGTTTCATTAAAAGGTGGAACATTACCGCATGAGCAAATTGGTAAATATAATGCAACATCTGTATTATTGAAACCAGCTTCAAAAGGGACAGGAGTTATTGCTGGTTCAGCAACTAGGGAATTATTAGAGTTAGCAGGTGTAAAAGATGTGCTTACAAAAATTAGAGGTTCAAAAACTAAAGATAACGTTGCAAGAGCAACTTTAGAAGGATTAAAACAATTGCGTTCTCTTGAAGATGTAGCAAGACTTAGAGGAAAATCAGTTGAAGAAATTTTAGGATAATAAGGTTAGGAGGTAAAATTAATGTCTAAAGTAAAAGTAACGCTTGTAAAAGGAATTAATGGAAGAAAACCTAATCATGTTGCGACTGTAAAATCACTTGGATTAAGAAAAATCAGTCAAAGTGCAGTTCATAATAAAACTGCTGATATTGAAGGAAAAATTAAATTAGTTTCTTATTTACTTAAAGTAGAGGAGGTTTAGAATAGATGAATCTTAATGAATTAAGACCTGCTGCTGGATCGAAAAGAGAAAGAAGAAGAGTAGGAAGAGGACACGGAACTGGTTGGGGAAAAACAGCTGGTAAAGGTCACAATGGACAAAAACAAAGATCAGGTTCTTATGTATCACCTATATTTGAAGGTGGACAAATGCCTATTATTAGAAGAATCCCTAAAAGAGGATTTTCTAATTCACCATTTAAAAAAGATATAATAGCAATTACATTGGCTGATATCGTAGAAAAATTTAACGATGGAGATGTGGTTAGCTTACAAACATTAGTTGAAAATGGAATAATTAAAAACCCTAAATTTATAACAAAATATTCTGATGAAGCTTTGAGAAATGTAAAAGGTAGAAGAGCAGTAAAAGAATATTTAAATGCAAATATTGAATCTTATGTTAAAGAAAAAGATTTTACAAGTGTTTTAAAAATTATAGGGAATACAGAAGTTAACAAAAAATTAACTGTAAAAACACATAAAATTTCTAAGACAGCTAAAGAATTAATTGAAAAAGCTGGAGGAAGTGTAGAATTAGTAGAAATAAAATCATATTCAGCTAAAGCAGGAAATAATAAAAAAGAAGATGGGAATAAGTAAGATTTAATATCTTGCTTTTTCTTCATATACTAAAGGAGTGATAGAATTGACTCTAGCTGAAGCACTATCAAGTAGGGTAAAAGCTATTTTTAATATACCTGAACTAGAAAAAAGAGTAACATTTACATTATTAATGATAATAGTTGCAAGAGTTGGAATCCATATAGCAGTTCCGGGAATTAATACAGATGCTTTTAAAAATTTCCAGCAGGGAAATGCAATTGCTCAATTTTTAAATTTATTTTCGGGTGGAGCTGTTGAAAGAGCTTCAATTTTTGCATTGGGAATTGTCCCATACATTAATGCTTCCATTGTTTTTCAATTATTAGGAGTAATCTTTCCTAAAATAGATGAAATGCAGAAGGAAGGCGGAAAAGAACGTGATAAAATTACACAGTGGTCAAGATATGTGACAATTGTGCTGGCAATAATCCAATCTTTTGGAATTGCAATATTAATGCAAAATCAAAATCTAGTGTTGGAACCAGGTCCTAAATTCATATTAAGCACAGTAGTTTTAATTACAGGAGGGACTTCATTCCTTATGTGGATTTCTGAAAGAATCTCGATAAGAGGTATTGGAAATGGGACTTCAATGCTTATATTTTTAAATATTGTTGCAGGATTGCCAACAGTAATTAGTCAAATGGTTTCTGGCTTACCTAGCGGGATGGGAAAAGTTCTGTTAGGATTGTCAATAGTTGCATTTGTGGTATTCATTGCATTAATGGTAGTTGTACAACTTGCTGAAAGAAGAATTCCTATTCAGTATGCAGGAAAAGGAAGTCTCGGATTCGGTGGAGGACAAAGTACAGTTGGTAAAAGAACATATTTACCATTAAAGATAAATATGTCTGGAGTAATGCCAATAATCTTTGCGTCAGTATTGATGGCAGCACCGCCATTCTTGATTTCAACAATGAAAACTGGGAATCTGAAAAACTTTTTGACAGCTCAGTTTGAGCCTAAAGGTATTTTTTATTTATTGTTATTTGCAATATTAATTACAGTATTTTCATTTTTCTATACGCTTACAATTGCTTTTGATCCAGATAAAGTAGCAGATGATTTGAAGCAAAGTGGAGGAACAATTCCAACAGTAAGAGCTGGAAAGGAAACTGCTGACTATTTAGAAAAAGTTGCAACAAGAGTAACTTTTGGAAGTGCGATATTCTTATCATTATTAGGTATTATGCCAAATATTTGGTTTGGATATATTTTAAATCTTCCGGTAATGCTTGGAGGAACAAGTTTACTAATCTTAGTTGGGACAGCAGTAGAATTATTATTACAAATAGATTCTTACCTAGCAGTTAAACAAATGAAAGGTTTTATAAATAAAAAAAATCGTTAAGAATAGTATATAAAATATTTTTAAAGTACACTTAGTTGTGTACTTTTTTTCTTTTTATAAAGATTATTATATTTATAGTTCCTATACTAAACCCCGTTTAAAAACGAGAATAAATTTTTATAATAAGACTGTTCAGTAGCTAATTCATAATCATACGACTTTTTTTTTTTTGTAGGATTGCTCATTGCCGCAAAACCTTA
>NZ_KI271326.1:11748-33737 GCF_000469385.1 Leptotrichia sp. oral taxon 879 str. F0557
TAATTAAAATTGTGGCAAGATTGCTACGCAATAATATATGGACTGACTAAAAACTCGCTATACTCAAACAGTTTTGCCAGCACAGAAAAATGCTCCGACGAATTAGTTTACTAGACTTTGTTTAAAAGATGAAAATTAGATCTTAAATTATTTGAAAATATTAGGTTGATATCCTTTATAAGAAAGTTTTGCGTAAAGCGAGGTTATAAGAAGTATGATGTTTGATGCTCTTACGTTAAAAAAATATATTAATAAAATAAGAAGAAGCATTTATTAATTATATAAAATAAAATTATAAAAGTCTTTAAGATGAATACTTAAGAATTAAATTTGATTTTTTTAACAAAGTTATCAAATTAATAATTATAGATTTTTCTATGTTTTTTTAACGGGATTTAGTCTTAAATTTTAATTTTTTAAATATTTTTTTCTCAAAAAATATGAAATAAATTCCAATATAATTGCTACACCAAATATTAGATATACAAATACCCCAATTTCTCTTATATCAAAGTACATAGTTCCAGCCATAAACATATCATAACCAATTCCCCCAGCTCCAGCTGCAGCTCCTACTAATACAGCATTTGTAAAGTTTATCTCAAAACGGATGAATGTCCAAGATAGAATGGAAGTTACAGTGCTTGGTAAAATTCCTTGAAAAATAATTTTCCAGAATGATGCTCCAGTTGCTTTTAGAGCTTCTATAATACCGTTATCTATTTCTTCGATACTTTCAGAATAGGCTTTTACAAGGTAGGCAACACTATGGAAAGTCATACCAATAATAGCTGCCTCAACACCAATATTTGCAACGACTGAAAATACCATAACCCATAATATTGTTGGAATTGCACGAATAAATGTAATTCCTATTTTGACAGCTTTTGATATATACGAGCTTGATAAATTTTTAGCTGCAAAAAACGAAAAAAACAATGCAATAAATGAGCCGATTATTGTAGTTAGTACAGCAAGGGCGATTGTTACAGCAAGGCTAAGAAATACCTGGCTATATGTGTATCTGTCAGACAATCTTGGGGAAAAGAACATTGTTTTTAAGTCTTTAAAAAAATGTACAGTTGCTTTAGCAATATTCACGTTATCAAAATCCATTGTAATTAATGTATAAATTGTAATAATTGACAAAACAGATAAAGTTGTGTATAAATAGAATCTTGATTTTGTAAATTTTCTAATTTTTATTTTTTTCAAAGGATATTCACCTTCTTTCTGTTTGATATTTACATCAGTTCATTTCTAAGTTTGTTTGAGAGCATTTCTATTCCGATTACAATAACGGTAACAACTAGAATTACAAGTCCTGCGGCATCGTAACGAAAACTTTTATAATACAGGCTGAATGTAAATCCAATTCCAGTTCCTGTTAAAATACCAACTAAAGTTGATTCACGAACTCCAGTTTCAATAAAGAAAAGAAGCCATGATACAAGTTGCGAAGATACACTTGGAATAACTCCACAAAATATTATTTGAAAGTATGAAGCTCCTACTGATTTTAGGGCTTCAATTACCTCGCCTGCAACATCATCAATTGTTTCAGAAAAGGCACGTGTAAGATAGCCAAACGTAATTAGAAATAATGCGAGAAAGCCTGTAAATTGGCTCTGTTTGAATGAAAATACCAGTATTAATGCCCATGCTACGATTGGAATATTTCTAAAAAAAGAAGCAATTACTTTTGTTATAACTTTGGTAAAAATATTTATTCCAGTCGAATTTGAGCCAATTATTGCAAGAAAAAGGGCAAAAATTGATGAAATCATTGTGGAAGTTATAGCAAGCAGGACAGTCTTTAATGCTGAATCTAAAATTTCAGGAAAATACTGCAGAGCATTTTGTGTAGGAATAAATTTTTGTAAAAGCCAAAAGATTCCAGCTGGAATTGAGGAAAATGCCATTCCATTCTGGAAGCCTGAAATAATAGATGAAATCCCGTAAAGTATTACAATTATTGATAACAGTATAATTTTTGAATAAAATCGCTGTTTAAAAATATCTTTTTTTGTTAAATTCATAAAATCTCCTTATTTTATCAAATTTATTCTTCATCCTTATAAATAAATTCAACCATTTTTTCTGTAAGTTTCTCTGCCTTATCGTCAAAAATTTTTTCTCCTTTGTTAAGTGCGATTATTCTATCTGAATATTTTTTTGCAATGTCGACTTGATGAAGATTTACAATACACGTAATTTTTAGTTCTGTAACAATTTTTTTTAGATAATCCATTATGTTTTCAGCAGTTTTTGGATCAAGTGAGGCGATTGGCTCATCACAAAGAAGCAATTTTGGTTTTTGCATGATTGCCCTTGCAATACCGACACGCTGCTTTTGTCCGCCTGAAAGTTCACTACATTTTTGATAAGCGTATTTAGTCATATTTACTCTTTCTAGAAAGCTAAAAGCTTCTTTTTTTTCTTCCTCTGAATAAATACCCAATATTCCAGCAATTATTGATTTATATCCAAGCCGTCCATGAAGCACGTTTTCAATAACAGTGAGCCTTTCCACAAGATTGTAACTTTGAAAAATCATTCCAATTTCTCGCCTTACAAGTTCTATTTGTGTTTTTTTCAAGCTCTCAATATTTTTATCTTCAAATAAAATTGAGCCTTGTGAGATATCAATCATTTTGTTGATGCTTCTAAGTAATGTTGATTTTCCAGAGCCTGATGGACCAATAACCGATATAAATTCTCCTTTTTCCACATCGAATGAAATATTTTTCAAGGCATTTGTTCCGTTATTATATTTTTTTGAAACATTTTTTATACTTAATAACATAAAAAATTCCTTTCTAGATGATTTTACTATACAAATAATATTTTAAAAAATAAGGCATATCAATCTTGGTATGCCTAAAAACTTTTATTTATTTCCAATATTAATTTTGCTAGTGTTCTGATTGCTATTTTGTTTTTCTGTATTATTATTTGTGTTACTGTTATTGCTATTTACAGAGCTTGGATTACTTAAAACATTAATAGTAGAATTATTATTTTGACTATTATTTTCAGCAGTTTCATTGGCTGTCTGCTCAAATGTGATAATTGTTCCCAGTGATAGCAAGTCTCTTTGAAGTTTATCAAGTTTATTTTTTTGGACATATACATTATCAATTAATGTTTCGATATTTTTGTTATCTTCTTCATATTTAGACATAATTTGGTGATAATTATTATTTCTTAGGTTTTCAATTTTTTGAGTCAGCAATGTTTTTTCCTCGTCAGTTAATACAGTATGATTTAAATTTTTGAAATTGCTGTTTTCTAAAATAAGTTCTGAGGCAAGTTTTACAATTCTTTCTTCAAGTAAATCATTTTTTGAATATTCAATAAGAGAACTTATTTTATTGATTGCAAATAAAGTTTTGGAAGTGAAATTATCTTTGTTATAAGTAATTTCATAACCATTATTAATCCCTTTTATCAATGCTTTTGAATTATTTTCCAATAAAACTTCTCCATTTATCTGCGAGTTGTTTCCATTTAGTCCTTTAACCACAATTTTACCATCATTAATATTTATATCCGAAATTCTTATGTTCAAATCCTTTATTTCTTTTATAAGGGAAGTAGCTTTTAAAGCTGTATTTAATGAAGTTTCTAAATTTTTTCCTTTGTCTAGGAATATATATAGATTCATATTTTGAACATTATTGTTAGAATTATTGTTAAAATCATTCAATGAAATCTCTTTTTCAAGCTTAGTTAAATTATCAGAAACATTTGCAAGTGCAATATCCCTTTCAAGCTCAATTTCAGAAATATTTTTTTCAATGTTTTCTTTTTCAGAATTGATAGATTTTATTAATGGCTTAATTTCGTTATTTAATTCTACAATTTTTTGAGCCTTGCTCTTCAAGTCTGTAAGCCCTACATAGTCTTTTTTCAGAACGTTAATTTTTTCAATATTCTCTTTCCATTTGCTGTTAATAAGGTTGTTTGTATTATTTGACAATGTTGTAACCTTATCAGTTGTTTCCTTGATAAAATCTGCAGTTGTCTTGTCAGATTTCTCTTGAGAAGCAAGAGAATTTATTTTTTCAGTAAAAGTGTCAATCTGAGAATTTTTTTCTTTATATATGCTTTCAAGATTTACATCATCCAATTTCAAATTAGACAATGTTAATTTTGGTACAAGGTTAAATAGTCCACTTTGTACAATGCCAACTGTAGCTCGACCTTTTCCAAGACTTTTTCCATTGACTACAAAATTATCGAAAGTCATTTCACTGTTTCTTACAGAAAATTTTACATTTTCGAATTCTGAATTTTTTGATTTTGTCATATATGTGACAATATTGCTGGAAAACATCACGCCAAAAAGCATCATAACCAAAGCTATTAATATAAGACTTAATAAATATTTCAAAATTTTCACAAAAAACCTCCTTTTGAGATATGTTAAAACTTTTTAATATCAAGCTTCTGCAAGATTAAATAATTAACTTGAAGCTTGGGTTTAAAGAAGTTTTACTATAGTTTTTACATCAAATAAGCTGTCAAAAATAGATGTTATAAATTTATATCTATTTAAAACAGCTCCTTTCCAAATTTTTAAAAGTTTTAGATTATTTAATATTTTTTAATGCTTCATCCATATTTGATAATTTAAATTCATCAGAAATTGATTTTAGGTAAGTTTGTTGTTCAATCTGTCTTTTCTGATTTCTTAATTGAGTTTTGATACCTTCTTTAACACTTTCAAAAGGTATCAGTCCTTTAGGATTTCTTTCAAGAACTTTCACGACATACAAACTTTTTCCATCATTTACAACTTTGTTAACAACCTGTCCTGCCTTAACATCCTTGATAGCTTCACTTACTGAACCAAATCGGCTTGCTAACTGACTTAGAAGAATTGATTGTGTTTGTCCGTTTTGTTCAGTTCCAGGATTGTATTGATTTACGTAGGCAGTAAAATTATTAGGATTTGCAACAGCTTCCTTTAATGCCTGCTCAGCTTTTGCTGTATCAGTAGGCTGGAATACTATAACTTGCAATCGCACTGAATCTTCAGGTTGTGTAAAACTAGCTTGGTTGGCGTCGTAGGCAGCTTTAGCATCAGCATCTGTAATTTTGGCTCTTTCGTTGATTTCACTTAATGTTGCAAGGCTTGCCAGTAATTGTTCCTGTAAAATTTCTTGGCTTTGTGTATATTTCTTGTCTTTATCAAGTTTTTTTTCTTTTGCTTTTAAGGCAAGAGCTCTGTTTAGAGCGATATTTTTAATAATAGAATGTTTCATTTGTGTAATTTGCTCAGGAGTAAGTTCTTTTTCAGAAATTCCACTAGAAAATAGACTTTTTTCCAGTTCATTATTAACTTCCTTTTCATAAACTTTTATTTTTTTGTCTGACGATTCGAATAGTACTTTACCTCCGTTACTATTTCCACAAGACAACGCAAGTGTGCATAATGCTGTCAAGATAATTATTTTAAATTTATTTTTCATTTTTTCTTTTCCTCCAAAATGGTTTTATGTTTTTAAGATTATGTCTTTAGTATATCACAACATTACAAACATTTCAAACTTTATTAAAAAAACAACAAATGAAAATAGATTAAAGAAAATTTATTCATTTTTCAGTTTTTTGTAAATTAAATCAAGGCATTTGCGTTTATATTCAGTCTTTGGATGAACGTAAAGATTTAGAGTAGTATTCATGTTGGCGTGTCCTAAAATTTCAGAAATGGTCTTGCAGTCAATTCCAAGTTCAATGGCCTGCGTTGCGAAAGTATGGCGAAGGCTGTGAAATCTGAGTTTTGGGAGATTTAGAAAGTGAAGAAGTTTTTGATAGTAATACCGGTAGCAATGAGGCTTTAAATAATTCGTGCTATTTGTAATAAAGTAGTTATTTTTATTTTGCTGAAACGGTTTTATTAAATTTATAAAATCAATATTAAGAGGAATTATGCGGTTGGAAGTTCTCGTTTTTGGAGTGCTGATAATTGTTTTAGAGTAGGATTTGTTTTTTTCTTTTATATAAATTTTCTGTAAAGTTCTGCAAATAGTCAGAGTACTTTTTTCTAAATTTATATCTTGCCATTGTAGTCCGCATATTTCCCCAAGTCGTAGTCCTGTCTGTAGGCAAAGTAAAATTCCTAAATTTTTTGAATTCTGATTATTTATCAAATATTTAAAAAGTATCTTTTGTTCTTCAACAGAAAAAGTTTTTAAATGTGATTTTGAAAAGGAAGAGGGGAATTTGCATTGAAAATTTTGAAAAGATATCAATTTATTTTGAGTTGCAGTTTTTAAAGTATTTTTTATAAGCACAGTCATATCCTTGACAGTTTTTAGTGCAAGCCCTTTTTCCAAATTTTTCTTTGAAGTGCTTAATTTTAAGATAATAAAATTTTGTAAATCTTCATTTGTAATATTATTGATTTTCATTTTTCCAAGCACAGGCTTTAAGTGATTCTCGATAATATTAGTATAAGTTGCATAAGTCGATTCCTTTATAAAAAATCTTTCTTTTTCCATCCAAATATCTAGCCATTCTTCATATTTCAAGTTTTTGTTTAAATGTTTTTTTGTAGCCATATTTTCCTCCTAAGTTTAGTTTCTTATATTTTACTAAATTATTGGAAAAATATTTAGTAAATTTAATTAAGTTTATTACTTAGTCCATTCCTATTTTTTCACTAAGTATTATACCATAAAATCATATATTTTTGTTATCTTTTTCATACTATACAAATGAAATTAATAGTCTTTTATACCAAATCTTATTTTTTTTTGTTGTTAATAAATATTTTTCCTATAATTTTTATATTTTTTCTTTTTTATAAAGTAAAGGGGATCAATCGCCATCCCCTTTACAATCCCCGCTTGTCTAAGCATTTTTTGAAAACAAAATTGAAACTCGCTACGTTAAACTTCGCTCAAACAGTCAATTTTATTTCCAAAAAATCACGACGTTCCTAATTTAACTATGAAAAATAATTTAATAAAAACAAATATTAAGCAAAATTGTAAAAGTGTAGTAATTCAATATCCTTACATAAAGAATTAAGTAATAAACTTTGTTGAAAGAGGGAAATAAAAAGTTAGTCGAGGTTGTAAAAACTAAAATGTAGAGGATATTGAGAGAATGGGAAATTCAGCAAAAAAATTTATTGAAAAAATAAATGAAGTTTTGGAAGAAAAAGAGAATGCTGTGGTAAATATCATTAATGATAAATTAACCATATCAGTTTTTACAGCATTAGAAAAAAATTTAAAAAATGTAAAGGAAATAAATTTTATTATAAGAGATACAAAGTTTATTCCTGAAAATAATGAAATATCAAGGGAATTTGAGATAACGCCTAATGATATTTTGTACAATTCTTATGATATAAAGGAGAAAAATAAGTTAAAACATTTTGCTAAGGCAAAGGCTATGTATGATTTTATAAAAAATAACGTAAATGTCAGAAAAGTAAAGCCATATCAGAAAGTAAACGGGAATATTCTTATAATTGATGATGATTTTATGATTCAGGGAACATCATCACTTGAAATATACGAAAAAAGGATAAATCGCTATGATTTTAATACAACAATAAAAGGAGAAACAGAAAAATCCCAGATACTTGACATGTCGAGAACATATGATGAAATTTGGAATAATAATGATGTAACACAGGATTATAAACAGGAATTATTAGAAAGCCTTGAATTTGTTTATAAAAATTATGATCCTGAATTCTTGTATTACTTTACGTTAAATGAACTATTTGGAGATAGACTGGATAGCGGTATTGAAAAATTTGAAAAAGACAGTGATAAATTTAAAAAGACTGAAATATGGAATTCACTTTTTGATTTTCAGAAGGATTGTGTTGTTTCGGCTATACAGAAATTACAGAAATATGGAGGATGTATAATTGCTGATTCAGTGGGATTAGGAAAGACTTTTGAAGCTTTGGCAGTAATCAAGTATTTTGAAATAAGAAATGATAATGTATTAGTTCTTACACCAGCAAAACTTTATGATAACTGGCGTTCTTTTACTGGAAGTTATAAAGATAGCTTTTTAGATGAAATGTTTAATTACAAGATAATGTTTCATACGGATTTATCGAGAACTAAGGGAGAATCAAAATCAGGATATGAATTGAGCAGATTTGACTGGTCAAAATTTGATTTGGTAGTTATTGATGAGTCACATAATTTCCGAAATCGGATTGCTAAATATGACGAGAATGATGAATTAATAATGAATAGATATTTTAAACTGCTTCATAATGTAATAAAAAACGGAAAAAATACAAAAGTACTACTGCTATCAGCGACACCAGTAAATAATAGCCTTGTGGACTTGAAAAATCAGATTTCCATTATAACAGGAGATAATGACAATGCTTTTAATGAAGAGGGAATTTCAAGTGTGGGATATTTACTGAAAAAGGCAACACAAGTTATAAATGACTGGGAAAAAGAAGGAAGCCAGAAAAAAGATGAATTACTGGATAACTTGCCGTCAGATTTTTATAAACTGCTAGAAATGATGACAATATCAAGAAGTAGAAAACATATTACAAATTATTACGGAACAAAAAATATAGGTAAATTTCCTCAAAAGAATAAGCCAATTACATATTATCCAGAAATTGATAGTCAAAATCAGTTATTGAATTTTAAAAATACAAATTCTATTTTAGAAGAATTAAATTTATCAGTTTACACACCAACTAAATTTATAAAAAGTGAAAAATTAAATTATTATATCAATAAGTATAAGTTATCAGGAAATCGTGGTGGGAAAATGGATTTTGATACACAGTCGAAAGGTCTTGTATATTTGCATAGAACAAACTTGTTTAAAAGATTGGAAAGTTCAGTTTTTTCATTTTCTGAAACTTTGAAAAGATTGATTGAAAATATTGACCAGACAATAGAAAATTTAAATAAGGGACAGCAGATTGAAGAAAATCTTGATGTGGAAAATGAAGATGAAATCTATATTGAAAGAAGTAAATATGAAATAAAGGTAGAAGATTTGAGAATAAATGCCTATCTTGAGGAGTTATATAACGATAGAGATATTGTAAAAAGAATACATGATGAAACATTGATTTTATTGAAAGAAGATAGAGATAATAAGATTCATGAATTAGAAAAAATTGTAGGAAATAAAGTTGATAACACACCATATAATCCAGGAAATAGAAAAATATTGATTTTTACAGCATTTGCCGATACAGCAAATTACATCTATTCTAAGTTGTTAAAAAAATTCGAGGGGAAAAATATTAGCATTGCAAGTGTTACAGGTAAAGGAGTAAAAACTTCAAATAAAAAAGTAAAAGAGGATTTCTACAGTATTTTGAGTGCATTTTCGCCAAAATCTAAACTGAAGATTGAAATTCCGCAAGATGAGCAGATAGATATTATAGTTGCAACAGATTGTATTTCAGAAGGACAGAATTTGCAAGATTGTGATACGGTAATAAACTTTGATATTCAATGGAATCCTGTATCTCTTATTCAGAGATTTGGAAGAGTGGATAGAATAGGAAGTAGAAATGACAAAATACAGATGATTAATTTCTTCCCGAATGCAGATCTGAATGAATATTTGGACTTGGAGAGAAGAGTAAAAGGAAAAATGACAACATTAAATATCGCTTCTACAGGGGATGAAGATATGCTTAATCCTGAAATGAATGATTTCAACTTTAGGAAAAGACAGCTGGAAAAACTGAAGGATGAAGTGATAGACATAGAAGATACGAATGAAAATATTTCATTGACAGACCTTAATATGAACGAATATCTGTATGAACTTTCAAATTATGTGAATAATCATAAGGAAATAAACAAAATAACTAAAGGAATTTATTCTGTAACTGAAGGTGAACAGAAGGGAGTGTTGTTCTGCTTTAAACATAGTAAAAATGATGCTAAACCTAAGAATGACAGTTCTCTTTATCCTTATTACCTGATTTTCGTGGATAACAATAAAGAAATTTTATTTAAAAACAGTCAGGCAAGGGAAGTTATAAAACTTTTCAGGCAGCTATGCTATGAGAAAAATGAAGTTCAGGAAAAAGTTTTAAAGGAATTTTTTAAAGATACGAAAAATGCTACTGAAATGGGATTTTATTCAGAATTGCTTAATACAGCGGTAAACAGTATAAAAGGTGAAGAGGAAGAAAAGGCTGTTCAGACAGTGTTTGATTTTTCAGGATTTAATAACAATTTTAAAGATGATACAACAGATGATTTTGAGTTGGTATCTTTTCTGGTGGTGGGTTAGATGATAAATATGCCCGAAAGATATGAAATAAATCAGGAAATAAAATTGAAGAATCTTATTCTGAAGGAATTTAAATCTGATGAAAAAAAGAAAATAAAGGAATATGTAAAATCTGTAACATTAAAGTATGTGATAAATGATGAAGAAATACCGAGTGTAGAAGATGAAAGATATATTTTTAAAGTAATCCAGTATTTTGAATTTGAAATAAGCGATATAAAAAAGGCAGGATTTCTTGCAAATTTATATCAGGAAGCCATTAAATCGCCGTGTGTATTAAGATTTTACGATAATTCAAAAGAAGTGTATTCATTAGCTTTAAAAAGACTGAATCAAAATGATAGAAATGAAATAATAGTTACAGATACTGTGACGACTGAAATATTTGACTTGTCAATATCAAGTTCAGCAAAAAGGGAAGTGGAAGAAACACTGGATTATTCAAAAAATTTAAATAGAACGAACAAAGTTAATTTTTATTCGGAGATATTTATAAGAAATTATATTTTAAAAAACCAGAAATATTATCAGAAATCAAGGAATATTTTAGAAAGTTTAATATGGTATGACAGAAATAAGATGAATGATATTTTTGAAAAGTTTAAAAATCTTGTGATGTACAAGGAAAAAATGAAATCAACCATTAGAAACAGTGAAAAAATAGAAATTAACAAGAAAATTAGGGAATTAATTTTAGAATTGGATAAATATTAGAATTTTGGAGGAAAAAATGGAAAATAATAAAATAAAAAAAGAGATAAATGACGTAGTAAATGATAATTTGAAAGCACTAGAGCAATTATTTCCATCTGCTGTAAAGGATGGACAGCTGGATATAAAGGCATTGAAGGAAGAACTGGGAGATTTTGAAGAAGTAACAACTGAAAAATATGAGTTAAACTGGGCAGGAAAACAAAATGCAAAAAAAATAGTACAGCAGGGGATTGGAAATAAAACATTGAAATTTGTGGAAAAAGATAGTAAAAATGCTGATACAACAGAAAATATCTATATTGAAGGAGATAATCTGGAAGTATTGAAACTGTTAAGACAGAATTATTACAACTCAATAAAAATGATATATATTGACCCGCCGTATAATACGGGAAATGATTTTGTCTATAATGATACTTTTAAAATGGACAAGGAAGAGAGCGACAAGGCAGAGGGAATAATATCAGAAAATAATGAAAAATTGCAGAAAAATCAGAAGTCAACTAATAGATATCATGCAAACTGGCTGAATATGATGTATCCAAGATTGAAACTGGCTAGAGATTTACTGACTGATGATGGTGTGATATTTATAAGTATTGATGATAATGAGCAGGCTAATCTGAAGAGATTGTGTGATGAGATTTTTGGGGAGGAGAATTTTGTTGGAAGTGCGGGGAGAATAACCAAAAAAAGTAATAATAAAGGTGATTTTTGGGCACCTAATTTTGATTATTTAATAACATATACTAAAAATAGACAGATTGCAAAAGGATTTACTGGAGGTGCAAATACTAGAGCTTATAATCTCATAGAAGAAGAAGGAGAAAGAAAAGGTGAAAAATACCAATTAGTTAGATTATATATGTCTTCTATACAAAATAGAAATTCTGAACAAAGATATTGGATTGATTGTCCAGATGGTACAAAGGTAATACCGCCAGGTACAACATTCCCACCTGAAAGACCTAATTTAGGAGATGGAATATGGAGATGGAGTAGAAAAACTTTTGAAGAAAATAAGGATAGAATTGTAATAAAAAAGGTAAATTCTTCTAATTTAATAGATGAAAATGGAAATCCTGCAAAATGGAATGTATTTACTAAAACCTATTTATCAGATGTAATGAATAAGGCAACGGCTAAACCAAATGATTTTATAGAAAATTATATAAATCAAATAGCTTCACATGAATTAAGAAATTTAGAAATACCTTTTGATTATGCTAAGCCTTCCCTGTTTATAAAGTATTTAATGGAAATTTCTAGGATAAAAGAAGATGATATTATTTTAGACTTCTTCTCAGGTTCAGCAACAACAGCTCATGCCGTTATGCAGTTAAACAGTGAAGATAATGGAAATAGAAAATATATAATGGTTCAATTACCTGAAACAACTGATGAAAAATCAGAAGCATTTAAGGCTGGATATAAAAATATAGCAGAAATTGGAAAAGAAAGAATCAGACGTGCTGGAGAAAAAATAAAACAGGAAATAGAAGAATATAACTTAAATTTGAAACTGGGAGAAGAGCCTAAAAAAGTTCCAGATATTGGATTTAAAGTATTTAAAGTGGATAATACAAATATAAAATGGTACGATTTGGAAAATTTCAATGGAGAAAGTCAATATTCTTTTGATGACCCTGATTCACTGGATTTTGTGCTTGGAAGTAATGATATTGATATTGTTTATGAAATAATGTTAAGACAGAATGATATTCCATTGTCAGAAAGTCTGGAAGTATTGACAGATATTGGGAATAGGACTTATCTGTATGCAAGTACATACTTGATTTGCCTTGAAACAGAAATAACAGAGGAAATGGTAGAAAAATTAGCTTCATTAGAGCCGTTACCAATAAAATTTGTATTTAGGGATTCAGCATTTAAAGATAATATCTCATTGAAAGATGAGACTTTTAGGAAGTTGAGAAGTCTGATTGAGAGAAATTCGGGGGAGAGTAAGGTTAGTTATAGGGTTGAGTTTATTTAGGCGAGGAGAAAAGTATATGTTTGATAGTAAAAATGAAGAAATATACGATGAAGAATTAATAAATATTCTTTTTTTAGAAAACGAAGAAGAATACATCAAAAAAATAAAAGAAATATCAGAAAATATGACATTATATACAGCAGAAGATGAAAATCATAAAAAATTATATAAAATTTTTAAATATGCAGAGAAGTTATTTTATGATGTTGAAAAAAGAAAAGATTTTTCAAATTTAGAAATAAGAGCAAATAAGGTATTTTTTGTAAATAGAATGAGAATTATTCAAAGATTGTGTACTTTAAAAGGAAGAAAAGATTCTAAGATGCAAATCGAAATGCTAGAAATTTTAATTGATAGTAATATATTTGATAATAAAATATATAAGGAAGAATTTGAAAATTATAAAAATCAAGCGGGAGAAAAATTTAATCAAATAGAGGTTCATGATAAAAAAATTATGGAGACAATGGGAATATTTTTATCAATTTTTTCAGTAATCGGATTAGGAGTTTCAAGTGTTTTAAATTTGGAGAATAATCATATCGCAACATGGTTAATGATTTGTGGAACGATATTGATAACTATGAGTGGATTATTCAATTTAATTAATCCTGATAAGTTTAATAAACAAGAAAAAAAAGCAGAAAATGACAAATGTAAAATTGAAAAATTTTTGAAAGGAGTATTTAATACTTTAAGAAAACCAATAATAATTGGAGTTATTTTGATATTATTAGGTGGCGTTATAAGATGTAAATTTCCAAATGATAATGAAGAATTAGTAAAGAAAGAAAAATTTGAACAAGTTGAAAAAAGAGTTCAAAATAACGAGAATGAATTGTTAGATAAAAATTTAGATTATAGAAATCAAATAAAAGATTTAAAAGAAGAAATAAAAAAATTACAGTCTAAAGTAGAAAAATTGGAAAAAAAGAAATAGTTGAAAATTTAACAATAATATTTCATTGAAGGATGAAACTTTTAGGAAGTTAAGAAGTCTGATTGAGAGAAATTCGGGGGAGAGTAAGGTTAGTTATAGGGTTGAGTTTATTTAGGTAAGAGAGTTAGGAAGGAAATAGATTTAAAAATGGAAGAAAATTTTGAAAAAAAATTAGAAAATTTATTAAATGAGATTCAAAAATTTTCGGATAAAGTCAGATTTGAATATGATTTAGGAACTATGAAAATATTAGTTTGTGAAACAGAAAAAGAATTTTGGGAAAAGTATTATGAATTTCATAATGAAAATGGAAATTATGCAAAATTTTTAGAATATAAAGAAAAGTTTAAAGATATAGACAATGAACTTTCTAATGAAAATAAAAATATTCAAATTAATGAAATAATAGAAAAAATATATAATAAATTTGATTATATAACATCTATATTAAATATATATGAAAAACAATTAAGAGAAAATGAAATTAATTATGGATTGAAAAGAATAAAAAAGTATAAAAATATTTTTCAAAAGCAAAAAGTTCAAATAGAAAACTTAAAGAAAAATTATAAAGAAATATCAAATGAACAAAGAGAACACGATAAGAAAATATTAGAAATGATGGGAATATTTTTGACAATTTTTTCTGTAATAGGATTTGGAGTTTCAAATATTACTAAAGAGAATGCGAATATTTCAACTGTATTTATGATTTGTGGTGTTATTTTAATGACTATAAGTGGTTTATTTTATTTAATTAATTTTGATAAAAATTTTAAAGAAAATTTTTTAAAAATATTAGTTCCATTAATGATTGGAATGTTATTAGTAGTATTTGGAAAATATATATTATAGATTAATTTGTCGGAGCATTTTTAGGTGCAGTCGAAACTGTTTGAGCATAGCGAGTTTTTCGACTGTGCATAAAAATGTCGTAGACTAGCGTGGGTCAAGGGAGAAGGCGATGTTCTCCCTTGTTAAAGAATGGACAATGACAACTAAATAAAAAGAGACATAAAATCATTATTAAAGAAAGGAAAATTAAAAATGATTGTAAATCTATTTATGGGATTAATTTTAATGGCTTCTGTATTTCTTACAGGTGGTTTGGGCTTAGGTATAATTTATATTATGGAATATTGTAGAAAAGAAACAAAAGAAAATACAGGAAAAGAAAATGAGATGTTGTTTCTTACTTTAGGTTTAATAATTTATATGATATATCAGTTTTGGTTTTATATGATGCTCGAATCAGAAGGAATTATTTCTTTTTACTGGTCAACATTAGGTAGCTGGATTTATTTTGAATTTTCTAAAATTGGAATGTCAGAAAATATGAAGAAAACAGGTGGAGATACAAGATTTTTTGATAAAAATAAATATTTGCTTTATTTAATTTTGGTAATATTTTGTATTATTAATGTTATTGTGTATAAGTGTATTAAATAAAAGATTATTTAGAAAGAGATTGAAATCTAATTGACACTCTAAAATAGGTATGGTATCATAAAAATGGAAATAAAGTTAAAAAAGGGGAGAGTGGTAACTATGGCTACAGAAAGTATATTACTTGATGCTTTGAGAATTCCTGCAAGATATGCAGATGAAGTACTGGAAGCAATGGAGAGTAAAAAGAAAGTTAAAAAACTTGATGTTGATTTCGAAATTGTGGATGACCCGAAAGAAATAAGAAAAATATTTGGATATTCTTTAAAGGATGAAGAATAACAGAATTATTTCATTACAGGATATAATAGCAGATATAAAAGATGAAGAGTATATTAAAGAAAAAATATTGAAGCAATTTAAAAGTAGAGATAGAAACAGCATTGAAGATTTTCTACATAATAAAGCTATAAATTTTGAAAAAAGTTCTTTATCTGCCACTCATCTAATCCGTAATGATAAAAGTCGGGAAATATTGGGGTATTTTACATTTGCAAATAAAAGTTTAATTATTGAAAAAGAAAATTTTCTTAATCTTAGTAGGACACAACAGAAAAAATTTTCACAGAACGGAAGAAGATTGAAAGACGGAAGTTATGTTGTGAATAGTTTTTTGTTGGCACAGATAGGGAAAAATTATAATATTTCTGATAAAAATATGATAACAGGTAATGAAATAATATCATTGGCACATGAATTATTATTAATTGTGAAAAAAATTATAAATACAAAATATTTATGGCTGGAATGTGAAGATAACAGTTCACTAATAAGATTTTATTCAAATTATGGATTTAATCTGATAAAAGATTTCAGTTCAGAAAACAAATTAAGAACAATGATACTAAGGTTAGATAATTTTTAAAAATAAAGATTTTATAAGTCTCTTTTATCAAAAAAGATAATTGAGGCTTTTTTATTGTCAAAAAAGAAGGAGGAAAAAATGTCAAATAAAATAATATTCCAATTTGATGATAATTTGGAATATCAGAAAAAGGCGGTAAACTCTGTTGTAGAGTTATTTAGAGGATTGCCAAAATCGTTGGATAGTATTTATGCTGAGAGGATAAGAAGAAGTTTTACAGAAAAAGATCCTGTGAGAAATATTGATATTGTGAAGGGGAATAAACTTTTTCAGAATTTGAAGAAAGTTCAGTTGAAAAATGGACTATTTACTGATGAAAAGGCTTACAATAAGCACGAGCGAGATTTTACAGTTGAGATGGAAACAGGGACTGGGAAAACTTATGTTTATTTACGTACGATATTAGAGTTGCACAAGGAGTATGGGTTTAAAAAGTTTATAATTGTAGTTCCATCTGTTGCGATTCGTAAAGGGGTGGAAAAATCTATTGAACAATTAAGGGAGCATTTTAAAAGGCTATACAATGTGGATTTATCAAAATACAGTTTTATTTATGACAGTAATAATTTAGGAAAAGTAAATAATTTTGTGGAAGAGAATAATTTGAGTATCTGTGTTATGAATATTCAGGCGTTTAATAAGGATTCAAATAAAATTCGTAAAGATGATGAATATGCTAAAAACCTATGGAGAGACATAAAATTTGTAAGACCGATTGTATTAATTGATGAGCCACAGAAAATAGAAGGAACAGCAAATAAAAAATCCCAATCATTGAAGGCAATAGACGAACTGGAGCCATTATTTACGCTTCGTTATTCTGCTACACATAAAAATCTGTATAATCAAGTTTATAAATTAGATTCTTATGAGGCGTATAAAAAAGACTTGGTAAAAAAAATTCGAGTGAAAACGATAAATAGTGTGATTTCTAAAGATTTTCCATATATTAGATATACTTATTTTACAAAAGACTACAAGGCAAGGATAGAAATATTTTCTCAAGAGCAAGGGCAAAGTATCAGATTTAGAAGTTTTGATGTGGAAAATGGATTTTCGTTATATGAACTTTCTGGAGGATTGCCTCAGTATAAGGATATGTTTATTGCGGAACAGCCACATAAAGAGAAGGCATTGAAAATTGTTTCGGTTAATGGAGATATTGAACTGAAATTAGGGGAAAGTAATAAAAAATTGGAAGATAAGGAGATTATTCGTATTCAGATAAATCTTGCGATAGCCAATCACTTTAAAAAGCAGTTTGAAATTTTGGAAGAAGGGAAGAGAATAAAGAGTTTGACACTGTTTTTTATTGACGAGGTTAAGAAAGTTAGGGATAGTGAGGCTTCTGATGGAAGAGGAGCCTATTTGAAAATATTTGATGAGGAATATTTAAAAATTGTGCAAAAATATAAGGAAAAAATTGAGAAATATAAAAATTATTTTCCACATTATGAAGATGTGAATTTAGTGAGAGAAGGATATTTTGCATTGGATAAAAAGAAAAAGGAAGTTGAGGTGGAATATAAGAAAGAAAATGAAGTGAAGGCAAAATCGCAAGAAGATATTGATAGAGGGATTGAATTAATACTAGAGAAGAAAGATGAATTGATTTCTTTTAATGAACCACTTGCCTTTATTTTTTCCCATTCAGCACTTAGAGAAGGTTGGGATAACCCAAATGTATTTACATTGTGTACACTAAAAAATGGAAGCAGTGAAATTGCTAAGAAGCAGGAAATAGGACGAGGACTTAGACTTCCTGTAGATGTTACTGGAAATAGAAGTTTAGATAAAAATGTAAACGAACTTACCGTAATTGCAAATGACAGCTATGAAAACTTTTCAAGAATGCTTCAGGAAGATTTTAACAAAAATATAAATAAAAATGAAGTTACATCGGATCTTTTGCTTGTCACGCTTGAAAAATCAGGAATTCCTAAAATTAAGATTACTTCGGAACTGGTAGATGAATTTAAGAAAGAATTGATTGAAAAAAGAGTGATGGATTCTAACAATGTGCTTTTGAAAAATGGGGAAGAGGATATAAAAGAAATACATTTTTTAAATGAAACTTTACAGGAACATTCTATACAGATTGCTGAAAATTTTGTAAAATATATGGTAGAAAAAGGTTCAAATCGTATCGAAATTGCAAATGGAGATAATGAACCGATTGTTAATAAACGAAGAAGTTTTATTTCTGAAAAAGATTTTGAAAATCTTTTTGAAGAATTAGGGACAAATCTTAGTAAAAAAGCGATTTATAAGTGTAAAATCGATAAGGAAAAATATATAGAAAGTAGCATAGAAAAAATAAATAACTATATAAGCAATTTTGATTTGAAACAAATTGTGGAACTTATTGATTCAAAGGGAAATTATGATGATACAGGGAAAATTAATCTTGAAAAAGGTATTGAGGATAAAATTGAATTATCCGAAATTGAAGCAACACCAAAAAGTGATTTTGAAATAGCAAATTACATAATGTATCACACAATGCTCCCAAGATTAGCAATATTAAAAATAATAAGTGGACTTGAAAAGGAAAAAAGAAAAGCGTTGGATATTCAAGATGTGCTGGAAAATGTAACTGAAATATTGCTTGAAAACTTAAATGAAATGAAAGCTGAAAAAGTTTTTGAATATGAAGTGATAGATGGATATGTAACTGATACAGAGAAAATTTTTGAAGTGGATAATAAAATAAACGAAGAAGATTTTGAAAATAAAAGAAGATTATTTCAAGCTAAAAAAGGTAGTAGAAGTTTAAGTGATTATTATAAACTTGATAGTGATGGAGAAAAGGAATTTGCAGAAAAATTGGAGAATGATGAAAATGTACTTATGTTTACAAAATTAAAAAAAGGTGGATTTGTAATAGATACTCCATATGGAAACTATTCTCCTGACTGGGCAATCATCTACAAAAATTCTTCAGAAAATAATGAAAACAATGTAGGAATCTATTTTATCGTTGAAACGAAGGCAGATAAAAAAGAAAAGGATTTGACAACTGTGGAAAAAAACAAAATAAAATGTGGAAAATTGCATTTTGAAGCGATTTCAAAGGAGGTAAAATTTAACTGGGTAAATAATTATGATGATTTTAAAAGAAAGTTTAAAAAACACTATAAGTAATTGTAAGAGTACTAGGTTATCAAACACAATTGTTATATTAATAAAATTTTATAGACTTTTATAAATGGATAACTCAATACATATGGAGGAATAAAAATGATAAAAGTGATAAAAATGATAGAAGAACACATCGTTATAATAATATCAACACTGCTAATAATATTAATTTGTTTTGCAATTTTAAATAGCTCACTATATAAAAGAATTAAAGAATCAATAAATTTTGAAAAAGAATTCAATTTAAAAAAAGAAGAAGAATACATAGGTTATAGTGCTGGATTAGAAGTGAAAAGTGATACAAAACATAAAAAAGAAAAATATGTAAAAATGGAAAATACGCTTATAGAATATCAAAATTCTTATATATCAGCCGACAGTCTTATTTATGAAGAAATACCAATAAAAGTGAATGGAGTATTTTTAATGACTGAAGGTACTAGATTTAAAATGGTAAGAGAAGTAGGAGTAGTTATATTAAAAAACGTAGTTATGAAAAAATATTCCCAAACCTTGAAAACGGATGAATTATATATTTTTTTTGACAATGATGATTATCACTTTTTCTCTGATAAACCACTTATATACAAGGAAGGTTCTAAAGAAGAAAAAGAGTATGAAAATTTTCAGGCTAACAAGAGTTTAGATAAGATTGAAAAATTAGGAAAAGAAGCAAAGGAAGTAATAGATTTTATGAGACTTCCAGAGGAACAAAGAAATAAAATAGTAGCAAGAAATAGAAAAGAAGTACAATATTTGAATTATAGAAACGAAAAAAACCAATTAGAATTAGATGTAGAGAAATATTGCAGAGAAAAGCCGCCAACACACAAGTATTGCGGACCACTTAAGAACAATTAGTCATCTCAACGTTCAGGATATTCAGGTTATCCTAATCGTTTAACAAATGAAGAGTTAGAAAAACTTGACAGAGAAGAAAATGAACATGAGAGAGCAGAATCTGATGAGCGGGAATACGAAGACAGGGAAGAAAGAGAATACTGGGAAAGTGAGGAATATTGGGGAGAGGAAGGAATAGAAAAGGAAGTTTATTAAAGAACATCAATTAATTTATATAATTTTATAATAAATAAAAATAATATGAAAGGAGGCAATAAAAATGGTCAACTTTGAAAAAGTGAGAGCCAATATAACTTTAAAATATGATAATGAAGATCTGTATGATTATATTTACTCTAAATTTAATTCTATAGTATGGAATGACGTAGAAAAAATTTTGAATGAAAGGGAAGAAAAGTTTAAAAATTCTATAAGTAAAGATGTAATTTTAGATGATGAATTTTGTGATGTTTTCAGTTTCATATTAGGGGAAAAAGAATTTTTGACTGAAGATATGAAAACTCTTTTTTTTGAAAACTTTAATTTATTCGAAGTATACTTATTAAGATACTTGTATAATAAGTTTGTAAAAGGTTTTGAATAAACTATTTTAAATTATAGGTATATTCAAATTGTCTCAATATCAAATTAATAAAGTTATAATATTGAAGTTTGAGTAGTATAATTAAAATTTTTAAGTTTAGTTTATTATAATTTGAGCAGGTCAAAAATGAAATATTTTAAAATTTAGAAACGAATTAGAAAGGGAAAAAATGTTAAAGAATATAGTATTGGGTATAGTAGTAATTGTATTACTTACATTATTCTTACAAGGATTAACAACAGCAATAGAAATAGGCGGTCCAATAGGCTTTGTAGTATATATACTAATGTTAGTCGCATTAGTAAGATTTTGTAAGTATTTGGTAAAAAGAGAGGAACAAAAAGAAAAAAGAGAACAAGAGATTAAAGATAATACAAAACTGACTAAACAAACAATAAATTTTGAAAAAATAAAAGCGAATTTAATTTTAAATAATTATAATGGTGATTTATACAAAAATTTATATAATTATATTTATTCGGAATTTAGTTATATTATTAAATATAGAACAGATGTAAGGCGAAAAATAGAAGATTATTATGAAAGTACAGACACCGAACTTTACTGGTGGAAAGGTATATATCCAGATGTTGGAAAAATATTTGGTTATATTTTAGAACAAGAAGAATTTTTAACTGAAGAAAATAAAAAACTATTTTTTGAAAATTATCCTCTATTCTCAAAAAATTTAAGTAAATATATATATGAAAAATTTGTAAAAGATTTTGTTGAAGAAATAGAATTGGATTATTCAGAAAGGGAAGACTATTGGAGAGAAGAAGAGTGGAGAAAACGAGGAATAGAATGATGAATTTAAAATTATATTTCAGCAGCAAAAGTGTTTAAATAAATAATAGGATTACAACAAGTCATTTAACCGTAGTTAATCTGTATAATTTGAGATTATTTATTTTCATTGTCTTGAAAAAATGTTGTGAGATAATACATATGTGACAAGAATATACAAAAAAAGAAAGGTTTCTGAATTCCTTCAATTTGGCCTCTGTGAATCATTTCATAGACAAGGGATAGCTTTATTAGGATTGTTTCTTTTGTAGACATTGCAGAAGATGTCGATGCTGTGAATCCTTTTTTCTCTTTTAAGTATTTCCTTTTTCAGATCAAGAAAGAATAGAAGGTCATACTGCTTACGGTAGATACACTTCTGTCT
>NZ_KI271327.1 GCF_000469385.1 Leptotrichia sp. oral taxon 879 str. F0557
AATTAGTTCAGTTTTAAATAGGTTTTACTATATAATTTTGAACTATAGGTTTGTCGAACAGGTCTATTAAAAAATAGGGAGTCTGGGAACATCCCTATTTTTATTTAAAAAAAAGTAAAAATTAAAGTTTTCTAAATGTATATTATTTTTTAAAGTCTTAAGAATGTTGTAGCAAATTTAAAATAGATAATAAGTGTTACAGCATCTGAAATAGTAGTTATTAAAGGAGTTGCCATAACAGCTGGATCTGCTTTTAAAATTTTTGCTCCAAGTGGAAGCAATGCTCCTACTATTTTTGAGATTATTATTGTAAATACAAGAGTTATTGAAACAATAAAGGCGATTGTAGGATTTATTTTTTCCAAAGTAATTAGTCTTACAAAATTTAGGACTGATAGGACTATTGAAACCATAATACCTATTGAAAATTCTTTTCTAAGTACTTTGAATGCATCTTTTGGAGAAATTTCCCCTAGTGCTAGTGAACGGATTACAACAGTTGAAGATTGTGACCCAACATTTCCTCCGCTTGACATTAACATTGGAATAAATGCTGTCAAAATAATTGATTTTGCAAGTACTTTTTCATACCCTTGTATTATATTTCCTGAAATTGTGTCAGAAATCATAAGGACTGCAAGCCATCCAATTCTTTGTCTTGCCATTGTAAAAACGTTTGTCTTTAAGTAGGAATCATCAGTAGAAGAAGTAATCCCCGCCATTTTATGAAAATCTTCAGTAACTTCCTGATCGACAACATCCATTACATCATCTACTGTAATAATTCCTAAAATTCTGCCTTCATGATCTACAACGGGCATAACGATAAAATCATATTTTTTGAACAAATCTGCAACAACTTCCTGATCGTCATCTGTGTGAACACTTACAAATTTTTTGTTCATAATATCTTCAATTACTGTATTGTCTTTTTTTGCAATTAATTCTTTTAGTGAAAGTACTCCCTCGAGTTTTCCATTTTCACTTATGACATAGCATGTATATATATTTTCTTTATCTTTTCCTGTTTTTCTTAATAATTCAATTGCTTCTGAAACAGTCATATTTTTTTGAAAATCGACATATTCAGTTGTCATAATACTTCCTGCTGAATTTTCAGGATACTTTAATAGTTGATTTATCAAATGTCTGTCTTTTTTATCAGTATTTTTCAATATTTTCTTTACAACATTAGACGGCATTTCTTCAATAATGTCAACAATATCATCAAAGTACAGTTCGTCAAAGATTTCACGTGTTTCAATATCAGTCGATGCATGAATAATCATTTCTTGACGTTCTGAATCTAAATATGGAAATACATCTGCCGCTTTATCTTTTTTCAATAGTCTGAAAATCATTATCACAAGTTCAGGCGATTTGAACTGATTTAATATATCAGAAATTTCAACTGTATTTAATTCATTTAACTGTTTTTTTATTTCAAAGTATTTTTTTTCTTTCAAAAGAGCTTCAATTATTTCTTTCATTTTTTCCTCCTTACTTTCCTATTTTTTATTTATAGATACTTAATATTTATTTTATGATGTTGCTCAAAAACATAGTTGCAAATCTAAAATAGATAGTAAGAGTTAAGGCATCAAGTATTGTAGTTATTAATGGACCTGCCATTATTGCTGGATCCATTTTAAATGTCTTTGCAATGATGGGCAAGAAAGCACCTATTATTTTCGAAATTATAACTACAAAGACAAGAGTTACCGAAACTGTTATGGCAACATTCAAAGGAGTTTTTGTCAAAGATATAATCCTTAGAAAATTAATTGCTGCCAGAACAATGGCGACTATAAATGAAATAAGAAACTCTTTTCTTAGTATTTTAAAAGTATCTTTTATATTGACCTCTCCTAATGCTAAAGCACGGACTACAATAGTTGAAGATTGTGCTCCTGCATTTCCTCCAGTATCCATAAGCATTGGAATAAATGAGGAAAGTATAACTACAGACTGCAGTACATCCTCGTAACTTTTTATAATTCTTCCTGTAAATGTGGCAGAAATCATAAGCACAATAAGCCAGCTGATTCTCTGTCTTGCCATAGTAAAAGCACTTGTCTTAAGGTAAGACTCCTCAACTGGTGAAATTCCGGCCATTTTATGAAAATCTTCTGTTGCTTCCTGTTCCACAACGTCCATTATATCGTCAATTGTAATAATTCCTAAAAGTCTATTTTCATCATCTGTAACTGGAAGAACAATAAGATTATATTTTTTTATTATTTCAGCAACTTTTTCCTGATCATCATTTGTGTGTACACTTATTACATTTTTATTCATAATACTTTGGACGGGAACGTCATCTTCACTCGTAATAAGTTCCTTTAAGGAAATTACTCCTTCTAGTTTTCTAACTTCATCAATTACATAACAAGTATAAACATTTTCCATATCTTCAACAGTATTTCTGATTTTTGAAATTGCTTGAGATACAGTCATGTCCTTTTTTAAATCCATGTATTCAGTTGTCATAATACTTCCAGCTGAATTATCAGGATATTTTAACAATTGGTTTATCAAATGTCTATCTTTCGCATCAGTATTTTTCAAAATCTTTTTTACTACATTTGACGGCATTTCCTCAATAATATCTACAATATCATCAAAATAAAGTTCATCAAATATATTTTTTGTTTCGACATCAGTCATGGTGTTAATAATCATTTCTTGATGCTCTGTATCCAAATATGAAAACACATCTGCTGCCCTATTTTTAGAAAGTAGCCGAAAAATCATTATTAATTCAGAAGATTCAAACTGATTTAACAGTTCTGAAACTTCAACAGTATTTAATTCATTCAAATATTTTCTGATTTCAAAATATTTTTTTTCATTTATAAGTGTTTGAATAGTGTTGTTTTCCATCGTTATCTCCTTTCTTTTTTGCAATTTATTAAATTTTTTACTTCTTATGCAAATTAAAACAAGGAGAATAACAACACGAAGAGATTCCCTTTATTTGCATAGGTTAGTAAATTTTAGATTATTCAGTTTCTCTTCCGGGACTTCTTCGTTCAAAACATTCACCTCCATAAAATATAAAATCAGCATAAATTTCTAAAAAAATGAACTTTATGCCCATAAAATTTTATCAGACAAACCAATGATTGTCAATAAATTTCTAAGAAATTTCTTTTAATAAAAAAAGGGGACTCAATTTAAGAGTTTCCCTTTAATTGTAATTATTTATGCAGATAATAAAAATCAGTCTTTTACGTATATTTTCTTTACTCTTCCTGTATAAACTATATGAGGCTCTTCCTTTGTGTATAGTTTTTCAGGTATGCTCTTATCTATGAAGTTTTCAGGTTTTATATCATCTATATATAATTTTTCGGCTACAATAACTAATTTTGCTTCTTCAAATGCAGGCACACCATCTAAAAATATTGGATTAAATCCAACTTCTGCGATTTTGTCTACATCTCTTCCTGATTTCAGTCCAAGTACGTGAAGTTCCTTTTTATAACCATTAAAAAAACTTAAAGAAAAACAATTTTGCTCATCTACAAATTTTTTAGTATATCTTGTAGGTCTTATATAAACTGAAATAACAGGACCTCGCCAAAGATAGCCCATCATTCCCCACGTGACAGTCATTGTATTTATCCCGTTCTCATCTCCCGCCGTGACAAGACTCCAGTCTTTACCTGTACTTGTAAAAGGATTTAAATCAAAATCCTGAATTTTAATCTCATGAAATCCCATTGTGAACACCTCCATAATTTCTCATTTTGTATTAAAATTTTAAATTAAATAGATTTAAATGTAGTATACCATAATAATCTACATATTACAAATATGAACTATTATTTTAGATTTTTATCTTTAAATTTTTCCCTTTTTATAAACTAGTGTTACTAAAAATATATTGTCAATTTTTAACAGTTGAATATTTTTATTTAAGAGTCTCCTATATTTCTTCATCTATAGTAGAAGCTTTTTAAAATAAAAAATGTAACTAACAGTTAAGTTAATTACATTTCTTTGCTTATTTTAGATAAATTTAATTAAACAAATTAATGTTTATGTCCGCAACCACAAGAATGTAAGTGCATATCGATTACCATACGTCCCTGAATTTTTCCTTCTTCCATTTCTTTAAAGATTTCAGGAGCTTCATCAATAGTTCTTGTTTGAACTACAGGAACAACCAATCCTTCTGCTCCAAATTGGAATGCTTCTTTTAAATCTTCCCTTGTTCCGACAAGTGATCCGATTACTTCGATACCATCTAATACGGTTTTTACGATTGGCAAGTCCATAGTTTCTGATGGAAGTCCAACTGCAACAACTTTTCCAGCGGCTCTTACTGAATCAATAGCTTGGTTAAATGCAACTTTTGATACAGCAGTAACTACAGCAATATGAGCTCCAATTCCACTTAATTCTTTAATTTTTGCAACAGGATCTTCTTTTTTACCATTTATAATATAATCAGCTCCAACTTCTTTAGCAAGTGCCAATTTGTCGTCGTTTATATCAACAGCAATTACATGAGTATTAAATACTTTTTTAGCATATTGAACTGCCAAGTTTCCTAATCCTCCAGCACCGTAGATTACTACCCATTGTCCAGGTTGAGATTTTCCAACTTTTATTGCTTTATAAGTTGTAACTCCTGCACAAGTAATACTGCTGGCTTGAGCTGGATCCAGCCCTTCTGGAACTTTTACTGCATAATCAGCTGTAACGATACATTGTTCAGCCATTCCTCCATCAGCAGAATATCCTGCATTTATTACATCTCTACACAAAGTTTCTTGTCCATTGATACAGTATTCACATCTTCCACACCCTTCAAAAAACCAAGCAATACTTACTCTATCTCCAGGTTTTAGTGATGTTACACCATCAGCAACTTCTCTTACAATTCCAATTCCTTCATGTCCCAAAACTCTTCCAGGAACTTTTCCAAAATCTCCATGAGCCACGTGCAAGTCAGTATGGCAAACACCGCAATATTCCACATCAACTAACGCTTCTCCCGCTTTTAGTCCTCTTAATTCTTTTTCTACAACTTCTATTCCAGTTCCTTCTTGATTAACCACTACCGCTTTCATTATACTATTTCCTTTCTATTTTAAAAATTCATATTAATATATGTGAATATGTTCACATAATAATATATACCCTATAAAATTAAAAAAGTCAAATATTTTTTTAATAATTTTTTATTTCAAAAATAATACATAAAAAAAGAATTATTTCTAATACTATAAAAATTTAGAAATAATTCTTATATTTATACTCAAACCTACTTAAATTTAAACTACTAAAAATTATATAAATTTAGGGTTT
>NZ_KI271328.1 GCF_000469385.1 Leptotrichia sp. oral taxon 879 str. F0557
GGCAAGCACTCTAACCAACTGAGCTACACCTCCATAATGGTGGTCACAATTGGGATCGAACCAATGACCCCCTGCTTGTAAGGCAGGTGCTCTCCCAGCTGAGCTATGCGACCATAAATATTCACCATTTAATATTTTAATTATTTAATTTTATATTTGGTACGGCCTAGGGGGATCGAACCCCTGTTACCGGGATGAAAACCCGAGGTCCTAACCACTAGACGAAGGCCGCACATCCATTCCCTTATTTGTTATTACTACTAACAGACAAGAAATATAATATCATATTTGATTTTATTTGTCAACAACTTTTTCAAAAAAAATTATTTTCTTTCAAAATTAGCTATTTTTTACACTTTTATTACAATGATTTTCTGTAAGCTATTTAATTCCTTTTCAATTTCATCATTTGCTGATATTTTCATTGTTACCCTATTTGAATAATTTTTTTCCAATATTTCTATTCCGAAATTTTGACTATTTCCATTTAAAAATGCCTCCATTTCTGAAGTATATTCATAGTCATAATCCAAAATGAAAATGGATTTTTCCACATATTCTGTAATTTCTGCCTCAGTGACAGCTAATTTCGCAGTTTTTGCATAATTTCTTATAAGTCCACCTGCCCCCAGCTTTATTCCTCCAAAATATCTTGTTGCAACTATTGCCACATTATACACGTCTAAAATGTTAAGTATTTCCGCCATTGGTTTTCCCGCTGTATTGCTTGGTTCTCCATCATCATTATACTTAAAATATTCCTGTCCATTTTCCATTACTCTGTAAAGTGGCACATTGTGAGTTGCATTTGGATGCATTTTTTTTATTGAATCAATAAACTTTTCAGCTTCAGCTACTGTCGAAACTGGCTTAATGTAGCCAATAAATTTTGATTTTTTTTCTTCAAATTCAATTATTGTTTCTTTTTTTACTGTTTTCAAGCTTCTCCTCCTTTCGTTCTATAAATTTAAAGATATTATTATGTTATCATAAAAATAAAACTCAGACAACCTATTTTTGCAATTAAGTTCATCTGAGTTTCTATAATTTCTTATTGAGTTACTGGCTGTATCTGCACATATCCTTCCAACTGCTTAAATTTATTTGTACTTGCGAATTTCTTTTGTATTCTCTTATAATCGGCATCTGTCAGATTTTTAGCTTCTACTCCATCAGAATACATACTTTTCATAAATATTGCCACTTCAACCATGCCAAATACTTCCATATCAGCTTTTTTATTATCTTCCAATGCTTTTTCGGAAACTTTTGCATTTTCAATATCATTTACATAATCATCAACAAGGCTTATTTTGTCTCCCGTTTTCAAATATCTTTCAGCCTTTTTCCGAAAATTACTCAAAACTTGTGCATATTCCTGACTGTTTAATTCTTTTGTATTATTTTTTACAGCAGCCGTTTTTTTAACATTTTGATTTTTCCCAGCTCCATTCATTGTCCTTGCATTTCCAATATAGCTCATACTCATCAAAAGTAATGCTATTCCAATTAATTTTTTACTTTTTTTCATTTTTACCAATTCTCCTTTTTATTTTAACATTTTACTATTTTATAATAATTCCGAATTCTAAATTACACTATTGAATATCCTTTTATTTCGCTTAATATTTTAGTTTTAATTCTAACTCTTATACAGCAGTAATTAGCTTTTTATATGATTTTTATTTTGAGTCTTCCCAGCCTTCTCTTTTTCCTTTTTTCTCTCATTTTCTAAAACTTCATCCAGCAGCTTAATTACTCTCGTGTTTTCAAAGTCTTTCCGATATTTTGCTATTACGTTATCATCAGCAACGGAAAGCATTTGGGCAACCGCAAGATACAATGCCAGCTCTGACTGTTCGTTAAAATAAACATCCTCATAACTCACATCTTTTGTTGAAACATTGTCAAGATAATATTTTACAGCATTTTCTATCCCATAGTTCATCATATTTTTTGCAATTTTTACTTCTGCAATTTTTAGCTTAAATCCTCTTATATAATCATCTGGAATACCAAACTCCTTCTGATTTTTTGCTATTTTAAAATAGTTAATTATACGTTGATATTTGTTAATTTCATCTTTTTGGCTCTCTAAAGTTTCTTTTCCATTATCCAAAATTTCTTTTACATTCTGAATATAAGTTCGGCTATCGTCAATTTCTTCCTCTTCAGTCTGAGAATTATCTGCATCGTCCTTATTCTGGATTATACCTTTCTTATCATCGTATGAAAATCCACCAGGCAAGTCATTTACTTCACTTGTATCCTTATCTTCCTCTCCTGTAAAAAATTCACCCAATGTATCAATAAACATTACCATATCCAAATTATTTTCCAGCATATCTATTAATTCCATTGCAACTGAACCTTTATAACGTTTCTTCAGAAGATTATAATACAATTTTGCATTTTTTTCATCGCCTTTTAACTTATAGTATGTAAATTCATTAGATAATTTATCAAACGGTTTTGAATATGGAGCAATTTTATCCATATACTCTCTCGCCTTTTTAAAATCCTTTTTTTCACCCACCATATAAGCTCCAACAAGAACTGCTCCTAATGTTTCATTTCTCTCATCTTTTTCATAAATTTCCTTCAACTTTAAAAAATTTTCATTTTCTTGTCCATCTTCATTAAAGAAGTTTTTCTCATCTCTGATGTCATACTGGAATTTTATTGTTTCATCAATAACATCCTGTCTTATTCCAATTTTTGAAAGCCTGTCCTGTATCAGTTCCGCTCTTGTATATGCTGATAATTCAGTATTAAGGGTAAAAAATAACGGCAACGATAATGATACAAATAATCTTTTCATAAATTCCTCCTATTCTTAATTTACCATTTTTGACAAAAAATCCTTGTCTTTTTCAGTTTCTTTCTGAATTTTTTTCGCAATCCACGTATCTTCTAGCTTCGCTCCATTGTTTATTTTTAACAAATCTTCCTTTATTTCTTCGTTCATTATTACAACGTTGAAATAAAGTATCACTTCGGCTCGAAGATTATAATTCCGTATTTCTTCACTAACATCATCATTTACGACATTATCCAAATATTCTGCAACAGCCTGTTTCACTTCTCCCTTATCAAAGTTGCTACGTATCTTATTCAGATAGTAAGTCAGCTTCATGAGATAATATTCCTCATCAGAAACTCCAACTTTTTTTCTTTCGTTTTCATTTTTAAGTAATTTTAGGATTTTTTCTGTCAACATCTGCTTTTCATTAAAATCTCTTGCAACAAAAATTTTTGACAACGCTATTATAACTGGATTATTATATTTTTTAGGAATTTCATCCATATATTTTTCAAAATTTGACATATCTCCCTTATCTAGAGCGTACATCATTTTTGAAAAAGTTTTTTCGTATTCATAAGGTGTATACTTTACAAATAAGTCAAGATATTTTTTATAATCTCCACTTATTTTAGATTCAAAAATAGTAATTAGAGCTTGAGCAGCTATATAGTTTCTCTCATCCTTCTGAAGAAGTTTTTCAAGTTTTGCCACTCTTTCACGAATAATTTTTTCATCATTTTCAAAATATTCTGTATCTCTAATTTCATAATCCAAAGCTATCGTTTCATCAATTAAAGCCTGCTTTATACCAAGCTTTGATAAAGTTTCTTGAATTTTTTCCTTTTGTGTAAATCCATACACCTCAAAATTTATTGCAAAAAATATTCCTAAAATCAAAAATAATTTTTTCATCTTTACCACATCCTTAAATTTTGATAAAAACATTTTTTCTAATATTTAAACTCATCTCCTAAATTACATTACTATATTATATCCTATATTTTTGATTTTTAAAATATTTTTTTGAATTTTCTTATAATTTTTCAAAAAATTAAACTAATATCTATTCCTACAAGTTTCAAAAAAAAATCCACAATCACTAAGAAACCTTGTGTTAAACGAGATCCACTCAAATAAACAATTACAAATATGATCAAAATTCCATATCTTTCAATTTTATTATAAAACTCTCTAATTTTATTTCCCGAAAAAGAATAAACTATTCTACCCCCATCAAGCGGAGTTATTGGTATTAAGTTGAACAGTCCAAGCAAAAGGTTTATTACATAAACATAAATCATGACTGTCATAAAAATATTATCCATATCCAGGTATTTACTACCTAGTTTTAAAAATACAAGTGAAATTCCTGCAAGAATAAAGTTTACTACTATTCCAGCAACTGCAACACAGAATAATCCTAGCCGATGCGGTCTTAAATTATAAAAATTAACTGGAACAGGCTTTGCCCATCCTACCAAAAATTTGAATCCGCTCAAAAGTATAAGAACTGGTAGAATTATTCCTGTCAAATCAATATGTTTAAGAGGATTTAGGGTAATTCTTCCTTCTCTTTTGGCAGTATCATCACCAAATTTATATGCCACATATCCGTGCGCCACTTCGTGAAGAGTCATTGATATTACAAATACCAAAAGTGAAATTATCATATCCCTTGAAATTTCTACCACAAAAAAAATCCTTGCAATAAAATAAATAATAATAGCAGCAATAATCCCCAGTTTTATTTCTGAATATTGGGGATTTAAAACCTTAAACCTGTCATAATAATTTTTTACTATTTTCACAAAACTTCCTTTCCAAAATCGCAGGCCTTTCGTCCAATTCCTGCCACATTTCTCTTTTACTCCTCTTCAATCCCCACTTTCGCATCTTTTTTTCCAAAATGATAATTTTTAGTTTATGTATTCCAAACTTTTTCATGCTTTCTTTCACTTATATTTAAAAGCCTCTTTTATATCAACTGATAAATACTTCTTACTTTCAACTATCCTAACTTTTTTCAAATTCATAACCCAAGTTTATTTTTATTTAAGCTAATTATACCAAATTTCATAAAAAATAACAAAGAATTTTAAAAAAATAAATAAAAAATATATGGAGTACCAAAATTGATACTCCAACTAACCTTTTTTATTACATTTTTGTTTTCATTATTTTTTGAACATTCCAGTAACTTTATCTGCTAATCCCTTAGCTCCTTCTACTGTTTTGTCTACTGCTTCTTCAGCACCTTTTTTCACATCTTGTACAATTTTATTATTTGCAGCTTTTTCCGCTAAATCTTTTGCACCTTCTACAGTTTTCCCTAAAACTTCTTCTGTTCCTTTTTTAATATTTTGAGCAACTTCACTTCCTGCAAATTCTTTTGTTTTATCAGCGGCTTTATCAGCTAAGTCCTTTGCTCCATCTACTGTTTTTTTAAGAGCATCTTCTGCTCCTTTTTTCAAATCATCAAAATTCATAATTCTTTCCTCCATTTTTTTATTATTTATAATTATTAACTAATTATCCTATTCCACAGTTACTGATTTTGCCAAGTTTCTTGGTTTATCAACATCATTTCCTTTTAATTTTGATAAATAATATGCCAATAACTGATGAATTACGATTGTAGGAAATCCTGCATAGTCATCTTCTACATTTGGAATATAGAAGACTTCATCAGCCACTTCTTCTACAACTGTATTTCCTTCTTTTGCAATCGCAATAACATAAGCTCCTCTTGAGGTAACTTCTTTTATATTTGATACTGATTTTTCAAACAAGTCCGACTGTGTAACATTTACAACAACTGGCACTCCATCTGTAATTAGTGCTATAGTTCCGTGTTTTAATTCTCCAGAGGCAAAAGCTTCTGAATGAATATATGAAATTTCTTTAGATTTTAATGCACCTTCTACAGCAATTACATAGTCAAGCCCACGTCCAAGATAGAACATGCTTTCATTATCTTTAATCTTATCTGCAACATCTTTTATTTTTTCATTATATTCCAGCATTTTCTGAATGCTTTGTTCCACTTCATATAATTTCTTAATGTTCTCAGTAGCTTCATCTTTTGTAATTTTTCCAAATTTATATGCAAAGTCTATTGCCATCAAGTATAAAATAACCATCTGAGTTGTATACGCCTTTGTAGAGGCAACAGCAATTTCAGGCCCTGCCCAAGTGTAAATAACATGGTCTGCTTCCCTTGCTATCGAAGAACCAACTACATTTGTAATTGCAACAACTCTTGCTCCATGTCTTTTTGCCTCTTTCATAGCTTCAAGTGTATCTAAAGTTTCTCCAGACTGGCTTAACACAATAACTAAAGCATTATCATTAATTACAGGATTTCTATATCTAAATTCTGATGCAATGTCGACATCCACACGGATTCTTGTTTTTTTCTCAATAATATGCTTTCCAACAAGCCCAGCATGGTAAGCGGTTCCACAAGCTACAATATAAATATCATTAATTCCTTCCAAATATTCCTTTGTAAGTCCTGCATCATCAAAATTAATGTTATAATTTTCGTCAACTCTGCTGTTCAAAGTTTTTATAAGCACTTCTGGCTGTTCAAAAATTTCTTTTTCCATAAAATACTCATATCCACCTTTAGAAGCAGCTTCCAAATCCCACTCAATATGAGTTACATCTCTTTTTATCTCATTTCCGTCTACATCCATAATTTTTACAAAGTCTTTTTTTATTTCCACAATTTCATTATTTTCAATCAAGTATACATCCCTAGTATATTTCAAAATTGCAGGAATATCCGACGCAATAAAGTTTTCTCCATCTCCAAGCCCTACAATAAGCGGACTTTCCTTTCTTGCCGCAATAATTCTGTCAGGCTCGTTTACAGACATAATTCCAAGTGCATACGCACCTTTTATAACTTTTAACAATTTCTTTACTGTTTCAAGCAAGTCTCCAGTATAAAGTTCATCTAACAAGTGAGCCACAACTTCTGTATCAGTTTCTGACTTAAACTCATATCCTTTTGCAACTAAATCTTTTTTTAGTTCCAGATAATTTTCAATAATTCCGTTATGAACAACAACTAATGTTTTATCCTTGTTAAAATGAGGATGTGAATTTTCATCAGATGGCTTACCATGTGTTGCCCATCTTGTATGCCCTATCGCAACTGTCCCTAAAAGCGGATGTTTTTCTAGTTCATCAGCTAGATTTTGTAATCTTCCGACTTTTTTCACAATCTCAAATTTCTCATTTCCAGTATTAACAGCAATTCCAGCTGAATCATATCCTCTGTACTCCAACTTTTCTAACCCGTCAATAACAAATTCCTGAGCATTTTTAGCTCCAATGTAACCTACAATTCCACACATAACTTTCTCCTTCAATAATATAAAATTACTAGAAAATGCTACTATAATACCTTTGTAACTCCAATTACTCAGAATTTTTGTATATTATTAAGGTTGTAACCACCTAAAGAGCATCCGCCGATAATTCGATAACTCTTTTCCCTCGTCTCCTTTTAAAGCAATATTTTTCCTAATTAATTATCCCAAAAGGACTGGCGCTTTTCAACTTTTATTTTCTAGTTCAAATGATTATATCAAATTTTTTATATTTTTTCAATATGTGAAACTTATTTTTGATTGGGCTGTATACAGTATATTGTTTAATTTAAGTACAATAATTGAATGTATAATTATGAAGCAAGGAAAGAGCATATAAATTTTCTTATTCCCTGCTTTTTTCTTTATAAAGAAGTTAAGTAGTCAACCAATTCTTTTTCAATTTGTGCATTAAACTTTCCAATTCGGAAGTTGTATTTAATATCCTCAAAGCTTTCTGGATTTTCTTCCATTTCCTTTTTTACCACAGCTGGAAATTCATTCCAAAAAGTATTATATTTTCCATCAACATATGAAATTAGAGTAGGTATTTTAATTCTTTCATCTGTATCTGGAAAAAATTCTTTGGCAGTTTCCCTTGAACGATAGTCAATTTTTATTTTATTGTTCAAGTCACTGAATTTTTTTAAGAAAGGGATAGTTGCACGGCAGTCTGGGCAGTAAACCTGTGCTACTGCAATAATTGTAATGTCTTTGTCTATATTTTTGATAGCTTTTTCAGTTTCTTCAGATAAAGAAATTTTTTCTATAATTCTTAATTGCTTTTTATCTTCTTCTGCCTCAGTTACTTCAAATTTTAAATAATCTTCAAATGTTCCCATATTTTTCACCTCACAAATTTATTTTTATTCCTTTTAGTATTGTATCATTATTGTATGAATTTTTGCAAGTTTTTAAAATTTTAATTCAAATTTTTGGTGGAATGTGTTAAAATCAATATAGGAGGAAATTTTATTATGTATAAAGCTGTTGTAAGTGATTTAGATGGAACACTTTTAAATGAAGAGCATAAGGTTAGTTCATTTACAAAAGAAACAATTGAATTATTACTAAAAAAAGGAATAAAATTTTATATTGCAACTGGACGTGGGTACACTGGTGCAAAAGAGATAATGGATGAAATTGGCTTTAAAATACCACTAATTACATCAAATGGCGCTAGAATTATAGATGAAGATGGTTTAGAAATTTACATCAACAATATTGAGCAAAAATACGTGGATAAAATTTTTTCAATTGACTATAAATCATTTGACAAGGGAATAATTTTAAATGGATTCTCAGGCAATCATTGGTACGTAACAGAAGATGCCAGGGACTATTTTTATGCTCAAAAGCCAAATAGAAAGCAATATCCGGAGCAGATTGAATGGGAAAACTTTGAAAAACTTGCCTTTACAAAAATATTTTTTTTAGGCAAACACGAAAAACTGCTGGAAATAGAAAAGGAAGTCTGTAGGATAACAAACGGAGAAGTCAATATAGTATTTGTAAATGAAAAAAGTCTGGAAATTTTTTCCAAAGACTGTGATAAAGCTGTTGCAGCAGAATTTTTATTAAAAAGAGATGGACTGACATTACAAGAGGCTGTTTCATTTGGAGATGGATTTAATGACTATGATTTAATAACTCAAACTGGATTAGGGTTTGCAATGAAAAATTCGATTTATTTATTGCTTGAGAAATTGACAGATACAGAAGTTATCGAAAGTAATACAAATGATGGAATGGCTAAGAAAGTAAGGGAAATTTTTAATCTTTAAAAAAGTATTTTATGAATAAATAAAAGAGAGGGAAGGTAAATAATGAACAAAGTAGCATTAGTTGTAGATGATACATCTTATATTAGGGAAGATATAAAAGATATTTTAGAGGAACAAGGATACAAGGTATTTGAAGCAGGTGATGGACTGGAAGCTGTAGAAATGTATAAAAAAGTAAATCCTGCAATCGTAACAATGGATATAAACATGCCAAGAATGCATGGATTAAAAGCCACACAAGTCATCACGGATTTTGACAAGGATGCCAAAATTATGATTTGCAGCACAATGGTTATGTTCCCAAATTATATGAAAATGGGAAAAGAAGCTGGAGCAAAGGCATTTTTATCAAAGCCTTTTGATGAAGATGAATTTATGAATGAATTTTCAAAATTATTTTTATAGTTTGTTTTTTTGTCTTTATAAATTTTTAAATATAATAATTTTTTATTTATTTTAGTATTTATAGAAAATGATTTAGTAAAATAAAATATGTAAACTTAGAAAAGGAGAAAAAATCAAATGTTTAAGGCTGTTGTAACTGATTTGGACGGAACACTTTTAAATGCAGAGCATAAAGTAAGTGAATTTACTAGGGAAACAATAAAATTGATGCTAAAAAAAGGAATAAAGTTTTATATTGCTACTGGAAGAAATTATTTAGGAGCAAAGGAGGCTATGGACGAGCTTGATGTACAAGTCCCTTTGATTACTTCACATGGATCTGTTGCTTTTGATGAAAACGGAAATGAGATTTTTTCAAATAAACTAAAAAGAGAATATTTGGATAAAGTTCTGAATATTGATTATAAGTCATTTGGGAAAGATATTATTATAACTGGATATGCCGGACCAAACTGGTTTGTTACAGAAAATTTGAGGGAATATTTTTATAACAAGAAGCCTGACAGAACTAGATACCCTCAGCAGATTACTTCTGAAGAATTTAAAAAGCAAAACTTTACAAAAATCTTTTTCCTTGGAGAAGATCATGACGAATTACTGAAACTGGAAAATGAAATAAAAAGAGTAATTGGTGAGGAAAATATAAGTCTTTTATTTGCAAATGAAGGAAGTCTAGAGGTTTTTCCTGCAGATTGTAACAAAGCCAAAGCGGCAGAAGTGCTGCTGGAAAGAGATGGATTGACATTGAAGGATGCTGTTTCATTTGGGGACGGACTGAATGACTATGACTTGATAACTCAAACAGGGCTTGGATTTGCAATGGAAAATTCGATTTATTTATTGCTTGAAAAATTAACAGACACAGAAATTATTGCAAGCAATGCAAATGATGGAATGGCCAAAAAAGTTCGAGAGATATTTAATTTATAAGATTGAAGAAAGAAGGAAAACTTATGTATAAAGCAGTTATTAGTGATTTGGATGGAACTTTGCTAAGCAGAGGTCATCATGTTACAAAATTTACTAAAAATGTAATAAAGGAAATAATAAAAAAAGGAATAAATTTTTATATTGCCTCAGGCAGAAGCTATGATCAGATTGGATATGTGACTGAACAGCTTGAAGTAAAGATTCCAGTTATAGCAGCAAATGGTGCAAGAATTTTTGATGCAGATGGAAATATGATATATGAAAAAGGATTGTCAAGCAAAGCAGCAAAAGCAATATTGGGACTTGATTATGAAAATATTGCCGAAGGTTCACACCTAAACATTTTTTCAGGAAATGACTGGATTATTACCAAAGGAACGGCTCAAAAAGTGTATGACAGAATTCCAAGAGATGTAAAAGTTGACTTTAAGGAAGTTCCAAAAGATGAACTAAAAAATTTGGAGATATTAAAAATATTCTACATTGGAGACCATGAACAGCTTACAAACTTGGAAAAAGCCATCTTGAAAATAACAGATGATGTAAATGTTATCTTTGTAAGTGATTACTGTATGGAAGTTATGGCAAAAGGTGCAAATAAAGGAGCAGCGGCAAAATTCCTATTAGAAAGGGAAGGCTTGGAACTAAAGGATGCAGTAGCCTTTGGTGATGGTGAAAATGACTTTGAAATGCTTACAATGGTTGGAAAAGGCTATGCAATGGGAAATTCCATCGACAGGCTAAGAAAGTTGCTACCAAAAGATTTTGAATTTGTTGGAGAAAATACGGAAGATGGAGAAGCTGTGAAATTACAGGAGCTGTTTTTGGAAAGAGCAAAAAATCTTTAATTTTACAGAAAAAAGGTTAAATTAGTATCTAAATATTAGTTGTTTGATAAAAAATTTCTAAACAAATTTTGAAGTAATCGTTATTATAATAAATAGTAGCGATTATTTTTTTATTATTTTAGCACAACCAAAACGATATTTCCTATTGATTGTGCCATTAGTGTTTTTCTAATTTTTAGTAGAAATCGCATCTACATCATATTGTTTTTCTAGCTTAATTTGAGAATTATTCTTCAAGTCATAATAAGCTGCAACACCTATCATAGCCGCATTATCAGTGCAATATTCTATTTTTGGAAAATGAACTTCTACTTGATTCCCTTCATTAGTTTGAATATTTTTAAATTCCGAAAATTTTTCACGAAGCCTTCTATTTGCTGAAACACCACCTGCGACAAGAATCGTTTTCACATCTTTTTCCTTTACAGCCATCAATATTTTATCATATAAGACATTTACAATAATTTCCTGAAGAGATTTTGCAATATCTTCTTTTGAAATAGCGTTACCCTTCATCTTTTGGTTATTTACATAATTAGTTATAAAAGTCTTTATTCCACTAAAACTGAAGTTGTAGCCGTCAACTTTTGGTTTTTTTATTTTTAAAATATCTTCTCCATTTACTGATAGTCTATCAATATGTGGCCCTCCTGGATATTCTAATCCCAATATTCTTGCAATTTTATCATAAGTTTCTCCAACGGCATCGTCCAATGTTTCACCAAGTAAATCAGTAATTATTTTTCCATTTTCTTCGTAAATATAATACAAGTTTGTATGTCCGCCTGATACAACTAGTGATATTGCAGGTAATTTTACATCGTTATCAATAAAACTTGAGAAAATATGTCCATTAATGTGATTTACTGGAAGTAGCGGAATATTATTGGCATAACTCAAGGATTTTGCGAACATCAAACCTACAAGCAGGGAACCGATAAGTCCAGGAGTATTTGTTACAGCAATGTAATCAATATCGCTTAATTGACAATTTGCTTTTTCCAGAGCTTCAGTAAATACTGGTAAAATATTCTCAATGTGATGCCGTGAGGCAATTTCAGGAACTACTCCGCCAAATTCCTTATGAATATCAATCTGAGTGGAAATAATATTGCTTAAAATCTTTTTTCCATCTTCTACAACTGCAACGGAAGTTTCATCACAGGATGTTTCAAATGCAATTATTTTCATAGTTTTTCTCTCTTTCTTCTTTTTGTTTTTCATTTTTTTCTTCAATTTTTGATCATCATATTCCTTTATAATTTTTTCAAATACAGTTTCTACCGAAATACCAGTCATGCAATCCGCATATTTCTTAGGAAATTTATCATCTCCGTAAAGCGAGTGTGGTGGACAGTTTGGGTTATTTAGCAAAAATGTATTTTTTTCAAAGGAAAATAATTTTGGGTCAGTCGGCCCAAAAAATACAAAAGTTTTGGCTTTTACAGCTCTTGCTATATGAAAAGGGCCTGAATCGTTTACAATTGCTGCTTTGGCATATTTTAGTAATATTCCGCTTTCTTTAAAAGAGATTTTTCCACACAAATCAATCACTCGTCCATCTCCATCAGCTTTTACAACATTCGCATCTTCTTTTCCACCAATCACAAAAATTCTCAACTTTTCATTATTTTTTACAAATTTACTTTCATTTTGAAGAATTTTTTTTGCCAGTTCATCATAATAAGGCCACTTTTTCGTAAATTTAGAAGCTCCTGGAGCCAACACAAAATAACTTCCATTTTTCAAATCATATTTTTGTATAAATTCTTCTTCCATTTTTTTATCAATATAAAATTCCAAATTATCCCCAAGACCATTTTTTATATTTTTATCAGAAAAACTTATTCCCAGTTTTTTCAATGGCGTAAAATAACTCTCAACAATTGTACAATCTGCATTATATGTAATAAGTTTCGCTTTTACAAGTATAGTTTTCCACCATTTTCTTTTTTTATATCGGCAATACTGATTATTCTTATTTTCAAGACTTTTTCCAATAATTCTGGAAAGAAATTTAGAATGTAAATCAATAACATAGTCATAATTCTCTATTTTCAGCTTATTTATAATATCTTTTATATAATTTCTATCCTTGCTTTTCCTTTTATCAAAAATCATCAAATTTCTAATTTTGGGATTCAATGAAATTGCCTCAGAAAAAGTATTATAAACTATAAAATCTATCACAGCCTCTGGATATTTCTCTTTAATTGCCCTTATCACTGGAGTTGTAAGAACCACATCTCCAAATGAACTAAATCTTATTATTAATATTTTCATATTTTTCCTTTTCTAAATAAGTATATTATTTCACTCATTTCATTTAGTAAAAACAAATAAAAAATTTGAGTAAAATACTCTTATATTTTAAGTTTAATTTCGTTTTATTCATATTTTATAATTTAAACCTATTATTAGTCAAGCATTTTTCAACATATTTTTATGTTAAATCAATTAATTTTAATTTTTGAACAATACAGTCGATAACATCGCAAATTTAAGTTTCAAAATGATATAATTATGAAAAAAAATACAGTCAATAAATTAACTGTATTTCAAAAATTTTTAAACTAATTTATCAAAAGTCTGAATAATTGGAGCACTTTCACACATTTCTACTAATAATGGTACAATTCTAGTAAAATGTCCGCTTGCATTATGCTGTTCAATAGCTTTATTAGATTCCCATTCCTCAACAAATACCAAATGATTTTCTTTTTCTGTATTTTGTTGTAGACGGTAAGAAATACATCCTTTTTCCTTACGGCTTTCTTTTATAAGTTCATTACAAAGACTTATAAAATTAGATAATTTATCATTTTTCACTTTAAAACTTGCTAATATATGAATCATAAATTAATCTCCTTTCCAGGTATATTTTATAAAAAAAAATACCTACATCAATTGTAAGCATAATATAATTAATATAATGGTGCCTAGAAGAAGATTCGAACTTCCGACCCTACGGGTATGAACCGTATGCTCTAGCCAACTGAGCTATCTAGGCATTTGGTGGCGGGAGCTGGATTTGAACCAACGACCTTCGGGTTATGAGCCCGACGAGCTACCATGCTGCTCTATCCC
>NZ_KI271329.1:0-49667 GCF_000469385.1 Leptotrichia sp. oral taxon 879 str. F0557
AAACAGTTTTGCCAGTACAGAAAAATGCTCCGACGGATTAATTTATAATAAACGTTATTTAAAAAAATAAGAATTATATCTTAAATTACTTGAAAACATCAGGTTTATATAATTTATTAGAAAAGTTTGTAATAAATTCGTTATTTAAATGGGGATTAGTGCATAGCACTTTCGCCAATATCTAAAATTATAATTTGAAGAAATTAAAATAACTATCATTGCGAAAAAGAGCATGACGTTTGATACCCTTACGTTAAAAAGTTTAAAAATATAAAATATAAATAGGGAAAATAAACATTAATAAGTAAATCTTTAATAAAAACTTTTTATTTCAAATATTCTAAAATATTTTTTAATTGTAATCCTATTCCTATTTTTAAACTTTCCTCATCAATATTAAATTTTGGATGGTGCAAATCGTAAATTAAGCCTTTTTCTTCCACTCTTGTTCCTAGTCTAAAAAAACATCCAGGGATTTCATTTAAGAAATAACTAACATCTTCAACATCCATTCTAGGCTGTTTTATTAATTTCAGAGCATTTTTGCCGTATAAGTCGACAATATTATTTTCTACTCTTTTTGTCATTTCTTCGTTGTTAATTACAGGAGCATAGCCACGCTTAATATCCACATTTACTGTTCCGCCTAGTGATTCTACAAATTTAGGCAGGTCTTTTTCAAGTGTTTCGATTATAAATGTTCTTGTTTCTTCGGACATTGTTCTTGCAGTTCCTTTCATTTCCACTTTATCGCATACCACGTTATCAGCAAAGCCCCCATTGAATGCTCCGATTGTAATTACGGATTCTTCTCTTGGATCAATTCTTCTGCTAACTATTGACTGCAAGAATTCCATAACTTTTGCTCCGATTAAGATTGCATCAACTCCTTTGTGAGGCAATGCAGCGTGTGCAGAAAATCCGTTTATTGTAAGATGTATTCTTGCTGATGAAGCATGTGCCTTTCCATACTTTATCCCAATTTTTCCAAGTTCTATTTCTGGAGCCATGTGTAATGCAAAAAAGACATCTATTTTTCGATTTTCATCATTTTCAAATTTTAATGCTCCATTTTTTATCATTCTATCAGCACCGCCAGTTGTTTCTTCTGCTGGCTGAAAGAAAAATCTCACAGTTCCATGCCATTTATCCTTGTTATCTGCCAAAATCTTTGCTACTCCAAGCTGAATAGTTGTATGTGCATCGTGTCCACAAGCATGCATTTTCCCAATATTTTTTGACTTGTATTCAACTTCATTTTCTTCGAAAATTGGCAATGCATCAATGTCTGCACGAGTCGCAACTGTCTTGTTTTTCATATTTTCATTATCATTGTAGATAGTTGCAACCACTCCAGTATTTATAATTTCAAAAAATTCAATCCCATTTTCTGTCAAAAATTTCTTTATTAATTTGCTCGTTTCAATTTCTTCATCCCCAAGTTCAGGATTTTCGTGAATAGTTCGTCTAATCTTTACCATTTCATCATAAATTTTATCAACATTTTTATTTATAAACTCATTAATTTTAAACAATTCCATTTTTCCCTCATCCCTTTCTAAATCTCTGTTTTTTTATAATTTTATTATATCAAAAAATATTGCCTTTGTAAATTTTTGAAAAATAAATGATAATATTTTAAATTGTAATATAATTATATAAATCGCAATACTGATTACGGCATCAAATTTATAGTGTAAATTTTTATTATAGATTTACCATTCATTTACAGAATACAAAAGAGCAAGCCTGATTTGTGTTAAAAGCTCTTCCGAAAGGTTATCATATTCAATTTCAAGCCCTTTTTTATGTGCATAATAAGTAGGGCTGTCATTCCAGGATCCCATTCCACCAAAAACATCAGAAATATCTGAGGCATAAAAAAGGTGTTTGTTAATTTTGGGTAATTCAGAAAAATATAGTCCATAAAAAGTTTTTTGTATATTTTCAACCTTTTCTCCATTTAAAATATCAATAGCTTTTCTAAAGATATTTCCAAAATTTTGAAAATCAATTTTATCAGCTAAAATAGCTATTCTATTCAATACATCTTTAAAATTTTCGGTATTATCATAAAATTTAGGTTTTGATTTTAGAGGAAGTTTCCATTCATGTTCTGTGTAAATAATATACCATTCATTATTGTAATCTTCCCATTTTGGAGTAAAATAAGTAACTAATTTATTGTCAAAAAAGCAAACTATACTAGCTTGACTTATATTAGTAAAATTAAGAGAATCACTATCTTTTATAGGTAGAGGAATTAAGAACTTAATATTTTGTAATCCTCTATCAATACAATAATCAAACCATTCTTCAATACTTTTAGCCTTATATTTTTTATTATTAAAAAATATGAAAGTAGCTTTTTTTTCGTAATATACAGGTTTATATTTAATTCTGCTTCTTTTTTTTAAAGCACTTTTAGTAGCCAGCACAATATTACATATTTGCGCTATTTCACCATTCATAAAATTAACCTCCATCTTATATTATCTGTTATTTTATTTTTTATTGTATAACAAATCTAAAGTCATAAAATAAACAAAATTTTTACTGTATAATTTATTTTACTACAATTTCAAAAAAAATTAAATATATGTACTTAAAGAAAAAAACTATAATAATATCATAGAGAAATTTAAATAAAATTTCTTAAATATATGCTATAATTAAGTATATTAATCAAAATTTATTTGAAATAGATTTAATATTCAAAAAATATTAAAAAGGAGCTGTTATGAAAAAATTAAATTTAAGAATAGAAGAAAAAGAGTGTATTTTGTATATAAAAGAAAATAAAAACCCAGACTACATTTTGATACAGCCTGTAGACGAAAATGATATCAAAGTTCTAGAAAATGAGGTTAAATATATTTCTGAAAATACAAATAAAAATTTTAGTCTTATTGCCTTTAAAATAAACGACTGGAACAGCGAACTGACTCCGTGGGAAATGCCACTTCTTCGTGGAAAAGGTAACTTTGGTAATGAAGCAGATAAAACATTAGAGTTTGTAAAGGATAAACTGATTCCGAGTTTGGCAGAATTTATAAATATTCAAGATAAGAATGTGAAATATATTTTAGGTGGATATTCTCTTGCTGGGTTATTTTCACTGTGGAGTGGTTATGAAACTAATACTTTTTATGGAGTAGCAGGTGTTTCTCCTTCTGTGTGGTATGAGGGCTGGATAGATTTTGTAAGAAATGCTGAACTAAAGGCAAATAATGTATATTTGAGTCTTGGAAAACTGGAAGAAACTTCTAAACATAAAATATTAGCTAAAATTGGTGATAATATAAGGGAATATTCTGAAATATTGAAAAATTCTGGAATTGAAAAAAGTATTTTGGAATGGAATGAGGGAAATCATTTTAATAATTCAGATATACGAACTGGAAAAGGATTTGTTTGGATTTTAGAAAATTGTTAATTTTATTAATTTAAATCCCCTAAGGGTAGAGGCAGAGGTGAAATTCGAGATTCTTTGACTATCTAGTTAATCTGTAAACAATGTACAAAAGAACTAGAAGTCTAATAAGTTCATCGCTATTTACTGCTCTAAACCTCCTTATAATAGAATATGAGTTTACTGAACTCTTTGTTATTATAACAAAAAAAGCTAGAAAATTCTAGCTTAATTTGTCAGTAATTTTATTCTATTATAAGTTCCCCTTAGGGTTTTTAACAACTTAATTATATCATATTTTAAAAAAAAGTCAATTAGTCAAAAAAACATTTTTTTATATTTATAACTCTATATTTTTATGGTATACTGGTAATGGTAAAGTAATAGTTTATTTTTAGGAGGAAATGTAATGAAAAAGTTGAAATTAATAATGATTTTATCGCTTTTAATGGTAGCAGGAATTACAGCTTTTGCAGAAAAAGCGACTAATAAAAAAGTTGAAAAAAAATCGGTTGTATTTATTGGAGCAACAAAGGAAAAATGTATGAGTTTAAAAAACAGTAAAATTTATCAGACTGAGATTACAAGTACAGAGTGGAAAGAGGAAGGGCCTTTGGAAGAAGATGCTAATGCTAGATTTAGTGGTTCCAGTACAGCTAAGGCTTCGGCTCCCGCACATTGTGTAGTTAGAGGGGAAATTGAAAAGAGAAAAGGGGCAGATGGGAAAGATTACTCGATTGGTTTTGAATTAAGACTGCCTTCGAAATGGAATAATAAATTTCTGTTTCAAGGCGGAGGCGGATTGAATGGAACTGTTTCACCAGCAGTTGGAAAAGCTCGTCCATCAGGGTCAACAGCAACACCTGCTCTAACTCGTGGATATGTAGTTGTAAGTACTGATAGCGGACATTCAGGCTCAAGAGATACAAGCTTTGCAAAAGATCAGCAGGCAGTTTTAAATTATGCATTTCAATCTACTGGGAAAGTTACAAATGTTGCAAAGCAATTAATAGAAATAATGTATAGTAGTCAACCAAAACATAGTTATTTTATGGGATGTTCAAATGGTGGTCGTGAAGCAATGCAGGCTGCAATGTACTATCCAAATGAATTTGATGGTATTATAGCTGGGAACCCTGGATTTCAGATTATCAAAAGCAGCGATTGGTGAAGTATGGGATAATAATCAATTTTTAAAATATGCACCTATTGATACAAATGGTAATAAAATAGTTGCAGAGGCTTTGACAGAGGAAGATTTGAAGGCTGTTGCAGAAGGTGTAGTTGAAAGATGTGATGCTAAAGATGGATTGAAGGATGGAATTATAAACAGCTGGGAAAAATGTGACTTTAAACCTGAAATGGTTGAGAAAAAAATTGGTAAGAAAAAAGTTGATTTGCTGAATGCAATATTTAAAGGTGCAAAAAACAGTAAAGGAGAAAATGTCTATGCTTCCTGGCCTTATGATGCGGGAATAAGTACAAGAGGTTGGCGTATGTGGAAACATGGTACTTCAAAAACAGGAACACCAAATTCAATGAATTTCATGATGGGTGTGTCAAGTTTGAGTGATTACTATATGAAACCTGCAAAACCTGGAATGAAATCAACAGACTTTGATTTTGACAAAGATGTTGCCAAGACAAATGAAATTGGTGGATTAAATGATGCTGATAAAACGGATTTGTCAACATTTAAAGCTCGTGGTGGGAAAATGATTATTTATGAAGGTGTATCAGACCCAGTATTTTCAGCCCATGACATTAGAGATTGGTACAAAAAATTAGTGGGAAATATGGGAAATGTTGATAATTTTGCAAGATTATTCATGGTTCCTGGAATGAATCACTGTGGTGGAGGTCCTGCAATGGAAAACTTTGACGCGTTAACAGCCCTTGAAAAATGGACAGAAAATGGTGTTGCTCCAGATTACATCGTCGGAAAAGCTGGGAAAGAATATCCAGATCCAAATAAAGAACAGCCACTTTGTCCATATCCAAAGGTAGCAACTTATGTTGGTGGGGACAAGAATAAGGCAAGTAGTTTTAAATGTGAATAAACAATAAAAGTGTAACAAAAAAATGATGTTTTGAATTAATTTTCTCTACATCATTTTTATTTAATATTTCTGATATACTACTCATATGAAAGGTTTCTCCTTAATGTGGTTTTGGTAGGCTTACATTATATCAGAAACCTTTCTTTTTTTGTATATTCTTGTCACATATGTATTATCTCACAACACAAAAAATATTTTCTTAAAAGTATTCAAAACTTCAAAATATAGATTTTTTGTTATATTAGTATATAGTAAATTCATCAAAAATATGCGAAATTTAGATAGTTTCAAGCGTTTATTCATGATTTCTAGAATAAATTGTTGCGATAGATATCCTATGATGGAAAATTTTGATGTGCTAACAACTATTGAAAAATGAACTGAAGAAAATATGGCACCAGATTGTCTAGTTGGAAAAGCTGGAAAAAAATATCCAGATTCAAATAAGGAACAGCTATTTTGTCCATATCCAAAAGTAGCAACTTATGTTGGTGGAGACAAGAACAAGGCAGAAAATTTCAAGTATAAATAATAAATATAAAAATGATGTTGAAAAAATTAAATCAAAACATCATTTTTTATTAAAAAAAAGTGAGAAAGGGTATTGACTTTTTTAAAAAATAGGTTATATTAGTAGTAAGATATATATAGGAACGTTCTCATATAATTAATTAATTAGATTATATTGATAATAAGCTACGAAAGACACTATTTAATGAGAACACTCCTATTAAATAGAAGGAGGAAATTATGATTTTAAAAAAGAAAGATAACAGCTAATCAGGAACGCTTCTATAAATAGATGACAAAATTTTGATTCTTGAAAAAGAAGTAAAATAGGTAACTAAGAACGCTCCTATGAATAAAAAGAGAAATTGTAATTTGTGGAAAAAATCAAAAAATTAAACTGGGAGCGATTCCACAAATAAAAGGAGGAAATTATGATTCTTGAAAAAGAAAGAAAACAAGTAATTGAATATTCTCTTAAATTGTTGTCAGAAGGACTTACAAACGGGACAGCTGGTAATGTAAGTATTTTTAACAGAGAGAAAGGGTTGGTTGCAATAAGCCCAACTGGAGTAAACTACTCAGAATTAACTCCAGAAATGATTTCAATAGTTGATTTGGACAAAAAACTTATTGAAGGATTAAAACCCTCAAGTGAATTAGAAATGCACATGATTTTATACAGAAATCGTGAAGATGTAAATGCTGTTATACATACCCACCCAGTGTACACTACAGTATTAGCATGCTTGAGACAAGATTTACCAGCAATTGATTATATGATTGCTGTAACAGGAGCAACAAAAGTAAAATGTGCTGAATATGCTTCGTATGGAACAAAGGAACTAGCTGAAAATGCCTATAAGGCAATGGGAAACAGTCTTGCAGTAATACTCGCAAACCATGGATTGACAACAGCTGGAAAGGATATAGCAAATGCTTTCAATATAACAGTTCAGGTAGAGTATATCTCTAATTTGTATATAAAGGCGAGAAATATAGGAGAACCTATTATATTACCTGATAACGAAATGAACAGCATGCTTGAGAGATTTAAAACATACGGACAAATAAAATCTATAAAGTAGGTGATTGCATTGGGAAAAAAAGCAGTTCTGGCATTTGATTACGGAGCTTCGTCAGGAAGATTGGTTTTGGGTATTTTAAATGAGGATACTAAGAAAATAGAATTGAAGGAAATGCACAGATTTAAAAATTGCTCTGTTAAATTAAATCAATATGAATATTGGGATTTCCCTTATTTATACAATGAATTAAAAGAAGGATTAAAAAAAGTATTTTCGAAGGAAAGTATTGTTACTAGTGAAAATATTGAGGTTCTAGGATTAGGTGTAGATACTTGGGGAGTAGATTACGGATGGATTGATGAAAGAGGAGAATTATTATCGCTTCCTATATGCTATAGAGACACAAGGACAGAACAGGTTTTTGAAGAAGTTCATAATAAAGTTTCTCTTGAAGAAATATTTAATGAAACAGGAGTTCAGTTTTATTCTTTTAATTCAGTTTATCAAATATTTTATGATATACATAAAAGAAAAGTTCTTGAAAAAGGAGCAAAACAGCTTCAATTTATGCCAAATTTATTTGCATATTTTCTTACAGGAAAAAAATCGTGGGAATATACAATCAGTTCCACTAGCGGAATGGTAAATATTGATAATAAGAAATGGAGCAAAAAAATATTTGAAAAGTTAGATATTCCTGAAAGCATTGTTGGAGATATAGAACATGGAGGTCAAGTTCTTGCACCATTGAAGGAAACTATTCAGAAAGAACTAGGAATAAAACCTTTGAATGTAATCTTGACTGCATCTCATGATTCAGCAGCCGCAATAGCAGGAGCACCATTAGTAGAAAATTCTTTATATGTAATAAACGGAACATGGTCAATAATTGGTTTTGAATCAGATGTTCCCGTTGTAAATGAAGAAGCTTTTAAAAATAATATTGTAAATGAAGGCGGAATAGAAAAAAAAGCAAGAGTGCTGAAAATGATACCAGGTTTGTGGATACTGCAACAGCTGAAAAAAATATTTAATGAAAAAAATCTTGATATAGATTATTCAGATTTTGGAAATATGGCTAAGAAATCAAACTTGATTTCATTTGTTGATTTAGAAAATGAAAGATTTTTACACGCTGAAAAGATGGACGTTGAAATAAAAGCATATTGCAAAGAAACTGGGCAAGAAGTTCCAGAAACAAATGAAGATTTACTAAGAGTGGCATACAACAGTTTAAAGAAACAGTACAATAAGGGTATAGAGGAATTAGAAAAACTGGTTGGAAACAAATTTACTTCAATTATAGCAATTGGAGGAGGAATACAGGATAAATTCCTATGTCAGGAAATTTCAGATGAAACAGGTAGAGTAATTAAAGCAGGGCCAATAGAAGCATCAGCGTTTGGAAATATAATAACACAGTTTATTGCTCTTGGACTTGTTAAAAATTTAGAAGAAGGAAGAGAAATTGTAAAAAATTCTGTAGAAATAATAGAATATAAATCTAAAAGAAAGGAGGAAAAATAAATGGCTGAAAAAATACTGGAAATGAAAAATATAGTTAAAACTTTTCCAGGAGTAAAAGCTCTGGATCATGCTTACATTGATTTGTATGCTGGAGAAGTAAATGCTTTTCTAGGAGAAAACGGTGCTGGGAAGTCAACATTAATGAAGGTTCTTACTGGAGTATATCAAAAGGATGAAGGTGAGATAATTTACAATGGAAAAAGTGTAAATTTTAAAAATCCTAAAGAAGCGCAGGAAAATGGAATAAGTATAATTTATCAGGAATTTAACCTGCTTCCTCATCTTTCAGTTGCAGACAATATATTTATTACAAGAGAATTCCAAGGGATGAAAGGGATTGTAAATGAGACTAAACAAAATGAAGAAGCTCAAAAAATTCTGAATCAGCTAGGATTAAAAATATCACCTGAGGAAAAGGTAATGAATTTAAGTGTAGCAGAACAGCAAATGGTGGAAATAGCAAAAGCACTTTCAACACATGCAAAAATATTGATTATGGATGAACCAACTGCAGCTCTTACAGACAGGGAAATTGAAAAACTTTTTGAAGTCATTGAAAATCTTAAAAAGGATGGTGTAGGTATAATTTATATTTCACATAGGATGGAAGAACTTAAAATAATTGCAGATAGAGCAACAGTAATGAGGGATGGTAAATATATAGACACTGTGAATTATAAGGATACAACGAATGATGATTTAATAAAACTGATGGTAGGTAGAGATATAACTGAACAATATCCTGCAAGAAATGTTGAAATTGGTGAAGCTTTGCTAGAAGTTGAAGATTTGTCATATAAAAAACATGTAAAGGCAATAAATTTCTCAGTTAAAAAAGGAGAAATTTTAGGTGTTGCAGGATTAATGGGATCTGGAAGAACAGAAATGGCAAAAGTTATTTTTGGAGCCTATGAAAAATCAGGTGGAAAAGTCTTCATGGAGGGGAAAGAGGTACATATAAAAAATCCTAAGGAAGCAATAAAGTTAGGTATCGCATATTTGACAGAGGACAGAAAAAAAGATGGACTTTTTCTTAATTTATCAATAGAAGACAATATTATGATTGCAAATTTAAATTTAGTATCAGATAAATCAGTCTTAAACAAAGATAAATCTGAAAATATAACAAAGAAATACATAGAAAAAATGAAAATAAAAACTCCATCAAAAGAACAATTCACAAAAAATCTGAGTGGAGGAAATCAGCAAAAGGTTATATTGGCAAGATGGCTTTGTCAAAATAAGAAAATAGTGATATTTGATGAGCCTACTAGAGGAATAGATGTAGGAGCGAAAAGAGAAGTTTATAATCTTATGAATGAACTAGTTGAAACAGGAGCAGGGATTATAATGATTTCATCTGAATTACCTGAAATACTTGGAATGAGTGATAGAGTAATGATTATGCATGAAGGGAAAATAGGTAATATAATAGATATAAAAGATGCAACAGAAGAAAGAATACTATATTTTGCGACAGGAGGAATAAATAAATATGAAAAAGAATAAAATAATGCAACAATTGGTTACATTTGCCAGTTTAATAATAATGATAATATTTTTCTCAATAACATCCAGTCAGTTTTTTTCAATAACAAATTTCATGACAATCGCTTTACAGACTGCTATCATTGGAATTATAGCTATAGGAATGACATTTGTAATAATAACAGGAGGTATTGATTTATCAGTAGGTTCCATTGTAGCTTTTTCAGGAGTTATAATGGGAATGGCAATGAAAGCTGGAATTCCTACAATTCTAGCAATAATTTTAGGACTAGTAAGTGGTATAGCATGTGGAATAATAAATGGACTATTAGTATCTAAAGCTAATCTGCCTCCATTTATAACTACTTTAGGTTTAATGATGATTACTAGAGGACTTGTCTTAGCAATAACAAACGGAATCCCAGTTTCAGGATTAAACGATGGTTTTGATAAATTATCAGGTGGAACAGTATTAGGTATTCCAAATCCAGTAATTTATCTAATTATAATAACAGCAGTATTCTCATTTGTACTGAAAAAAACAGTCATTGGAAAATATACTTATGCAGTTGGAAGTAACGAAGCTGCTTCAAAACTTTCAGGAGTAAATGTAGATAAAATAAAATTATTTGTATATGGATTAAGTGGTTTTCTATGTGCTATTTCAGGAATTCTTCTTGCATCAAGATTGATTTCAGCACAACCTACTGAAGGAACAGGGTACGAAATGGATGCCGTTGCCGCAGTAGTAATCGGTGGTGCGAGTCTTATGGGAGGTTCAGGATCAATTTTAGGAACAATACTAGGAGCCTTTATAATGAGTACATTGAAAAATGGGCTTAATATGCTTAATGTATCAGGATTCTGGCAACAATTTGCCATAGGAGTAGTAGTACTTGTGGCAGTATATATAGATAGTTTAAAAAATAAAAAATAAATTTAAAGGAGAGATTTCTTATGAAAAGGTTATTATTATTTTTAGTAGTATTTGCAGCGATTCTTAGCTGTGGAAAAAGTGAAGACAAAAAAGATGCTGGAGCAGGACAAGCAGCAAATTCTGGAGGCAAAATTAAAATTGAATTGGTAAGTAAAGGTTATCAGCATGAATTTTGGAGATCAGTAGAAGCAGGAGCTAAAAAAGCTGGAGAAGAATTAGGAGTAGAAGTAAACTTTATTGGACCTGAAAAAGAAACTGAAATTGGTAAACAAGTAGGTATGGTTGAAAACGCAATTAACAAAAAAGTATCTGCGTTAGGAATCGCGGCTCTTGACCCAGATGCATTGGCAGTAGTAGCAAAAAAAGCTATGGATGCAAAAATACCAGTTGTAACATTTGATTCAAATGTAAAAGGTGATATTACATCAAGTTTTATTGCGACAGATAATAAAGTTGCAGGAGCAATGGCTGGAGAACAACTAGCAAAACTTATAAATGGAAAAGGTAAAGTAGCAGTAGTATCTCATAATCCTGGAACAACAACAGCTATAGAAAGAGAAGCTGGATTTAGGGAAGCATTGGCAAAATATCCAGATATTAAAATATTAAATACACAATTTAGTGATGGAGATAAATCAAAAGCATTGGCAATAACTCTTGATATTATCAATGCAAATCCAGATATTGCAGGAATTTATGGAACAAACGAACCTTCTATTTTTGGTGTTGCTAAAGGAGTAGAAGAAAAAGGGTTAACTGGTAAAGTAGCTCTAGTAGGAATAGACTCATCTGAAGATTTAGCTAAATTCCTTGAAAAAGGAGTTATCTCAGGACTAGTTATACAAGATCCTTACAATATGGGATATCAAACAGTACAACAATTGTATAAACTTTCAAAAGGTGAAAAAGTTGAAAAAAGAATAGACACAGGAGCAATTCTTGTAACTAAAGAAAACATAAACAATCCAGATATTACTAAAAAGATGTTTCCTTTTGGAAGAAAATAAATAAACAAAAATTTAAGGAGTGAGACTAATGAACAGATTAAGAGGAGAACTTCCTAAAGTAGGAATTCGACCTGTTATTGATGGAAGAAGAAATGGGGTTAGAGAATCTTTAGAAGAAAAAACAATGGGGATGGCAAAAAAACTTGCAGAGCTAATTTCTTCCACATTAAGACATCCTAGTGGAGAACCTGTAGAATGCGTAATTTCTGATACAACAATTGGAGGATTTTCTGAAGCAGCAAAATGTAATCAGAAATTTAAAGATCAGAATGTCGGATTATCAATAACTGTGACACCTTGTTGGTGCTATGGAAGTGAAACAATTGATATGACACCTGATATTCCAAAAGCAATTTGGGGATTTAATGGAACAGAAAGACCAGGAGCAGTTTATCTTGCAGCAGCATTGGCAGGACATGCACAACTAGGATTTCCTGCATTCGGAATTTATGGACACGATGTACAGGATTTATCTGATGATTCCATTCCTGACGATGTAAAAGAAAAATTGCTGAAATTCACAAAAGCTGGATTGGCTGTTGCAACAATGAAGGACAAATCTTACTTATCTGTAGGTGGAGTTTCCATGGGTATAGCAGGATCTATGGTGAATAGCGAATTCCTTCTAGATTATTTGGGAATTCGTCCTGAATTCAAAGATATGAGTGAAATTACTAGAAGAATACAAAATGAGATTTACGATAAGGAAGAATATGAAAAAGCTTTGAAATGGGTCAAAGAACATTGTAAAGAAGGACTAGATATAAACAAAGTTTCTAGAACAGAGGAAGTTAAAAATAAAGAATGGGAGACAGTTGTGAAAATGACTCTTATAATAAGAGACATGATGATTGGAAATCCTAAATTGGCTGAAATGGGATTTGTTGAAGAATCTGAAGGAAATAATGCAATAGTATCAGGTTTCCAAGGACAAAGACAATGGACAGATTTTATGCCTAATGGTGATTTTTCTGAAGCTATATTAAATTCATCTTTTGACTGGAATGGAATAAGACAAGCTTTTACAGTTGCAACTGAAAATGATGCTTTAAATGGAATATCTATGCTGTTTGGACACCTTTTAACTGGAACTGCGCAAATATTTGCAGATGTTAGAACTTATTGGAGTCCAGAAGCTGTAGAAAGAGTTACAGGTAAAAAATTGACAGGAAAAGCTGAAAATGGAATAATTCACTTAATTAACTCAGGGTCAGCTACGTTAGATGCAACTGGAGATCAAATAAGAGATGGTAAACGAGTTATGAAACCATACTGGGAAGTTACAGAAGAAGAAGTTAACAATGCCTTAAAATCTACAAGCTGGCCTGCAGCAGATTATGATTATTTCAGAGGTGGAGGATTCTCTTCTTGCTTCCTTACAAAAGGAGAAATGCCTGTTACAATGTGCAGAATAAATCTTGTTAAAGGGCAAGGGCCTGTACTTCAAATTGCTGAAGGATATGCAATTGACATAGACAAAGATATTCATGAATCACTTGATAGCAGAACAAATCCAACTTGGCCAACAACTTGGTTTGCACCTATACTTACTGGTAAAGGAGCATTTAAAGATGTTTATTCTGTAATGAATAACTGGGGAGCAAATCATGGAGCAATATCTTATGGACATATAGGTGATGAACTGATAACACTAGCATCTATGCTTAGAATTCCAGTATGTATGCACAATGTAAATCCTGACAGAATATTCCGTCCTAAAGTTTGGGCAAGTTTTGGAGACATGAATGAAGAAGGTGCTGATTACAGAGCATGTGAAAATTTTGGACCAATTTATAAAAAAATAGGTAAATAAAAAATATGTAAATGAAGGAGTAAAAAAATGCTTAAAAACATACCTAAAAATTTAAGTCCAGAATTACTGAAAATATTATGTGAAATGGGACACGGAGATGAAATTGTGATAGGAGATGGAAACTTTCCTGCAGCAAGTCATGCACAAAAACTTATTAGATCAGATGCAAGCGGTGTAGCAGAACTTCTAGAATCAATACTAGAAATATTCCCCCTTGATACGTATGTAGAAAGTGCAGTTTCATTAATGAAAACAGGAAGTGAGTATGTAGGAGAACCTGAAGTATGGAGTGTTTATAGAAAAACTTTAGAAAAACATGAAGAATTTAAAGACTTTGAATTTGTAGAAAGATTTGAATTTTATGAAAGAGCAAAAAAGGCATACGCCATAATTGCCACATCTGAAGAAGCTATTTATGCAAATGTTATTTTAAAGAAAGGAATTATAAAATAACGTATAAATAACAAATATCAAAATAAGGGAACACGATTTTATAGATTTTTTAAGCTTTAAATTTTAATCTTTAAATTGTGTTCTTTTTATCAATTATAAATATTAAAATATTATTTGATAAAAAAACTGTATAGTTATATAAATAAAGAAAAAGATAGCATAAATAATAAATTCATGGTATTATATTTTTGAACAGGAACACTAAGAAAGGATCTACATATCATAAATTAATCTATTGCATCAAATTTAGAAAATAATTTTATCATTTTCAAAAAATAAAAGATATAAAAATAGAAAGTTCTAAACTAATATTGAATATTTACTATGGTTAAATATAATGTAATATTTGCTAATGAATTGATATAAAAAAATAATATTTATGATTTAAGGAAGTAATATAATGAAAATAGAAGAAATAGCTAAATTATCAGGATTTTCAAAATCAACAGTATCTCGTGTAATTTCAAATAATGGTTATGTTAGTAAAGAAACAAAAGAAAAAATATTGAAAATTATTGAAGAGGTAAATTATATACCAAATGGAATCGCTCGTTCCTTGTCTAGCAATAAGTCAAATACAGTAGCTGTAATTATACCAGATATTCAAAATTCATATTTTGGAGATATAATAAAAGGAATTTCTAACATAATGGATAAAAATAATTTACATATGCTTGTTTACAGTACTGATGAGAATATAAAAAAAGAAAAAAAAGTATTTCAAAATGTAATTGAGCAAAGACCAAGTGGTATTATCCTTTCGGTATCTCTTCAGCATCATAAAAAAAAGGATATAAAAGTATTACTTGATTCTGGTATTCCTTTTGTTTTATTTGACAGACAAATTTTTGATGAAACATTTACAGGAGTATTTTTTGATGATATAAAAGGTGGTTATTTAGCAACAGAAGCACTAATTAATTCAGGACATGAAAATATTGCGATAATTACAGGTCCTTTTTCTACAACAAATGGATTAAACAGATTGGAAGGATACAAAAAAGCAATGTTGGAAAAAAACCAAAAAGTATCTGAAGAAAATATATATGAAGGGAATTTTCACTTTGATAGCGGATATGAAAACACAAAAAAAATTCTTGAAAAAAATAAGAAAATAACTGCAATCTTTATATGTAATAATGAAATGACTTTAGGAGCATTACAAGCAATAAGAGAAAAAAATCTAAAAATACCGGATGACATAGCAATAGTATCCTATGACAATCATAAATATTTTGAAATATTAGGAATAAATATAAGTGCAATAAATAGAGATATAGAGGAAACAGGAGTAGAAATAGCAAAACTTTTACTTGAAGAAATGAAAAATAATAACAGAAGTAAGAAAATAGTTATTGTATCTCCTACCTTAATTCTCAGAAATTCGGAAAAAGTAGTAAAAATTAAAGATTAAGAATAATAGCGATAATATGAATATTCTTACTACAAAATTAAAATAAAACTAATATAATGGCTGTACTATATTTCAGAATAAAAATAGGAGAAGTTAAGAGAAAATTATTTTCAATAAAAATAACAATAAATATAAAAAACATAATGAGAATAAGAAAAGGTTAAAATTTACTTCGCAATATTATCATTTATCGGAATATTAGTAACAAAACTGTCAACTACAATGAAAAACAGAAATTCAGGAAAATTCAGGACTGGATGTATAAATAACACAACCTATAAACTGTAAATACATCCAGAACTTTTTTAGCAAATTTTTTTAATATTTTATATTTGAATTATTACATTTTTATAAACATAGCTATTTTATTTAGTCTAATTCTTTTATTTTATACACTTTCTTCTTATCCTTTATTTTATATCCGTTATCATTTTCATTATAATGTTTATCAAGAGTTTTTACATCTGCTTCCTTAAAAATTTTACCTTTGTAATAGGTATTATTCTTATCTTTTGCATAATCATCATCAAGAATTTGAAAAGTATCAATATCAACATTTTTACTTTCTAATGGAACAAATTTTGTATTATTATTTTCATCTTCAGTAAAATAGTACAAATCTTCATTTTGTTTTACTAAAGAATAGTCTATTACTTCAAAGTTTTTAGGTTTGAATATTTCTACCTTTTTATTTTTATAATAAATATTATTTTTATCCTTAAAGAAATCATTTTTTAAATATTCAAAGCTATTTACATCCACTCCATTTACTTTACGAGTTTCATAATATACTCCCATTTTATCTTTTCCAATAGAATACCCTTCAGGTTCAAAAGTTTTTATATCAGCACCTTCTATTTTTTTGAAATGATAATAAACGTTATTTTTATCTTTTGAATATTCAGAATAATTTTCGATAGGTTGTAAAGTTTTTAAATCAATTTCTGGAGAAATTTCAACTTTTTCAACAACAACTTCATTTTCTTTTTGATAAAAGGAATATACTCCATTTTTATCTTTTACATGTGTATAATTTGCGAATGGCTCAAAAGATTTTGAATCAATTCCTTTCATTAGCATTCCTTCGTAGTAAACTCCATTCTTATCTTTGTAAAAATCTCCGTTTAAATCTTCAAATGTCACAGGGTCTAAGCCCTTTATCATCTTCCCTTTGTCATAAACAGCATTTTTATCTCTTCCTAATGCATAGCCTTCTATTGCTTCAAAAGTTTTTGCATCTGCCCCTTTAACTTTTTTTACATCGCCATCATAATTATCATAATAATAAACATTATTTTTATCTCGATAATATTCTTTCGATACTTCTTCAAAGCTATTTATATCGGCATTCTGAATTTTTTTCACTTCTTCTCTTCCAAGATAATAAACCCCTTTGTCATCTTTGATAATAAGTTTATTTGAGCCAACAACTTTAAAAGTTTTAGGATTTACACCTGTTATTTTTTTATTTAAAAAGTATAAGTTATTTTTATCTTTCCCGTATATAGAATCTATTTTAAAACTGCCGCTATCTGCACTCTCTAATTTTTTTATTTCAATATCGATATTATAGTTATCATTTCCCGCATCCTCTGCATTTTCGACATCAATATCTGAAATTTTCTGTTCACTTTCTTTATAATTAATAAAATAAACGTTATTTTTATCTTTTAAGTAGAAAAGCATCGTCATGTTTTCTCCGTCCACGACTTCTAGAGTATTCATATCTATTCTAGCAGGTTTTATTGATTTTATCGTAATTTCTCCATTTTCATATTTATCAAAAGTATAAATACCATTTTTATTAATTAGTATAGTTGGTACGTAAAACTGAACAATAACTTTACTTTTTTCTGGACTAAATCCTTTAATTTTTATAATTTCATTATTTGTAATATAAAAAACATTATCTTTATCTTTTACAATAAAAGGATTTTCAATCTGAAAAGAATTCACATCTACATTTTCCAGCTTTTTATTCTTATAGTAAACATTATCCTTGTCTTTCGCAAAATTATCATTCTCTTCAAAAATTTTAAAAGTCCTAAAATCAATATTTTTCACAACTTCTTTTTTCTCAGAATCTTCCACTGTGTCAATAAAATAAATTTTATTTTTCTCTTTAAAATACCCTGCATTTACAACACTCCCCACCAAAATAAACAAAAGCAGAATTTTTAACAAATGTCCTTTAATGTTCACAACAACTCTCCTTTTTTATTCTCAAGTTTTTGATTTATTAACAATTCAAATAAAATAATTTTTATTGTTTAATCTCCATTTCCTCCTCAAAGTCAACTGGATTTTTCCCTTCCATTTTCTTCCCTTCGAAATAAACGTTATTCTTATCTTTTCCGTATTTTCCAGTCATTGTTACCCTAAAACTGTCTTTATCTGCTCCATTTATTTTTACAAATTTATTTCCATCCATAAAATAAACGCCATTCTTATCTTTGAAATAATAGGAACTGTCCATTGGCGAATAAATTCTTTCAAGAGTTTCTAAATCAATGCCTTTACTATCCAATCGAGTTACTTCTATTGTTTTTTTGTTATCTTCAGTTTCAGTAAATTTATAAACACCATTTTTATCAGATAGTATTATTTCATACCATAATCCGCCATCAAAATAACTAAAATTATCAGAGCTGATTCCTTTTAATTTTTTTCCTTTATAGTAAACGTTATCTTTGTATTTTATCCACGTTCCCTCCAGTTCTATAATTGACCATTCCTCATCTCTATTTTCAATATCTTTAAAATCCATTCCAACTATCTTTTTACCGTTAAAATAGACATAATTTTTATCTTTGTAAAAACCAGCATATTCTACTTTTTCAAATGAACTAGCCTCTGCCCCTTCTATTTTTTCAAATTTATCCACGTCAAAATAATAAACATTTTTGCTATCTTTAAAATATCCCAAATCTAAGTTTTTTAGATTTTTGAAATCAATTTTTATATTGATTGGAACTATTTTAAATTTGTATTTTCCCTCGTCTTCTTCAATTTTATAAATACCATTTTTATCCCTTATAAGATTAGCCCGCATTTTTTCAAAAGTTTTTGCATCTATTTCTTCTAATTTCTTATTATTTAGATAAATATAATCTTTATCTTTTGAGAAATTACCATAACCAGTATAACTTGAATCTAAAATTTCAAAAGTTTTTAAATCAGTATTTTCTATTTTATAAAGATTATTATCTGATTCATAATAAACATTATTTTTATCTTTATAATAATAGTCATCAATATGTTCAAAAGTTTTTAAATCTAATCCTTTTATATTTATTTTTCGAGTCTTTATTTCTATATTTTCATTTTCTTTTTCAATATCTTCTAAGAAATACAGTCCATTTTTATCTTTTACAATATTGGAACTAATTTTTTCGAAAGTTTTTGCATCGATTCCATTCAATTTTTTATTTTTATAATAAATATTATTTTTATCTTTTGCAAAATTATAATCCAAGTCTTTGAATGTTTTCAAGTCAACATTTTCTATTTTATGTAAATTTCCAGAATCCTCGTAGTAAATACTATTTTTATCTTTAAAATAATAATCGCTATCATCAATTTTTTTAAAACTTCTTAAATCCAATCCTTTTAAGTTCAACTTTCTAGTTTTTATTTCTGAATTTTCATTTTCTTCTGAAATATTTTCCAAAAAATATACTCCATTTTTATCTTTTATCATTTCATAGTTCAATGCTTCAAATGTCTTTGGATCAATTCCATCCACTTTGTACCCAAAGATATAAAGATTTTTATCATCTCTTGCAAAATTACCATTAATAATTTCAAATGTCTTTGGATCTGCATAATTCAATTTTTCAAGTTTCATTTTGTCATCTCTATCGTTCAAAAAATATATGTTATTCTTATCTTTGTAATATTTGTTGTAAAAATCCCCCAAAAATTCAAAACTCGGAATATCAACTCCTTTTGTATCTAAAACTTCCACTTTATAAGTAATTCCATCACTTTCTCTATCCAAATAGTAAACATTCTTATAATCTTTCACAAAATTAAACTCATTATCTAATATTTCAAACCCTTTGGAACTCACACCTTCCAATTTTTGATTTTCAATAAAAACACTATTTTTATCTATTGAAATAATTCCAAGCTCGAATGTAGATGGATCTGCTCCTTTCAATATTTTTAAAGTTTTCTTCTCACTATTTTCATCTGTGTCCACATAATAAATAGCATTTTTATCTCTATAATAAAATCCTTCATAAATATTTTCAAAAGTCACAACATCAATATTAAGATTTTTAATCGGCTTTATTTTAACTTTATCGTTATTATTTATAGAAATTTCATAAACATTCTTCTTATCTTTCAAATAAATATCATTAAAGATTTTAAGCCCATCTAGTCCTACAAAATCCAATTTTTCTCCCAAGTAATAAACATTTTTACTATCCACTCCATAATTTCCGTTTACAGCTTTAAATGTGTTTTTATCAACATTTTTCACAATCTTTACTTTTCCATCTTCATCATTCACAAAGTAAACATTTTTTCCATCTCTCAAATAATTACTAAAAGTAGAATTTCCATCATCCAAGTATTCCAAATTATTTACATCGATTTTCAAATTAATTTTCTCAAGTTTTCCATCAGAAAAATGATAAATATTATTTTTGTCCTTTATAAAATCACGCAATTTAATCATTTTTTCAGCATTTTTAACATCAATATCGCTTTTAATTTTTTTCAAGTCATTATCTGAATGATAATAAAAACTATTTTTATCTTTATACAAATCAGACATCTCAAAATATTTAAATGTATCAAAATCAATATCCAAGGTATCTATTTTCTTTATTTCAAATCTTTCATTATTATCTGAATCCTTTTCATTTACAGTCATCAAATAATGGTCATTGCCACTTTGAAGAATATAGTCGTTATCTCCTAATTCTTCAACAATTTTAGCATTATTTGAAGGAATCCCATCTATTTTTTCCCCAAAATAATAAACTCCATTTTTATCCTTCCCAATTTCATTATTCAAAATATCAAAACTATTCCTATCAATATTTTTCAACACTTCCAAGCCAGAATTATAATTAGAGTCAGAATAATCATTTTTTAAAGCAAAAACATTATTTTTATCCCTAAAATAGTAGCTCTCTCCCATTCTCTCAAAAGTTTTTGCATCTGCATTTTCAATGTCTTTATGCCTATCAATATAAAAAACTCTATTCTTATCTTTCGCTATCCCATAGTCAAAATATTTAAAACTTGCAATATCTACATTTTCCAGCTTTTCTCCTTCGTTGTAAACATTATTTTTATCTCTAGCAATAGAATATCCTAAAATTTCAAAAGAATTCCTATCCGCTCCTGTTATTTTTTTCAGATTATCTTTATCCATATAAACATTGCTTTTATCTACATAATAATCTGTGTAGGAATCTTTATCGTTCTCTAAAACTTTAAAACTTTTCACATCAAGTCCGTCAATCGAAACTTTTCTCGTTTTTATTTCACTACTTGAAAAATAAGGAAACGAATCAGTTTCAAATTTATACAAATTTTTGTCATCTTTCACATATTTTGTATCCAAAATCTCAAATTCTTTAGGCGAAACATCTTTTATCTTTTTTCCAAGAAAATAAGCATTCTTGCTATCTTTCCCAAAAAATCCAATTGTTTCCATTTTATCTTCTCCTACATTCTCAAAAGTCTTCGCATCCGCACCTTTCACTTTCAACTTAATTTCAAGATATGGCATTTCATAATAAACTTCCCCATTTTCCTTTAAATATTCCGCATTTGCAATGCTTCCTGCTAGGATAAATAAAATTAATATTTTTAATAAATTTTTTCTTTTCATGCACTTACTCCTTATTTTATAAGTTTTAATTTTTATTAAATAAAATACTTTTTCAACTTTTTATTCTCTTTCTATTTTTATAAGATTCATATTGTCATCAATTTTATAAAACTCATTATTATATTTTATTTCATTGTCTACAATTTTAAAGTAATTTGGATTAACATTATTTAACTTTTTCCCTTGATAATAAACATTGTTTTTATCCTTTGCATATAAGTATTCGATAATTTGAAACGTTTTGTAATCAGCATTTTCTATCTTTTTTATCTCTACATTTTCTTCATCCACATAATAGACATTCTTTTCATCTTTTATATATTCATCACTTTTTTCACCATTTTTTTCCTTCAAAAATTTAAGTGTTTTTATATCAGCCTCATTTTTAAATTTAATAAGCGTTTTTCCTTTTTTTATATCATCAGTTTCATCATAATAATAAAAATTATTTTTATCTTTATAAACTCTCATGGAAAAACTTTCAAAAGTATCCTTGTCAATTGGAAAATCCATTTTTTTCGCATATATTTTTTCATTCAAATCATTTTCATAAACAAGATAAAAATCATTCCCGCTTTTAATTATGTTATCAGGAACACTGCTTAACAAAGTCAAAAAATTAAAATTATTCGGACTTACACCTTTCACTTTTTGTCCATAAAAATACAGATTATTCTTATCTTTTGCATAAAAATAGTCCAAATAAACAAACGTCTCCAAATCAACTTTTTCATCAATTTTTTTCATATCAAAATAAGCATTGTTCTTATCTTTAAAATAATAATCTCCAACTGATTTAAGTGTTTTTGTATCTACATCTTTCAATTCCTTTTTTTCATCAGCATCAAAAACAATTTTCTCATCCTTCACAAAATGGCTTCCAAATATTTTAGCATTTTTAGGATCTATTTTTTCAATCTTTTCCCCTTGATAATAAATATTATTCTTATCTTTTGCAAAATCATTTTCCAATATTTCAAATGATTTTTTATCTATATTTTTTAATATTCTTGTCTTTTCTTCACTCCAGTCCCGATAATAAATTTCACCATTTCTTTTTATATATTCTGCATTCACAATATTTCCTGTCAAAATTAACAACCCAAATATTTTTAACAATTTTTTTAAATTCAAAATTATCACTCCCTAAATTTCTTTCGTTTTTAAATAAAATGGCATCAGTAATTTAAAGCCTTTTAAAAATTCCTTTGTCAAATCTTCAAGATTTTCAAATTTTTCAATTTCTTCCACATCAAATTTAACAAGCACTTTTCTGATATTTTTCTCTTTCATATCTTCAAGTAATTTTTCCCTATTTTTTTCACTTCCTTCAATTCTATCCAGCATACAGTTTTCCTTACTTTTTGAAAACTGCACAAAATAATAAAGTGGCTTCTTAATTGGCAAGTCTAAAACCTTATTCTGTCTTTCAAGAGTATTTTCCCCAATTTTACGTTCAACAAAACTCACTTCCATCGAAATTCCCACTTTTTTAGTTTTCTCATTTTTAAAGACTCTAAGTGCAATTCCAGATTCATTTTCAGTATCTCCATCCTGCTTCAAAAACACCCAAAGATAAGGTCTTGCAACCTGTCCTTGATTCATCCAGCTGCTAACTTTCTGCAAATGAAATCCCTCCACATTTTCCTCCACAGATTTGGCTATTTCAGTAAAAATCTTTCGTGCATTCTGTCCATTTTTTCTAAAAAGCTCCATATCTTCCTTTAAATCTCCTGCTTTTTCAGGTTTAATATATTTTCTCCCAGCATAATCTGTATATTCAACTAATGGCTTGTAATTAAATTTTTTAGTCATAATTTATCATCTCTTTTCATTTAATTTTTATAAAATTATAGCATATTTTATTAAAATAAAAAACTATACACTTTCTCCATTGTAAATAGAAAAAATATATAGCTTCAATTTCACTTTGTAATTTTACTTGTAAAGTATTCAATTTTTTAATTCCTTTTTCTCTTTAATTCCCATTAAACCTTCTTCCTTTCTAATTCTGAATACTTATCTTTCCCAATGATCTTTTCATGTTTCTAATACTTTAAAATTTATTTTTTATTCAAATATTTTCACACAACTTTTTATAGTCATTATTTATCCAGTTTCTATAATTTATCCAAATTGCATTATAAAGCGGTTCTCCTGTTAATTTTTGAATATATAATTTTCCTTCTGGAAAATAATTTTTCGTAAAAAGATGAATATTAAGGCTCACTGACATTTTTTATCAGTAGTTTCACCTCCAACAAATAAAGGTAATAAGTAATATCCAGTTTCAATCTCATAAATATACTAATATTCTCCTATTTCCTTCAATACCATTTTTATTCCTTTTTCTGTCAAAAATTCAGAAAATACTTCTGCAATCCTCATTTTTTCTCATCCTGTTAACTTCACATTCCCAAATTGTAATAACACTAACATCCATCTCAAAAAGCTTCTCACGAACCTCAATATCCCTCTCTACATTTCTCCTAAACTTCTTTTCCCAATATTCAGCATGCGTCTTAGGAAAAGTTGCAATTTTACAATTTTCATGCCTATGCCAAAAACATCCATTTACAAATATTGCAGTATTATATTTCAAAATATAAATATCAGGCGTTCCTGGAAGCTCCGAATAATTAACCCTGTATCTATATCCCATTTTATAAAGCAATTTACGGATATATATTTCAGGTTTAGTATTTTTAGATTTTATTCTTGCCATGTTCTGGCTTCTTGTGAGAGGTTTTTTCTTTTTCATTTTTTATTAAACCCTCAATTCCTCCCTATCCTCAAGAATCTCATCCTTGTATCTATCCAAAATCGGATTAATCTCATTCTTCACAAAATCCTCAGTCTGCTGTCCAGCAAATCCAGTATAATTAGCTGAAACCAAGATTCCTTCCATATCTTCTGCTTTAAGTCCTAATCTACCGTCTTTTATAATTCTGTCAATTAGTCTGTTAGGATTTCCGTTCAATTTAATTTCCTTTGTTTCTTCCATCGAAAGTTCTCTAATAATTTCGTGAACTTCTTGTCTATCCATTCCTTTTTTTACTGATTCCATAATGATGTTTTCGGTTGCCATAAATGGTAATTCCTTTTGAATATTTGCTTCAATCACTTTTGGATAAACGACAACTCCGTCCATAATGTTAAGCCAAATAATCAAAATTGCGTCCACCGCTAAAAATGCTTGTGGAATCGAAAGTCTTTTACTTGCCGAATCGTCCAATGTTCTTTCAAACCATTGTGTTGCAAAAACTAATGCTCCTGTTTGTGAACTTGAAATCACGTATTTGGCAAGTGATGAAATTCTTTCACTTCTCATCGGATTTCTCTTGTAAGCCATCGCACTTGAACCAATCTGATTTTTTTCAAATGGCTCTTCTAGTTCCTTCAAATGCTGCAGTAATCTAAAATCGTTCGTAAATTTATGAGAAGATTGAGCAATATTCGACAATAAATTTAAAATTTGTGCATCTACTTTTCTATCGTAAGTTTGCCCCGAAACACCTTGTTTTTTACCAAATCCAGCTTTCTCAGTAACCAGTTCATCCAACTGTTTTACTTTTTCAAAATCTCCTTCAAACAACTCTTTAAAACTAGCCTGTGTACCAGTAGTCCCTTTAACTCCTCTAAATCTCAAGTTTTCAAGTCTGAATTCCAGCTCTTCAAAATCAAGAAGCAAAGAATGAAGCCACAATGTCGCTCTTTTACCAACCGTTGTAAGCTGTGCCGCCTGAAAATGCGTAAATCCTAGAGTAGGCAAGTCTTTATATTCCAATGCAAAATCTCTCATTTTTTCAATCAAAGTAAGCATTCTTCTTTTAATAACTAAAAGTCCTTCCTTAATTTGAATCAAATCAGTATTATCCCCAACATACGCACTTGTCGCTCCCAAGTGAATGATTTTTCTTGCATTTTTCGCCTGTTCTCCATAAGTATGAACGTGAGCCATCACATCGTGTCTCAATTTTTTCTCAAATTCTGCCGCAACTTCAAAATCCACATCATCCTTAAATTTTTTAAGTTCTTCAATCTGCTCATCCGTAATAAAATCAAGCCCAAGTTCCTTCTCAGCCTCAGCCAAATTTATCCACAACTTTCTCCAGGTTCTAAATTTAAACTCAGGTGAAAAAATATGCAACATTTCCTTACTTGAATATCTCTCCGCCAACGGATTTGAATATATACTCATATTTTCCATTTTCCCATTTCCTCCTACTTGATTTGATTTATTTTTCCTGTAATTTATACTCTGAATCTAAATTCCAGTTAAATCCAGTACCTAATATATCCCAATCATAATTTTTATTTTTTATTTTTGAGTTTTTACGATAACAATTTTCACAACATGTTATTATTTGAGCTTCGGAAGAATATGATAAAATACTCAAAATCCCAAATAATATAATTACTATTTTATTCATAATTCTCCTTCATATACACAAAATCTTAATTTACAAAACTTTCTAGTAACTAATTATCCCAAATGTAAATTGCCCCATCCTTAAAATAAATCTTTTTTACTTCATCTTTATTTACATTAAAACTAAAATCAAAGGGCTTAAATTTGATTCCTTCATTATTTTCTAAAAATCCTATTATAGAAATTTCTTCATCACTATTAATAAAATTTTCCATCATTGCAGTGGAAATTGTTTTATTTATAATAATTTTTGGATTTTTTCCATTTACTTGAAAGTCTTTTTCTGTATAAACTTTTTTATTATTTCCAGTTGCCTTAAAATTTTCATATTCCAATTCTATTTTATTTTTATCAGTTTTTGAAACTCTAGTTCCAACTAATTTCAATGTAATCGTATTAAAAGATAAATTTTGAGCAGTACTTTCATTCACAGTTTTATCAATTTTAGACTTTTTACCATTTTGTGCTGGAGCTGAAAATGAAATTGCTCCTACAGCCAACATCAACACTACTAATATTTTTTTCATTACTCATTCCTTTCTTTTTTCAAATAATCTTTTTATATTTTATCGTTCATCAATAACGCTCTCTTTCCTGCTTGCATTATTTCACAACTTCCCCATTCCAATCTTTTATTCCACCAAAATCAATCACGTTTGTATAACCTTTTTCAATCAATTTTAATGCTGCTTCCCTGCTTCGTCTTCCACTTCTGCAATAAACTAGAATTAAAGCATCTTTATTTTTCAATTTTGTTTCTGCTTCATTTTCAATAGTTTCCAATGGAACAGAAATCGCATTTGGAATATGCCCTTCGTTATATTCTTCCAAAGTTCTAACATCTACAACTATAACTTTTTGAGTTTCCATCATCTTTTTAGCTTCATCTGAAGTTATCTTTTTATATTCTGCTTTTTTCCCAGCTTTCGCTTCTTTTGACATTGTTAAATCCTTTTTTTCGTTTCCTGTTTTACTACAAGAAAATCCAAACACAGAAAATGCTCCTATCATTGTCATCAACATTATTTTTCTTATTTTCATTTTATCTCTCCATTTCATTATTCAAATTTTTTATTTTGTAATTTTTCTCAAATTCAATATCTTGCTTTTCTTTTATAAAATTCTTATTTCTATCCAAAAGTCTTTTTCTAAATTCTAAAATCTTATCTTTTTAATTTACTTCATTTCTTAAATAATTTCCTCCAACTTTCAAAAATTACTTCACAAACTCTCCCAAATCATATCTATAAATATTCTGACTTCTTTCAGGCCCTACTGAAATCATGGAGATTTTACATTTCAATTTTTTCTCAATGTATTCAATATATTTTTTACAATTTTCTGGCAAGTCTTCATAATTTTTTATTTGCGTAATATCTTCTTTCCAGCCATCTAATTCATCGTAAATTATTTTCAAGTCTTTGGATTTTCTCAAGTTTCCAGGATAAGAATGATATACTTTTCCGTCAATTTCATAACCTACAGCCACTTTTATTTTTTCAAATCCTGTCAATACATCTAGTTTTGTCAACACAATATCTGTCAATCCGTCAATCAGAACTGCATATTTTGCTATTACCAAGTCGAGCCATCCACATCTTCTTGGACGTCCTGTTGTTGCTCCAAATTCGTGTCCCACTTTTCGTAAAGTTTCCCCGTCTTCATTTTCTAACTCTGTTGGGAAAGGCCCTTCTCCCACTCTTGTTGTGTAGGCTTTCATAACTCCTAGCACTCTTGAGATTTTTGTTGGAGCGACTCCTGTTCCGACTGTTACTCCGCCAGATGTTGGCGATGATGAAGTTACATAAGGGTAAGTTCCGTAGTCAATGTCAAGCATTAACGCTTGAGCTCCTTCAAAAAGTACTGTTTTTCCATCTTCAATGCCTTCATTGATTTCTACAACCGCATCAATTATTCTAAATTTTATTTTTTCAGCAAGTTTCATAAATTTTTCGTAAAGTTCTTCCAAATCAAAAGTTCCTTTACCGTATCTAGTCAGCATATCGTTTTTTTCATTCACGTTCCAAGTAAGTTTATCCCTAAATCTTTCAGGATCTAGTAAATCACCAATTCTAATTCCATTTCTTGCGATTTTATCAATGTAGCAAGGACCTATTCCTCTTTGAGTCGTACCAATTTTATTTTCACCCATAGCTTCTTCCTTAGCCTTATCAATTTCGATATGGTAAGGCATTATTATGTGTGCTCTTTCATCGATAAATAAATTATCCAGCTTTTTTCCTCTTTTTTCAAGTTCATCAATTTCCGTCAATAATACTTCAATATCAACAACAACTCCAGCTCCAATTATACATTTTCCAGCCGAGTTAATAATTCCAGACGGCAATAAATGCAAAATAAATTTTTCATCATTTACAACGACAGTATGTCCAGCATTGTTACCACCTTGAAACCTAACTACATAATCCGCTTTTGGAGAGAGTACGTCAATAATTTTACCTTTTCCTTCATCTCCCCACTGCGTTCCCACAATTACAAAAGTATTATTTTCCATATTTCATTCCTCCTAAATTTTTAGAATTTTCTTACTTTTTTAAAAACTGAACCATAAAAACTAAAAAATTTACCTTACTAAAATTTTATCTTTTTACTATTCATTTTACTATATTTACTATTTTTTTTCAATTGATTTAAATCTTTTAATAAAATAATTTTCACAAAAAAATAGGAGTTATCTTATTTGTCACAAATAACTCCTATTAATCAATTTCTATTTTATTTTTAGTAATTTACTTCCCCTCAAAGTAATCAAGCACTTCCATTAAGCTATCAAACTTTTTATAAACCAATTTTTCAATTTCCTCTGTTGGTTTCAACTTATCTGGCACCATAATTGGAAATGTCCCAGCTGCATGAGCCGCTCTTATTCCATTGAACGAATCTTCAAATACAACTGTTTTTTCAGGAGATACCCCAGCTTTTTTTGCACTTATTAGAAATACTTCCGGATCAGGTTTCCCGTGAACAACATCTTCTGCTGTCACTAAATGGGAAAAATATTTTTTTATACCTTTTCCTTCTGTTAATGCCTCTGCCAGATGTAAATCCGATGAAGTAGCTAAAATCATCTGTTTATTATTTTTCTTTAAAAATTCAAGCAATTCTAATGCTCCTAATTTTAGGGGAACTTCGCCTTTTAGTCCTTTTTCCAGTATGTAATTTTTAACTTTTCCCATCATTTCATCATACGGAAATTCCTCACCCAATGCTTCCTTAAACAATATTCTTGCTTTGTCATTTGTAACACCTGTAGTTTTTTCCACAATGTCATTTGTTATTATGTATCCTTTTTCTTTAGCAACTTCACGTCCATATTCCACATAAATAGTTTCTGTATCAAACAATAATCCATCCATATCAAATAAAAATAGTTCTATTTCATCAAAAAATTTCTTTCCCATAATAAGCCTTTCCTTAATTTTATTTTTCGTTTTCAAGTATTGAAACTGAACGATGTGCAACAGAAGTTATCACTTCATTAAATTGTAATATTCCAACACTTAAAAATATTGCTACAGCCAGATGTTCCCCTTCTCTTGCCAGTCCAATTTTTCCACCGACACTAAGACCGTTTATAATTGCTTCAATTTGGCTCATTGCTTCCCGCATTGCACCGATTACCGCACCATCGTGAGCATGCACGTCTTGAATTAGATTATTTCTTTTGGCTGCCATTAAGGCGCTTTCTATAAATTTAAAACGTGATTGCGGCATTGCACCACCAACATTTACTGCGGCCGTCTTTATACCAGCTTTTTTGTAATCCTGCATCAATTTTTTTTCCTCATCACGTGAAGAAATTGACATTTTCAATGCTGTTCTGCATATTTCGACACTTTTATTATTTTCTTCCATTTTTGGAATCTCCTTAAAGATATAATTTTTATTTACTTAATTTTCGTACTTTATCAGTAATTCCACAGCTTCTACATATCCTTCCTTACCTTTACCATAAATCTGGGCAATGCAGGCAGGAGCTGTAACAGAAATTTTTCTAAATTCCTCTCTTTCGTGAATATTGCTCAAATGAACCTCCACAGCAGGAATAGATACAGATTTTATCGCATCCATAATTGCATAGCTGTAATGAGTATACGCTCCAGGATTTATTACAATCCCATCAACTTTATTAAAATATGCTGACTGCAAAAAATCTATAATTTTTCCTTCAGAATTTGACTGCAATATCTCGATTTTTACATCTTCATTTTCAAATTTTTCTTTTATGTATTTACAAATGCTGTTATAATCATCATTCCCATAAATACCTTTTTCCCTGATTCCGAGAAAATTTAGATTAGGCCCGTTTATAATTAATATTTTTTTCATTATTATTTTCCCATCCATCTTTTTATAAAATTTTCCCCTTTAATACAGTAATTATCCTGTCGACAATTACATCTATATTATCATCATTTTTAATAATAATATCAGCATACCGCCTATACAGCTTTATTCTTTCATCATACAGTTTCTGAATATTATCAGTATTCTGTAAAAGAGGTCTATTCCTATGGTTTTCTCTCGAAATGTCGTCAATTGTTCTATTAAGAAATACAACAATTCCGTTTTCTTTCAAAATATCAATGTTTTCTTTCTTTTTAACAGCCCCACCGCCTGTCGAAATAATAATTCCCTCTTTTTCCGATAATTCCTTCAAATATTTTGTTTCAAGCTCTCTAAAATACTCTTCCCCTTCATTTGAAAAAATGTCTGAAATAATCCTATTTTCCTTTTCTTCTAAATATCTATCCACATCCAGAAGCGGATAATCAATTTTTTTTGACAGCCAGTACCCGATTGTACTTTTTCCACAGGCAGGCATCCCAATCAATACTATATTTTTCATATATTATCTACCTTTTTTCATAGAATTTTTAATTTTTACTTTCTAAAATTATATTTTTTTAAATTGATTTTCCCCTTCCACATATTCATATCCAGCATCTGAAAATCTATCTAAAAGTTCCTTTTTATCAACACCATAATAATTTACAAGATCATCTAAATCTAAAAATTCATCACGCAACTTCATATTTACAAGACTATAAAGCAGCATTGTATCTTTAGTTTCAAAATTTATCATTCTTTGCTCCCTTTTTTACAAAATTATTTTCACTTTTGACTCATCATTTTCATCAATATTTTCAATTATGACATTTTTACTTGCGTCAGCAAATAAAGTATAATACTCATTTCCTCGTTTTTCTAGAAAATCTCCAATTCTAACATTTTCAGCCCCAAGATTTCCTACCACTTCATAAATTTCGTTATAGATTGTTTCTAAAAATCCAATATCAAAAATAGTAAATAATTCAGGCTCGTTGTCAATTCTTGAAAATGTCTTTTGCGGAACAATGAAATACAATGTTGATTCATATCCCATATTTATTCCAAAAATAGAGTATCCACGGTGTTCAAGATCATAATTTATAATTGAATATAAAATATCCACAAGCGATTCATCATACTCAAGCTCTTTAGAACGGATATTTTCCCAATTTACATTAAGACTGTCAGGATCTATACCTTTTTTTTGAAGCAATTCCCTAAATCCGTCAGTGTAACCTTTTGCCATAAATTCATAAAGATAGCAATCTGAATATTTTATCATATATTGATAATAAAAATCTGAAAAAGTTTCTATTCTTTCGTGTCCTTCTTTCTCATTCAAAAACTCTTCACCCAAATATTTTTTTATAGTCTCTTCAGCTTTAAATAAATATTCTCTTCTTGCTCCTATATATTTTATAAATTTATCTCCATCCATTACTTCCGAAGCAAAATCATCAAGTTCATTATAAATTGTAAGATCAAGATGTTTTATACTGTTGGTAGTATTTTTTTCTTCTTTTTTATTTTCTAGTTCTTCATTACTTTTTATATTTTTTTCACTCATTTTGACTCCTCTCATCTTTTAAATTTTAATTTTTAGCTTTATAATAACTTAAATGTCTTATTAATATAATACAACTAAACATACTTAGATTTTAAATAAAATATTTGTAATTTTTAAGTTATTTTTTGAAATCTGTTTTACTATTTATTTTCAGATTTTTTACTAATCGATTGAATTATAAATTTAATATTTGAAATATTTTCAAATTTTGCTAATTTTTTTAATTTTTCTTTATTCTCATAAGATAATGCAGACATATCTATATAATCATCAAACCATTTGTCGTAGTTTCCATAAGATTTTCTAAGCTTTTTCAAACTCGACTTTGCTGCTGCTGCAGCTTTTTTCTTTTCCTTTCCTTCATTCCCTCTTACGTCCAGCAATCTTTCCAGCTTGTCATACTCCTCATTTACAAGCGTTTTCATTTGAGCCGACGACATTTTCTTGTAATCCTCTTTTGAAATTTTATCGCCCACACTATATAAATAGTCATAGATGGCATTAATATTTGCATCTACAGTTTTAGCATCTTTTTCAGCTTCAAGATAAGTATTCATATTTAAGTTAAATGTTTCCAACACAAGGTAAGTATTAGTATAAGAATATGATTGGAACTCTCCTGCTTCTGCAAGAAAACTCCCAAATGCATTTTTTAGAAATTTTGGATATTCCACTACATAATCACTATAATATGCATACATTGTTCTAAAATTAGATTTTCTATTTCCAGAAAGCCTTGCAAATTCCCTATCAAAATATGAACGATTTTCACTATACAAGCTTGACATTGTTTCTGAATAGGCGGCATTGGCAATAGTTCCAGATCCTGCTGATGAATTAAAGTGTTTGTCAAAGATTGTTTTTTGCTTTTCATTGCCTGCATCAATAATCTCCTTATTTGTTCGTGCAAAACCAATACTTGAAAAAATGAGTATTCCTATAATTATTTTTTTTAACATTAAATTTTCCTTTCTTCTCAACTTTGTTTTTATTTGTATAATTTTTTTTCTAATCTTTTATGAATTTCTTTTATAATTTCTTTGTTATATTCTTCATTATGCCAAATTTCTTCAGATTTTATTGCCTGTGAAATAAGCATTACTAGTCCATTTGCCACTTTTACTCCCTTTAACTTATATTTTATCATAAGAACTGTTTCTTTCGGGTTGTAAACAATATCCACCACTGCATTTGTATTAATTAAGTTTTTTTCTTCAAGCGGGCAGTTATCAACTGCAGGGTACATTCCAACTGGAGTACAGTTTACAATAAGCTCAATATCCCTAAGCCCTGCAATCGCTGAATAATGAATTAACCTGTCTTGCGCCCTCACATTAAAGGGGTCATTTTCAATAATTGTAGCAAGAAAAACATTTTCGGCACCACTGTCAATCAGCCCATTGTAAATAGCCTTTGAAGCTCCTCCAGTTCCAAGCACAAGCACTTTTTTACCCTTTACGTCAATATCATTTAATTCCAAAGTTTTCAAAAATCCAAAATAATCAGAGTTGTCTCCAATCAGCTTGCCATCTCGACATGTTATCGTATTCACTGCCCCAATCTTCTTAGCAGTTTCTGATACTTCATCCAAATATTTAATAACTTCCAACTTATAAGGAATTGTAACATTAATACCATTAAATTCGCCATTTTTTATGCTTTCCATCAATTCCCCAATTTCACCAATCTCCTTTTCAATCATCTTATAGCTTGCTTTTTTCCCAGTCAGCTCAAAAAAAATTTCATGAATTTCCTTTGAATAGCTATGTCCCAATTTTTCTCCTAATAATCCAAATTTTTCCATTTTATTGTTTCCTTCTTTCTGCAAATTAAACTTTCAAATTATTCAATTCTTCCTCTGTCAATTCCCGATATTCTCCAAGTTTCAATTTTTCATCCAGCAAAAGACTTCCCATTTTTACTCGCTTCAAATAAAGAACTTCATTATTGACAGCTTTAAACATTCTCTTCACTTGATGAAACTTTCCTTCAGAAATTGTTATATATGCCAAATTTTCATTTTTTTCAGAATTATTACAAATTATTTCAACTTTTGCCTTTTTTGTTACAAAATTTTCTTCCAATTTTATTCCATTTTCCAACATTTTTATATCATCATCGCTAAGAGAATTTGCTATTTTTACATAATATTTCTTATCTACATGTTTTTTAGGAGAAAGTAAATTATGTGACAAAACTCCATCATTTGTAAGCAATAGCAAGCCTTCCGTATCAATATCCAGCCGTCCAACTGGAAAAATGTCATAAGTTCTGTATTCATTATTCAACAAATCAATAACTGTTTTATGATGATTATCTTCCGTTGCCGAAATTACTCCAGCGGGCTTATTCATCATAATATAGACAAATGGCTTATAATAAATAATTTTATCTTCATATTTTACAATATCTTTTTCTTCATCAATCTGAATTTTTCCATCTTTTACAAAAATATCATTAACACTAATTTTCTTATTTTTTAAAATATCCTTGACTTCTTTTCGTGTTCCAATTCCCGAATTTGCCAAAAATTTATCCAGTCTCATTATTCTCAAACTCCTTTAAAACTAGGCTAAAATCAAAAATTTTAAAATGTAAATTTATTTATATTTCTAAATTATACAGCTTATAATTTCCAAGAATTTGTAAATAATTAGATTTTTCTCTCATTTCCTCAAGTGCCATTTTTACTTTCTCACTAGACATATTTCCTTCAAAATCAATATAAAAATAATATTCCCAAGGTTTACTTACTCTTGGCCGTGACTTCAGATTTACCATATTTAGACCATATTTATAAAAAATCTGCAATAATCCAATTAATGCTCCTGACTCATTATTTGCACTCGTTACTATACTTATTTTATCGCTTCCATCAATTACAATATCCTCATTTGAAATGATAAAAAATCTTGTATAGTTTTCTTCTTCATTATTAATATTTTCCTTCAGCAATTCCAAGTCGTATACTTCTTTTGTTTTCATATTTGCAATACAGGCATTTTCCTTTTTACCTTTTGATGCGATGTATTTTCCGCTAATTGCAGTATTTGTCATTCGATTAAGATGCCACTCATGCTTTGATAGAAATTCTGAACATTGCATAAAAGCCTGTTCATGAGAATAAATGTTTTTTATATCTTCCATTTTACTTCCTTTTATACCAAGCAAGTTGTGTGAAATCTTATGTCTGACTTCTCCAATTATGTGGATATTTTTTGTATTTATCAAGTCAATGCTATCCCGCACTTCTCCAACGATGGAATTTTCTATCGGCAATATTGCAATATCAATTTGATTAGTATGTACAGCCTCTACCAAATCTTTATGTGAATTAAAATGAAAAATATTTTTATTCTCTTCGATATTATAAATATTTGAATTTTTATTATTCTTAAGCAAGTTCATTAGTACTTCGTACGCATAGGAACCAGGTACCCCCGTATATCCCAGCTTTTTATTTTCCAATTTCAAATCATTTACATATCTAGTTGAAATACCAATTTTAAACTTCTGATATTCTTTACTGGAATCCATAATGTCCTTTAAAATCAACTCAATATAGTGATTCAGTTCCTTATTTTTAACTCTTTCTAAGTTTTTCTGAATAACTTCCTTTTCTCGTTTTTCATCGAAAATCTTCTTTCCAGTTAATTTTTTAAACTGTGCCACTCCCTGCACAATATGTAGCCTTTCTTCCAGTAGTTTCACCAGATGGCTATCCAATCTATCAATTTTTTCCCGAATTTCTTCCAAATCCAAATTTTTATTTATATCCATTCATCTTCCCTTTTTCTTCTACAAGAAATAATTTGTTTTTATTATAACATAACTTTTTTAATTTTTCTTTAGAGTATATTAGAAATTAGATTATTTTATATTTCTGATCTTTCAAATCTAACTTCCAACTTTATTCCCAAAATGTAATCTATTTCTTAGGATTTCCCATTTAACAAAATTTCAAAGTCATATATTTAACTCCTTAAAATTATACTAAAATCAGAAAAAAAAAGCAAGAAATCTTCCGTGAAAAATTTATAAATATAATTTAAAATTTACTGTGTGTTAAATGGTTTTACTATACTGATTTTTTATGATATAATCTCTTTATAAAAGCTAGAAAATAAACTCAATTACTTAAACCTGTAAAAATATGAAAGAGAAAAAAATGTCAAAAAATAAAATAATAACTAACCAAACCTGCGGAAAACTCTATATTGCTGGAGAATATTCCATTCTAACAGCTGGGCAAAGTGCAATCATAAAAAACATAAACCTTTTTATGACTTCAAAAATAAATTTTGCTGATAAATATACAATTTTTTCAGATATGTTTGATTATCCTATAACTCTTGAAAAAACGGCTTTCGATAAAAAAGCTTCACAAAATTTTGACAAAAATTATTCACTCATCTGTGAAACAATATCCGTTATGACTGAGTATCTAAAGTTAAATAACTTGGAAATCAAGCCTTTTAATCTGGAAATTAATGGAAAAATGGAAATAGATAACAAAAAACTAGGAATCGGCTCAAGTGGAAGTGTTGTTGTTTTAACAATAAAATCCATTTTAAGCCTATACAATCTAAAAGTTTCAAAGGAAACACTTTTCAAGCTGTCTTCCTATGTGCTGCTAAAACGTGGAGATAACGGATCTATGGGCGATATAGCCTGTATTTCCTACGAAAGCTTAATTTTTTATAAATCCTTTGATAGAAAAAAAATTAGTGAATTAATCAAAAACGAAACTCTGGAAAGTGTTCTAAAAACTAACTGGAATTACGAAATTTCTGAACTTCACTTTAACAAAAATAATTTAAATTGTAATTTTTTAGTTGGATGGACAAAAGAACCTGCTATTTCTAGTAATTTAATAAACATTGTAAAAAGTTCCATTGATGAAAACTTTTTAAAAAATGTAGAAAATATCGTACAAGATTTGAGAATTGCCATGAAAAATGGAGATAAGCCAATGATAAAAAAATGCATTAATAAAAATGGGAAATTACTTCAAAACTTAAATGAAAATATCTATAGCCAAAAATTATTAAAATTAGTAAATTCTGCCCAAAAACTGGATATTTGTGCCAAAAGTAGCGGTGCTGGCGGTGGAGATTGCGGAATTGCCCTTTCCTTTAATAAAAATGATACAAAAACTATTATTGATAGATGGGAAAAATTTGGGATTGAATTGCTGTATGTTGAAAAATTATAAAAAATGTTAATTTTATAAATTTATCTTTATATCATTAAAATAAATATCTTTCCTTTATTTATTTTAGCAGGATTGCTCATTGCCGCAAATCCTGCACCTATGGCTAGACTCCGACTTTTATTTGCCCAACTTCGAAACTCCTCCTTTCAGTCGTCAAACAGTCGCAGCTAAACAAATAAAAGCTCCGTCAATTTATTAAAATTATATTTTTATTATTTAGAAATATCAGGTTTTTTAATAATTTCATTATTTAAATGGAATTCAATTCACTAATTCCTTTATGTATCAAAATATATGATATATTAATTAAAAATAAAAATAGGAGAAATATGAAAAATAGAAAAGATGATCATATCAAGTATGCATTGGAACATGAAAGTGAATATAACAGCTTTGACGATGTTGAACTTATTCATAGTTCCATTCCAAAATATAATCTGGATGAAATTGATTTATCAACTCATTTTGCAAGCCATGATTTTGAATTTCCATTTTTTATTAACGCAATTACAGGCGGAAGCGAAAATGCGAAAAAGATTAATCAAAAACTGGCAAAAGTTGCAAATGAATGCAATTTGCTGTTCGTAACAGGCTCGTATAGTGCCGCTCTAAAAAATTCTGATGATGATTCATTTAATATTGTAAAAAAGGAAAATCCAGATTTACAGCTTGCCACAAATATTGGAATTGATAAAAATTATACAGCTGGAATTGCCGCTATAAAGGATTTAAATCCATTATTTTTACAAGTTCATGTAAATCTAATGCAGGAATTGATTATGCCAGAAGGCATCCGAAATTTTAACGAATGGGAAAACAATTTAAAAGAATTTGTCCAAAATATAGAAATTCCAATTATTTTAAAAGAAGTTGGATTTGGAATGATTGAAGATACTATAAAACAAGGAATTGGGCTGGGAATAAAGACTTTTGACATAAGCGGGCGTGGTGGCACAAGTTTTGCCTTTATTGAAAATATGCGACGTGAAAATAGCCTTGATTATCTAAATAACTGGGGACAAACTACTGTTTCCTGCCTTTTAAATCTAAAAGATTATACTGACAAAGTGGAAATTATCGCAAGTGGGGGTGTAAGAAATCCCCTGGATATGATAAAATGCTTAGTTTTAGGAGCAAAGGCTGTCGGTCTTTCCAGAACGATTTTAGAATTAGCTGTAAAATATGATGTTGAAAACATAATCAAAATTGTGGAAAACTGGAAAACTGAATGCAAAATGATAATGTGTGCCTTAAATGCAAAAAATATTAAAGAATTACAAAATACAAAATATGTTTTGTACGGAAAAACATTGGAATTTTCTATGCAAAAATTTTAATAAATCTGCTGATAACTTAACTGTATATCAAAAATTGATTTTAAATGAATATAATTAAAGAAAGAGAGTTAATTAATGAAAAAAAAAATTATAGTTTATGATTTTGACAAGACAATCTACGACGGAGAAACTGGTGTTAATTTTTCCACATTTTATTTAAAAAAATATCCACTAAAATCTATTTTATTTTTGATAAAATATTCAAAGGATTTACTTTTTTATCTAATAAAAATAATAAATCTAACTACTTTGAAAGAAAGATATTTTGAATTTTTAGAAAGCCATTCAAGAGAAGAAATTGAAAAATTAGTCGCAGATTTCTGGGAAACTAAAAAACATAAAATTTATCCGTGGATAAAAAGCGAACTGGAAAAAAACAAAAAAGAATGCGAAATGGTTATCGTGTCTTCTGCTAGCCCATTATTTCTAATAGAAAAATTTTTATTATCACTTGGCTATGACAAAGTCTTTGGTACAAATTTTGTAAACGATAACAAGGAAACTTTCATTGCCAAAATTGATGGAGAAAATAATAAAGGTGATGAAAAAGTAAAGAAATTGAACGAATGGGCAAAGCAAAATAATTTTGAGTATGAAATCATAAAATTTTATTCTGACAGTCTAGCAGACAAGCCACTTTATGATATTTCCAAAAAAACATACTGGATTAAGAATGGAATTAAACTTGATGGAATGCCACCTCGAAAAACATTATTTGATAAATTATTTTGGAAATAATATTTTTAAATAAAGATAAATCTCAAGTATTAATTAAAGTATAAAAACTATAAAAAGGGAACTATTCTAATTCTATCAAAACTAGACATAATTCCCTATTTTTATTTCATTCCTAAATTTTATCCAAAAAATTAAACTGTTAACAATTCTTTTTCTTTTTTACTCAAAGCATCGTCAACTTGTGCGATATATTTATCTGTTGATTTTTGTACTTTTTCTTCGCTTGATTTTAGTTCATCTTCTGTAATTTCGCTGTCTTTTTCAAGTTTTCTAAGTTTATTATTTACGTCTTTTCTTACGTTTCTGATTGCAACTTTTCCTTCTTCAGCTTCTTTTTTTACCATTTTTACATATTCTTTTCTACGATCTTCTGTAAGTTCTGGCACAACAAGTCTAATAACTTTACCATCATTTGATGGATTAAATCCTAGGTTTGCCTGTAAAATAGTTTTTTCAATTACTGGGATTAATGTTTTATCCCAAGGATCTATTACTAATAATCTAGCTTCTGGAGCTGAAACTGTTCCAACTTGATTAAGAGGAGTTTGAGCACCATAAGCTTCTACTGTGACTCCATCAAGCATGGAAACACTCGCACGTCCTGCTCTTACGTGAGAAAATTTATCTTTTGTGTTTTCTAAAGATTTTTGCATTTTTTCTTCAGCTTCTTTTAAAATTGCATCTAACATTCTTACCACCTTTTTATTTTTTATTAAAATATTTTGTTTTTTATTTTCTTATTTTGTTTTATATCAATTATTTTTTTACAGTTGTTCCTATATTATCGCCTTGTGCCATTTTCAAGATATTTCCTTCTTCCAAAGCGTTAAATACTACAATTGGCATTTGATTTTCTCTACATAATGAAAGTGCTGCCGTATCCATTACTCCAAGATTTTTTGAAATAGCCTCGTCAAATGTTACTGTATCATATCTTACAGCATCATCAAACTTCATCGGATCTTTGTCATAAATTCCATCAACTTTTGTACCTTTTGCAAGTACATCTGCCTGAATTTCCACAGCTCTCAATGCTCCCGAAGAATCTGTAGTAAAATAAGGATTGCTTGTTCCACCTGCAAAAATAACGACTCTTCCTTTTTCTAGATGTCTTATTGCTTTACGTCTAATATAAAGCTCAGCTACTTGCGGCATTTGAAGCGCTGTCATAACTCTTGTTGGTACTCCTATGCTTTCAATTGAATTTTGCAGTGCAAGTCCATTCATGATTGTTGCAAGCATTCCCATTGTATCTCCAGTCACTCTGTCAAAGCCTTTTTCCATTCCGCTTATTCCACGAAAAATATTTCCACCACCAATAACGATAGCAATTTGCACACCTTTTTCATGCACATCCTTTATCTGTTTTGCAAAACTTTCAAGCACTTCATTTGAAAAACCAAATTCTTTGTTCCCTGCAAGTGCTTCTCCACTTAGTTTTAATAATATTCTTTTATATTTAAGCATTATAGGAGCCTCCATGAATTTTATATAGGTTATAATAACCTCCGTTTAAAAATTTACGAAAAAATAAGGGGATAATTCCCCTTATAATTAATTTCCAGAAATTTGTGCAGCTACTTCAGCAGCGAAATCTACTTCTTCTTTTTCGATTCCTTCTCCAACTTTAAATCTGTCAAATGAATTTATTGTACTTGGGGCAATAAATTGTTCGATAGTAACACTGTCATCTCTAACATATTTTTGTTGTACTAAGCAGTTTTCTTCGTAGAATTTTCTCATTTTTCCATCCAATATTTTTTCAATGATATTAGCTGGTTTTCCTTCTGATTCTAACTGATGTCTTGCAATTTCTTTTTCTCTTTCCAAATCATCAGCTGTAACTTGTGATTTATCTAAATATTTTGGATCCATTGCTGCAATGTGCATTGCAACACCTTTTGCTTTTTCAATATTTTCAGGAGTAGCTTCTCCATTAACATTTAATAATACACCAATTTTTCCACCTAAGTGAATATAAGTTTCGATAAATCCGTCAGTTGAAACAACTTTTAATCTTCTAATATTCATATTTTCACCAATTTTAGCGATTAATTCTGTCAAATGAGTTTCAACAGTTTTTCCTTCAAGTTCAAATGCTTTTAATTCATCTTCGCTTGTCAAGTCATGGCTTAAAGTCAATCCTACCAATTTTTCTCCAAAAGATTTAAATTCATCATTTTTAGCAACGAAGTCAGTTTCAGAGTTGAATTCCAAGATAGCACCTTTTTTTCTATCTTCAGAAATCGCTGCAAATACCAATCCTTCTGCTGCAACTCTTCCAGATTTTTTAGCTGCCTTAGCAATCCCTTTTTCTCTTAACCAGTCAATTGCTTTTTCAATATCTCCGTCATTTTCTTGTAAAGCTTTTTTACAGTCAAGCATTCCTGCTCCTGTTCTTTCTCTTAATTCTTTAATAAGTGCTGTTGTAATTGCCACTTTATTTCCCTCCTATATTTTTAATTTTTTATTTATTTTACTTAATGATTAATTTATCATTCAAAAAATTATTTTGAAACATTTTTTAGCATATTTAAAATTTCTGGATTTTCGTTATCAAATTCTAAAAAGTCCTTCGCATATTTTTCTGCCATCTTATAATTTTTAGTACCATAATAACGGATTGCTAATCGGTATATTGAATAAGCATTACCAACTAATGCCATTTGTTTGTGCTCTCTAAGTTCTTTAAGTTTCTCGTGCGTAAAACCAGCATCTGTTAGTTGCTTTTCATATTTGTCTACTATGTTCTTTTTTTCGTTTTTCTCTTTAGCGGTCAAATTTAATGATTTTAAAGAATCTTCGTCACTGTATAATAAAAACAGTGAGTACACGCCTGTGTCGTTATCTCCTAATTCAATTGCCTTTAAATAATACTTCTCTGCCTCTTTTTGATTACCTAATATATCATAATCAGTTCCTATTTCCTCATAAGCGTAAGCATCATTTGGATATTTTTTAACATATTCTTTTAGTAATGCAATTAGATTTTTCTTATCATTCTTTTCAGATAAAGCAATATATTTATTTTTAAATTCAGTTTTTTCTTTTGAATACATATTCATAAGGCTTCCATCTACTGCAAAATATTGGTTATTTACATTTGTCTTATAATTTGAAGTGCTCGCAGTTTTTTTCTGGCTCTTTGCACCCAAAATGCTTAAACTTGCTACCAAAAATAATCCGATTAAAATTTTTTTCATAATTTCTCACCATTTCTTTTTATTTTAGTTCAGCTAATAGAAGTATGAGTCTATTTTCTTATTTTTTTAATTGCTATTTTACAAGAACAGGGGAATGGTTTTATTCCCCTATTTTTTTTATTTGATTTTTTAGATTGTATTTCAAATTATGCTTCTGTAGTTTCTTCGGTAACTTCTTCTACCACTTCTTCAATAATTTCCTCATTTGTAGGAACTTCTACTTCTGCTCCTTCAACAACATTTTCAATTCCACCATTTCCTTCAATTGCAGCATTTGCAATAACTTGTGCAAATAATTTTACTGATCTTATTGCATCATCATTTGCTGGGATTTTGTAAGTTACTAAATCAGGATCTACATTTGTATCGATTAATGCGATTACAGGGATTCCTAATTTTTTAGCTTCTTCTAATGCTAAGAATTCTTTTTTGATATCAACTACGAACAATGCTGCTGGTAAAGTGTTCATATCTTTAATTCCACCAATATTTTTAGAAAGTTTTGCCATTTCTTTTCTTAGTAATCCAGCTTCTTTTTTAGTGTATGCTTCGTCTAAAGTTCCGTCTGCATCCATTTCTTCAAGTTCTTTTAATCTTTTCACTCTTTTTTTGATTGTTTCCAAGTTAGTTAAAAGTCCACCTAGCCATCTATGGTTTACATAGAATCCTCCAGCTCTTTCAGCTTCTTCCTTAACTGCTTCCTGAGCTTGTTTTTTAGTTCCTACGAATAATACTTTTCCACCTTCTTCAGAGATTTGTCTTACAAATTCGTAAGCTGCTTCAGTTGCTCCTAAAGTTTGGTGTAAATCCAAAATGTGGATTCCGTTTCTTTCTGTAAAAATGTAAGGTTTCATTTTAGGGTTCCATCTTTTTGCCTGATGTCCAAAATGTGCTCCTACTTCTAATAATTGTTTCATTGTAATTACTGCCATTACGTTTTTCCTCCTAATTTTTTTGGTTTTTCTCCCACTTTTCTTTAAAAGACAGATTGTAATTTCTATTTTTTATTTTAATCAATTTCTTAATTTTTGCAAATAAAAAACTTTTAAAAAATAAACTATAAAATTGCAACACCCTATCTCTAAACAGTACAAAGTGTGATTAATCGTTGTATTTTAACATTTTTTTATAACTTTTGTCAATACTTTAAAAATTTTCTATCATTTTTACTTGATCATCCAGCAAGACTGTTCTCATTTTTTCGTTTCTTTCCTGTTTTAATTCACGATATTTTGAAATAAATGTATCTTTTGCCAGTCTTTGCTCTTTTAATTTTTCAACTTCACGTTTAAAATCTCTTTCATATTTCAATATACGTGATTTCTGCTCATTTGATAAATTCATACTGTCAATAAAGTTTTTAACTTTATCATTTTTTTCGATAAATGATGACTTTTGCGAATTTATATAAGAATTATAGGCTTCAAACTGTTCATTTGTCAGAACTTTTGCAATAGCTCTATATCTTTCCTGCTCGATTTTACCAAGCTTTTCCTTTTTCCCATCAAATTGTACAAGAGTTTTTTCTATACTTTCAGCTTTTTTCTGATATTCATCAAATATTTTTGATAATTTTTTCTGCTGGCTATTTGTTGCATTCGTTACCCTAAATATATCATCTTTAGAAATTTTTATAGTATAAACTTTTTGATAATAGTCCTCATAGGAATACGAAAAGACGCTTATTCCCATTACCAATGCAAATAAAAGTGCTACTTTTTTTACTTTATTCATTCTCATCCTTTCATTAATTCATAATTCAATTTTTAAATTTTTTAGATATCTTCTAGTTATTTGAATTATTGTAGTTTGGCGCTTCCTTTGTAATAATAACATCGTGTGGATGGCTTTCCTTCAGTCCTGCTCCTGTTATTTTTACAAATTTTCCATTTTCTTTTAATTCCTTAATTGTACCAGTTCCACAATATCCCATTCCAGAACGAAGTCCACCACAAATTTGGTAAACTGTATCCTTTAACGCACCTTTATATGGAACCATTGATTCAATTCCTTCTGGAACTAATTTCTCTGTTGCTGCTTCAAGCTGAAAATATCTGTCGCTGCTTCCTCTCTTCATAGCCGCAAGTGAACCCATCCCTGCATAAGTCTTAAATTTTCTTCCATTATACAAAATTTCTTCTCCTGGCGCTTCATCAGTTCCTGCAAGCATTCCTCCTAGCATAACACAGTCCGCTCCAGCCGCAATAGCTTTTACAACATCTCCAGATAATTTTATTCCACCATCGGCAATAAGTCCGATTCCTTTATCCTTACAAACTTCCGCAATATTCATTACAGCCGAAATTTGTGGTACTCCAACTCCTGAAACAACTCTAGTTGTACAGATTGAACCTGGTCCAACTCCTACTTTCACTGCATTTACTCCTGCTTCTATCAAGTCAAGCGCTGCCTCTGGAGTTACGATATTTCCTCCAATTATGTCTAAATCAGGGAAAGCCTCTCTAATTTCCTTTATTTTATTAATAACTCCTTTTGAATGTCCGTGTGCCGAATCAACAGCAATAATATCAACTCCAGCTTCTACTAGAGCTGCAACTCTTCTTACTGTATCAGTTCCAACTCCAACTCCTGCTCCCACTCTAAGTCTACCATGTTCATCTTTTGCAGCATTAGGATAATTTATAACATTGTCAATATCTTTAATTGTAATTAAACCTTTTAATTTAGTACCTTCAACTATTGGTAATTTTTCTATTCTATTTTCCAGAAGAATAGATTTTGCACCTTCAAGAGTTGTTCCAACAGGTGCAGTTACCAAGTTATCTTTTGTCATAATATCTACAACTTTTAATGATAAATCTTCTCTATATTTCAAGTCACGATTAGTAATAATTCCCTTTAAATTACCGTCGTTATCAACTACAGGAAGTCCTGAAACTTTATAATTTTTCATTAAGTCATTTGCATCTTTTAAAATAGCGTCTTCCTTTAATGTAATCGGATTTGTAATCATACCGCTTTCGTATCTTTTTACTTTTGATACCTCTTCAGCCTGTCTTTCAATTGTCATATTTTTATGAATAAATCCAATTCCACCTTCTCTTGCAAGTGCAATTGCAAGTTTTGATTCTGTAACAGTGTCCATTGCGGCACTTAGTATTGGTATATTTAGTACCAATTTTTTAGTTAAATTCGTTTTTAATGATACTTCATGCGGTACCACATCCGATGCTTGTGGAATTAATAGTACATCATCAAAAGTTAATCCTTCAGAAATTACAATTTTGTCTTTTTGACTCATTTTAAATATCCTCCTTATTCTATTTTTTTATTTTTTATCCTGCAAATTTAGTAAATTAAGAGAAATTTTATAAAAACTCTTTTTATATAATATTTCTTTTTTAAATTATATTATTTTAGCACGAAATAAACCGTAATTTCAATACTTTTTTCAAAAGTTTTTTTATGTCATACTAAATTCTAAACATTTATAGGAGTTTCTAAAAGCACTTGTCCACCATCCACAACTATTGTCTGTCCTGTAATAAATCCAGCTTCACGGCTTGCTAAGAAAACCGCTGTATACCCTATATCTTCCGGTTTTCCCAAAGTATACAACGGTATTATTTCTCTTATATATTTTGTATAATTTTTAGAATTTTCCATGTTTAAAAGTCCATCACTTAATATATTTCCTGGCTGAATTGCGTTTACTGTAATTCCATATTTTGCATATTCTAATGCTGCACTACGCATAAATCCAAGTTGAGCGGATTTGCTCGCTCCGTAATGTGCCCATCCTGAAAGTCCTGTAATAGGTCCTGTAATTGAAGAAGTCAGTATTACTCGTCCATAACTTTGTTTTTTCATATATTTTAATGTTGCTTGTGTTACAAAAAAACTCCCTTTCATATTTACATTCTGTACCTTATCCCATTCTTCTTCCGTTATATTTTCAATATTTGTTCTAGGAAAAATACCTGCATTTGAACAAAGTATACTAAGTTTTCCATATTCTTCGTAAATACTTTGAATTGTATAATCTACCAAATCTTTATTTGTAACATCAAAATGACGAAATTCAACTTCTATCTCATTTGCAACTTCTTTCCCTCTTTTTTTGTCAATATCTCCTATAATCACTTTTGCTCTTGCCTGTTTCAAAGCCTTTGCAATTCCTTTTCCAATACCTTTTGCTCCACCTGTAACAAGAGCAACTTCCCCAGCTAAATCAAACATTTAAATCACGCCTTTCATTTTATATTTTAAATCTCGTTAGTTGCTCTACAAGTTGTAAATTGTCCCTTTTTCTTTAGCTATCTCTTCAATTTTTTATATCATTTTCACTTACAGCATCTTTAATATAGTCATTTTACCAATATTTTTAGTTACCGAAGTATTATTTTTCGATGTATTTACCTTTGTCGAAAATCCATAAATACTGCTTAAAATAAAACTAATCAATAAAAACTTTTTCATTTTTTTACTCCTTCTCAACTCAGTTCCAAAATTTTCTCCTGTGCAATTTTCCCCATATAAAGTTTATTACCTTTTTCAGCCACTTCTTTATATAACTCTTTTGCTTTTTCAAAATTTCCAATTTCTTCATATGTTTTAGCTAAATTGAACTTTATCTCTATTTGGTATAATTTTCTTTTCCCTTTCAATAGCTTTTCCAATTCAATAATTTTCTGTTGCGGATTATTTTCATAATCCAACATAATCCCTATCACAAGTTTTTCTCCACTTTTCCTAAAATTTTCATCAAATATTTTTCTTGCTTCCTCTTTTTCTCCCATAAAATATTTATATTCCATTAAATTTCTATAGTAACAATATTTTATTATTGGCAACGTTAATCTAGTTATTTTTATTTCATTTAAATACTTTAACGCTTTTTCTTTCTCGTTTAGCAACCAATAACAAACTGATAAATTAATTCTGTTAAAATCTTTCATAATATTAATTTTAAAAATTTTATACGTTTTTTCTACTATTAAAATATATTTTTCAGGATCTAATTTAACAAATAAATAATGAATTCCTATCAAAAATATTATTGAATACGGAAACAAATATATCATTATTATTACTGACAATATCCATAATAAAAAATATACAAAATAAGACATTCTCAAAAATATGTCCATGCTTAATTTATAAATTAATATAAAAATTATTTCATACAGATAAGTTTTTAATGCCGCCTTTCGCATTTCTTACTCTCCTTCAGCATTCAATCTTACAATCTCTACAATTACATCAGTTGCTAGAATCATACTCTCAAGTGCCACAAATTCATATTTCCCATGGAAATTTTCTCCGCCTGCAAAAATATTTGGTGTTGGAAGTCCCATGAATGAGATTTTTGAGCCGTCTGTTCCTCCACGGATTGGCTTGATTATTGGTTTTATTTCAAGGTTTTCCATTGCTTTTTTGGCTATTTCTACGATTTCCATGTGATCTTTTATAATTTCTCCCATATTGTAGTATTGGTCTTTTATTTCAACTGTTACTAATTCCTTTTTATATTTTTCATTAATTTTTTTGGCAACATTTTCAGTAAATTTCTTTTTTTCTTCAAACTTCTGTCTGTCGTGGTCTCTTAAAATATATGATAATTCAGCATCCTCACAATTCGCACAGATTTTTTCAAGAAAATAAAACCCTTCGTATCCTTCTGTTTTTTCAGGCACTTCATCTGCTGGGAAACTGTTTATAATTTCTGCAGCTATTAAACTTGCATTTATCATTTTTCCTTTGGCTGTTCCCGGATGAACACTTTTACCTTTTATTTTAAATACAGCCCCAGCTGCATTAAAACTTTCGTATTCAAGTTCTCCCACTGGTCCGCCATCCATTGTATAAGCAAAATCCGCTCCAAATTCATCTACATTAAAGTTGTCTGCTCCACGCCCAATTTCCTCATCAGGCCCAAACGCTATTTTTACTGTCCCATGCTTAATTTCTGGATGGTTAATCAAATATTTCATAGCCTCAATAATTTCCACAACTCCAGCCTTGTCGTCAGCCCCTAAAAGAGTTGTTCCATCAGTAGTAATTACAGTTTTTCCCACATATTCCTTTAAATTTGGAAATTCATCGGCAGATAGAACAATATTTTGTTCCTTATTCAAAATAATATCTTTCCCATCATAGTTTTCCGCAATCTGTGGATTTACATTAACTGCATTAAAATCAGCAGTATCCATATGTGCAATAAATCCAATAGTTTTTACATCTTTATCAACATTACTTTTCAAAGTTGCATTAACAAAACAATTTTCATTCACATACACATCTTCCATCCCAATTTCTTCCAGCTCTTTTACAAGCATTTTAGCAAATTCAAGCTGTGCTGGTGTTGATGGAATACTCTCACTTTTCTCATCCGATCTAGTTTCAATCTTTACATATTTCAAAAATCTATCCTTTAATGTTTCATATTTGTTCAAATCCATTTATTTTCCCTACTTTCTCCATATTTTATAATTATAACCTATTTTACAATTTTTTACAGTTTTTTTCAATGCTAATCAAATAATTTATAAATAATTTTATAAAAAATATAAACTATATAGATATAGAACAATATTTTTATTAATACTATTTCCTATTTAAAGATTAAAAATCAAAAAAAGTTATGAAATCAAAGTCATTTTTTCTATTATACAACCTATGTAACTATAAAATATCCTTTAGTTAAATTTAATCATTAAGTATCTATCTTAAAGATTTTTGTAATTTTATTTATAAATATTATGATTAATAAATGTTTTTTCTTATTTCATTTATATGTTTTTTTAACGTAAGGGCATCAGACGCCATGCCCTCTTTCGCAATAACAGTTATTTTAACATCTTTAACTGACTGCTACTTAGAGATACTGGCGAAACGTTCTACGAACTACCCCGCTTACGCAAAACTTTCTTATAAAGAAAAAATAGAACTCGCTTCGTAAAACTACGCTCACTTTCACAAACAAGAGTTATTTTAACATAAATAAGTTTTATCATTATAAAAATTATGGCGAAAGAAATACCTTCGTATTTAGTTATTTTTACTTTAACGAAATTTTGCTTATTTAATATTTTCTAAATACAAAAGCCTAGAATTTAAATATAATAATCTATATAATTTAGTATAGAATGTCGTGATTTTTTTGGAACGAAAACGACTAAACACATTTATGTATTTCTTTCGCCAGAACCTTCATAGTAAATATATTTTATAGAGCTGCTCTAATCTTTATTTGCGAAAGTGAGTGTTAGCGAGTTTCGTTTTCGTAGTAATTTAGGTTTATCCAAATAATAAATGTTTAGGCTAATTTCCCAAATAAAATTTGGGAATATTTCAAAAAA
>NZ_KI271329.1:49767-55896 GCF_000469385.1 Leptotrichia sp. oral taxon 879 str. F0557
GATTTCCCTTGCTTATATAAAAAGAAAAAACATGGAATTATGAAAAAATATTTATTAATAATAAGCAGTTTTTCAAAACTTAAACAAAAATCCCTTATATAGATACTTAAGAATTAAATTTAATTTTTTTAATAAAATTATCAAATTATAAAAAAATCACAGTTACTCAAACCGTGATTCTAGTATTTTTTCTAATAAAGTTTTCTCTTTTAAATAAAAAAATTTATTAATTAATCTAAATTATTCTAATCTTTAAATTTTGTTTCAAAATTCTCTACAATATCTGAATGCTGACATCAACATCTGTATTTAAATATAACTTTTCATTCTTTCGTAAAAATGCCTTCCAAACTGTTCCATTTTCTAAATATACATCAACCGTTTCAAATTTAGAAATATCTATTCTTTCCAGTTTTACTTCATTTTCTTTCAAATTAACTATTTTCCTGAAATTTTTATCAATATTCTCATCGATTCTTTCATCATCAACAAAATAAATCTGATTTATTAATGCACTTGCATATTCTTTCAAGTTATTTATAAAATCATCACTGTAATGACTCGTAAATAACCATTGATAAATAACATCCTTTAGTGTCAAAATTTCCATTTCCAATATTTCCTTATCAGAGTAAATCAGTTTCATATTTTCCACAGTAAATCCCATAGATGTGAAAAAATAATGTTTCTCGTGTGCCTCAAGATAATTTGGAACAGTATAAATCATATTTCCAAATCTACGTAAGTAAACATTCTCGCAATTACCGAGTTCCCAGTTGTATTTCTCCTCGTTTTTGTTTTCTCCATAATAATTTCTCCACTTTAAATTATATTCTTCACCCCAAAATACAGCCTTATCTTTTTTCATAATTTGAATCATCTCTATTTCATACCTGTCATTATAAATCCAATCGCCTAAATCTTCATGAAAAAATCCGACTTCAGTCCATTTCATTATAATGCTTTCCCGTTTCCATTTCACATTTTCACTTGGCATCTAACACCTCTTTTCATTAGTAATTCGTGTAACATAAATATAAAAAAATTCAAATCCAAATCAATTTACTGTTTTTTTTATCCCCGAAAACTTAGTCAACACATCATCCTGTATAGTCCCAGCCCACTTTGCTACTTGCCTCAACGTTATTTTTTCGGTAATTCCATTTTCAATATTCTTCTGACTTCCAACAATTACAACTTCATCATTCATTCGTACATTTTCTATATCCGTTAAATCCACAAAAATCATATCCATACAAATTTCTCCAATAATTTTTGCCTTTTTTCCATTTACCAAAACATACGCTTCTTCTGAATTTTCAATTTGCTTTTGAAATCCATGTGCATAGCCTATTGATACAATTCCTATTTTAGAATCTCTGTTTACAATGCCTTTACTTCCATAGGAAATTTTATCGTTTTTCTTCACGTTTCTTACGTTTATCATTTGTGATTTTACTGTTATAACGTCTAATAATCCCATATCATAAGATAAAGGCTCCATTCCATAAAGCACCATTCCCACACGTGCGAAATCATAATTGTATTTTTCTCCATATTTAAAAAGCAACGGACTTGCCTGCAAATGTTTGTACTGGTATTTTACATTATTTTTGTCAAATATCTTTAAAATATTTTCATATTTTTCAACTTGCTTTTCAGTTTCAATTTGATTTTCTGCATCTGAGATATGAGAAAAAATAGAGATTATTTCCAGTCTATTATTTTTAGAATTTATTTCATATTTTTTTATTTTTTCAATTAATTCCAAAATTTCATTTTCATTAAATCCAAGCCTGTTCATTCCACTGTTTACTTTTATATGGATTTTAAAAACTGTATTTTCAAAGGATTTATCCAAAATTTTTAAGTAATCGGATAATTGTGAAAAATTAAAAATTGTAAGTTCAACATTATTTTCTATCACATATTTTAAATTTTTAGGCTCAATATAATTAAGTGCCATTATCTTTATTTTTCTATTTTCCAAAAAATTTACTTTTTTTTCTTTTTCAAATTTTTTTAGAAATTCACGAATTTTTATCGCTTCCTCAATATATGCCACCGCAAAGTAATTACAATTATTTTCTAGCAATATCGGAAAAATATTTTCAATTCCTAATCCATAAGCATTATCTTTAATTACACAAATAATATTTTTATTTATAGAACGTATTTTTTCTAAGTTCCTTTTTAGATTTTCCCTATTTATTTCCAAATTTACTAACATTTTTTATTGTTACTCTCCTTGACAAATTCCTAAACTGTTATTATTAATGGAGCCATTATTCCTAAAAGGATAACTAATCTCAAAAGCAGAATTTTACGATAAATTTTTTGATACTGTATTTCGGGTATTCCTTTCTCTTTTAAGAAAAATCCGATTGCTGTGATTTTATTAGAAGTGTCACTTCTGCTATAACGGTTTACGTACGGTTCGAATAATATTTTTTCTCCATTAACTGTCAAATGTATTCTTGGTGTTCCCACATATTTATCCATGTATCCTGTCGTATTTTTACTATCCAAATTTTTCCCATTTAATGAAACTGCCCCATTTTCAACTTTTAACTTATCAATTCTCAAAAAAATAAACAAAATCCAGACAACAATGGCAGCAACTGGCAAAAAAGCTGAAATTGTCCTTGCAACTTGAATTTTTTCCAGCAAAGTAAACGCTATCCCATAGATAACTGACAATATCGCCATTAATATCAGAATTTTATCCACTCCCTTGTGAATTAATCCATTAAGTTCAATTTTTTTATTAGTAATTTCCATAATAAACAACTCCCTTCCAGCCTTTTTTAATTTAAAAAACAATACTAAAAACTGAAATCAAAATTTATAATTTACCCAAATCTATTTTTTAGTCTGAAAAACAATTATATATTTACTTTTCTTCCAGAAGTCCTGACACAATGAGCTTTCTAAATGCTCTTGCCCGATGGCTCACACTTTTTCTTTCTTCGTCATCTGCTTCTCCAAATGATTTTCCTAGCTCATACGAATAAAAAATTGGATTGTAGCCAAATCCATTGTTACCTCTTGCTTCAAACAAAATTTCTCCTTCTATTTCTCCACGAAATGAATGAATTTCTCCATTTGGAAAGGCAATACTTACAACAGATACAAAATGTGCTTTTCTATTTTCTTTTTTCACATCCTTCAGAAGTTCCAGCATTTTTTTGTTCTTTTCGCTGTCAGTCGCATTTTCTCCTCCAAATCTTGCCGAATAAACTCCAGGTCCTCCATCTAAAGCATCTACACAAAGCCCTGAATCATCTGAAATTGTTACAATATTTGTATAATCTGCAATTTCCTTTGCCTTTTTTCGTGAATTTTCCTCAAAAGTTTCTCCATCCTCCACAACATCAGGAATATCAAGCCCATCTAAAATCGTTACAACTTCCAAATCCATCCCTTCTGTCAGTTTTTCAAAATCTTTTATTTTTCCCTTATTTTTCGTCGCTAAAAATACTTTCATTGTATAACTTTCCTTTCTTACGCAAAATAGGGGTATGCTTACCCCCACCTAAAGATTTTTTTCTTCTGTATAATTATCTTTTATAATTTTATTTACAATATTGTGAACTTCCTTTTTTTCTTCTCTTGACATAGATTTTAAATCTACTGGCTTATCCACAACAATTTTTATATTTTTATTTGGCGTTACCTTTAAACTTTTACGGCTTTGCACTTCATAAGTTCCAATAATTGTGATTGGCAGAATTCTTGCATCTGTATCTGTTGCAAGTTTAAAGCTTCCTTTTTTAAATTCACCAATTGTACCATCCTCACTTCTGCTTCCTTCAGGAAAAATCACATAAGAATGTCCTTTTTTTATTTTACTGATTGCATCTTTCATATCCTTCATTCCCTGTCTTGCATTTTTTCTATCCAGAAATATACAGTCAAAGGAACGCATCCAACGTCCAATTGCAGGCCATTTTTTCATTTCCTTTTTTGCAATGAAAGAAAAATCAAGTGGCAAATATCCTAATAATGCAGGAATATCTACATTACTCTGATGATTTGAGATTAATATAACTGCTTCTTTTGTGTCTCGTATTTTTTTTATTTCTTCTTCACTGCCATTCTTGTAAATAACTTTTACTTTGCTTCCAGCTCCCCAGATTAGATTTTTCCCCCAATTTTTGGCTACTCGGCATACATATCTATATCTTTTTTCGCCTTTATTGAATATTAGATACCATATATGAACAAAACTTCCATAAATAAAAGTTCCAACTAACACAAGATGGTAAAATATCGTTCTCATACGATTTCCTCCTTTACCGTTATTCATAATTTTCTTTATATTCTTTCAGCTTTCTAAAAATTTTGTCAAGGGAAAAACCTTGTCTTGCTAAATACTGTATAAGTTTCTGTTCTGCCTTTACTTTTTTTTCTTCCCTCTCATTATTTATATTAATCTTTTTACTATTTTTTTCAATCAATTTTTCTAACTTTGTGTCATCGACATTGTCTTCTTTTTCCTCAGCTAAAGTCAGATAAGCCTTTTCAATTGTGACTTTATCAATTCCTTTTTGAAAAAGGTTGTAGGAAATACGATTTTTACCGTAAGTTCTGCCTTCAATATATGAAATAGCATAATTCAGGTCATTTAGATACCCTAGTTCTTCCAATTTTTCTATTGCCTGTAAAATAGCCGACTTGTTTCTAAATTTTTCTTCCAGCTTTAACCGTATTTCTTTTTTTGTCCTGTCTTTTAATGAAATTAGAAAAATTCCTTTTTCAAGAGAGGCTTCATACGAAATCTCATCATAAAACCTCTCAATATTGTCATTTACCTTTAAATCATATTTCTGCCTGATAAGAGGACTTATATCCATAATTTCCTCAGTATCAAGATATATCTTATTACGATAAATTTTATTAATCTTCATTATTTCCTGCTTCTTTATTTTCAACTTCAGCAGTTTCTACGATTTTTAACTGCTCTGTTTCCTGTTTTGGACGAATAGCTTCCAGCACTTGCTTTTCAAGCCTTCCGTATACTTCCTTGTTTTCCTTTAGCATATTTTCAACATTTACACGCCCCTGTCCTAGACGTTCATCGCCATAACTGAACCATGCTCCACTTTTTGAAGCAATCCCAAGATTAATTGCCGCATCCAGAACTTCTCCAATTCTTGAAATTCCAGTTCCATACATCACGTTGAATTTAGCCTCTTTAAATGGTGGCGCAACTTTATTTTTTGTGACTTTGACTACAACTTCGCTCCCAATAACATCGTCTCCCTGTTTAACAGAACCTACTCTTTTTACTTCCAGCCTCACAGTTGAAAAGAATTTTAAAGCACGTCCTCCCGAAGTAGTTGTCTGCACTCCTGGAACAAATGAGAATCCACCAATTTTTTCTCTTATTTGATTAATAAAAATCATAACTGTATCAGATTTTGAAATACTTCCTGTTAATTTTCTAAGTGCTTTTGACATAAGCCTTGCCTGAAGTCCCATTTGCTGATCGCCCATTTCTCCTTCGATTTCAGCTTTTGGAACAAGCGCCGCAACTGAATCGACAACAATTACATCCATTGCTCCACTTCTTACAAGCATATCTGAAATTTCAAGTGCCTGCTCCCCTGTATCAGGCTGCGAAATTAAAAGTTCATCAATATTTACTCCAAGAGCCTTTGCATAAACTGGATCTAAAGCATGTTCCGCATCAATAAATGCCACAGTTCCTCCAGCCTTCTGAGCTTCCGCAATAATATGAAGTGCAAGTGTTGTTTTCCCTGAAGATTCCGCTCCATAAATCTCAACAATTCTTCCTCTTGGCACCCCACCAATTCCAAGCGCTATATCTAGATTTAAACTTCCTGTAGAAATAGCCCTTATATTCATTTTCTGATTTTCACCAAGTTTCATTACAGCACCGTCACCATAATCCTTCTGAATCTGCTTTAGTGCCAAGTCAAGCATTTTCTCCTTTTCGCTTAACGCTTTATCATCCTTTTCTTTTTCTTCAGCTTTTTTTCTAGCCATTATACCCTCTCCTTATTTATTGTTATATTTCAAACATTATTATATCACAATTTGATTTCTTTTTATATAGTAAATTATCCTTCTACACGACAAACGCATGAATATTTTAAACTATTT
>NZ_KI271330.1 GCF_000469385.1 Leptotrichia sp. oral taxon 879 str. F0557
TGGAGTGTCCCCCAAAATTTAGACTATTTTTAAGCAATTTCTTTGTTTCCTTTCTTCATGCTTTCTTCGTATTCATTCGGACTTGTAAATCCTATTTTACTGTGTATTCTGCTGTTATTATACCATATTTCTATATACTCGTACATTCCACTTCTTAAACTTTCTAGATTTTCAAAGTTTTCATTATGTACATATTCTTTTTTCAATGTTGCATGGAATGATTCTATACATGCATTATCATAAGGATTTCCTTTTCTGCTGTAAGATATGCTTATGCCTTTTTTTGCACAAAATTTACGATATTCTTTACTCATATACTGGCTTCCTCTATCTGTATGTATTATCAGATCAGTTATATCCCCTCTTTTATATATCGTCATTTTTAAGGTATCGATAACTAATTTTATATCCATAAATTTTCCAACCTTATGTGATATTATTCTTCTGCTGTGCAAATCCATTATACTTGATAAGTAGCACCACCCGTGCTTTCTTGTCCAAATATATGTTATATCACTTACCCATTTTTCATTTAATTTTTCTGTATCAAAATTTCTTTTTAAAATATTTCTTGCTGCTTCTTTTATATCATCTGATTTGTTATAATTTCTAAATTTTTTATGAATTCTTACTGCTCCGTAAGTTTTTCTGCTGTCTTGCCATATTGATTTTATTATATCGTACAAAATTTTATTTTCTATATCCCTTTGTGTCTTGACCTCTTTAACCCAGTAGTAATAGCTGCTTTTTTTAATGCCTATTAAATTAATTATTCTTGATTTTGAAACATTAAACTCATTGAATAAAGTCTTTACTAATGCGTACTTGTCAACAATCCTTATTTTTTCATCAATATGGCTGATGCCTTTTTTAATATGTCAATATCTAGTTCCTTTTGTTCCAGGTCTTTTTCTAATTTTTTATTTTTATCCATTTCTTGTTGCAG
>NZ_KI271331.1 GCF_000469385.1 Leptotrichia sp. oral taxon 879 str. F0557
TATTAGCCCATAATTTTTCTATTGGATTTAAATCTGGCGAATACAGCGAATGTAGAATAATATTAGCTATACTTATAAAACAACCTCCTTAATTTTCACAATTCCTAAAAGACTGTCAATCAGCTCTTCAAAAATTACATCCCGATTTTTTTCATCTTTATAAAGAATCAGAAAGAAAAGATCTGAATAAAATTCTTTTTTTATCCCATTAATAAAATAGTTTCCACATCTTATATTTTTTCTATTTTTTACAACTAGAATTCTATCTCTATCATTTTTACGTTCTGAAAAATAAATTCCAAATTTCAAGTTTTCAAGCTGAATCTTCTCAATATTCTCATCTTTAATGTCATTTTCTTTAAATAAAAAACTTTCCTTCATCTGCTGATTTAAGCTTTCTATATTTTCCATATCTGTAAAACAGATATAATCTCTAAAAGCGTTTTTCATGATTAATTTCTCCTTTTATTATTTAATAAATTTCCAATTGATATTTATAATAAAACTAGATTTGGTAGTATTTATTCTACTATTTAAATTCTAATTTTATTAAAAAAATAAATTGATATCAGAATTTTAACATAATATCAAAATATTTTTTAGGGTTAATTTTATTATTTTTAAAATACGCTCAAAGTAGCTAAAATAGATATTTTATTTTTATATTTAACATTAAAATAAAATTAATATAATGAATATGTTTAATAGTTAAAATATAATATATTATAATATTTATAATACTTTATCTATAAAAATATTATTTATATATATTAAAATTTTAAGAACTAAAAATAATATACTTTAATAATTAAAAAATAATTAGTATTGTTGTAAAAATATATAAAAAATTATATATATAAAATGATTATTACAGCTAAGTCATTGAATTTTTTCAATTTTTAATAATAGATCCATTCGATAACCTTTCAATAAAGAACAATATCAGGGTATAATAATGTTGGTAATTAAAATGATAAATAATGCTTGAAAGAATAAAAAGATTTAAGGAAGAAAACTATCAGAAAATTTTTGGTATTAAAAAGTACCATAGGCTGAGAAAAGCAGGGAGTCTTCCTTGCCTAAAAGAGGGAGCTTGTCTGGGACACTGAGATAGAGGTTGTACTGGTTAACGCTATGGAATGCGAGATTAAGCGTCCTAAACAGTGGAAATATTACTCAGGAAAAAAGAAAAAGTACACGATAAAGGCTCAAATAGTGGCAAACGAAAAAGAGCTAAGGATACTTAATGTCTCATTTTCACATGGAAGTATTCACAACTTTAAGCTGTTCTGCAAGAGCCGCGTGCATTTTTTAAAAGATGTCCTTTTAATTG
>NZ_KI271332.1:0-38269 GCF_000469385.1 Leptotrichia sp. oral taxon 879 str. F0557
CGAGCCTTGAAAAAAGGCGGACGTTTTGTAGCCGAGACGGGTCGTAAAGGAAACGTGGAAAAAATAGAAAATGCTATTTTTGAAACTGTAGAAAAACATAACTTGAAAGCTAAAAAATGCTGGTTTTTTCCAACTCCGGAAGAAAAAACGGAATTACTTGAAAAATATGGACTGAAAGTAAAAAGAATGATAAGCTTTCCCCGTCCTACTTTGCTTCCAACTGGAATAAAAGGATGGCTTCAAACTTTTTCTGCACCTGCTCTTGTAAACGTTCCAGTGGAAATGCATGAAAAACTGATTGATGAAATAACTGAAAAAGTTGAAAAAGAACTGCAAAGAAATGAAAATGGACAAATTCTGGCGGATTATGTGAGATTGAGATTTGAAGCTGTGAAAGAATAGAAAATATTTATTTTGAAAGGAAGATGAATTTGAAAACAATAGGACTAATAGGAGGAATGAGCTGGGAAAGCACAGTAACTTATTATAAAATAATAAATGAAACAATTAAAGAAAAACTAGGAGGATTACATTCAGCTAAATGTATATTATATAGCGTTGATTTTCAGGAAATAGAAGAATGTCAGGCAAATGGCAACTGGGAAAAAAGTGGAGAAATCTTGGGAGAAGCTGCATATAATTTGGAAAAAGCAGGAGCAGACTTTATAGTTATTTGTACAAATACAATGCATAAGGTTGTTAACCAGATTAAAGAAAAAATCTCCATTCCAATATTGCATATTGCTGAAATGACAGCAGAGAAAATATTAGAAAAAGGATTAAAAAATATAGCATTGCTTGGAACAAAATATACAATGGAACAGGATTTTTACAAATCAAAACTTATTGAAAAGGGTATAAATGTTATAATACCTGATAAGAATGATATAGAAATTATAAATGAAGTAATATATGACGAACTTTGTCTTGGAACTATAAATTCTGATTCAAAAAAGAAATTTTTAGAAATTGTTGATAAGCTAAGAAACAAAGGTGCAGAAGGAATAATATTAGGCTGTACTGAAATAGGGCTTCTTATAAAAAATGAAGATACTGATGTTCCATTATTTGATACAGCGATTATTCACGCAGAGCAGGCGGCGATTTATTCTATAAAATAAAAATTGAATGAAATTACAAAAATTTGAAGAAACTTATATTTTTAAAGATAGGAGTTTTATGGCAAAAGAATTTTATATAAAAAATAGGAAAAAATTATTTGGTATGCAGAAAGTTCTTTCTGTTGCAGAAGCATTGATAATTCCATCAGAAAAATCAGAGAAAACATATAACCAGTACACATATTCAGGAAATGAAATAAAAGAATTTTTACGGCAAAGTATGGAAAATATGTATTTGACAGTGGGAGTAGAAGGAGAAAGTTTAAGGGGATTTCAAGTACATTATAACAAAGATGAAGAAAGATATGAAATAGCAATTTCTTTTCCAAGTTCAAAAAAAGATTGGGAATTAGCATTTGAATATATGAAAGGACTATCCTTATATTTGAAACGTGATATTGAATGTGAAGATGGTCAACTATTTAAACCTGAAAATATAGATAAATATGACAATAATTTTGATATAGCCGCAGGAATTGGTGGTATTTTGAAAATTGGCAGAGTTTTCATTTCAGGAATTCACAGAGACATGATTTTTGGTAGGGATATGATTGACAGAATAAAAAATTCTAAAAATCGACAGGACGAATTTGAGAAAATAGCTTATGAAATTCAAAATCTTGAGGCACATGAGCCAACTCCAGCTATTTATGAGAAAGATAACGAATTAATTGTTAAATATATGTTTATAGAAAAAACTCCTATTATTTTGCATTTTAATCCATCGCTTGGATATAGGATTAATTATGGTGACGGCATAAAGGATGAAAATATAGCAGACTGGTTTATAGATTTTTTAGTTCAAGACGAAAAAGAGGGTGCTAAAATTATGGAAAATATAAACTACTCCGAGTTTATAGGGAAATTACCAAAAGAAAAGTACAGGTTTATTGATGAAACAAGTATTTTTATAGAGTCGTTGGAAAAAGAGGAAATAAATGGGCTTAAAGGAGAATTTAAAAGTTTTGTGTAAAAATTTTAAAATAAGAAAATATTAAATTCTATAAACAAATTTTTGAGCGAGAAAGGACTAAGATTATGAAACATATTAAAATATTTGATACAACGTTAAGAGATGGTGAGCAGACACCACGTGTCAATCTTAATACACAGGAAAAATTGAGAATTGCAAAACAGCTTGAAAGTCTTGGGGTGGATGTGATAGAAGCTGGATTTGCGGTGGCATCACCAGGAGATTTTGAATCAGTTAAATTAATTGCTGAAAATATTGAGAAATCTACAGTTACAAGTTTGGCGAGAGCTGTGAAAAAAGATATTGAAGTAGCGGCAGAGGCAGTGAAAAATGCGAAAAAACCAAGAATACATACATTTATTGCAACTTCTCCGATTCATAGGGAATACAAACTAAAAATGACAAAAGAGCAGATTTTAGATAGAGTAAAGGAAATGGTGTCTTATGCAAAATCGCTTATTGACGATATTGAATTTTCTTCAGAAGATGCGACTAGAACTGAAAAGGAATTTTTGGTGGAAGTATATGAAACAGCTATAAAAGCTGGAGCAACTACACTTAATGTGCCTGATACTGTAGGTTATAGAACTCCAAATGAAATATTTGAACTTATAACTTATTTGAAAAAAAATGTTAAAGGGATTGAAAATGTGGATATTTCTGTGCATTGCCATGATGATTTGGGACTTTCTGTAGCAAATTCAGTTGCGGCGATTCAAGCTGGAGCAACTCAGATTGAGTGTACAATTAATGGACTTGGAGAAAGAGCAGGGAATACTTCGCTTGAAGAGATTGCAATGATTTTGAAAACGAGAAAAGACTTGTTTGAAGAATATTATACAAACATTGATTCAAAGCAAATCTACCCAACAAGTAAATTAGTAAGTCTTTTGACAGGAGTTTCAACACAGCCAAATAAAGCAATTGTTGGAGCGAACGCATTTGCACACGAATCAGGAATTCATCAACATGGAGTATTAGCAAATCCTGAAACTTACGAAATTATGAGTCCAGAATCTGTTGGAAGAAATCCAGACAGCTTAGTACTTGGAAAACATTCAGGAAAACACGCTTTTGTACAAAAATTAGAATCACTAGGATTTAATCATGTCGGAAGTGACAGAGTGGAAGAATTATTTGCACAGTTTAAAAAATTGGCAGACAAGAAAAAATATGTTTTAGATGAAGACATTATCGCATTAGTTGCTGGAGAAGCAGCAAAAATAGAAGGAAGAATAAAACTGGCTCACTTTGAAATTTCAAGACAGGAAGGGAAAAAGCCAAAAGCTACAGTTACCATTGAACTGGATGGAGAAAAACTGGTTAAAGAAGCTCTTGGAGATGGGCCTGTTGATGCGGCGTATAATGCGGTTAATCTAGCGGTAAGTGATACTTTTGTTTTAGAAGAATATAAATTGGAAGCAATTACAGGAGATACTGATGCACAGGCACAAGTAGTTGTGATTATCGAGAAAAATGGTAACAGATTTATCGGTAGAGGACAAAGTACGGATGTAGTTGAAGCAAGTATAAAGGCTTATATTAATGGAATAAATAGATTATATAGTAATTAAATAGAAAATATTGGAGGATAAAAGATATGATAATGATGCAGTATAAAGTAAAACTTTCGAAAGATTTTGATATGAATAATATTAGAAAAAGAGTGCAAGAAAATGGGTTTAAAACAGATGGATTTGAAGATTTATTTTTTAAAGCCTATTTAATCTCTGAGGAAAATAAAGAATATTCGCCATTATACTTTTGGAAAGATAACAAAGGAATGAATAAATTCATATTCGATGGTTTCTATGATAATATTTTAAATTCTTTTGGCTGGCAGACTATAAATATTGGAATACCGTTGTTGCAAGAGTTTAATGAAAACTTTTCTAAAGCAAGATATTTATTAGAAATAGAGAATGAAACAAAACCGATGGAAAAAATGAAAAGAATGGAATTTTCTATATCAGACGATAAAATTGCCGGAAAAGCATTAGTATATAACCCTGAAACTTGGAAACATACAGAGTATTATTTTTTTGAAGATGCTCCTAAAGAAGTAGAAAATTCAAAAGTGTACGAAGTTTTGCATATTTCTCAATAAATTAAGATAAGAGTAATAGATTTATTGGTAGAGGACAAAGTACGGATGTAAATTCGGCAATGGTAGAAGTATATTGGGAAATTGGCAGAAGGATTGTAGAAGAAGAACAGCGAAGAAAAGAAAGAGCTGAATACGGTAAAGAAATATTACAAAATTTATCTAAGGAACTTACAGAAGAATTTGAAAAAGGCTTTGCATTTGTGGAAAGGCAAAAAATATTGTTTGAAATAAATAATGAAGTGGATATGTAGAAATGAAAAAGATAAAAATATTGATTTTAATGATGGGAATTTTTTTGTTAATTCCTATTTTAGGGTTAATTTATGCACATTATGAGTTTTATGATTTGCAGATAAAAAGGTATGAGATTGTATCGGCTGATATTCCGAAGGAGTTTGATGGGAAAAAGGTGCTTTTTGTATCGGATTTTCAATTTGATACAGATAAGAAATTCAATGAAAAGATGATGAGAAAGGTTGTAAATAGGATAAATTCAGAGAAAAAAGATATTATTGTTTTGGGTGGAGATTACACGGATACTATTAAATTTATTCCTAGGTTTTATGAGGAAATACAGAAAATGGAGATTCCTCAATACGGGGTTTATAGTGTACTTGGGAATCACGATTATTGGAGTTCTACTGAGGAGCATGTGAAAAATCTGAAGAAATTAGGTTATAATGTTTTGATAAACGAAAATACGGGAGTAAAAATTGGAAATGAGAAAATTTTTATTTCTGGAGTAGATGATTATTGGAATGAAAAAATAGGTTCTGATGCGGAAAAAGCCTTAAATGGAATAAAAAAAGAGGACTTTAATATATTTGTATCACACAATCCTGATTATTTCGAAGATATGACACAGGAACAGAAAAATCTTATGGATATTGGACTCGCAGGACATACACATGCGGGACAAATAACGTTTTTTGGGCAAATTTTAATTGCTCCATTAAAATATAAGGATAAATATGGATATGGAATGAAAAATTATGACGGACATAAATTTTACATAACTTCTGGAGTGGGAGGGACTGTTAAAGGAATGTTTATTAGATTTTTTGCAAAGCCTGAAATTGTGGTGTTTATTTTGAGAAGAAGTCAAAATAGAAATTGATACTAAACTCGTTTAAAAATAGGAATAATTTTTTAGATATTTTGATTAATAAATATTTTTTCATTTTTATTTTCGTAGGATTGCTCATTCCTTTTTATTTTCGTAGGATTGCTCATTGCCGCAAAACCTTGTCTTGCAGTAAAGGTTTGTCCTAATAATTAAAATTATGGAAAGATTGCTACGAAATAACCTATAGTTAGTCTACGACATTTTTCTGCACTGACAAAAAACTTACTATGCTCAAACAGTTTTGTAAGCACGGAAAAATGCTCCGACGGATTATTTATACTAGACTTTATTTAAAAAATTTATATCCTTTATTAAAAAAGTTTATAATAAATTCGTTATTTAAATGGGATTTAGTATAAAATAAATATATTTTTAGATTTTATAGAGATTATTTACAGAAAGAAGGAATTTTAAAATGAAAACAATAGTTTTTGCACATCCATGGAATGGAAGTTTTAACAAGGCAATTTTAGATAAAGTAGTGGAAAAACTTGATGAAACAAAAGAAAAATATACAATTATAGATTTGAATAAGGATAGATTTAATCCTGTAATGACAGATGAAGAATTGTCTTTGTATTCACAAGGGAAAAGTATTGATCCTTTAGTGGAAAAATATCAGGAAATATTAAAAAATACAGATGAATTGGTACTTGTATTTCCAATTTGGTGGATGTCAATGCCTGCAATATTAAAAGGATTTTTTGACAAAGTTATGACTAAAGGATTTGCTTATGAAAGTACACAAACTGGAATAAAGGGTGTTCTAACTAACATAAAAATGGCAAAAATGATTACAACTGCTACAGCACCAAAATTTTTGCTGAATATTACAGGATTTGGAATTACAATGAAAAAGGCTAATTTTGGTGGAATTGGGATAAAGAAAACGAAATGGATTCATTATAGTTTTAAGACAAAAGGTAAAGATGAAGATAGGAAGAAATTTCTTGAGAAAGTTAAGGGATTTGTTAGTAATTAGGAAGAAAAATAGAAAATATTCGTATTTAAAACAAACGAAGAAAAGGAGTTTTATATTATGAAAAATAAATTGTACAAATCAGTAAAAGATAGAAAAATTACAGGTGTATGTGGAGGACTTGCAGAATATTTTGACATTGATTCAAGTATTGTGAGGATAGTGTGGCTTGTTTTGGTTCTTTTCGCAGGAACAGGTCTGCTGGCTTATATTATTTGTGCTATAGTTCTTGATGATAACCCTAATGGATAAAAGATTTTGGAAAAAGAAAAAATTTAATTTTTGAAATCCTTAAATAGTTAAATAAAAAATTAGGTGGAGAATAAAAATGAAAAAAGTATTTTTTTGGTTATTCTACTTATTGTTTTTAACATTTTTTGACATTATTTTGACGATTATAAGATTTAATAATAGCATTTATAGTTTTTTAGAAAGTTTAAATATAAAAAATAAGTGGGTTTTAGAAAGATTATTTTCACTAGAAGAAATTATTTTTATTATCATTAGCTTCATTTTTGCTTATTTAATTTCAAAAATAAAAGCGGGTAAAAAAAGTTTGTTAATTCCTCCATTAGCTATAGTAACAATAAAAGCGGTAATACTTTTTTGTATATTAAAATATATAACGTCCCTTGATGATACGGGAGAAAGTATATTTTTTGCATTTTTCATAGTAGCAGGCTTTGGAGCTTATATGGGAATGACAAATTTATACTTCTATTTGGGATTATTGTTCAATTTATTTAGAAGGAGAAGAAATGAAAAAAATAATTCTTAGAAGTTCATACTTTGTTTACCTGCTTTGTTTCAATATTCTTGTATCAAGTTTATTGTTTTGGTTAGGAGAATCGGTTTTAGGAAATTTAGAAATTAGTGGAGATGCGTATTTTGGAATAGGTTATCTTGTGTTGGTTTTGCTTAATATATTTTTATCATATTTTTATGCAAAAGCGAGAATAGGGAAAAAGTCTTTGATAATTTTGACAATAGTTGGAGTAGTAATAAAAATATTGATATTTTTAGTATGGGTACAGATTATATTTTCAGACCCATCGCTTGGAGACGATAAAGCAGGAATATTCATCATATTTATTGTTTATGGCTATTTTGCTTATGTAGGTTCATTGGATGTAATATTTCTTATAGGGCTGGGAGTAAATTTATTAATAAGGAGAAAAAATGGAAGGAAAAAGTTGGATTCTTAAGATTTTATATGTTTTTTTAGGATTAATTATAGTGTTTTTGGTGTATTCGCATTATGAATATCGGAATATAAAGATTAAAACAATTGAGATAAAGTCTAAGGATTTACCAAAAGAGTTTGATGGAAAGAGAGTGCTGTTTGTAGCGGATTTTCAGTATGATACGATGGCACGGTATAATAGAAAACAGCAGAAAAAGGCGATTGAGCTGATTAATGCACAGAAGAAGGATATGATACTTCTGGGGGGAGATTATGCGACTTGGGAGAAAAATATTCCTAAGTTTTATGAGGATGCGAAGGATATAAGGATTCCAGAACTTGGAGTATATGCGATTTATGGGAATCATGAGTATCCAGGAGAAAAAGAAACGGCTGAAAATATGAAAAAACTTGGATTTAATCTGCTCGTAAATGAAAATAGGAAAATAACAATAAATAATGAAAATATATATATTGCTGGAGTAACAGACTTGTGGCATGGAAAGCCTGATGCGAAAAAAGCTCTTGAAGGATTGAAAAAAGAGGACTTTGTATTATTTTTGACTCACAATCCAGAATATTTTGAGGAAATGACAGGGAATGAGAAGGAAAAGGCGGATATGACGCTTGCTGGACATACTCACGGCGGACAGGTTACTTTCTTTGGGAAAATTATTATGTCGGCAATAAAGGATAAGAAGAAATATGGATATGGAATGAAGGAATATAATAACCATAAAATATACATTACTTCAGGATTAGGAGGGGCTTTTCTTGAAATGTTTATTAGATTTTTTGCACAGCCTGAGATTGTGATTTTTGAGTTGAAGAGAATTTAGATTTAGAAAGAGAGAAGAAATGGGAATATTTGATTTTTTTAAAAAGAATAAGGAAGAAGAAATTCCTTTAAGGATAGCTAAAGATTTTCATTTTCATTCAGTTGTTGGAAAAAATGGGGATGGAATTGCACGAAAAATTGTTGAGTATTTTGGAGATAAAGTGGAAGAAGCGGTTGATACGCATAAAAATTTCGTGGATGAAGATGTTTTATCATATTTTGAAGGGGAAGATTCTGAAAAGGAATTTCCAATACAGGAGTGGACACGAATTTTTAGAATAAAATTAAAAGATGGTACAGAAATCAATGGGGAAATTGATGATAGTGAAATGGCTGCAAAATATGGCGCTGGGCTTGCAGAACATTTTTCAGATGTGAATATAAAAGATGAAAATTTGAAGCAGATGTTATTGACTCAAATTGCATTTTTCAATTGCAGAACAAAATTAACGGCAACTTTTGATTTTTACAAAAGCGGGAAAAAGAAAAATGAAAAGATAAAACTATTGGATTTTATTTTGGGAGCAGGAAAAAGTTTTGATGGTTATTCGTTATTTAGTGCAGAAACTCTATATTCGCCTGATAAAAAAGTATTTGTTTCAAAAAAGATAGGAACAGAATTTAAAGAGTTTACACCGTTTATTCCTAAAGAATTGATTGATAATTTTGAAATGACAGATGAAGATAATGCTAGAATGGCGAGAAGTATTGAAAAAATAAAGGCTGATGAATTACCATATCTTGAGAATATGCATACAAGCATTTCGGAGGCGAGGGCTGTTATTCCTGATAAAGAATTGATTATAAAAAGAGCAGCTGCAATACAGATGACAGGAATTGCATCAGAACTTTATAATGAAATGCAGGAAAATGCCAAAGAAAAAATCAAAGAGTTTTTGGAAATCTTTGAAAAGCAATACGGGATTAAAGAAGTTTTGACTAATGAAGAAAAAAATTATCTTGAAAAATACACAGATGATGTAAGAATAAATTCAGAATATAATTGGCGTTATGAATGTCCACCAGTACTGCTATGGGCTTTATCATTACAAGAATTAACAGATTTGAGTACAATTTGCAATGTTAAGGGAACAATAGAATATTTTATGGAAAATGATTTAGAAACGTTGATGAATAAAGCAGAATTACGTTCAAAAGATGAAATAATGGATATGCTTGATTATTTGTACAGGCTTAACTGGAGTGCAGTGGAACTGAGAATACGTCCTGAAAATCATAATAACAAGAAATTCCCTTATGATGAAAGTATTATTCATTTCAGAAGATTGGCATTAGAATGGCTTGTACAGCCTGAAAAAAGTATTGAGGATGTTGAAGCGGAGATGCATACTTAGAAAATTTATTATAAACTTTTTGAAACACTAGAATATGAATGTTATTATTGAAAAATAAGAGAAGTATGAAATTTTGAAAGGAGTTAAATTGATGAGAAAAAATATAAGTGGAAATTCTCCATGGGAGGACATTGTAGGATATTCGAGAGCAGTAAGGATAGGAAATATTTTTGAAATAGCAGGAACAACAGCCGTTAAGGATGGAAAGCCTTATGCAGTAGGAAATGCCTATGAACAGACAAAATATATTCTTGAAAATATAAAAAAACTTCTTGAAAAGGAAGGATTGGGGTTAAAAAATGTTATTAGAACAAGAATGTTTGTTACAGATATTTCAAAATGGGAAGAATATGGAAAAGCACATGGAGAATTTTTTAGGGACATTAAACCAGTTGCAACAATGGTAGAGGTGTCTTCATTAATTGATAAGGAATTGATGATAGAAATAGAAGTAAGTGCAGTTGTTGATTAAGAAATAAATAGAAAAGTTATAAATCTCAAAATTAGAGAGAAAATAAAACAATTGAAAAGGAAAATTTTATGATAACTAAAAAAACAGTATTTTCAGTTTTAGGAATTTTAGCAATATTTTTTATAATCTGCCTAATTTATGCACATTATGAATATACACAGCTCAAGGTCAGAACGATAGAAATTGCTTCAAAAGATATTCCACAAGAATTTGATGGAAAGAAGATTGTCTTTGCGGCAGATTTTCAACTAGATACTTATGCGAGATTTAATCAGAAGCAGCTTGACAGGATTATTGATTTGATAAACAAGCAGGAAAAGGATATTATAATTCTGGGTGGTGACTATACTAACTGGACTGGTAAAATTCCACGATTTTACAAAGGAATGGAAAAGTTGGAAAAGCCTAAATATGGAATTTATGCAGTTTTGGGAAATCATGATTATAATTCTGTGGAAAAAAATATGGCTGGACTGAAAAGCCTTGGGTACAAAGTGCTGGTAAATGAAAATGACAAAATAACAGTAAATAACCAGAGTATCTACATTTCAGCAGTTGACGATTTACTAAAAGGGAAACCTGATGCACAGAAGGCGCTTAATGGCATAAAAAAAGATGATTTTAATATCTTCATCACACATAATCCTGATTATTTTGAAGAAATGACAAATGAACAGAAAGAAAGATCAGATATGACTTTGGCAGGACATACTCACGGTGGACAGATAACATTGTTCGGATTGATATTATGGGCGGAAATTAAGCATCCTTGGAAATACGGATATGGATTAAAGGAATATGATGGACATAAAATTTATACTACTTCAGGTGTTGGTGGTGGAGCATTTGAAATGTTCATAAGATTTTTTGCACAGCCTGAAATTGTGGTGCTAAAATTGAAAAAAATTTAAATATATACGGAAAATCAAATAAATAAAGTACTATAATAGTTTGTTGGCGGCCAGATTATTTGATTATGAATAGGATGAATAAATAATGGAAAAAATTTTAATAACAGGAGCAAGTTCAGGAATTGGAAAAGAATTGGCAAAAAAATTAGCAATTAAAAGTAAAAAAATGTATTTGCTGGCAAGATCTTCTGACAAACTGAATTTATTGAAAAAAGAACTGGAAGAAAAAAATCCCTTAATTGAATGTATTTGTATAGAATATGATTTAACAGATATAGATAATTTAGGAAATATTGTTGAAAATTGTGATGTTGATTTGGTTATTAATTGTGCTGGTTTTGGAAAAATTACAGATTTTTTGAAATTGAGTGATAAGGAAGATTTTGATACTGTGAATGTGAATTTCGTTTCTCCATTAATTTTAACAAAAAAATTTTTAGAAAAATTTTTGCAAAAAGGGAAAGGAATAATTTTAAACGTATGTTCAACAGGTGCTTTATACCAGCATCCATATATGGCAGTTTATAGTTCGGCAAAATCTGCATTATTACATTATTCTTTGGCATTAGATGAAGAATTGGGACATAAAAATAAAGATGTGAGAGTTTTATCAGTTTGCCCCGGCCCAACGGAAAGTAATTTTTTTGATAAGAATACGCAGGAAAAATTCGGAAGTTCTCAAAAATTTATGATGAGTTCGGAAGAAACGGCGAAAAAAATTATAAAAGCAATGGAAAAGGGGAAAAGATTTTCCATTATTGGCTTTAGGAATAGAGTGTCCATGTTTTTAATAAATTTATTGCCAATTTCGTTACAGCTAAGGTTAGCAGGATTAGTCTTGAAAAAGGTGATTAAATGACAGTATTGTTTAATTTTTTCTTGATATTTGCAGTAATCTTGCTCATTTTAAAATTAATATTTTCTTTTATTTACTTTAAAAGAATAAATAGTCTAGAAAAAAATAAGATAGATGAGAGCAAATACACAGTAGTTCAACCTATTTTGTCTGGAGATACAAGATTGGAAGATGATTTGTCTGCCAATTTAAAAAATACTGATGACATGAAATTTATTTGGCTTGTTGATAAAAGTGATTCTTTGGCAAGACAGACAGTTGAAAATATTTTAAAAAATAAAAATTATTCTAGCAGAGTAGAAGTGTATTACTTAGATGATGTTCCGCAAGAAGTAAATCCAAAAGTATTTAAATTATCGCAAGCTGTAAAGAAAATAAAAACGGAATATACGGTAATTTTAGATGATGATGCAGTTATTGACAGAAAAAAACTGGATGAATTAAGTATTCATGAAAAAGATAAGGCTGAATGGATAGTAACAGGGATTCCTTATAATTATAATATTAAAGGCTTCTATTCAAAATTAATCTCGGCTTTTATAAATTCTAATTCTATTTTTTCATACTTTTCTATGTCTTTTTTAAAGGAAAATAAGACTATAAATGGAATGTTTTATATTTTAAGGACTGATATTTTAAAAAAATATTTTGCTTTTGAAGAGATAAAATATTGGCTATGTGATGATTTGGCACTTGCAACTTACTTACTTTCTAAAAATGTAAAAATTATACAAAGTACCATTTTTTGCAATGTGAGAAATACTGTTCCAAATTTTAGAAAATATATTCTTCTTATGAAAAGATGGCTTTTATTTAGCAATGTTTATATGAAAAATGCATTTTCCATTAAATTTTTATTTATAATATTATTGCCTGTATTCTTACCAGCTATTCTATTATTTTTAAGTTTTTATTTGGGAATAAATCATTTTATCATGATAATAGTGCTATTTGTAGGAAAGGTTGGATTGTTCCATATAGTGAGATTATTTATTTATCAGTCAGAAATACAAAAGAAAGGTAATTTTTTTCATAAGGCTGATGAATTGCCGTATGAGTTAGCAAGTGAATTTTTATTGCCTTTTATACTTGTCTATACTCTTTTAACACCGCCTATGATTATATGGAGAAATAAAAAAATTAGAGTTAAAGATGGGAAAATACATTATGAAGTTTAACGACTATTTAGAAAAGCTGGAAAGTCTTGATGTTTCAAAAACTTTTTTAAAAGAAGATAAAATTGTCTTTTTTATAAGTGGAAGCAGTAATTTTAAAACAGCTGCCTTAGGACAAGAAAGATTTGAGATTTTAAATATTTTTCAGCAATTTGGATATAAAATTATAAATTCAAATTTTCCATATAATGAAGACTTTGAACATGATAAATATGAAGATATGAGTATTTTTAAAGCAAGTTTATCAAATATTGTTTATTATTCTGGCACTCTTTTTAATAAAAAATTTAAACAGGAGATTTTGAGACATTTAGAGCCTGCTAAGCATTTAAAAGATGTGATAGTTATTTCTTTAAGCTCAGGCTTAAATGTTTGGAATAAATTTATGGATTTAGCAAATTATGATAATGAGAATATTACGATGTTTGCTTTAGGACCTGTAGCGAAAGGTTATGGAAACTTGAAAAATACAGTAGTTATTAAGGGAAGTTTAGATATTTACAGCTGGCTTCTAGATTTTCACAAGACTGATAGAATTGTAAATTGTAGACATTTGGAATATTTTAAGGATAGAAAGGTAAAAGAAATAATTTATGAATACTTACAAGGAAAAAATTGAAATTGCAGTTGTTGCTCCTCCTTTTAGCGGACATCTCTATCCAGCTTTAGAGTTAGTTCTCCCTCTATTAAAGGAAAAGGACAAATACAATATCTGTATTTATACAGGTTGTCAAAAAGAGGAAGTTGTAAAGAAACTTGGATTTCCTGTAAAAGTTTTCCTTAGAGATAAGCCTACTGTTTTTGAAAAAATATCTGATACAGATAAACAGACTAATCTTCGGATTATATATAAGCAATTTAAAGAAAATATGGGACTTATGCCAGAAATAATAAGAGAAATGGAAGATTTTTTTTCTGAAAGAAAACCTGACATAGTTATAGCAGATTTTACAGCCGTTCCAGTAGGATTTGTGTGCGAAAAAAATAATATCCCTTGGATTACAAGCATTCCGACACCATTTGCAATAGAAAGCAGGACAACAACTCCTTCTTATATGGGAGGACTATATCCAAGAGATAATTTTTTATTCAAACTAAGAGATAGTATATCAAGAAATGTTGTCAGAAATTTTAAAAGAATGGTTTGTTTTATTTTAAAAAATCAATTAAGACAATTTAATTTCACTTTGTACAACGAAAAAGGTGAAGAAAATATTTATTCTCCATATTCCATACTAGGTTTAGGCATGAAAGAGATTGAATTTAGAGATGATTTTCCAAGTCAATTTTCTTGGGCTGGGCCTTGCTGTTCGTCCCTTTTTAAAAATAGTGTACAATTTGAAAATAATAAAAAATTTGAAAAAACTGTATTTTTAACTAATGGAACGCATCTGAAATGGGCTAAAAAGTCAATAATTGAGCTGGCAAAAGAACTTTCAAAAATCTATCCTGAATTTCTGTTCGTAGTCTCATTGGGAAGTTATTTAGAAAAAGATAAGGGTATTGTAAAGGAAAATAATTTATACATTTATCATTATTTAGATTATGATGAAATTTTGCCCAAGATAGATTATGTTATTCATCATGGTGGAGCAGGAATACTCTATTCGTGTATAAAATATAATAAACCTGCTGTTATTGTTCCTCATGATTATGACCAGTTTGATTATGTAGTAAGGGCTGATTTAGCTAAAATTGGAATACCAGCTAAATTAAAATCAAGAAAGTCCATTTTAAAGGCTTTTAAGAAAATGCTAAAAAGAGAAGAATGGAACAATTTGGAAAAATTATCAAAAGAATTTAATAATTATTTACCAAGTGAAATGTTGAAAAAAGAAATTGACAGGCTGTTAAAAGGAGGATAGCGATGAAGGTTTTAATCACAGGGGCAACTGGTTTTCTAGGAAAATATATAGTTGAAGAATTAAAAAATAATGGTTATCAGGTTGTTGCATTTGGAAGAAATGAGAAAATTGGCAAGACTTTGATTGACAGTAATGTTGAGTTTTTTAAGGGAGATATAGAAAATAAGGAAGATTTGCTAGGAGCTTTGCAAGGATGCAGTGCGGTAATTCATGCTGCGGCATTATCTACAGTTTGGGGTAAATGGAGCAATTTTTATAAGGTAAATGTGTTAGGAACTCGAAATATTGTTGAAATTTGTGAGAAGCAAGGCTTAAAATTAGTTTTTGTTTCATCTCCCAGCATATATGCTGGGGCAAAGGATCAGCTGGATGTTAAGGAAAATGAGGCTCCAAAGGATAATAACCTTAATTTTTATATAAAAAGTAAAATTATGGCAGAAAATATAATCAAGAATTCCAAGCTAAATTATATGATAATTCGCCCACGTGGATTATTTGGAATCGGAGATACAAGCATAATTCCAAGACTTCTAGATTTGAATAAAAAAATGGGAATACCTCTTTTTGTTGATGGAAAACAAAAAGTCGATGTAACTTGTGTTGAAAATGTTGCCTATGCTTTAAGGCTGGCACTAGAAAATGAAAAGTATTCACGGCAGACTTATAATATAACAAATGATGAGCCGATAGAATTTAAGGAAATTTTGACATTGTTCTTTAACGAGATGGGAACAGAAGGCAAATATTTAAAATGGAACTACAGACTAATTTTAACTTTGGTTTCAATTTTAGAAAAAATTTATAAACTTTTCGGAATTGTGAAAGAGCCTCCTCTTACCAAATATACCCTATATTTAATGAAATACAGCCAGACTTTGAATATTGACAAGGCAAAAAAAGAATTAGGGTATTATCCGCAAATATCTGTTCTTGAAGGAGTAAAAAAATATGTTAAGCACATCAGAGAAAATGATAGAAAAAGTTGAATATTTTGCCTGCGGCTATTGTACAAATGATTTAAAGAAGGTTTTTAAAGGTTTTGGTAAGACAGTAGTTGATTTTTATGCGGGAGTGTTTTTGATAAAGCATAAAAGGATGGGCTATATTCTCTATGATACTGGTTATTCTATGAATATTTTAAAAAATAAATTTAAATATTTTTTGTATAGATTTCCCAATCCGATAACCTTAAAAAAAGAAGATACAATTGATTACCAGCTTAGAAAAAAAGGTATAAGCATAGAAGAAATAAAATATATAATTGTTTCACATTTACATCCTGATCATATTGGGGGATTGAAATTTTTTCCAAACTCTAATTTAATATTAACTGAGACTTGCTATAATAGTTTTAAGTCAAAAAAAGATAATTTTTTAATTTTTAATGAACTTCTGCCAGATGATTTTGAAAATAGATTGACATTGATAAGAAAGGAAAATTATAAGGAAAACAAGTTGTTTTTGTATAAAAATAGTTTTGATTTATTTTCTGATTCATCTATGCTTATGGTCGAGATAGACGGACATGCAAAAGGTCAGGCATGCGTATATATGCCAGAATTAAAACTGTTTATTGGTGCTGATGTATGCTGGGGGACTGAATATCTTCCATTTACAGACAAAATGAAATGGCTTGCTAGAAAAATACAGAATAACTTTGAGGATTACAAGCAGGGAAGTGATTTTTTAAAAAAATTGTTAAAAGATGATATTTCTGTTGTTGTCAGTCATGATAATAAAGAAAAAGTAAAGAGGATATTGAATGAAAAAAATATTTAAGATTATATCAAGTTTTATAAAAATAAGATATTTTAATAAATGGGATTCACGAGATAAACTTTTGGAATATCAGAAAAAGCAGGTAAATAAACACTTAAAATTTCTAAAAGAAAAATCTACATATTTTAAAACTCATGAAATTTCTGAAAATTTTGTTATGAATAAAGCATTTATGATGGAAAATTTTGATGAACTTAATACTTTAGGAGTAAAAAGAGATGAAGCCATGGAAATTGCCTTAAATAGTGAAAAAACAAGAAATTTTGATCAGAAATACAAAGAAATTTCAGTAGGGCTGTCTTCTGGAACTTCAGGACATAGAGGAATGTTTATTACTACTCCTGAAGAGCAAGGCATATGGGCAGGAACTATTTTGGCTAAAATGCTGCCTAAAAATAGTATTCTTGGACATAGAATAGCATTTTTCCTAAGAGCGGACAATGATCTGTATAAATCTATAAATTCTTTTTTAATAAGTTTGGAATATTTTGACACTTTTAAAGATATTGACGGACATATTGAAAGATTGAATGAATACAATCCAACTATTATTGTTGCTCCCCCCTCCTTACTATTAATGCTGGCTAAAAAGATAGAGGAAGGCAAGTTGAAAACTTTTGTGAAAAAAGTTGTTTCAGTTGCAGAAATTTTGGAGAAACCTGACGAGGAATATATAAAAAAGCAGTTTAATTTAAAAGTAATTCATCAGATTTACCAGGCGACAGAAGGTTTTTTAGCCTGTACTTGTGAATATGGACATCTCCATTTGAATGAAGATTTAATAAAATTTGACAGGAAATATATAGATGCAAAAAGATTTTATCCAATAATTACAGATTTCAGGAGGACAAGCCAGCCTTTTGTAAATTACTATTTAAATGATATTCTAGTTGAATCAGAAGAACCATGTGAGTGCGGTTCTGTTTTACAGAGAATTGAAAAGATTGAAGGGCGTTCAGATGATATTTTCAGGTTTATAAATAAATTTGATAAAGAAATTACTGTATTTCCAGATTTTATTAGAAGAGTAATACTTTTTGCTGAAAATATAAGAGAATATCAGGTTTTTCAAATAAATAATAATTTATTGGAGATTGCAATTTTGAATGTAAATAATGAACAAGAAAAGCTGGTGAAAAAAGAGTTTGATAAATTGTTCGATTCTTTGGATATAGAAAATGTAGAAATTAGATTTATAGATTATAAAACAGATAGCACAAAAAAATTAAAAAGGATAATAAGAAAGGTCATAGAATGAGAAAAATTCAATTTAAAGGATACGGAATAGAATTACCAAAAAATACAATTGAACTTAAAGGACAAATTCGCTATAGAATAAGTGAAGGTGAAAGCCAAATTTCCCTTGCTGTTTCTGCCTGTGAAAAAGCATTAAAAAATGCAAATATAACAATTAATGATATTGATTGCATAGTTTCAGCCAGTGCTGTTGGAATACAGCCTATACCATGCACAGCAGCCTTAATTCATGAAAAAATAGCAAAAGGGACTTCAATTCCAGCTCTTGATATAAATACTACCTGTACAAGTTTTATAACTGCTCTGGATACCATGTCATACCTTGTAGAAGCAGGAAGATATGAAAGAGTACTGATAGTTTCCTGCGATGTAGCTTCAATAGCCTTAAATCCAAAACAAAAGGAAAGTTTCCAGCTTTTCAGCGATGGTGCGGCAGCATTTGTAATCGAAAAAACTGAAAAGGAAATAGGAGTTATTGATGCAATACAGAAAACGTGGTCAGAAGGAGCACATTCAACTGAAATTCGAGGAGGTTTAAGCAATTTTCATCCCAAAAATTATTCTGAAATGACAAAAGAGGAATATATGTTCGATATGAACGGAAAAACAGTATTGTCACTTTCAATAAGCAAAATTCCTGAATTAATGAAAAATTTTCTAAAAAATAATGGAATGAAAGTCTCAGATATAGATATGACAGTTCCCCATCAGGCTAGCGTTGCAATGCCTCTTATAATGCAAAAGTTAGGAATAGAAAAAGATAAATTTTTAGATGAAGTCAAGGAATTTGGAAATATGGTATCAGCATCTGTTCCTATAACACTAGTTCATGGACTGGAAAATGGAAGAATTAAAAGCGGCAATACAATCTTGCTTATTGGAACAGCGGCTGGACTTACTACAAACATGATGCTAATTAAATTATAGTTATAATTAATAATAATTTTTTTAAGTTTAGGATTTTTATGTTAAAATAAAGAAAGTAAATTTAAAACTTGGAAGAGGTATGAAATGGAAGAGAAAGAAATAAAGATTTTAGCAAAAGATATTTTTAATAAAATAGAAAAAAAGTATCAAGAAACGGCAAAAGAAATGATTGTTGCAGATGCTTCGGTCAATGCTTCAAAAGAAATAAAAATAACGGATAGCAAAATTGAAGGGATTCCGTATATTCCAAAAGGGAGAAAAATTCCAAAAAATTCAAAAGGACAACAATTTATGTTTCTTGCACAGATAAATTGTGAAGAATTGAAGGGGCTTGAAGATTTCCCGCAGGAAGGGATTTTGCAGTTTTGGATTTTGGGAGAAGATTTGCTGGGATTGGATTTTGACGATTATACAAATCGAGATGGATTTGATGTGATTTATTATGAAAAAATTGAAGATTATTGTTCTGAAGCTGAGTTTAAGAGGATGTACAATCCTTATAGAGAAAATTCAGGAAATTTAGAAATAGCAAATAAGCCTTGTAAAATGAATTTTTCTTTGGAAAAACAGAAAGAAAGTTTTAATTATGAGTTTTTAGAAAAACTTTATGAAGAAGTGTTGAAGGAAGAAAATCTTAAATTTGAAGAAGATAATGAATTATATGAAGAAGTAGAAAGAATCTATGAAGATGAATTTTATGAAGAAATTGTTGGAACAAAATGCAACGGATTTCCATATTTTACTCAATTTGAACCAAGAGATGAAGAACAATTGAAAGAATACGATACTTTGCTATTTCAGATTGACAGTGGAGGGGAAATTATGATTGGAGATTGTGGAGTGATGAATTTCTTTATAAATCGTGAAAAATTGAAAAATAAAGATTTTTCAGATGTTTTTTACAACTGGGATTGCTATTGATTGTTTTACGAAAGGTCTGAAAGTCGATGAAGTTTAAATTTTTAAATTTTATATTTTTGATATGTTTTATATTTAGTGGTGTACTGTATTCGGATGAAAAAAGAAAAGTTGAAGAGAAAGAAGTTGAAATTATTGATGGAAAGGCCTATGTAAAAGGAGAAAATAAGCCATTTTCAGGGAATATAATAGTTCGATATGATAGTGGAGAAATTTCAAGTGTATATGCTCTTAAGGAAGGGTTGAGGCAGGGAATAACCAATTATTATTATAAAAATGGAAAATTAAAAGCCGAACTTATTTATGTTAATGATAAACTAAACGGAAATATGAAAGAGTTTTATGAAAACGGAAATATTCAATCAGAAACAGAATACAAAGATGATGTTTTATATGGAAAGAGAATAGAGCGTTATGAAAACGGGAACTTGAAAACAACATCTGAATGGAATCGATTTTTGGATGGAGAAAAAATAGAATATCATAAAAATGGTAAAATTAAGAAAAAAGAAATTTATAAAAATGGAGAGTTGCAGAAAGATGGATTAAGTAAATTTTGGAATATTTTGGTAATATTAGCATTTGGAATACTATTTTTGACTTTACCATTTTCTTTCTTCAAAATATATAAACAGTTTCCGAAGGTAAAATTACTGGATGAGTATCAGAAAGAAAAAATATTAGAAATTTTAGTAAAATATAATTCACAGATAACATCTTTACATTCAAGTTATTCTATTAATGGAACTGGAACAACTTATGTAAAAATTAGAAATTTTAAAATTAGAGAAGAAAAATTTTCAATTTTAGCAAAAATGTATTCAGTATTTTGGATGCCAATGCCGTATATTATTGGATATATAGTTTGCCATGATAAAGATAAAATAATTTCTTCTTTTTCAAAAGAAAGTTTTCAAAAAATAAAAGATGAAATACAGGAAAAAATTTTGTGAGGAAAATAAAGATTATAACTGATAGAAAGTTGGAGAAAATGGATATAATATAAATTATGATTAATGCAGGAAATTTTAAAAGAAAAATATATTTATATTTTGAATAATGAGAATGAAAAAGAGTTTTTAGAATGGGGTTGGAATTGAAAAAAGCAGAAAAGAATTGTTTGAAAATAAAGGAGAAGATAGAAAAAGATGAGTTTATTTACTATGTTTGAAAAATTAGAAAATGTTACGTATGATATGTTTTTTGGAATGATAAGGCAAAACAGCTATGGAATTGTAAAAGAATTTGTAGATTTGTTTGGAGATGATGTAGTAACTGCACTAGATGAAGAAGGGTTTCCAATAAATGTGGAAACAAAAAATTTTTTTTTAAAACTAAAAAATGGAATAAATATTTCAGGCAAAATGTATACTGAAGAAAAAGCTGTAATTTGCTCTAATCTATTAATAAATGAATTTTCAAATTATGACTTTAAACGGAGTTATTATGAAAAAAATTTAAAAGAAAAGCTTTTAGAACAAATTTCATTATTTAATGTAGTTATACTTATTGACGTTTCATTTTTTGGAAAAGGAATAGTCGGTACAAAATTATTTTCATCAAGAAAATATTTATTAAAAATTGCGAAAAAAATGAATGCCTATAGTTCGAGTTATACAGATGAAATTTTACATCCAAGCGGAAAAATTTTAATTGGAAAATTTCAAAATGGAGCATTGTTTTCACATTTTAAAGAATATAAAGTAATTGCTTTAAATGATATTACAAGGAATTAAAAAATTTATAAATAAAAAATTTGGAGAGAAAAATTGGAGGATAAAAAGATGTCAGAAATGAAAAATGAAATGAAAAAACCAAAAACTTTGTTTGATAAAGTTTGGGAAAAACACGTAATTACAGGAGAGCCTGGAGAAGCACAATTGCTTTATATAGATTTACACTTAATTCACGAGGTTACTTCGCCACAGGCGTTTTCGGGATTGAGACTTGCTGGAAGAAAGGTAAGACGGCCTGACTTGACTTTTGGAACGATGGATCATAACACGCCTACTATAATGTCGCAAAGAATGAATATTAGAGATAAGATTTCTAAGGCACAGCTTGATGCTCTTGCTGCTAACTGTAAGGAATTTGGGATTGAACTTGTTGATATGTTTAATGAAAATAATGGAATTGTGCATATGGTAGGGCCTGAACAAGGACTTACACAACCTGGAAAAACTGTAGTTTGTGGAGATAGCCACACTGCGACTCACGGAGCTTTTGGAGCTTTGGCATTTGGAATTGGTACGAGTGAAGTGGAACATGTTTTGGCTACACAGACAATTTGGCAAAAGAAACCAAAAACAATGGGAATTGAAATTACTGGAAAATTGCAAAAAGGTGTATATGCAAAAGATATAATTCTTCATATAATCAAAACTTACGGAATTGGGCTTGGAAATGGTTATGCTTTCGAGTTTTTTGGAGATACGATAAGAGGACTTTCAATGGAAGAAAGAATGACAATTTGTAATATGGCAATAGAAGGAGGAGGAAAATCTGGAATTATCGCACCCGACGAAATAACTTTTGAATATGTAAGAGGAAGAAGATTTGCTCCAAAAGGCGAAGAATTCGATAAAAAAGTGGCTGAATGGAAAGAGTTGTACACAGATTCTGTAGATGCGTTTGACAAATACATAAAAGTTGATGTTTCAAACCTTGAACCACAAGTTACTTGGGGAACAAACCCTGAAATGGGAATTAATGTTACTGAAAAATTTCCAGAAATCAGAGATCACAATGATGAAAAAGCATACGAATATATGGGCTTAAAACCAGGACAAACTCCATTTGACATACCTTTAAAGCACGTATTTATCGGTTCTTGTACAAATGGAAGATTGAGCGACCTGGAAATTGTTGCAAAAATTGTAAAAGGAAAGAAAGTTGCGCCAAATATTACGGCAGTTGTAGTTCCTGGCTCACAAGTTGTTAAAAAAGCGGCTGAAGAAAATGGAATTGCACAAATCTTGAAAGATGCGGGATTTGAATGGAGAGAAGCAGGATGTTCAACTTGTCTTGGAATGAACCCTGACTTGATACCAGCTGGAGAGCATTGTGCCTCAACTTCTAACAGAAATTTTGAAGGACGGCAAGGAAAAGGAGCAAGAACACATCTAGTAAGTCCTGCAATGGCTGCTGCGGCTGCAATTTATGGGAAATTTGTGGATGTAAGGGAATTGGATGAAGTAAAATAAGAGAATTGATACTGGTTAATGATAATTAATAAGAATAAAAAAATTGAAAGAGAGAAAAATACTATGAAAAAGATAACTTTTTATACAAATCCACGTTCGAGAGGGGCGATTGTAAGATGGATGCTAGAAGAATGCGGAGCAGAGTATGATGTAGTGCCTGTTCATTTTGGTAAAGAAATGAAATCAGAAAAATATCTTTCAGTAAATCCAATGGGGAAATCTCCAGCACTGGAGGTAGATGGAAAAGTAATTACAGAAACAGCAGCAATATTAATATTTTTAGCAGACATGTATCCTGAAAAAAACTTGATACCACCAGTTAATTCTTTGGAAAGAGGAGAATTTTATCGTTGGATGTTTTTTCTAGTTCAATTAGAATATGCTTTTATTGATAAGTTTTTTGATGTTCCATCAAGTGAAGAGAGAAGAAGAAGTGTAGGCTATGGAGATTACGATACAGCATTAAATACCTTAACTGAGTTTTTAAAAGGCAAAAAATATGTAATAGGAAATAATTTTACCGTGTTAGATTTGTATTTTACAGCAACATTAAGATGGGCAATATTTGTAGGGGGAATGCTTCCAAACGAAGGTATACTTGTGGATTATATGAATCAACATTTAACAAGAGAAGCAAATGTAAAAGGAAAGGAACTAGATCAAAAATTAGCCGAATCAATGGGGATAGTGTAGAAATTTAATCAAAAAAGGGATAAAAGATAAATTGAAAAACTCTTTTAAAAATTAGTTAAAAATAGAATTTTTATATATAAAAAATGAAGGAGAAAAAAATGAAACCATTTACAAAATATGAAGGAACAATCGTTCCAATAATGAATGACAATATTGACACGGATCAATTAATTCCAAAACAATATTTAAAAAGTATCGAAAAAACAGGATTTGGGCAATATGTGTTTGATGAGTGGAGATACAATGAGGACAGAACAGATAATATGGATTTTAATTTAAACAAGCCTGAATATAAGACAGGAACAATTTTGATTACAGGAGATAACTTTGGGTGCGGTTCGAGCAGGGAACATGCGGCTTGGGCATTGCAGGATTATGGATTTCATGTAATTGTTGCAGGAGGGTATTCAGGAATATTCTACATGAACTGGCTAAATAACGGACATTTGCCAATAACTTTGCCAGAAGCTGATAGACTGGAACTGGCTAAACTTCCTGGGGATGCTAAAGTGGTAGTTGATTTGGAAAATAACAAGCTGACAGCAAATGGGAAAGATTATTTCTTTGAGCTGGAAGAAAGCTGGAAACAGAGATTGCTGAAAGGGCTTGATTCGATTGGGTTGACATTGGAACATGAAGATGAGATTAGGAAGTATGAGGAGAATCATAAGTAGTCAAAAAAGGAGTAAAAATGAAAAATTGGGAAATCATAGATGGAGAGTATACTCGTAAAGTGATGTGGATAAATCACGAAATAGAGATGAAATTATACTGTAATGGTGAAGATGATATTGACGAAGATGAACTTGATGAAGTAGAAGTCGAAGAAATGGTTGAAAAAATTTTAGAAAATAAAGAATATTGGGATACAAAGTGTAAAAATTTGTTTGCTGAAGAGTTTGTTGACTGGTTTAACGAAGAAGAATGGGTAAAGCCAGAATATGCTGAAATTTATTATGAAACAAAGAGTATTGATGAAGTGGAGAAAAAATTACTTAAAATTATTGGAAAAGAAGATACAGAAGAAATTATGAAGAATAATTTTTTAACAAAAGAAGCATTTAAAAAGTTTCTTAATAATGAAGACATGGAAATAATAATTGATTATAGTGAGGTAGAAGAAAATTCTAATTTTACAATAGCTATGCATGAAAAATTATTTTTTGTTGATAAAATGTTTTATACTTGTTGTAATTTTAATGGTGAAATAGACGAGTATTATATGGGCTAACTTTCTTAAATTTTTTTAGAAAGGAAAATCAGATATGGAAATTCAGGATTTTCGAGAAAGTTCACATAGCAGTTATTTTAAAGAATGGTATGGGAAAGTTATTTGGAAAGGTGAAGAAATACGAGTAAGTCTAACAATTTCCAAAAAATATGATAATGTTGAACTTGAAAAAGAAAAAATGTTTAAAATTTTGGAAGAATTGTATTTTAATCAGGATGAATGGAATAAAAAAGTGAAAGATACGATGGTTAAGTATTTTTATGATGTGCTGAATGATGATTTTTTTGATGATGGAGTATTTCCAGAGTATCCAACTTGCTATGATATGTTATTTGAAATTTTAAAAGACGATTTTACAAAAGAAGAAGCAGAAAGAATATGGAAAACAAAAGTATTTCCATTGGATAAGTATAGAAATTATATTTTTGTTGATAATATTCAGATAACAAGTGAAGGAAATTTTTATTTTGAAGTAGCTGATGATTATACAGTTGTGGGGGATAACTGGATTTGGTTAAAAGGGAATATTGATAAGGGATTTTTTGCTGCAAGTTTTGATGATCTTTTTGAATTTGTCACTGACTTAGAATTAAATGACGAGTTTTCTTCAATTCTTCGGGAAAAATTTAAAATAGGTTATGCAGATGCTAGTAGTTTTTTTGTATCAAGAAGAGAAGGCTTGACAAAACTTTATTATAAGAAGAATCACAAATTAGCGGCAATTGGAAATTATAAATCTGGAAAAAAAGAGGGAATTTGGAAATTCTATGATGAGGATGGGAAATTGACTAAAAAGGTTAATTATGTTAATGATATTGCTGAGGAAGAAGTTGTTTATTGAAATAATAGAATAAAAATTAGAAAGAAAAATTTAAAAGATGGCAGTAAAGTCAAAAAGATAATTAAAAATGGAAGAATATTTTAAACAAAATGGGATAGAGTATGATAAAAATTTTGTTTATGGTATTAATTAAAAAAGAAAGAAATTTTGAATTTGTAACTGAAATTTTTTGTATTTTGCGAAGGGAGAATATTGATTTATGTTTTCAATATTAGGTGCAGTATTATTTGGAGTTATAGCAATTATGACAGTTTTTGTTGCCTGCGGTTTGCCTTTGGGGGAATTTACAATGGGTGGACAACATAAAATCTTACCTAAGAAATTTAGAGTTATGGCAGTCATTTCAGTGGGTATCCAAATTTTTGTAATGATAATTATTTTGCAAGCCGGAGGTTTTATTTCCTTGTGGCTGTCTTTTAAGGTTACTAAATATATTTGTTTCTTCTTTGCTGCCTACCTATCTCTGAATACTATTATGAACATGATTTCAAAAAGCAGGAAAGAAAAATATGTTATGACTCCGCTTTCACTTATAGCCGGAATATGTTTTTGGATAACGGCATTTCAGATGTAGTATGTAAAATAAGGATAATTTATAGTGCATCAAATTCGAAATTTAAAGTAAAAAATATGTACAAAAAAATTTATTTTTAGTATTGATTATTTATAAACTCATGTATTTTTAATTATATATAATAAAACATTACATTTTTTTGATTGGTGCTATTTAATAACTAATTTATTTATATTTTTATAGCATTATGTAGTAGATAAAAAATCTAAAAAGAATATGTTAATCCTATATGGATTTTAACTTGATTCACAAAATTTAAAAAATATAATAGAAACTATTTATTGTATATGTCTTTTCGAAAAACTTATATTATTATGAATTTTATGATTAGGATAGAAAATTGACTAAAAAGGTTAATTATGTTAATGATGTTACTGAGAAAGAATTTATTTTCTGAAAAAAATAGGAAAGAGAACTTTTTAAATGCCAGAAAAATCAAAAGAACAGTTCAAAGTAGAAGAATATTTCAAGCAAAATGGGATAGAGTATGATAAAAATTTTATTTACGCTATTATAAAGAGAAAGAAATTTGAATTCATTTTTGATGATGGGACTTATTGGATTGATTATGAAAGCAGGGATGAAGCCGTGTTATATACTTTTTAAGGAGAATGAAATATTATTTTTCGAAGTTGGGATGCTTGGTGGAATTAAAGGGCTTTTAACAAGAATAGATGTTGATGATATAGAAAAAATTGATTTAAAAAAAGGAATCGTAAACTATAAATTTACAATATCAGTAAGAGTTGGGGATAAAATAAAAAAAGAAATAATAAATTTTACCCAAATTAATGGAAAGGCATGGTGGATACAGAACAGAAATAATTTGATTGAAAGTGGATACTTTGAAAAATTGGCTGAAAGAGTGGGCAAAAGAAGAATGTTGGAACAATAAATAAAAAAAGAAAGGTGACTTTATGAAAAAAAGATTACTTTTATTGCTAATTTTAGCAACTTTTGTAGTATCTTGCGGGAACGGAGGCAAAAATTCAAACGCAAATACAGAAGTTCAAAAGAGTGAAAAAAATAGCAAAGAAATTGATAATAGTTTTGATTTTGAGATATATGGAGAAACATTGGAAGAGGCTCATAAAAATTTTAAGACAAAGATTGTCGATGGACAAAAAACGGAATTTGTGCCAGATGGAAAACCAGGTATTCCGCCTAAAAACAGTAAGTTTTCATTGGTAAATTATCCATCAAAATTAGGAGAAATGCCAATGTATATTACAGCAAAAGAAAATAACGGGAAAAAATATCCAGCGATCATATATTTAAATGGTGGATTTGGTGGAATTGGAGATAGTGAGTTTGGCTGGGATGAAGAATCGCCTAAAAATAATTATCAAGGGGCAGGTGCATTTAAAAGAGATGATTTTGTACTTGCAATACCAAGTGCTAGAGGAGAAAATGCAAATCCTGGAAAATATGAAATGTTTTATGGGGAAATTGAAGACTTGGAAGAAGCTAGAAAATATGTGGCATCACTTCCTTATGTTGATCCAAATAGAATTTATCTTGTTGGACACAGTACAGGTGGGACAAAGGCGTTGCTTCTAAGCGAATATTCAAAAGGTTTTCGAGCAGTTTTTGCAATAGGTGGCTTGCCAGATTTCTTTTGGGCAACAGAAAAACCGGATGAATATGGCGGAGTTCCATTTGATTTGACAAATCCTAGAGAAATAGCAGTAAGATCGTCACTTCGATACGTCCGTTCAATAACATCACCAACTTTCCACTTTGAAGGGCAAGAAGAAAGAAGAGATATTTTATTCGAGCCTATGCAAAAAGCCGCAGACAAATACAAAATACCATTCAAGAAATACCAAATTGCAGGTGGAGATCATTTTAATATACTTTATCCATTAACAACAATGATTGCACAAAAAATACTAGCTGATACAGGGGTGAAAACGAATATTCAGTTTAGTGATGGGGATTTGGATGTGATTTCAAAAGGAATTGTTAAATAGCAGATAATTTGATTTCAGAAAGTTGATTGAAAATGAAAAATTGTAGATGTAAAGTAAGAAGATACGACTTAGAAAATAAATTCAAGTTTTTGGGATAATTTGAAAAAAGGAGATGTTTATGTGGTCAAAAGGAATTGAGTATAGAAAACGAGAAAAAGAAAAGCTCTCTAAAATAAGTTCAAAAGATTTGCCGTTTGATGTGTTTGTAAAAAATGGAGAATTAGTCAGCTGGAGAAGAAGTGGCTGGTGTAAGAGATCTTATCAGTTTTACAAAAAAAGCTGTAATCGGAATTTTAGAAGAAATAAAAATATTGAAACTTCAGTTAAAGGGAATTATTATAGAAAGTGCTATGAGTTGCAGTATGCTTGGATTTAACAAAAAATTTTCAGATGACTAGGAGATAAAAAATTATGCGAACTATCAAAGAATGGAATAAAATAATAGAAAATTATTTTAATGAAAATAATATTGAGTATGACAGGAATTATTTGTGTTTTTTTCCTGAAATCAATTTTATAAAAGTATTTTTTGATAAAAATCTTTTTTATGATTTTAACAAGGATTTGAAAGGAAGTATCATAATTTTGTTTAAGAAAGATAATATAGAAATATTTTCGTGTGATGTAACATTTAAAATATCTTCTGGAATGGAGCTTTCAAATATAGGTAAAATGAGGAAAATAATCCCACGGGAAAAAGTGAAGGTTTTAAAATTAGTAAAAAAAATAATGAGATATAAATTATATTTTAAATTAGATAATGAAGGTAAAGTTTTTAGAATTGAGAAATTTTTTAGATTTAATAAAAGTTGGATATCTGAAAATATAAATTATTTGATAGAAAATAAACTGATATAACTTCATAATGAAGAAAACGACTGAAAAAATAAAATTTATGATATGGAGAAAAATTAATGAAAAGAAAAATACTGTTTTTAATTATGTTATTAACATTTGTAATGTCTTGTGGGAGTAAAAAAAATAGCGATAGTAATGGTAATGACTTAAAAGATGTTGGAAAGTTTAATTATTATGCGAGTGTCTATAATGATATGTCAGAGATTAATGCAGGAATTTCTGAATATTTTAGGGAAGCAGGAGAAGCGGAGAAGATTAAAAAGTCTGAAACTGTGAAAAATATAACTGTCAATGAAGGTACGATTGAGAAACTTCAAAAAGGGATTTCTATAAATTATAAAATGGAAAATCTGGATAAGGTGGCGAAGGAATTGCTGCCAGTATTGAAAGAATTAAAAATTGTTACAGATGATATGAATAATTATTATTCTGGAAAAGATTATACAAGTGATAATTTTGCAAAGGCACAGGAGTTACATACCAAATTTCTTGCAATTATAAAAAAATATGAAAAACTTGATAATGAATTTGGAGCTGCACTTGTGGTACGGGAAAAGGAAAATTTTGAAAGTAGCTTGAACAAATATAAGAAAGACAATAGTTTGATAAAGTATAATATGCTTGTATTAATAAATGAGTCCAAAAATTTTATTGGAGAAATGAAAACTCAAAATCTGAATACAGCAAACTATACTCAAGGCGACTTGACAAAGTTAAAGCCAATACAGCAAAGAATAGTAGAAACTTCAAATAATCTTCAGAAGCTGATAAAGGATGAAAAACAGCTAAAAAAAGAGAAATTTAGAGCTCAAGAATTTAAAACGTTCCAACGCAGTCTTGCGAGTTACAGGGCTTCTATAGCTTCATTTATTTCAAGAATAGAAAGAAAGTACCCAGCCAATCCTGGGGAAATTAAACAGCCTTGGATGACAGAAAGTACAGAAGGCATGCCTAACAATGTCTTGAGGGAATATGGAAATCTGGTTGATGATTATAACAGCATTATGGGAAAATCGAATTAATTTACTGAGTTAGAGTTTTTTTATGAAAATATAAATAATTTAAAATATGAGGTTGATTTTTACACTATTTAATAATATAATTACGTTGTATAACAAAAGTATTACAAAGGAGTGGTAAAAATGGCTACAGTAACAGCTAGAGTTGACGAAAATGTAAAAAAAGAAGCGGAAACATTATTTAAAAAAATGGGGCTTAATATGAGTACTGCTATGAATTTATTTTTGAAGAAGTGTATTTTGGAGCAGGGAATTCCGTTTGAGTTGAAAATGCCGAATAAGGAAACTTTAAAGGCAATGCAGGAAACTGAAGATATTTTAAGTGGTAAAATTGAGAGAAAAGGGTATAAAAGTGCCGAAGAATTATTTGAGGATTTAGGGGTTTAGTTGATGAAATTGACAATAAAGACAACCAAAAGGTTTGACAAGGACTTAAAAAAATTAAAGAAAAGAAAATATGATTTAACATTACTGGCACAGATTATTAATAAATTATCTGACAGTGAAATTTTGCCTGAAAAATATAGAGATCATTATCTTGCTGGGGACTATAAAGGATTTAGAGAATGCCATATTCAGCCTGACTGGCTTTTGATTTATAAAATTGAAAAAAATATTTTGGTTTTAACGTTGTCAAGAACTGGGACACATTCGGATTTGTTTTAAGTTGGAGGAATTTTATGAAAAAAATTATTTTATTTTGTCAGTTATTATTTTTGATAAATTTATTTTCTCAAGATGGAAATATCAAAGAATTTAATGATTCAAAAGGAAACATTTCTGGATATTCAATGGCAGATTTTGATTTTAAAGGGTATTATAAAAAAATTAAAGAATTTGAAGAAAAAATTGAAAATGGCGATGTAAAAGCGATGAATAATTTAGCAAATTTTTATGCTAAACATGACCAAATTGAACAAGCTGAAAAGTATTATAAAATGGCAATCCAAAATGGTTCTAAAAAAGCTAAGAAAAATTTGAAGATTTTGGAAAAATTTCCACTTATGAGTGATCCGATGGTTATGGACGATTTGGCTTAGGATATTCCAATGGAAGATGTTAAAGGTGAGATAAAAATTGCAATTAGAGGATTTAAAGAAAATGGTAAAGATTTAAATGAGTTTGAACGAAATAGAATGAAAGGTATTGTTAGAAAAATTTGGAATAAACTTTATGAAAGTGCAGATTTGGAATTTATTGGATATAATGATAATACAGAAAATAAAAAATTATCATTGGAAAGAGCTAAAAGACTTGCAGAGTTATTTCGTGAAAGTGGATTGAAAGATGAAATGCGAATTGTAAAAGTTTTGGGAAAAGGCTCTGAAAATTCAAGTGATACTAATGATACAGTAGAAGGAAGATATAATAATAGAAGAGTTGAAATTATTGGAAAAAATGTAGTTGAAAAAAATTTTGATTTAAGTTTATTTAATGAACTAAAAAATCAATTGGAAGATGAGTAATTTTTATAATTTTTAGAAAATAAAATTTTTAGATTAAAATAAATAAAAGTTTAAAAGAAAGGAAGTATGAAAATGAACTATAAAATTGCAGTATTAAATGGAGATGGAATTGGACCGGAAATAGTGGCTGAGGCGATAAAGGTTTTGGATAAGGTTGGAGAGAAGTTTGGACATGAATTTGAGTATGTTCGGGGGTATCTTGGAGGGGAGTCTGTGGATAACTATGGAGTGCCTTTGTCAAGTGAAACTGTGGAAGTTTGTAAAAATAGTGATGCTATTTTGCTTGGAGCTATTGGTGGGCCTAAATGGGATAATATTGAGCCTGAGAAACGTCCTGAGAGAGGGCTTCTTGCGATTAGGAAGGAACTTGGAGTTTATACGAATTTGCGACCTGCTATTTTGTTTAAATCGTTAAAAAGTGCGAGTCCTTTGAAGGAAGAAATAATTGGAGATGGGCTTGATGTGATGATTGTAAGGGAGCTTACTGGAGGGCTTTATTTTGGGCATAGGGAATATTCTGATGAAAAGGCGTTTGATACACTTCCTTACACAAGATCTGAAATTGAAAGAATTGCGAAAAAAGCGTTTGAAATTGCAAAACTTAGAAATAAAAAACTTACGAGTGTAGATAAACACAATGTTTTGGACACTTCAAAATTGTGGAGAAAAGTTGTGGAGGAAATTTCAAAAGATTATCCAGAAGTGGAAGTTTCGCACATGTATGTGGATAATGCCGCAATGCAGCTGATTGCTAATCCTAGACAATTTGACGTAATTTTGACTGAAAATATGTTTGGAGATATTTTATCAGATGAGGCTTCAATGCTTACAGGATCACTTGGAATGCTGCCATCAGCGAGTCTTGGAGATGGAAAAGTCGGACTTTATGAGCCAAGTCACGGTTCAGCACCTGATATAGCTGGAAAAAATATTGCAAACCCAATAGCGACAATACTTTCGGCAGTAATGATGTTAAGATATTCATTTAATCTTCAAAAAGAGGCTGATGCGATAGAAAAAGCTGTGGAAGAAGTGCTGGAAGCAGGATTTAGAACGGCTGATATTTATACAGATGGTATGCAGAAAGTTGGAACTGATGAAATGGGAACTGAGATTGCTAATAGAATTTAGGATCTAAAAATTTTGGAAAAGAAGGATATTTTTATGGAAGAAATATTACACTATGAAAATGTAACTTTTAAGCGTAATGGAAGAGAAATACTGAAAGGAATTGACTGGCACATAAATAAAGGTGAGAATTGGGTATTTCTGGGGCTTAATGGTTCTGGAAAGTCAACTCTTCTTGGAATGATACCAGCCTACATTTTTCCAACTTCTGGAGAAGTGAGAGTTTTTGGGCATAAATTTGGTAATTATTCTTGGAAAAAAATAAAGAATCGAGTCGGATTTGTAAGTTCCACATTAAATAATTTTTCAAGCACATTAAATGGCGAAAAACTGGAAGATGTTGTAATTTCTGGAAAGTTTAATTCGATTGGGATTTATGATGAAGTTACGAATGAGGATAGGGAAAAGGCTGATAAGATTATTGAGAATTTTAAGATTTCATATATAAAAAATAATCGTTTTGGTACTTTGTCACAAGGGGAGCAGCGACGGACATTGCTTGCAAGAGCGTTTATGAATGAGCCTAATTTGCTTATACTGGATGAGCCTTGTTCGGGGCTTGATGTAACTTCGAGAGAGTATTTTTTGAAAGTGCTTGAGGAAAATTCCAAAAATGATAATGCAATACCGTTTATTTACGTAACTCATCAGATTGAAGAAATTATGCCATCGGTAACTCACGTGGCACTTCTTCACGATGGAAAAATTTTGGCAAAAGGGCTTAAAAAGGATATTTTGACTGGTAAATTACTTTCTCAGATGTTTGATTTGGATGTGAAGATTGTTTGGGAAAATGAAAGACCTTGGCTGATTGTGAGATAAATTTAGGATTTATCTAAAAGGAGTTGATTTATTAAATATGGATAAAAGCAGAAAATTTATGGCGGTAATTTTAGCATTACTTGCAGCTATTTTTTATGCAATAAATACACCATTTTCTAAAGTGCTTTTAAATAAAATTCCTCCTACATTGATGGCATCTTTTTTATATTTGGGAGCTGGAATAGGTGTGGGTATTATGTACTTGTTCCGTAGTAAAAATGAGGATAAATATGAAAGATTGAATAAGGAAGATCTTCCTTATACTATTGGAATGATTGTCCTTGATATTGCGGCACCTGTATTTCTGATGATTGGTATAAATATTGGTTCAGCTTCAAATGCTTCACTTCTTGGTAACTTTGAAATTGTAGCAACAACAATTATTGCTCTTTTAATATTTAGGGAAAAAGTAACATCAAAGTTATGGATTGCTATCGGTTTTATTACAGTATCAAGCATAGTTCTTTCAGTTGAAGGGGCTGAAAGTTTCCGGTTTTCATTAGGCTCATTGTTTGTTATACTGGCAACTTGCTGTTGGGGACTTGAAAATAACTGCACTAGAAAAATCTCGGATAAAAGCACTTATGAGATTGTTTTGCTGAAAGGCTTTTTCTCTGGCAGCGGCTCATTTATAGTCGCCCTTATTTTGGGAGAAAGAATTCCTGAAATCAAATATATAATAGCTGCTTTGCTACTTGGATTTGTGGCATATGGACTCAGTATTTTTATGTATATCAGGGCACAAAGAGATTTAGGAGCTGCAAAAACTAGTGCATATTATGCTGTAGCTCCGTTTGTAGCAACTTTTTTAGCATTTATAGTAAATGGAGAAAAACTTACTTTGGTATATTTCATTGGTCTTGTTTTTATGATAATCGGCAGCGTAATTGTTGTATATGATACAATGGTTAAACGTCACAGTCATAGTCATTCTCACATAATTGTTCATAAGCATGATGGAAAAACACATACTCATATTATCACGCATAAACATGAGCATAGTCATTTTACATCAGAGAAAAAGCATAATCATAAACATAAAGATTATATGAACAGCAAAGAACATAAATTGATACACGAAAAAGAATTGTAGATTTATAAAAGTGCTGTATTTGAAACATAAAAAATTAAAGTTTCAAATAAAAAAAATTAAGCAAGATTAAAATTGTTCAAGAAATTAGAAATTTGTAGAGGTGAGAAAAGTGTAATGGCAACATATTCAACTTAAATCGAAATAGTATAAAATTACGAGGAGATTATAAGATGAACAATTATATAAAATTAAATGAAGATAGATGGAATAATGTAAAAAATGACTATACTGAGCCATTGACACATAAAGAATTAGAAGAAGTTAGAAATAATCCAATTTCTGTTGCATTAACTGTTGGGAAAAAAGTTCCGAAAGAATGGTTTGAAAAAGCCAACGGAAAAAAGATATTAGGTTTAGCTTGTGGTGGTGGACAGCAGGGTCCAGTTTTTGCTATAAAAGGTTATGATGTAACCATAATGGATTTTTCTAAATCACAATTACAAAGAGATAATATGGTTGCTAAAAGAGAAGGCTTAAAAATCAATACAGTTCAAGGCGATATGACAAAACCATTTCCATTTGAAAATGAAACTTTTGATATTATTTTTAATCCAGTTTCAAATGTATATGTAGAAGATTTAGAAAACATATATAAAGAAGCCTCTCGAGTATTGAAAAAGGGTGGATTGTTAATGGTCGGATTTATGAATCCTTGGATATACATGTATGATGCTGATATTGTATGGGACAAACCCGATGAGGAATTACTTTTAAAGTTTTCAATACCTTTTAATTCAAAAGAGCTTGAAGAGGAAGGCAAAATAACCATAAATCCAGAATATGGATATGAATTTAGCCATACCTTAGAAACTCAGATTAGAGGACAACTTAAAAATGGTCTCGCTATGATAGATTTTTATGAATCATGTGATAAAAGACATAGATTATCACGTTATGGAAATGACTATATAGCTACACTCTGCATTAAACTATAATATTATGGAACATACTTCAGGAGAATAGCCCATTTTATTTTCCTTAAGGGTTAAAATCTAAATCCCGATTTATAGAGATGTTTGGAGATGAAAGTAAATTTAAGAAGAAAAAATTAAATGAAAATATTAAAGAAATGTTTATTGGTCCATTTGGAAGTAGTTTAAAAAATGAATGTTTTGTTTCTAAGGAAGAAGGATTTTGTATTGTATATGAACAGAAGCATGCAATAAGAAAAACAATAGATACATTAAATCGGTATGTAGATAAGAAAAAATATGAAGAATTAAAAAGATTTACAGTATATCCAGGAGATATAATAGTGAGTTGTAGGGGAACAGTTGGAGAAATTTATAGAATTCCATACAATGCTAAATTTGGAATAATGCATCCTTCTATAATGAAAATTAGGTTAAATAATGAAGTTTATAATGTTATATTCTTTGAAAAAATGTTAGAGAAACATATGAAAAAAATATTGTATATGTCTCAAGGTAGCGGAATAAAAATGGCAATCACAGCAAAAGAGTTAGGGAAAAAAGATTTTATAGTTCCTCCGCTTTCGCTCCAAAATGAATTTTCACAATTTGTAGAGAAAACGGATAAATTAGAATTTTGTAATTAATAGAAATTAATGTTTTTAATAAAATGAAAAAAGAGGAAACTTATGGATTTTAATAAACTTTATGAAGAAATGATTTGGTATAAAAACGAAGAACAGGCACGACAAATGTCAAAATATATGCTTAATAAATTTGAATATATTGGAATTAAGACGCCTGAAAGACGCAAAATATTTAAAAATTTTTTCAAGGAATACAAGAATGAAGAAAAAATCGACTGGGAATTTGTAAATAAATGCTGGGAAAATAAGTACAGGGAATTTCAGTATGTTGGAGCAGATTACCTAAAGAATATGAAAGATAAGTTGACAATAGACGATATTCCAAAGCTTAAACAGTTAATCTTGAAAAAATCGTGGTGGGATACGATAGACAATTTAGATATGACAATAGGAGCTTTGGCATTAAAAGATTCAAATGTGAATAAAATATTGATAGAATGGAGCCTTGATGAAAATATTTGGCTTAGAAGAATTGCGATTGATCATCAGCTTCTAAGAAAAGAAAAAACAAATACTGAATTGTTGGAAAAAATTTTGAAAAACAATTTGGGACAGACGGAATTTTTTATCAATAAGGCGATAGGCTGGGCATTGAGAGATTATAGCAAGATTAATCCTGAATGGGTAAAAAATTTTATTGAAGAAAATAAAGAAAAAATGGCAAAATTAAGTATTAAAGAAGCTAGTAAATATTTGTAATATTAAACTCTGTTTAAGTAACAAAGTTATTATAGACTTTTTTAACAAAGTATATTTCCAAATAATTAAAATATAGTTTTTTAGTTATAATAAAAGTCGTACTAGCCATAGGTATTGCGTAGCAATCTTGCCATACATTTTGATTCTCAGGATAAATCTTTATTGCAAGATAAGGATTTGCGGCAATGAGCAATCCTGAAAAAAGTGTAATAAAAATAGTAAAATTGTCATTAAACAAAATAATTTAATACTAAATTTCATTAGAAAATAAAAACTATGTTAAAGATAGGAAGGTTTAATTTTAAATGTGGAATAGTATAAGTTTTAAAGTAAAAAATATTTATAAAAAAATAGAAATATATAATTTTAATGTTAGAATATTTGAAATATACTGGTATTGCAATAAAATATTTTTAAATTCAGTTTTAAAGTGATTTTACTGTATTATAGGCATAAAAAATATTGAAAGGATTTATAAATTATGAAAAAAATAATAATGATAATGGGAACGGCTTTAGTTCTTTCATCTTGTGGAGTTGTTGGAGCGGCAGGAAGTATCGCTGGTGGAACGATTAAAGCGGCTGGAACTGTTACAGGAGCGGTAATTAAGACAACTGGAAATATTATTGGCGGAATAATCGGCGGAAATGATGGAGAAATTAATGCGAAAGGTGTTAAGTATAAATTTTCTAAGGCAAAAGTTGAAAATAATGGGAATACGACAATTGTAACAGGAGTTTTAACAAATAGTGGAAGCAGAAAGGAAAATGTTACTATTGAAATCCCTTGCTTTGATAAAAAAGGAACAAAAGTCGGAGATGCTGTGGATAGCACTGATTCTATTGATAAAAATAAAAAATGGGAGTTTAGGGCTGTTCTAAATTCGGGAGATGTAAAAGCGTGTAAAGTGAAGGATGCTTATGTAAATGCACAATAAATTTGATAATAACATCCTATACTAAACCCTGTTTAAATAATGAATTTATTACAATCTCTTCTAATAAAAGATAAAATCTAATATTTCTAAGATATAATTTTTATTTTTTAAACAAAGTCTAGTATAAACTAATACGTCAGAGTATTTTTCTGTGCTGGAAAAACTGTTTGAGCAGAGTGAATTTTTTGTTAGTGTAGAAAAATGTCGTAGTAGGCTAGCAATTCTTGCGACAGTTTTATAGGGATTTGCGGCAATGATCAATCCTACGAAAATAAAAAAGGAAAAATATAGTAATGTAAAAAAATATTTATTAATCAAAATATCTAAAAAAT
>NZ_KI271332.1:38369-89863 GCF_000469385.1 Leptotrichia sp. oral taxon 879 str. F0557
AAAATATTTATTAATCAAAATATCTAAAAAATAAAATTCAAAAATATATAAAATATATAGTTACATTAAAAAGAAATATTTGCAAATATTTTTAAAAAGTGTATAATATATACATATAAAATTTAGGAGGATAAAAAATGGCAGGAAATATTTTAGGAACAACAGTTTATTATGATGCTGACTGTGATTTGAGTAAATTGGAAGGTAAAAAAATTACTGTATTAGGGTATGGTTCGCAAGGGCATGCACATTCTTTAAATTTGAGAGAAGGTGGATTTGATGTAACTGTTGGACTTAGAAAAGGTTCAAAATCTTGGGATGAGGCTACTGAAGCAGGATTTACAGTAAAAGAAACTGCAGATGCCGTAAAAGATGCAGATATAGTTATGATTTTGATTCCAGATGAAATTCAGGCTGATGTATATGCATCTGATATTGCACCAAACTTGAAAGAAGGAGCTTACATTGCATTTGGACATGGATTTAATATTCACTTTGAAAAAATTGTTCCAAGAGAAGATATAAGCGTATTCATGGTTGCACCAAAAGGACCTGGACACTTAGTAAGAAGAACATTCCAAGAAGGAAGTGGAGTACCTTGTTTAGTAGCAGTGTATAAAGATCCAGCAGGAGATGCAATGGAAGTTGCCAAAGCATGGGCATCAGCTATTGGTGGAGGAAGATCAGGAATCCTTGAAACTACATTCAAGCAAGAAACAGAAACAGATTTATTCGGTGAACAGGCTGTATTGTGTGGTGGAGTAGTAGAACTTATGAAAGTAGGATTTGAAGTATTGACAGAAGCTGGATATGATCCTGTAAATGCTTACTTTGAATGCTTACACGAAATGAAACTTATCGTAGACTTGATTTATGAAGGTGGATTGGCAACAATGAGAAGCTCAATTTCAAATACTGCTGAATATGGAGATTACATCACAGGACCAAAAATCATAACTGCTGAAACAAAAGAAGCTATGAAACAAGTATTAGCAGATATCCAATCAGGTAAATTTGCAAACGACTTCTTAGCAGATTCAAAAGCAGGACAACCATTCTTAAAAGAAAAAAGAGCAGAATTTGCAAATCACGGTGTGGAAAAAGTTGGGGCTGAATTAAGAAAACTTATGCCTTGGATTAAAAAATAAATTATATTAAAATCCTTAATTTTAAAGGAATATAGTGATTATCCATTTTGTTAAAAGGGGCAAAAATGGGGTAAAATTAAAAGGACTGTTTTTTATGGAATGCAGTCCTTTTTGCTTTAGTTAAAGGTTATTTAAAATATTAATCATATTTTGATTCTCTTCATCATATAAATGAGAATATGTATTTAAAGTCATTTTAATGTCTTCGTGTCCCAATCTCTTTGCGACTGCTAATATATTAACTTTGTTGTTAATTAAAAGGCTTGCGTGTGAATGTCTCAAATCATGAATCACAATTTTTTTCACTTTTGCCTGTTCGATATATTTTATAAAGTTAAGTCTAATCCCAACCTTCCCCTTTGTAAAAATTCTTGTGGATGGCACAGGCTTATAGAATGTTTTTGCATATTCTTTAAACAAATTTATAACATTCTCTGTTAAATCTATTTTTCTTATACTGCTTTCGGTTTTTGGAGCAGTTATAATATCCGTTTTATTTAATCTTGTAAAGGTTTTGTTTATGTTAAGTTTCTTTTTATTCAAATCTATATCCTTAAATGTTAATGCTAACACTTCCCCAATTCTCATTCCTGTCCAAAACAAAAGTGTGAACAAAAATTTTAGTTCTAAATCATCAACAACTTCAATAAACTGATTAAATTCCTGTAAATTCCAGAACAACATTTTCTTTTTATTTTTTCTTGAGCCAACCATTTCTATTTTTGCCATCGGATTGCTGGGTAAATCGTAGTATTTAATAGCAAAATTAAGAATGGTTTTAAGATTATTTTCAATTGCTCTTAAAGTATTTTTGGATAAATTGTTTTTTATCAGTTCATTTTGAAATTTCCTTATATCATTTGGTACAATTTCATCTATATAGTAATTCTCGAAAAAGGGAAGTAAATATTTCCTAAAGTATGCTTTTTTTGTTGAAATACTGTTTACTTTTAATTTTAATTCAACGTCCTCAAAATATATTTCATATAAACTTTTAAAGGTTATATTGCTTGAGTTCATGATTTTATTTATAAATTCTCTTTCAAATTCTTCTGCCTGCTTTTTTGTATCAAATCCAGTTTTCTTTTTTCTTATTTTTTTACCTGTTTTGTCTTTTGTCCTTATTTCAACTCTCCATTTTTTGTCCCCTTTTTCTTTATAAACAGACATAAAAATCACCTACACTATTTTATATCTCTCTTCAAAATACGATGCCACTATTCTGCCTCTGTTTGTCCTATAACCCTTTTTTTCTAACTCAGCATTCAATTCTCGTATAATTTTATAGGCTTCACTTTTACTAAAGCCTAAAATTTTACATATATCATCTACAAAATAAAAATGTTTTTTCATCATTCCTCCATTTCTGTCATATCAATATAGCTAGATATAACACATTCTTTTAAAACATATTTAGCAGTCTCTTCAAAAGTTGGACTGCTAAAACTTTCGTCTTCTATTTCTTCTGTGTCAACAAAGATCCATCCTTTTCTAATCCTCAACTTCATCTTCTGTTTCGATAACTTGAAAACCTGTTTCTATAGTATCCCATAACCAATCATCGAATTCTTTTTTTAACTTTTCTTCATCGTTTATTATTGCTTCTGCCTCTTTTTCTGTATAACCGTAATCATCGACTAAATCTATGACTTCAGCATTCGTAGAACAAAAATTTGCATTACTGTTTACAAAAAAATTTACTTTGTATCTGCTCATCTGTTTTCCTCCAACAATTCAGGATGTTCGTAAATATTTCCAATTACCCACCAACCGTCGTATAAAAAATCATCTATTCCGTCGTTTTCATACGGAATATTGTTTTTTAAAACGATATTTTTGGTAAATTCTTTAAGTTCAGAGAATGCAACATCATGTTCCAAAGCGTATCCATTTACTATTTTAAAACCGTTCAAAAACTCCGTGCATTCCCTTTCATCGCCACCAAAACCTATTTCTTGTAAAAATACGCCATTTTCATTTACATACAAAAGAATATCTCCCTCATAAATTTCTTTGCTATTTGCATCTTTAAGTCCTGTATACTGCATTAATTCAATATCATCAAAAATCATTCTTCTTGAAAGATACGCATTAATAAATTCGTTTTTTTTAAGATATTGTATGGATTTATCTGTGAAATCCATTGTTTCAACGTTCACCATTTTCTTTTCTTCTTTGAGCCAAGCTCTTAATTTTATTTCTCTCATTTTAATCCTCCTATTTGTTACAAAAAGTGCCCTCAATTAATCCTCTCTTTTATTAAAATAAATCCTCTGAATTAAAATTTTCTACTGTCTCATCATCGCTTTGAGTATCATTATTTGCTGTTTCTTCTTCAATAATATCACTTGCATTGTCAGGACTGTCTACATATTCAACTTCTACATTTCCGTTTGGCTCAACTTCTTTTATAACAGCTTGGTCTACTTTCTGTGCTGTTTGCATTTCAATGCTTAGTATTCCAAATTTGCTTAATAGTAGTTTTAATACAGTTTTCTTTGCCATGCTGTCAAAATTTGTTTGCCAGCTTGAAGAACTTTTAAGAAATGTTTTGCTGAATTTCTTAGCATGCTCTCTTACTTCTTCCTTACTCATTACATTGTATTTCTCGAATCCATTTGTGGTTTGAAAATATGCAATATAGTGAGTTACTTCATCACTTATTTTTCCATCAAGATTATATTTAAGTTCATCTGTGATAGGATCATAGCTTTCGAATTGCCCCTCATAGAGTTCTGTAACATTTATTTTCTTGTATTGTCCAGTTCTGATAGCCAGTTGTATAAATCCTTTATATCCAAGCTGGAACTGTGCTTTGTTTTCTTCTTGCCAGTTATCATTCTTATCCTTGTATTTTCTTTTGTAAGGAACAACATAGGCAAAGCCTAAGTTCGGATCAATTGGTAAATCTAATGTTGCAGCTATTGCTCCAGCCTTCAAAATGCTTTGTGGCTCTGCTTCTTGTAATTGTGCATTTCCGTTTGTAGTGTTCAGTAGTGAAGTTAAGAATCCAGCCGCTTTATTTCCTAATAATTCTTTAAATTTATTTTTTGTTCTTTCGTCGTTTATCAATGATTTTAGTGTAGTTGTGCCCACTGTTCCTTTTGTTTGTTTTTTTGGATTCATTAAAGTTCCTGCCATTTTATTTCATCTCCTTTATATATTTTAAGTTGTGTTTTTTAATTATTTCCAGTAAATCGTTAGTTGCTTCTTTTGTAAGTCCATTTACTTTTATACAGATATATGTATCTGTTTTTTCAGAATTATCATTTGAATTTTTTTGAACTTCTTTTTCCTTAATAGCTTTAGCAACCGCTTCTTGCTTTTCTTGCTCTTGTTGTTGCTTTAAGGTTTCAATTTCCTGTTGTTTCTCTTTTTCTGCTTTTTCTTCCGCTTTCTTTCTCAAATTTTCTTCAGTTTGTTTAGTTTCGTTCATCTTATTTGTGATAGTTTCTGAAATAACCATATACTCTTCTTTTATTAAATGTTTTACATTTTCAAATAATATTTTAAATTCAATTTCTTTATTTGCTTTTTCAATTTCTTGTTTTATAAAGTTTTCTTTTTTAATCAATTCATCGTACTGTTGCTGTATTTCAGCTTCGATATTTGTTTCCTTAAAAGTTTTCTTTTCCCATTTTTCGTTATCTATCAAGTAAATTAGATAATCAGGTCTATCTTTAAAAATTAATTCTTTAATAGATTTTATTTTCTCTCTTTTAACATTATCCAGTTCTTTCTCTTTTTCGTGCAAAAACTTTCTTACTGCCTCCACTCTTTTAATCAAATTTATTAATTTTTGATTTATTTCTTTCGTGTCAGCATTTAGATAGTCCATTAAATCTTTTTTAAACTTATCTGCACTTGCTTTTGTGCTCGCTACTTCTTCCCTGTATTTTTTAATATCTTCCACGTTAGTAAATACTACATCATAAAGTTTCTCGATTTCCTCAACTTTTTGTTCAGCCTTTTCAAAATCAATCATATCTTTATCAATTTTAGCTGGAATTATTTTTGCACTGTCAAAAACGAATTCCATTTTAGGCAATGTAACTAATGATGTTTCCGTTTCAATTTCTACATTTTTATTTTCCATTCCAAAGATTCTCCTTTCGTACATATACCGTTCTTTTTATTGTGATTTCCTTTGGGAAAACTTCTATAATACCGATACCGTTATAATCATAATCTTGCATTTCTGTGTTAGGCTCACCATATTTAAATTCAAAAAATCTTCCCATAATTTCCTTGACTTCAGTAACATATGTTACCCATCTGTGCGGCTCTCCACGTTCAATTTCTACTGTTTCTCCAACTTCATTAAGTATATAAATAATATCTTCTTGAAGTAAGTCGGCACTTCCGTCAATTAAGCAAAGTATTTCTTCTTCTGAAAGTTTTGAAATCTCTATTTCTGATTTGAACCATTTGTCAAGCAATTCTTCTTTTTTAAATCTCATTATTTAACCTCCATAAGTTTTTATCATTCTTGGCTCTGTATCGTTTCTGACACATTCCCAAAATTCAATCTCTTTATTCAAAAGTTCCTGTATTTCATCTTCCCAATCAGCTCTGTTTATAACTATTGTCTGCAATCTTTTATCTAGGTCAAATGGTGTTGAATTTTCATTCTTAAAGCATTCGAACTTTATTTCGGATACCACAACAGCATATTCATATCCTGTTACTAGGAAATAATGTAATATTTGATACAGGTAACTTTTAGGGATATTATCTTGCCATTCTTCGATATATTTGTTCCATTTGTTAATTGTAGTTGTCTTTATTTCAAGTATCCCTTTTTTACCTTCATAAACAATTTCTCCATCCAAATTAGCCCGTATGAAGTCATATTTTGAATGAACATACATTTTATTAACTTCTAATATTTTTTTATCAGGATGGTCTTCTTTGTAGGAATCAAATATATTTTTTTCAAGGTTCTTACCTCTTTGAGCTGCAGGACTTGTGAAATTATTTTGTACTCTTCCAGTTTTGTCTTTCCAAACGTCAATAATATTTCTATATTTATTTTTTCCCATTATTGCTCCTGCATCGCTTCCACCAATTCCTTTTTTTCTTATGTCTAGCCACTCCTCTTCATTGGCATAACTTATTTCTCTATATTGCATCTATTTTCCCTCCAGCAATAATTTTTCGATTCTATCAAATTCTCTATCACATTCATCCTGTGTATCGAAATGAATAGTAGAAATTCTTTGGAAATATGAAAATTTTATTTCAAACTCCCTTTTTCCTATAGCGTGAAAATTTGACAAATTATATAAATCGTCTTTAATTTTTATCCACATAGTTTTTCTCCTTTAAAATTTTCCCCTTTTACAAGACCCTTAAAATCTGTAATTCTGTTTGGCACGTACCACAGCAATATAGCCATTAAGAATGGAAATGCTATGTTTCCTCCTGCTATCCAATGCCCTTTGATTCTGATTGTTTCAATTTGCATTAGAGTGGTTGCTACAATTAGAATTATCCATTTTATTGCACTCTTTGTTGTCATCAACGCTATTTCCCTCCAATTCCTTGATTTCCTGTTTATCCATTTCTTTTTCCAGCTGTTCCCTTATTGTCATATTTTGCCTCCCGAAATTTATTTGAGATAATTAATATCTTATCCAAACCCACAATCGTTCATGGGCTTGGTAAAACATTAATTACTTTTTGAATAATTTTTTGATTCTATTTTTCAGCTTTTTAGCTTCCTTTTCCTTTAAAACCTTTTTGTTGTTTTCGTTTACAATCGCTAATGCTTCAAATTTCATCTTTCTACCTCCATTTTATAATTATTTTTTTTAGCTATATCCATTAAGTCTTTATGTGGGATATAAATATTTTTTATTCCCAAAGTTTTTATAAGATACATTTTTATTGGATAAAAATGTTTTCTTTGCATTATGGGTTTATTATCTTTGTATAAAGTGTATTTCATTATTCCTCCTTAATTTTCTTTGTATAAAATAGCCGCCATTTTATCACATATCATATCGCACTCTTTATCAAATCCCTTTTCTTCTTCATCTGTGTAATCAGGATTTTTCTTTTCCCAATCTTCCCAAGCCTTTGCGTCTTCGATATAATCTAGTACAATGCTTTCGAATGATTTGAAATCAAAGTCTGCTTCTTCGTATCTGTCAATCAGATAGTTGTGAAAATCTTCTAGCGATATGTATTTTAATTGATTTTCATATTTTGCTTTAAATTCCTTGAATTCATTTTCAAGAAATTCACACGATTCTTTATATTCAGCTATCGCTTGGTCTTCTTCGTCGCATAAACGTTCCCACGCTAAGTCTCTTGCTCTTTCTGCTCCTTCTGCGTATTTTAGGTTTTCGCTAAAGCTCATTTTATTCATCTCCTTTTGCAAAGTTTTGTTTACCAAATAGTAAACGATTAAATTAAAAAAATATTTATATGTTTCTTGTTTACAAAATAAGTTTACCATAAAGTAAACAAAAAGTCAAACATTTTTTTACTAAATGTGGTATAATTATTTAATAAAGGAGATGGTTAACTATGAATTTTAATACATTAGGAGAATTTTTGAAATATTTTTCGGAGAGTAGAAATTATACTTATGAGTACATCGGAATGAAAACAGGAAAATCCAAAGGAGCAATAAGCCAATACATAAATGGAAGTAAAAATCCGTCAAAAAATTTTATAGAAAAATTTATTGAAGAGTTTAAATTAACAAAAGAAGAAAAAGAAAATTTTTTATTAGTTGCTGAACTTGGAAGAACAGACTTTTTAAAAGAAGAGATAAAAAAATATATAAATAATAAAAAACCTTCAAACAATGTATCAGACGAAATATTTACAAGTTTTATTCAAATACCGATATACGGAATGGCGAGCGCAGGAAACGGATTGATTGAAATGGATGAAAACATTGAAGAAATAGAATATATAAGTATTCCTAATATAAACAAGAATGTGAAAAAAAGAGATTTCGCTTGCCGAGTTAGAGGAGATAGTATGGAGCCTCATTATCATGACGGAGATATAATAGTTGTAGATGTTCAAGACGGTATAGATATAAGAGTTTTAAATGGACAAGAAGCCTTAATATATCAAGAAAACTCTAAATATTTGAAGAGAGTATTTTTTGAAGAGGGAACAGGAAATTTAATATTAAAATCTTATAACCCAGCTTATGCAGATTATATAATTCCAAATCACGAACTTGATAAAGTTGAGTGTAAAGGAGTTATTAGTATGGTTATAAGTATGAGAAATAAAAAATTTATGTTTTGATTATTAAAAGTTGATGAGGTTGGCTGAGTTGAAAAGTAGATTTAAGAAATAAAATATTTGTGTTAGTAATTCCTATTATTTTTTTAACAAAATAGGAAAAATATGTTATAATATACACTATAAAAACTGAATTTTTTAAAGGAGTTAATAAAAATGGAAATAGGAATTTTTTTTAAAGAATATAGGAAAAAACACAAATATACATTACAACAAATGAGTGAAAAAATAAAATATAGTACAAGCCAAATAAGTTTGGTCGAAAGAACAAACAAAGCGTCAAAAAGATTTATTGAAAATTTTTTAAAAAAGGTTAAATTAACGCAGAACGAGAAAAAAAGACTGGAGAAGGAATTAATACGAATAAAAAAAGTACCTGCTAAAACTTCTAATAATTTTATTGCTGAGAAAGATTTTTTAAAAACAGAAGAGAAAGATACAAGATTTTTAGAAGCGTTAGATTATGATTATGTTCGTAGAAATGAAGCAATTTTTGCCATAAAAGATATTATAGAATACAATAATCTTAAAATGTCAAAAGTTGATATTTTAACAACGTGGGATGATAAGGATAAAAACAAATTGAAAAAAATGATAAAGAAATTAATTGAAAATTATAAAGAGCATATAAAAAAATTGGAAAGTTATACAACAGAAGAAGCGGTAATTATTTTAGAGGAGGAATAAAATGTACGAATTAGATGAAATAAAAGTTGGTAACAGAATAAAAATGATAGCAGAAATCAATGGAATGTCGGTCACAGAAGTAATGGTGAAAGCGACAGTTACAATGATGGCAACAGTTGTAAAACCCAGATTAAAAGATTATGATGTTTATCTTATGGAAACAGGAAGAATAAAAGGGGTTACATTAAGAAACAAAATAGCAGGAAGAAAACCTTGGAAAGACGGAACGCATGGAATTACTGATCATATAAATAATATGTTCGAGGAATATGAGTTGGAAGTTATAAATGAGGATTTTTTTAACCATACGCTAGAACTGATAGATAGGGCTTTGAAATCCATATACGACGGAAATCATGGATTAAAAGTCAAAGAAATTTACGAAGTTGCTTTATCTCATCCTAATTTTTTATACTCGATGTTGCAAATTGGAGTCAGATTGTTAGGTCAAAGATTGCAAGATAAGAATATAGAACTAAAGAACAAAACTTTGGATCATATATTGCAAGAAATAAAAAAGAAAAGAAATCGAATAGAAGAATTATTCAAATCCGTTAGAACAGCAGAAGATTTAAAACAAGCGTTGATTGTTTATTACGATGAAATAAATGTTTATTTTGATGAGTTTTTGGACAGAGATGTAACCGAGGGAACAAAATGGAAATCAGCTTTAGAAATTGCAGGAGAAAAGGCAATGTTGGATCAGGTTGGAGAAGACAATGTTTTGTATTTTATAGGGCAAATTATATTTAAAATTCAAGAAAGGTTTATGATAAATATTCCGTTAATTCGTCCTGAAGCAATAACGATGAAATAAGAATATTTATTAAAAAAAACAATTGTTAAGAATACAGGAAGCTGTAAAAGGCTTCTTTTTTGTTAAAAATTTTTTGACTTTTTGTTTACTTTATGGTAAACTTAAAAACGAGGTGAGAAAATTTGGAAATTTACGAAAGATTTGTATCTAAAATAAGAGAAAAAAACATGAGTCCAGCTAAATTTTCACGAGAAATTGGCATGTCAAAGCAGTTATTTTTTTATCACTTAAAAAATTTAAAAAAGAAAAAAATTACTTTTAATACTGAACAATTTAAAAAAATATGTGAAAAATTGAGTGTGGACGCTAATTTTTTTTACAAATAAAGTTTACCTTAAAGTAAACAAAAAACAAAACCCAAAAGAAAAGGAAGGAGGTATCTTGATGAGAGTGCGTTTGCCTGCACAAGGAGAAATAGAAACTGATAAAGTGATAACTGGAATAGAAGCATTAAAAGGGCTTACGGAATTAGAATTTAAGGAAGTAGTAAGATCTGTTGAAAAATATTTCAAAGAAAAAAAAGAGAAACTCACCTTTGATGTTGAAATTGAAGAAGATGAGTTTCTGAAAAAAATAAAAGATTATTATAGAAATTCTAAAGGAACTATTCTTCTATAGTAATTTGAATATGTACTGGACTTAAAAAATATTTTTTATTTTTATGGATAATCTCGACAATTGGCATATCATAAAAACTGTTTTCAATAAAATCATGAGTATTTTTGATATATCCATCTTTAGCCCAATTATATGGAGAAAAAAACTGATTATTATATCCAATTTGATAATCTTCGGTAAGTTCAGTCCATTGTCCAAGTAGACAAGCATAAACTTTATACATAACTATAAACCTCCCTTCTTCTTGATAATTTGTTTTGGCGAATAAATTATAGCACAAAGCGGAGGATTATAAAATGAGAGAAGAAAGAAGGTGTGAGATGAAAAGATTTTTTAAATTAGGATTGCTATTTTCAATAGGAATATTCATTTATTTAAAAGAGCTAATAGCGGCATTGCTGATTTTAAAGCTGACAAATTTTGAGACAGCTTTAATATTTAGCATATCACTATTAGCAAGCACAATTAATTTAAAACACAACAAAAACTTATTTTCTTTTGTTGAAAGAATTGTAAATGAGAAATAGGAGGTGCAAGAGTTTATGGAAAAAAAATTAATAAAAAAATGTTATGAAGAAATGTTAGTTTTTTTGAAAGATAACTTTGTTGAAAAGTCGGGAATAGAATCGCTGGAAGATGAAAATAATATTACTGATATTATACATATTTTTACCGCAATTAGGAAAAGTGAACATAGAGATCCTGTAAAAGAAGATGAAATAAAACAAGAGATTTATAGAAATTTATACATATGTACGGAATTGAAAGCTTTTAGAAATAGAAATAGAAGATGTGTCCTTTTATTAGATGCATTGAATCGTAAGGACACATATTAAAACTAATTCAAAAAAGACAATGCGATTTCCAAAGAACAAAAATCTTCAATAAATCCTGTACAAATTTCGTTATTATACTCAAAAGTTACACCGCCAAGACCGAAATCTTGGATAAAGATTTCATCTTCTAAATGTAATTTTTCAGTAGTTTCCATAGGAGCAAATTCTCCGTTAGGAAGTAACAGAACTTTAAAATCATTAACTTTTGAAATCGCATAAACGATAGCTTTAACCATAATAACACCTCCTTTCGTGAGAATTTGATTTTATTTGGCGATATTATTATAACTCAAAAGGGGGTAAAAACGAAATAAGGGAGTACTAAATGGACAATAAAAAATTTGAAGAAGGAATAAATTCTTTTGCACTGTTACTCGGATCTTTTCTTGAGTTACGAAAAATGGGATATACGCAGGAAGAGATAAACTGGGCATACAACACAATGAGCGGAAATTTTGTTCCAAACTTTAATATAAAACATTTATCTAATTTAATTGAAAGTAAAAAAGAAAATTGAAAAGTAAACAAAAAAAGCACTTCAAACGAAGCGCATACAAATATTTTCATAATTTGATTATATCAAATTTATTAAATTAAGTAAAGAGGTGTAGAAATGAAAAACACGATAAACGGCTTCAGACAGGATAAACTGATAGAAAATGGTTTGGATTTGGCAGACAGTTTGATTTTAAGATTGTTTGCTGATATGTATTCAAGTAATTCATCCAAAATTGAATATCAGATATTAGAATATGAAGTTGAAAATAAAGAAACTAAAGAAAAAATGTTGGAAAAAGATAAATTTATGTGGATAACTTATGATTATTTATACAGTCAGATACCACTTGTCGGAAGTAAAAGCACATTTATAAGAAAAACAGGGGAGCTTGTTGAAAAAGGATTTTTAAAAAAGCAGGTTATAAATTCAAAGAAAGGTAAAAAAGGAACGTTTTTGTATATTTCATTTGGAACAAAATTTTCTGAATTACTGGAATACGAAACAGAAGATACCCCTGCTCAAAATGACAACGAGGGCTACTCAAAACAGGTAGGGGGGCTACCTAAATTGAATAGAGGGGGTACTCAAAATGATAAGGGGGGCTACTCAAAATGGGTAGACAAAGATTCTTCTATAACAGATTCTTCTTTAATAGATTCTTCTATAAGAGATAGAGAGAGTGTAGAAAAAGAAAAAATTAATTTTTCTTCCGTGTGTGAAGAGATAAAAAACAAATGGATAGAAATTGCACATAAATTTAATTTGTCAGGAGTTAAGTTAAAAATAAATGACAAAAGAAAAAAAGCAATAAAAATTTTGCTTAACGAATACACAGCGGAAGAATTATTGCAGGCGATGGATAAAATCCATATCTCAAAATTTTTACAAGGGGATAATAAAAATAATTGGCAAATAACATTCGATTGGCTTATTAACAAGTCCAACCTTTTGAAAGTGCTTGAGGGAAATTATGACGATAAAATAAATGCGGAAACAAAAAACAATACTCATGCTGATCAGAAATTTGGAACTGGCATTAAAACTGAAAGACCAAAAGTAACAGCAGAAGGACTTAAAAAATATTTTGGAGGTGCAAACTAATGACTATAGAAGAATTTAACGAGGGATTCGGAAAGTTGCTTGACTATTATCCTAGTACACGAGTAACAGAAGGGCTTGTAAATATTTATTTTATGGGACTAGCTGAACTTAGCATAGAACGATTTAACCGTGCAATAGGCAGAATAGTCAAGGAATGTGAAGGCGATTTTTTGCCAAAAGTCACAGTAATTTTAAAATACGCTAAAGACTCAGATTTGGAACAGCAAGTATTTTATGCAAAGAAATTGCTTAAAACAGCAATACATAAAAATGGAAGTAAAGGTATGGTGTGTTTCGAGGATAAGGGAGTACACGCCGTAGTCGATTATATAGGCTGGAATAGACTATGCACGATGAAAGATGATGAATTTGAGAATTTTCTGAAATGGGAGTTTGACGACATATACAAAGGATTTTGTGAACGTCCTTACGAAACTTCTGACTATTACAGGGGTACAAGCCAATTATTCGGACAAATAAAACCTAGAATGATAGGTTACAAGGAAGCCAAAATTGGCAATACAGAAAATATGAATTTCATAAGGCTTGAATATAAAAATATTGCGACACAGATTGAAAATAAGGTCGATTTGTCGGAAATAAAAAATAAAATGCTAATAGGAGGATAGATGAACAGTTATCAGGATGAATTAAAGAAGGTATTATTGACTTATGATGCGGACAAAATAAAAGAATTTATGCATAAACATAACAAAAATATGCCGAGAAATAACTTGGCTTTTTGGGCAGGGGTACACAAAGGGATATGTAATTTACCAAACTGTACAAACGAAGAAAAAGAATTTTCGAGAAAATGGTTAAAGAAACATGGATTCAAGGAAGAAATATTTTAGGAGGATAAATGCAAAATCTAAAAAGAGAAAAAGACAGGCTAAGCGTTGAAAACGACAGCTTAAGAGAAGTGAACGCGATACTAAACAGGAAAATGATGAAAATAACAGAAGAAATAAAAGCAAACGGAATAAAGATTGAAGAAAACAGGAAAGAGATTGGACGGATTGAGAAAATATTGAAAATTAAGATGAAAGGGGAAGAAAAATAGAAAAGAAAATACTTGATGTATGTTGCGGTTCAAAAATGTTCTGGTTTGACAAAAATAACAAGAACACAGTATACATGGATAAAAGAGAATTTGAGGACACGCTATGTGATGGAAGAAGTTTAAAGATAAGCCCTGACGTTGTGGCCGACTTTAGACAAATACCGTTTCCAGATGAAAGTTTTTATCTAGTTGTATTTGATCCACCACATTTGATAAGAGCAGGAGAAAGCTCGTGGATAGCTAAGAAATATGGAAAATTAAATTCTGAAACTTGGAAAAACGACATAGAACAAGGATTTAACGAATGTATGAGGGTATTAAAAACAAATGGGACATTAATTTTCAAATGGAATGAAGACCAAATCAAATTAAAAGATATTTTGGCCACAATAAAATATAAGCCACTTTTTGGAAATAAAAGGGCTAAAACACATTGGCTTGTGTTTATGAAATTATAAAATCAGGAGGAAACAAAACGAAAATAAAGTTAATTTGTCTAAAGATAGACAATAACGAATTAAAGACAACAGATAAAAAAGAATGGCTTAAATTCATAAAAAGTCATCGTGGCAATGTGAAAAGCATAGAGCAGTTTAACTGGGAGATTCCAGAAAATAAATTGCAGAAGGCTTTGGAATATTCATTTGATGAATTGTATAAATTTAAGCTGGAAGAAGGGAGAAAAAAGCAAGAATGAGAATTTTTATATCTGGAAATGTGCCGAGTTCCAAAAACAGCAAGCGTTGGACAGGCAAAAGGCTTATAAATTCAGAAGCTGTGATGAAATACAAGAAAAATACTGCTGATGAATGGTGGCAGGAAGGCATAAAGTTCAGGGAAATGCTAAAAGGCAAAGAAAAGCCTTACAAGATTGGTTTTTATTTCATAAGAAACAGTAAAAGGGCATTTGACTATGTGAACGTTGCGCAGCTTCCGTTAGACTTAATGCAGGAAAACGAATGGATAGAGAATGACAATATGGAAAACATAATACCCGTATTTCTAGGTTATGAAGTTGATAAAGAAAATGCAGGGATAAGAATAGAAATTTTATAGGAGGAAACTAAATAATGGAACAATGGAATAAATTAGTTGGATTAGTAAAAGAGTTTTACATAGCGTTTGGACAGCAGGAATTTTTAGAAAAAGAGATAACTGACGAAAGAATAAAATTAAGAAAAAAGTTATTTGATGAAGAATTAAGAGAATACGAAATGGCAGAAAAAAATAAGGATAAAGCAGAAATGTTAGATGCGGTATGCGACATGTACTACATCTACATTGGAACATTATTAGAACTGCATAAAGGCAATATTGGAGACGTTGCTTCAAGGATATTTTTTCTATCAGATGAAAAAACAGATTTTCTCTTTAAACTAGAAACAGAAAATGGATTTGTTAAAATTTTACCTGAAGCATTTGAGGAAGTCCACAGAAGCAATATGAGCAAGCTGGAAAATGGGAAAGCAATTTTCAGGGAAGATGGGAAAATATTGAAAGGGAAAAATTATTTTAGACCGAATTTGAAACAATTTATTTAATAAGGAGCAAAACGATGAAAAATGATAATGTAAATAGCCCGAATCATTATAAATTAAACGGATTAGAGGTTGAAGCTATAGACGTAATAAAAGCGACTGTAAAAGATTTTAATAGTTTCTGCCATGGGAATATTATTAAATACGTGCTTAGAGCAAATAAGAAAAATGGTGTTGAGGACTTCAAGAAAGCAAAAAAATACATTGAAATGATGATTGGAGATGAAAATTAATGAATGAATTAATGAATATAGAAAACAGAAACACGCTAAAAAGTTTAGATATAGCGGAAATAACAGGAAAGGAACATAAAAATATTTTGTCTGACATAAGAGATGAAATAAGTAAAATAGGGGAAGAGAGAGGTCGGCTAATTTTTCAGCCAACCACATATATTGATAATTTTAACAGAAACCAACCTGCATTTCTTTTGAATTACAAAGGAGTGCTACAACTTGGTGCAAGATATAATGCTGAAACAAGGTTTAAGCTTATCGAAAAAATCGAACAGCTTCAAAAACCAATGACAGTAGAAGATATGATCATATTGCAGGCAAATGAAATGAAGAGTGTTAAGCATAGAATTGGTGTCGTAGAAAATAAAGTTGATAACGAGATAAGAATAGACCATACGGAACAAAGGAAATTACAAAAAGCAGTATCATTAAGAGTATTTCAAAGACTTGATGTAGTAGATGCAGAAAGAAAATTAATGTTTTCAGCAATATACAGAGATTTGAAAGACAGATTTGGAGTCGCGAGTTACCGTGATGTGAAAAGAAAAGATTTGAAAAATGCCTTACTGTATGTTCAGAACTGGATAGAAAAAGCAGAATTGAGGAATTGAGATGGATGAAAAAGAGAAAACAGTCAAAAGAATAAAAGAAAAGATATTATGCAATACAGAAATGAACAACCGTGACTTTGAGTTTGCGAAACTTAACGCTAATTTATTTAAGGGTATTAAGTTTATAAAGAAAAGGAAGGCTAAAAAGAAATGGCTTACACAGAAATTGACAGGGAAAACAAAAAGATAAAGTTTTATTTCCCAACAAACAAGCCAGCAAAGAGAATAAAAGAGTGGCAGGAAGAACTGAAAGCGTATGATATAGAAATAATACCGCAGAACACTATAACAGATGATCAGATGAAACTTTGCTATATCTTATTTGACCAGTTTGCAAATTCGAAAGGCTGGGATTTGGATTATACAAAAAATTATTTTAAGGCCTTGTTTGGAACAGTATATGAAATAAATAATTTCAGTTTGTCGCCAATGAAAAAGAACGCCTTAACTTTGGAGCAGGCAACGAACTTTATACAGTTTATAATTGAGTTTGCAATAGAACAGGATGTAAATTTGTATATATTGGATCCAAGAGATAAAAGAGCGAGACATATAAGAGAAATAGTTCCAGATATACAGAGATATATTATAAGTTGCTTAAGAAAAAGAGTATGTTGCGTATGCGGAAGACCGCATAACGAATATAATACAGTTGATTTAGAACATTATGACAATGTAAATGAAATTGGCGGTTATGAATTCGACGCAGGGCTTGAAACAAGATTTTTGAGTTTATGCAGATATCACCATACGGAGATACATAACATTCCTAAGCAAGAATTTTTGGAGAAATATCATTTAGAGCCAGTTTATTTGAATGAAAGGCTAGTCTATGAACTGCTGGAAGTTTATCCAAATCACTTTAAATTGTTTAGAAAAAGATTGAAAGAGGGGTATTATAGAGGGATTATAAAAGAAAAATAAAGTTCAGTCACAGATTATTAAAAAAAAGATTAGGAGGATAAAATGAGCAAATATAAATTATGGTTCAGTATAGGCAGCGGATTGGGTAAAGAAAGCGACGAAGTTGATTTAGTAGATGATTTAGGTTATACAGAGAAAGAGGCGGAAGAAATAATAAAAGATGAAAATAAACAGCATAAGCTGTTTGAAGAATGGAGAGATGAGAATATAGACCAAAATTTTGGAGTTGTAAAAGAAAATTAGGAGGAAAGTATGAAAAACAAGGATAGAATGCAATTTAATTTAAAAAACTGGAGAAAATTAAATTGGAGTTTATGGAATAAGGAAGATGAAAATAAAGCGAGTTTTGAAAAAATATTGAATAAAGATAAGTATAAAAAGAAATAGGAAGGGAATTAGTATGAGAAAAATAGTATCAGCAATAATAACAATATTATATTTAGCAATTATTTTGGGAAGTTTAGGATTATTAGTGTATAAAACAATAAGTGATATTTCAAGTGTAAAAACATTATTAGAATTTGCGAAATTAATGTTAATAGATTTTATATTATATATTTTTTGGGGAGTAGGGGTTCAAATTTTAACTTTTATTTTTGGATTGTTTAAAATTGAGGAGGATAAATGGTAAGAAAAATAATGGGAACAATATTTTGTTTATTAAAATTAGCAAAAACAATATTATCTGTTACGTTAGGAGCGGGAATAGGTAATGAAATTTATAAAATATGGAAAGCGGAGGAATAGGAATGAAAAAATTACTATTAATTGTGATGATTTTAGGAGCATTAGTTACAAGCTGTGATGAAGAAAATTTTGGGAATGATACAAAAAATGATAAAGAGAATACTTTAAAAATAGGTGATAAGTTAGCAGGCAATCAAGCAACACCTAGTGATATTGATTATAGTTTAGAAAGATATAATTTAATAAAAAGGGCCTACTGGGTAAATGGACAGCGTGAAAAAGCATTGAATTTACCAAGTGCTGCGAAACGTCCATTAGGATATATAACATTGTTTACAGAAAACGGTGGAATAGTTGGAAGTTTTGTAGTTGATGGAAAAGTATCAAGTTTAAATAGTTTTTTAACTCCGGATAGTGAATTATACGAATGTAATCCTTCAAGTAGTTATAGCTGTAAAAATAATTGGATTCCTGATGTAGATGGAAGTTATGGAGAAAATGATAACGGGATATTTTTCTTTACTCCAGATGGGAAATATATTGAGTGGACAGGAATATACGTGTATACAGATATTCCAATGAAAGTGGAAAATACAGTTGTTAAATTTGAAAAATAAAGGGGAATGAAATGAAAAAAATATTTATATTAATTATTTGTGGGCTATCTATGACAGCCTGCAATCCTTTTTTAGGGATAAATAGTTGGTTTAATAAAATAGACTATGAATTAGAAAAACAGAATGACAGACAAAGATATGACAGATTGAAAAAAGTGGAAGATACTGCAAGAGCAATGGTAAGCAGTTATGAAAGTGATAAACAAATTTATTTGTCTATGAAAGATGATAATAAGGAAATAGCCTTACAAGCAAAGATAAGAGCAAATAATACAGCGATTCAATATAATCAGTTTAGTTATCTATGGAAAAATAATACACCACAAGATATGAAAAATGAACTTGAAATAATCAATTAGGGATAAGGAGTTAATATGAAATACATAGAATTATTTGGAAGAAAAATAAAAGAGTTGTCTGAAATTTTGAAAGACGAATCGATTAGTGATTTGGAAATAAAAGAGGAAAGTAATCTGTATGGGATAGATCGATTAAAAATTTCATTTAAAATTGATGATAGTGACACCTTCACTCTATATATACGATTATCTAATTTTGTTGGAGCAAATGGGATAGAGTTTTTATCGGAAGAAGAAATTGTAAGAGAATTTGAAGAAAAGTATAGTTATTTAAAGAGATATTTACTTGGTGAAACTATAAAAGAAAGAAAAATAAACGGTTATTCAAATGAAATAAAATCTCATATTAGGGTTGCTAAAAAAATGCATGAAATTTATCGTGTTTATTTTGAAAAAGTAAGAATAAAGAAATTTACTACAGCTTATGAAACAGTTGAATTTTATTTGAAACAAATGGAAAAGCAAATAAGAAAAATGTGTGAAGCATATCAGGAAAATAAAAATATAGAAAACTTTTTAGATAATTTAGAAGTGTTAGCTAGATTGACGGCAGATGAAATGGGTGCATATAGTTTACGGTTATTAACTTGTGGACGTAAAAATTATGATTGTGCTGACAATATAATTAGAGATTGTTTGAACAGTATAAAAAAATGTGTAGAGGAAATAAGAAAAAGAATTTAAAATTTTGGGGGATAAATGTTATATTTAGGAATTAGATATATTTTAAAATGTATAGCAAGAATATTTGTGCTCATAGCCTTGCTTATATACAATGATGATGATTTAATGAAGTTTGATGAAGAGGATTAGATATGTTAAATATAATAATGAGAGTTATAAATGCCCTTCTTACTGTAGCATTTGTTTTAATATTAGTGTGGTTTGTTTATAACCTAGTAATAAGATTTAAAAAGAATATAGTAGTATTTAAATTTAGAATAACAAGCATAAGAGGATTTTTAATTGGTATGTCTATAAATTTATTTGTAATTTATTGTTTGATTCGTATTATAAGTTTTTTTGCGATTAGAGTGTAAAAATGATACAATAGATATAAATAAGAAACAAGAAGGGAAAAACCGTGGGAAAAATTAATTTAGATTATTTGATTTATAAAGAGTTTAAGGAATTAATCAAAAATTTTATGGGAAATAAAAAATTTGAAATTAGTTATGGAATTGAAGATGAAGTTATACTTAAAAATTTTGTGGTTTATGTTGAATACAAAAATAGGGAATTTAAATTATTAGCACAAAAATCATTTTCTGGTGATAGTGGATGGGATTACAAAGAAACAGATCCGGACGAATTAATAGAAAAATTGGAAAGTGAATTTGAAAAATTTAAAAATAAAATTTTGGAATTCGACAAAGTGAATAAAATGAGTGTAGAAGAACTAAAAGAGGAATATTTTAAAAAAATGGGATTGAAAAAATCAACAGAATAAGGTATAATTAGGAGGTAATGTGAATAACAAGGAATTTACAAAAGAAGATATAACAGAATTATTAAAAGATGAAGAAATTTTATATTTACTTGAGGATTTGAAAAAATCAAAAGAATATCAAGATGATATAAAAATAACATTAGTATTAAAAAAAGGTAAAATCACTGGAAAAGAATATACAGTAAGAAAATTTAATAATAAAAACAGGGCAAGATAAACCTCAGATGAGTGAGCCACTGAATAGATAGATTAGAAATAGTCTATTTGTTTAGTGGCTCTTTTTTTGTCCAAAAAAACTAAAAAGGAAATTAAAAGAAATGACTATATTTTTTACAATATTAGGATATTCCCTATTGGCACTAATAGTGTTTGAGATCATAAAACATTATTTAAAGAAATATATAAACGAAAGAATTGATGAGAGCCTTAAACTTTTAGATAAACTTGAGAATATAAATGATGAATTAGATACAAAAATAGATAGTGTAAAGATAAGGTTGTATGATGCATATCTTGATAGATGTAAGGAGAGTTTGAGAAAGAAAAGGAAAATGGATAAAGAGGTTAGGCAAATGACACAGAAAATAAAAGACAAAGTATTGAAAAAATAAAAAAAGGTACTTTGGAGAGATTTTTTGCCCTGTGGGTCTGGCGAGTCCCGGAAAACATCCGGATATGAATTTTTTTTAAGTTCATGTCCTGTCCGATAGGAGGTGAAAATGGAAGCGAAATATGACGAGGTTGTAAAAGGTGTTGTACTGGCTAAAATATTGAATTTGAGCGAAAGGCATCTAAGGCGTTTGGCAGAGGAAAATGTTATCAAAAAAAACGGACAAAATAAATATTTATTTTTGGAAAGTATTCATTCGTATATTGAGTATCTGGAGTTAAAAAATGATGCAGATGTAGATTTGAAAGATGAAAAAATTAGGGAAGAAATAAAGAAAATAAAAAAAGATACAGAATTAAAAGCCTTGAAAATATCGGAGTTAAAGAATCAATTACATCCAGCGGGAGTAATTGAAGAAGTAATGACGAGTATGCTTGTCAATATAAAGGGAAAATTGCTTTCATTGCCTAATAAATTAGCACCTGCTGTAATTGCTTGTGATAACTTGGGAGAAATACAGGACATTATTTTAACAGGAATATCTGATACTTTGACAGAATTAAGTGAATATAGTCCTGAAATGTTTAAAAGTAAAAATTATATTGATGAAGATGAGGATGAAGAGAATTTAAGCACTAAATCAATTAAAAAAAATTTAAAGGAAGAGAAAAATGACAACCCGAAAAAGAGAGGCAGACCTAAAAAAAGCAAATAATTTGTTTAAAAAAATTATTTCGGTATTAAAGCCACCGCCAAAATTAACAATTGATGAATGGGCAGACAATTATAGAATATTAAGTTCCAAAACTTCTGCGGAACCAGGTAGGTGGAATACTGATAGAGTACCGTTTCAAAGAGAAGTGATGAAAGCAATATCTGATAAACAAACAGAAAAAGTGATAATGATGTATGGAGCTCAATTGTCCAAAACAGAACTTTTATTGAATACTTTTGGACATCATGCTGATTATGACCCTGCTCCTATAATGTTTTTAATGCCGACTCAAAAAATGGCAGAAGATTTTGCAACAACAAGATTAAATGACATGATACTTAGCACACCACAATTAAAAAGTAAAATAATCGAAAATGAAACATCAAGAGATACTAAAACTCAAAAAGATTTTCCAGGTGGATATATTATTTTAACTGGAAGTAATTCAGCAGCTGAACTTGCGAGTAGGCCAATACGGATATTATTGGCAGATGAGATTGATAGATTTCCAAATGATGTAAAGGGTGAAGGTGATCCGTTAAATTTAGCAATTGAGAGAACAAAAACATTTTGGAACAAAAAAATTGTTTTAACAAGTACACCAACAGTAAGAGGAGAATCAAGAATAGAACAGGAGTATGAAAACAGTACACAGGAAGAATATTATATTCCTTGTCCAAAATGTGGAACAATGCAAAGATTGGAATGGAAAAATATCGTTTTTGAAAATATTGGACACAAATGTCAAGATTGTCTTGAAGTTTCAAGTGAATACGAATGGAAAAAAAATATGAAAGAGGGAGAATGGATTGCGGGAAATGATGAAATTGATCCGAAAGCAGTAAGAGGATTTCATATTAGTGAATTGTATAGTCCTTTTTCAACTTGGAAAAGTATAATAAAAAAATTCAAGGAATCTAAAGGCGATGTTCAACTTATGAAGGTTTTCACTAATACTGCATTAGGTGAAACTTTTGAAGAAAAAAGAGATAAAATGGATTTTGAAAAAATATCTCACAGAAAAGAACATTATGGCTGCGAAATTCCTGAAAAAGTAAACGTTTTGACTGCGGGAGTTGATGTTCAAGATGATAGATTGGAATGTGAAGTTGTAGGTTGGGGAGCTGATGAAGAAAGCTGGGGGATTTATTATAAAGTATTCATAGGGAATCCTGCGGAAACTCATGTGTGGAATCAGCTTGAAAGATTTTTGGACACTGAATTTACATATGCTAACGGACAGAAAATAAAAATAATATGTACCTGTATTGATACAGGAGGAAATCACACGATGTCAACTTACGGATTTGTGAAACCTCGTGAAATTAAAAGAATATTTGGAGTAAAAGGTGGAAGTGTTGAAGGAAAGCCTTTTATTACTAGACCAACAAAAACAAATAAAGGACAGATTTCCCTATTTGTTTTAAACACTGACACTGGAAAAGAAACTATTATGGCCAGACTTAAAATTGATTTGCCTGGACCGAGATATATGCATTTTCCGGACAATATTGAAAGAGGATATGATGAGACATATTTTAAAGGATTGACTGCAGAAGTTAAGATTACAACTTTTGAAAAAGGAGTAAGAAAAACTAAGTGGGTTGTTACAGGAACTAAAAGGAATGAACCGCTGGATATTAGAAATTATGCTTATGCTGCGTTAAAAATAGCTAATCCTGATTTGAGTAAAAAATATTTGATTGATGTTACAGAAAGACCAAAAGTGCAAACAAAAAGAAAAATATTGTCGAAAGGAATTTAAAAAATGGGAAAATCAAATTATTCAAGAGAATATATTTTAGAAATGATAGTTGAATACGGCAAAGCTGAACGAGCAGCTTTGGCTGGAACTAGTTATAAAATTGGAACTAGGGAACTTACTCGAATGGGAATAGATGCAATAAGAAAAGGAAGAGCTTACTGGGAAAATGAACTTCAAAAAATAAATGGCAAAGGCAACAGGAGAGTGAGAAGAGGTGTACCTAGAAATCTTTAGCAGAAAAGGAGGTGTTTTATGAATTTTATTGATAAATTGGTAACGGCATTTAATCCGGAAAAAGGACTTAAAAGGTTTCAAGCAAGAAGAAAATTAGAAATTCTTAATACTGGATATTCAAATCACGGTGCTTCAACTACTAAAAAATCAATGCTAGGCTGGCAAAGTACTGGTGGCGGAGTGAAGAAGGACATTTATAAAAATCGTAAAAAATTGATTGAGCGTTCAAGAGACTTATATATGGGAACTTCTGTGGCTACTGGGGCGTTGAAAACTATTAATACGAATGTTGTTGGGAGCGGATTAAAATTAAAGTCCGCTATTGATAACGAAACAATAGGGATTAGTGATGAAGAAGCCGAAGTAATAGAAAGTTTAATTGAAAAAGAATTTGAACTTTGGTCTAAAGACAAGATTGATAATCTAGGGACTATGAACTTTTATCAGATTCAGGAACTTGTGTTTTTGACAGTGCTGATGAATGGAGAATGTTTTATAAAATTAAATTATTTTGAAACTCCAAAAAATCCGTACAGTTTAAAACTCGAAATTTTAGAGCCTGACAGAATATATACTCCAAACAATATGATTTCAGATAAAAGTGTGGTTGAAGGTGTGAAAATAGATAAAAATGGAAGAATTGAAGGTTATTATGTTTCATCTGAACATCCATTAGACGCAACTGGGGGAGTAAGTGAGAAATTTATAAAAGTTTATGGAAGCGAAAATCAAAAAAATATAATACATCTACTTTTCACAGAAAGACCTGAACAGGTAAGGGGAATTCCAATATTATCTCCAGTTATTGAGAATTTAAAGCAGCTTGGAAATTATACCGAAGCCGAACTAATGGCAGCAGTTATAAGCGGAATGTATGCAATTTTTATTGAAAGTGAAGCCGAAAATTCGAGCGGTGCTGATGTAGGTGAACTCGAAGCAGTCGAAAATGATTTGCTGGTAGATTCGGAAGATGAAACTACTATAGAACTTGCACCAGGAATGGTTGTAGGGCTTAATCCAGGAGAAAAAGCAAAAGCTACTAATCCAGGAAGACCTAATGCTCAATTTGATCCTTTTGTTACAAGTATTCTAAGACAAATAGGAAGTGCTTTGGAAGTTCCTTATGAACTTTTAATAAAGCATTTTACGGCAAGTTATTCAGCAAGTCGTGCAGCACTTCTGGAAGCGTGGAAAATGTTTAGGAAAAGGCGTGAATGGTTTGTAGAGAATTTTACCCAGCCTATTTATGAAGAATGGTTAAACGAAGCGTATTTGTTAGGTAGAGTTGAACTTAAAAATTATGGAACTGATTTTCTTATAGATAAAGCGTGGTGTGGCTCTCAATGGAACGGACCATCTCAAGGGCAAATAGATCCATTAAAAGAGGCTAATGCTGCTGTTATAAGAATTAATAATGGATTATCGACTAGAACTAGAGAAACGGCAGAACTTAATGGAGGAGATTTTGAGCAGAATATAAGAATTTTGGCAAAGGAAAATAAATTATTAACAGAGAAAGGAGTGGTATTGAATGCCGAAACAACTCAAATTTTGGAACGTGATGAAGAATGATGAGGAAAAATCAGCTGAACTGATACTTTATGGGAGCATTGGAAGTGATGAATATTGGGATGATATATCTGATAAGGCGTTTAAACAGGATATTGAAAATCTTGGGGATGTGGAAAATATAACTTTGCATATAAATAGTCCGGGAGGGAGTGTATTTAGTGCTGTAGCAATAGCGAATACTCTTAAAAATCATAAGGCTAAAATAACAGCAAATATAGATGGATTGGCAGCAAGTGCTGCAACTATCATAACAAGTGCTTGTGATACTGTAAGAATGCCTAAAAATGCTTTATTTATGGTACATAATCCAATAACTTTCGCTTACGGAAATAATCAAGATATGCAAAAAACACTTGAAATGTTAAATAAAGTTAAAAATAGCATTATTGAGACATATCTAAATAAAGCAAAGACTGACAAGGAAACGTTGTCGGAATTAATGGATAACGAAACTTGGATGAGTGCAGAAGAAGCTAAGGAATATGGATTTGTTGATGAAATATTAGATGAAAGTGTGGAAAAAGAAGTTATTGAGAATAAATTGATTATAAACAATATGGCTTTTGATATTTCAAGATTTAAAAATTTTAAAGAAAAGAAAAATCAAGATCCAAGAATTATAAATATTTCTGTAAATAGTACAGGAAGTCCTGAAGAAATAGCTGATAAATTTAGAGATATATTAAATTTGACAGAAAATCAGAAAAATGAAGGAGGGAATATGACGTTAGAAGAGTTAAAAAACAAATTTCCAGAACTTTACAATCAAATCTTCAATGAAGGTAAGGAAGCTGGAATAACCAAAGAAAGGGAAAGAATGAGAGAAATTGATAACTTGGATGTATCAAATTATTCTGAACTTATTGAAAATGCTAAATATAATGAGCCAGTAGAAGCTAGTGTGTTGGCAGTAAATATTTTGAATAAACAGAAGGAAGAAAGAATTCAGAAATTACAAAATATTAAGAATGATAGTCAAAATAATTTTACACCGCCAGTTCCAAATAATGGTACAGCGGAAAATAATGAAGAGAAAAAATTTATGGGAGTAAATATTTCAAACATTTTTTCTAAAATGAATAAAAAAACAGAGGAGGGCAAATAATGGATTTTGTAACAAAAGGCAATGAATATACCAGTGAACAGTTTTTAAGTGGTACAGGGCATAAATATATGGAATTTGAAGTGCCACAAGGTAAGAATGTAAAAAGAGGAGACGCTGTAAATGGAGGTGCTGAACTTTCAGATGGGACGGATTTGTTTGGAATAGTTATGGAGGATGCGGATGGAACAACCGCAAAAACTAAAACAACTGTAGCTATTTCAGGAGAATTTATATTTGAAGGGCTGAAAGTGAAAGCAGGAACACAGAAAGTGAGCTTTACAAAGGCAGCTAGAGATAAAGGTATTGTAATAAAAGGATTAGGAGGTAAGGAATAATGCCAGCAGTAATAGAATTTATTGGGTTGTATGACCAGAATGTAATTAGACCAAAATCATTTATAAAAGACAGTTATTTTAAAAATAGGAAAACATCAGAAAATCAAAAAATGGAAATAGAATTTAGAAAAGGAAGACAACTTGTAGCACCTTTTGTATCTGAATTTATTCCAGGAACAGAAATGGTAAAAAACACTTATGAAAGTAAATTTTTTCAAGCTCCAAAAGTAGCGCCAAAAAGAACTTTTTCAGCTTTTGAGTTATTTTTTAATAAAACAGCAGGGGAAACTATATATGGTGGAAAAAGTCCTGAAGAAAGAAAAGCGGACTTGCTTGCTGAATCGTTTGCAGAATTTGAGGAACAAATTACAAGACGTGAAGAAATTATGTGTACTGAAGCTTTATTTAATGGAAAAGTAATCGTGGAAGGCGAAGGAATAAAAGGAGAAATTAAATTTGGAACAGTTGAAGAAATTACTCCTGCTACTTTATGGACACAGCCTAATGCTGATATAATCGGAGATTTACAGGCGGCTATAACAAAAATTGGAGAAACTACAGGATTAAGACCTGAAATGATTTTAATGGATCCTGTGGCTGCAAAATTATTTGTAGAAAATGAAAAAATTCAGAAATTACTGGATATTAAAAATTATCATGCGGGAGAAATCAATCCTAGAGAAGTTGCAGGTGGAGCAATCTATATTGGAACTCTAGCACCATTTGGATTGCCTATTTATTCTTACCAGTCGCAACATTCTGTGTTAAATGCTGATGGTAAAACTTATACAACAAAAAATATTATTCCAGAAGGTAAAGTGTTATTAGCACCAAGCAATAATACAATTATTTATGGACCGGCGGCAGATGTGAAACAAGGAATAATTGTGGCAGAACGTTCAGTATTTACTGATGAAGATTCAAAATCAAATACAGTGGAAATCAGAACAGAATCAAGACCGCTTCCAGTAGTTTATGACATAGAAGCTATAAAAATATTGAAAGTTAAATAGGAGGTTATGATGAAGTATAAAACATTAAAGCCTTTGATTTATAGCGGAGTTAGTTATGAAGCAGGGGCAGAAGTAGATATTTTGGAAAAATCAGTTGTAAAAAGTTGTCTTGAAAGAGAATTGATTGAAGAAATAAAAGATACTACTGAAAAAGTGGTATCCGAAAATTTAATTGAAGAAAATAATCAAGATGTTGAAAAAACTGATAAAGAAAACAAAAAGAATAAAAATAAATAGGTGATAATCTATGAATTTTAAAGAAATGGTTGCTAATGATATTGGAAATATATTTTTGAATATTGATGAATTTGGTACAACGCATACTTTTAATGGACGTGAAATTAAATGTGTGATTGATGAGGAAAAATTTCAGAATAAACAGAAAAATGGACTCATTACACAGGAAGAAGGAACTTTTCAGGAAGGATTTACAGTTTTTGTTGGAGAAAAGGATTTAAAAATTAAGCCGCATCCAGGGGAAATGATGACATTGGATGGAGAAACTTATGAAGTTATGCTAAGTAAATTTGATATGGGGATGCATGAGATAGATTTGGCGAAATATGAGGAGGTCTAAATGTTTGATGTAAAATTAGATCCACATCAACTGGAAAAAGTAGAAAGTGCATTGAGTCAATTTCCTGATAAATTTCCAAAAGCTGTAGCATTTGCAGTAAATCGTTCTCTTGCAATGACGAAAACGGAGCAAATGAGAAGAACTACTGCAATGTATACTGTTGCAAGAGGAAAATTGGCAGAATCAATAAACGTATTTAATGCCAATCCAGGAAACTTGGTTGGAAAAATAAATTCAAAAGGGGGGATGATTGGGCTAGATCATTTCAAATTAAATCCAAAAACAAGAAGAAAAACAATGGTTTCGGCAGTAGTCAAAAAAGGAGAAGGTGGAGATTTACCAAACGCCTTTATCGCTTATTTTGACGGAAGATTAGGGGCATTTACAAGAGAAACAGGAAAATCTTTGCCAATAAAACGTAGAATGGGACCATCTGCTCCTCAAATGCTTGGAGAACTAAGTATCCTTGATTATTTACAGGGATTTATGGAAGAGAAATTTAATATAAGAATAGATCACGAACTTGGAAGGATATTGGAATAATGATTCATACAGAAAAGAAGATTTATGAGTTTCTTAAAAAAATAATGAAAGAAAAAGGATTTAATGTTTATAGAGGTTTCTTACCTTCAAACAGTTTTGAAGATAGAGAAAACGGAAAAAAGACAAACGATTATTTTCCATTTGTTATTTTAAGAGCATTAGAGTTTAGACAGGATAGAGCTGGAGTTGGATATTATAACGCTTTTTCTGATTTTGAAATTTGGGTTGGGACGAAAGAGGAAAAAGAAGAGGATTATCTGAAAAATTTAGAAATGGCTAGATATATAGCCGGAAAACTTCTTGAAGAAACAACAAGAGTTAAAAATAATATTGGGAATGCGGAGTTTGTATTGGAACAGAATAAAGAAATCAAGGTTGCTTTTTATAGTGATCAGGCTAATCCATATTTTTATTCTAGGCTAAAATTTACAGCTTATGCAGAACCTATTGTGTCAGAATATACAAATTTATAGGAGGAAAAAATGGAAATAGAAACAAGATATGTTTATATAGGCAAGAATATTGATTTACCTGATGTAAGACTCAACAAAAGCGGGATATATTTTGGAGAAAAGGTAGAAGAAATAAGAAAAAAATATCCTTTGCTTGAAAAATTGCTTATTAAAGCAGATGATTTACCTTTTGCAGAAAAGAATGAAATATTGCTTGAACAACTAACAGATGAACTTTTAGAAAGCGTGAAAGGAGAAAATGATGGCGTATAAACACGGAACGTATCAGACAGAAGCAGCAAGCGATATAAATTTGCCTGTTACGCTCGATTATGGGCATTTTATTGTAGGAATGGCACCAATTCATAAGGTTAAAAAAGGAAAAAGGAAAACTAATGAAATTGTGAGAATTGGAACGTTAAGAGAAGCTATTGAATACTTTGGAGATACTTATGATTTAGACTTCAGTATTTCTCAGGCAGTAAAAGTATTTTTTGAGCTTTATGCAGTAGCACCTTTATTTGTTGTAAATATTTTAGACTTGGATAAACATAAGTCTGATAACAAAAAAACAGCACAAGGACTGGAAATAAAAAATGGAAAAGTTCTTGTTAAAAATCACAAAATAATAACAGATACCCTTGTTGTAAAAGACAATTCAACAAGTTCTGAAATATCGGATGCAAGATATTTATGGACGGATGAGGGACTGGAAATTTATGCAACAGCACCAAATAATAATAAAATTGACATCGAATATTACGAAGTGGATTTAACAAAAGTAAAAAAAGAGGAAGCAATTGGTGGATATAACATTAACACAATGCAGAGAACTGGACTTGATTTAGTTGATGAAGTGTATTTGAAATTTTCAGAACTTCCAGCATTTATTGATGTTCCAGATTTTTCAAATGATAGTGCAGTAGCAGCTGTAATGGCGACAAAAGCTAAAAATATAAATTCAGGAATGTTTGAGGCGCTAGCCTTGATAAATGCACCTGCGGACAAAAGATATGATGAAATTGTATCTTGGAAAGACAGTGAAAATATATTGTCAGAAGATCAGGTAATTTTATACGGTTACCCAAAACTTTCAGGAAACGTGTATTTTCACTCTATCCACTATGGAGCGTTGTCGTTAAAAGTAGATTCAGAAAATGACAACATTCCATCGCAAGCACCTTCAAATCACGCTTATAAAATAGATGCCTTAGCATATAAAAATTCAAATGGAAATTTTGAAGAAATAATGCTGGATAAGGAACAACAAGCAAACTTTTTAAATAAAAATGGAGCTGTAACGGCAATAAACTTTAAAGGTTGGCGTTGCTGGGGAACTGAAACAGCCAAGAATCCTCTAGCAACAGATCCGAAAGACAAGTTTGGCTATACTCGTAGAATGTTCAAGTATATAGGAAATGAATTAGTAATTAGTTATTTCAATAGCATAGATAAGAGATTTACACTTAAATTAGCTGAAACTATTACAAAATCTATGAACATAAGGTTAAATGGACTTGTTGCAGCTAATCATTTCCTTGCTGCAGAGGCTGTATTATCAGAAGAAGATAATAATTTAACAAATGTAATAAATGGAGATGTTACTTGGATTATAAAACTTGGAATTGCTCCAGGATTAAAATCCATGACATTTAAGAAAAAATACGATGTGGATGCTTTACAGGCATTTGCAAATAATTTAGGAAGTTAGGAGGTTAGAAAATGGGAAAAGCAAATATGCCGATAGCGTTAAATGATCTTGAAATATTTATTAATGGCGAAAATAAATTAGCAGGAATAGGTTCAGTGCAGCTGCCTAATTTAGAAACCACAACCGTAACTATCAATCAAATAGGAATGGTTTCTGAATATGAAGCACCCTTAACAGGGCATTATAAAAAATTGGAATCAAAAATAAAAATGGAATGTATAGATGAAACGCTTTTAAATTTTAATAATGAGGGAGAATTATTTATTGAATGTAAGGGTGTTATCCAAAAAATGAATAAAATAACACACGCAGCAACTTATGTAGGTCTAGATATAACTTTTAAAGGAATGCTTAAAAAATTTGATGGACCAGATTTAAAACCAGGAAACAAACTTGAAGCATCGCTTGATTTATCATTAAGTTATTATAAAGTAGTGATAGATGGTAAAGAAATAGCATTTCTTGATGTATTTAACAGAATCAGTAATATAAACGGAGAAACAAACGGAAAAATCAGAAGAATGTTAGGATTATCATAAAAATTTAGGAGGATATAAAATGGCAGAAGTAATTAAATTAAGAAGAGAATATAAATTTGGAGCAAAAAACATTAAGGAGATTGTATTAGATTTAGAAGAGTTGTCAGGGCAAGATTTAGTTTTTGCAGAGAAAGAATATAAGGCAAGGAATAAAGGGGCAACAGTAAAGGAGCTTGAAGATGGCTGGGCTTTAACAGTTGCGTCGAAAGCTAGCGGAATTAAATATGGCGACTTGCTTGGGCTTAAAGGGACTGATTATATAAAAGTTTTGAATAAAACTAAGGGTTTTTTGAACGCAGGCTTGGGTTCAGCAGACGATACAGAGAATTTCGTGATAGAGGAAACGGAAGCACAAGAGGAAGAAATGAAGAAAGAAGACCAGAAATAATACAACTGCTTGATATAGTAACTGATATTCTTGAAGCATTGAATTTTTCAAATGAATATAAAAGCAGTTTAAATATGAGCTATGAGACACTAATGTCTTGTAGCCTGTATGAACTGGAATATTGGCAGACAAGAGCAGAGGAATTGATGCAGGAAGCAGAAATGAGGTACGAGGAAAGCAAGGAATAAAAAATGGAGGCTATTTGCCTCCAAAAATATAAACTGCTGATATTATAACAGTAATTATCATTGCTATTATGATGAAAATACCAAATGTTCCTAGAGAAAGACACAAAAGTATCATAAAAAATAGGGATATTCCCCAAAATAAGATTGGAAAAATATTTAAAAATAATGCAGGAAGAGTTCCCAAAAATGCAAAAATTATATAAAGAATATTATCTTTTTTATTATTTTTCATAAAATCACCTAATTTTAAATTTATTTTCATTAGGATTATACATTGAAAACTGTAAAAAAGCAACAGGAAAGGAGGAATTTTATGGCTAAAAATATGGAACTGAATATAGTTATGAGTGCGGCTGTAGCAGGAGCATTGACTGGAATGGCACAGGTTGCAAATGCTATGAAAAATACAGCAAAAAGTGCAGAGGAATTAGGAAAAAAGGCTAAGGAACTGGAAAAGGCTCAAAGAGCTTTGGAAAAAGTCGAAAAATTAAAAAGTGCTTATGTAAATGTAAGCAAAGAACATCTTAATGCCGCAAGAAAACTTCACGAACTTAAAGAAGCATACAATAAGACAGGGCAAAGTAATACTGAACTTGCTAAAAAAATAAAAGAGCAGGAAAAAGTTGTAAACAGTTTAAACAAACAAAAAGAACGCCAAAAACATGTGTTTGAAGCCGCAAGAAGTGCTATTGAGGGGGAGAATCAGAGTTTAGGAAGTTACAAGTCACAATTAACAAAAGTAAATTCTGAACTTGAAAAGATGAATAAACTAAAAGAAGCCCAAAAAAGATACGAGGCTCGACAGGAGAACATTGGGAAAGTCAAAGCATTTGGCGACAGAACTTTTAATAGAGGAATGGCGACAGCTGGAGCATTGGCAGTACCTGTGAAGGTTTACATGGATGTTGAAGAAAGTCAGGCAGATTTACGAAAAATGTTAGGTAAAGAAGCGGAAAAATATTATGCAGACATTAGAAAAATTTCGGAAAATTCACCATTATCTCAACCAGAACTATATGAAATTGCTGGCTCGTTAGCACAGTCAGGAATAGTAGGAAATCAAATTGTTGAATACACAAATAAAGCTCAACAATTAAAGGTTGCGTTTGATATGTCTACACAGGAAGCGGGACAGTTTTTAGCAAAAACAAAAGAACAGTTAGGATTAACGAAAAAAGAAGTATTTTCATTTGCTGATACTATCAATTATATGTCTGATAATACCGCTTCTGTTGCTGCACAGTTAGTGGATTTTTCTCAGAGAGTAGGTTCTGTGGCAAGGACTGCTAATGTATCAAAAGAAGCAAACATTGCATTAGGGGCAACTCTAATTGCGGCAGGTACAGAGGCAAATGTTGCGGCGACAGGGATAAAACAGTTATATTTGGAGCTAGGAAAAGGGGCAGATACCAAAAAAAAAGCAAATGCTTTTGAGTTTTTAGGAATAAATGGAGAGACTTTAGCGCATGATATGGCGAGAGATGCCGAAGGAACAATTCTGAAAGTTTTAGAAAAAATAAAGAGTTCTCACGCTGGAGATAAAATAGGATTATTGACTGATATATTTGGCGAACAAGCTGCGAATAGTATAGCTACATTGGCAAACGACACTGATAAGTTAAGAGAAAATTTGTCAAAAGCTAAATCTGAAATGGCAAACGGTGCTGTTGAACGAGAATACGCCGAAAGAATGAAAACATTGGGAACACAATTGAAAATTGCTAAAAACCAAATGATGAATGTTTTGGCAGATTTAGGAATGGCTCTAGCACCTACTATAAAAAGTGCATTGGAAGCCTTAACACCAATGATAAAGAAAGTTGCTGAATGGATAAGACAAAATCCAAAACTAGCATCAGGAATTATGAAGGCAGTAGCGGGCTTTGCTTTATTATCGCTGGGAGTTGGTGGAGCTATAAAAGTATTTTCTCCTTTGTTTAGCACTATATCCAAAGGAATCTTGATATTCGATAAATTTAAAATCGCTGGAAATTTTGCCAGTGGACTTAAAACAGCATTTCCGATTATCAACAAATTAGGACCAGCAATGATGAAGTTGGGACCGTTATTATCTAATCCTTATGTTTTGGCAGGAGCGGTCATTGTAGGCGTGTTTGTATTGTTGTATGCTAAATGGAAATGGTTTAGAGATGGAGTCAATAACGGAATAAAACAGATAGCCCCATATTTCAAAGCTGTAGCAGATACTTTAAAAAATGCCTTTGGTCAATTATCTTCATCAGCAACAAAAGAGTTAGGAAAAATGAAACCGTTATTCGATTCTTTAAAACCTGTTTTATCTGTAATAGGTAATGTTATAAAATTTGTTATTATCGGAGCTTTAATGGAAATGAATATCCGTATAAAAGTACTTGTTGCAATTTTTAAAGTGGCATTTACCGCTATAAGAGTAGTCGTGATGGTTGTGTTTAATGTTATAAAAGCGATAGTTATAGGAGCGGTCGCAGTAATAAAAGCAGTTGTGAAAACTCTGGCATTTGTTTTTAAGGCAGTTTGGACAGTAATCAAGGTAGTTGCTATCGCTGTGTGGGCTTTTATTGTTGTAAATATTATGGTAAGAGTTGCTATAATTAAAGCTATTTTTAAACCTCTTGCACCATTTTTTAAAGCAATTTGGAATAAAATTAAAGCTGTAGCAATAGCTGTATGGAACGCTATAAAAAGTAAAGCAATGGCTTTGTGGGGAGGTTTAAAATCAGGATTTGAAGGGGTTAAATCTTCTTTTTCAACCAAGTGGAACGAAATGAAAACAAAGGCAACGGAAATCTGGAACGGAATAAAGAATGCTTTCGATACTATGGCTGGAGGATTAAAAAAAGCAATTGATGGAGTTGTAAATTATTTTACTGAAAAGTGGAATAAAATCAAGGATTTTGCTGCAAATAATCCGATATCAGCAGGTATAGGAGGGCTTTTTGGACAAAAATGGACAGGAACAAATTATTTTGAAGGTGGACTAACAACGGTAGCAGAACGTGGGGCAGAATTAATTCAAATACCAGGCAAACCAGCCTTCCTAGCCGAAAGTGAAATGCTTTTAAATCTTCCGAAAGGTACGAGAATACTTAATAATTCTCAAACTAGGAGTACCTTGAGGGATAAAGTGGCTAATCTGAAAGACAGAGTAAGCAATTTAAAAGGCGGCAATTCTTATGGCGGAAACAATTATTCAATCGTTATAAATGTAAATGGTGGAAATCCGTCGGAAGTCGAAAGAATTGTAAGGAAAGTAATAGCAGGAGACATAAACAAAAGGGAAAGGACGGCATTTGGATAATGGCAAAGGTAAAAGTGTATAGAACAGTTTCAGGCGACACTTGGGACTTGATAGCTTTTAAAATTTACGGAAGTGAAGGATATTTTCACGACCTTATAAGAAGTAATTTAAGATTAATTGACATTGCCATTTTCGAGGCCAATATTCCTGTTATTATTCCTGAAATTTCAGAAGAAGTTGAAGATGACGAAAATTTACCACCTTGGAAAAGAGGTGAATAGAAGTGGCTTTTGCTAGGAACATAAGAGTTGTGGTAATTTTTAATAAAGTTGATATTTCTGATGAGATAGCCCATTCTATTTCATCTCTAAACTATACTGATAACTCTAAGAATGCAATAGATGACTTGGAGCTGGAACTTGAAAATTTGGATTATCGCTGGCTTAAAGAATGGTATCCTGACGAAAATGCTCAATTACTTGTTGGGATTCATGAAGAGCTGGAAAATGAAACTAATTTTTTGGATTTAGGAACTTTTTATGTGGATGAGCCGACATTTGAAAATAACAGGCTTAATTTGAAATGTTTGGCTTTACCATTAGACCAGAATATTAGAGACCAAAAGAATAGTGTCGCTTGGGAAAATATAACTTTGAAAGAGCTTGTTACACAGATTGCCAATAAGCATGAAATGAATGCAGAAATATATGCAGATAACGAATTTTTTGGAAGACTCGACCAAAATCAAGAAACAGATTTGGCTTTTATTAACAGAGTTGTCAAGGAAACAGGGCTGAATATGAAAGTGTCTGATGACAAGATAATCATTTTTGATGACGAAGAAATGGAAAAGAATGATACTGTTGAGATTTTTAATATTAATGATGAAAGAATCAGAAGTTTTAGCTTGAAAAAGAAAAATAAGGAAATTTATGATAATGTTGAAGTTTCCTATTATGATCCTGATAAGAAAAAAGTTATTAAGGAAATTATTACAAAAAAAGAGCTTGAAAAACGTAATCAAGTTACAACTGAAAGTTCAGAAGAAAAATCATCAGAAAATAAAAAATCAAAGAACAGTAGCAACTCTTCTAAAAATAAGAAGTCCAGTAAAAAGGTTAAATCCAAGAAAAAATAAGAGGTAAAAAAATGAGCTACGCGTCTTTTAAAAAGGAAAAAAGCAAAAAAACAGGAAGTGGAAAATCCAAAAAAAAAGGCAAAACGATTAAGGAATCAAAAGAGAAATTAAAAAAGAAAGCAAAAAGTAAAAAAAGTAGAGGCAAAAAAGAAAAAACTTTAAAAGTTAAGACAAAAGGAAAAAGTACAGCCAAGAAAGTAGCTAAGAAAACATTAAAAGAAAACATGAAACAGGAATATCAGATAACTTTAAATGTTGACGGAAATACTAAATACTTGGCTGGAGCAATAATAGAATTAGATGAGAGTTGGGGAAAATTTGAAGGAAAGTATGTTATAGATAAAGTAACGCATAATGTAACTGGCGACTACACTTGTGAAATCAATGCTATGAAACTTGGAGCCAGAGAAAACGCCGAACAAAATGCGATTGCCCAGACTAAAGAGGAACAACGGCAAAAAGAAGCAGAAAAACAGGCTAAATCTAAAAACAAAAAAGGTAGAAGTAGTAAGAGTTCTAGCAAGAAAAGAGGACGAAAAGCCAGAAATAAGAAGAAGTAAATTATTTATAGGACAATTACAATTAAATATAATAACTGTGATTTGTAATATTTTGATATTATTCAAAAAAACTCTAAATTTCTGTTGCACTTTTGCTACTTTTAAGATATAATTTAGTTGTCAAATGATAACTAGAGGAGGTAGCGATATGGAAAAAATAATAAATGTTGCTCAATATATTTTTAATGAATATAAAAGAGTGACAGGAGAAATTATTGATGAAATGAAATTACAGAAGTTGCTGTATTTTTCGCAAAGGGAAACAATTGCTATTTTAAATGAACCTCTTTTTAATGAGACATTTGAAGGCTGGAAGTATGGACCTGTGTCAAGAGAGGTACGAACTTCTTACACAACAGATGGAATAAACTATGAAACAGAAGACATAAAAAGTGAAAGTAAATACATAATAAACAATGTAATTCAAGAATACGGAGCATTAGCATCGTGGAAGTTAAGTGCATTAACACATAAGGAAATTTCTTGGCTCAATTCTCGAAAAGGGCTTAAAAAAGAAGAAAACGGAAGGATTAAAATTCAAACTGAAGATATAAGAGAAGACGCAAAGAAAGTAAGGCCTTATGACTATGTGTGGGATATGTACTATGATGAATTTGACGACTATGAAGCGGTGGTTTGATGGTAGGAAAAATAGTTAGATGTTTAACTCAATATTACAATACAAGATTACATAGAAATTCAATAAAATCAAGACCTGCTTTAGTATTAAGAAGTCCTCAAAATGATGATTATGTGGTTCTTCCTATTTCAACTATTCCAAACAGAATAAATGTAAATCCAGTATATGATATAGAAATAGATCCATCAAAATTTCCTAAAATAAACTTGACTAGATTATCGTATATTAGGACACATAGAATGGTTTCAATACCAATACAACAGATAGATAGAAGTGTTATAATAGGAGATTTGAAATCAGATTACGAAGAACTATTTTTAGAAATAGCGGAAAAAGTAGAGCAGTTTCATAATGAAGTTATGGAAGGGTTGTTAGAATAGCAATTAAAAATATTTAAAATCACAGTTATTAATTTAGCTGTGATTTTTTTATGCAAAAATACAGGACAATGGCAATTGAATAATGACTGTGAAAACTAAAATATTTGTTTTTTAAGTTTGGGATAGTGGTATAATTAAAATTATTTTTTGATTTTCCTTAGAAATAGTGTATAATATAGAAAATTATTTTTAGGAGGAATTAAAAAATGGAAAAGAAAAAATGGTTTAAAACTTGGTGGGGAATATTATTCGCAATACTTTTTTGGGTTATTGCTATTCCAGTAATTATTTTTCAGAGCGGATTGTCAAAAAGGAATAAGATTTTATCTTTTATAGGATTTGTTGTATTAGTTTTTGTTGTACTTGGGTCAATCCCGCCTGTAGATGAGCAAGTTTTAAAAGAAAATGAAATCAAGGCTGCTAAAGCTAAAGAGGATAAAGAAGCTAAAAAGAAAGCTGAAAAAGAGAAGAAACAAGCTGAATCAGCTAAGAAAAAAGAAAATAATTGTGTGTTAGGCATATTTTGCGAAGAGAAAGAAAATAAAGTTTCTCAAGATGAGTTGAAATATGAAGTGTTAAAAAATCAACTAGATGGTGAAAATGAAAATGGTAAAAGAGGTTATTTAGCTATATTAGTTAAAGATAATATAAAGAAACCTGCACTAAAAGAGGTTATGATTAAAGCAGCGAAAGACCATATAAAAGATTATGACATATTGTATGTTTTTGCTTACGGGGATAAGAGATTTTGGAAGTTAGATAACGGAGCAACTCACGGTAAGTTGATTTATAGCAAAAAAGATGGGATTACAGAAAGTAACTTTGGAGCAAAAAATGAAATACCAACAGATAAAGAAAAAGATATTTACATAGAGTACGTTATGCTTTTAAAAACTTCAAAATTATTAAAACCTGATATGACAGAAAAAGAATCAGAAGAAATGGAAAAAGAAGCCAAAATAAGAACAGCTACCAAAAATGGAATTTCACCTGAAAAAATGGAAGATATTTACAGTAAGATAATATTTTCTTATCAAACTTACTAAAATTTTAAAAAAGTTCTTGACTTTTTCGTACGGAAATGTTATTATAAATTATCGTACGGAAGAGGTGAGAATATGGAAGAGAAAATTCTGAAAAAAGTAAATTTTAATAAAGGAGGTACAGGTGGATATACCCCCAGAATGACATTAAATAGTAAATGGGTTAATGATATGGGTATAACTAAAGAAAACAACGAAATTGAAGTGAGTTATAATAAAGAAAAAAAGGAAATTATCATAAGAAAAGCAAAATAAAAAATCCCCTCTCTCGTAACGAAACGAAAAAGAGGACATATAGTATAATGTACTTCGCAATACTATTATACTATATATTCTCTTAAAAAACAAATATTTTAGGAGGAAATTTTTATGACACTTAGACAAGAACTAGGATTTGAAATTACAGAAAGTTTATTGGACGAACACAATCACAAGTTAAAATCAACAAAAAAGGTAGTGTTTGGTTTATTAGAGGAAATGTACGAAATGCTGTCTAAAGAAAATTTGGATAAATTAATGGATTTGGAAGATGCTTTGGGCGAATATTATCAAACAATCAAAAGAGAATACTACAAAGCAGGGGCAAATATAGAAACATTTGTCCAAAGAAACGAAGAAAAGGAAGTTGCTGAAAGAGTGGCAAGAATTGAAAGAAAAAATATAGTATAATGGAGGATAAAAGAATGCACGATTTAAAAGTTATAAATGATGAAAGATTTCAAATATTCAGTAAAGAAAATTTAGGAAGTGTAAGAACGATATTTGCTAGTAATCAAGTATGGTTTTGTATAAAAGATGTTTGCGACATATTAGAATTAACAAATCCTACTGTTGTAGCCAAGAGATTAGATGAAGATGAAGTGACTAAGTTTAACTTAGGGAGTAAATTTGGTATTACCAACTTCACAAACGAAAGTGGATTATATACTCTGATATTACGAAGTGATAAAAAAGAAGCAAAACCATTTAGAAAATGGATAACATCAGAAGTTATTCCAGCAATCAGAAAAACAGGAAAATATGAAGAGAAGAAAAAACCTCTTACACAGGCTGAATTAATTTTACAGCAGGCACAATGGATGGTAGAAGCTGAAAGCAGAATCAATAATATTGAGAACAATGTAATTGGACTTGCAGGTACTGTTCAAAACAACGACAAGAGCATAAAAAGATTGGAAAATAATCAAAGAAGAACAGTAACAAGCAACCATCTGACAGTAATAGCCTATGCCAATATAAAAGGGATAAAGCCAAAATCATACCACGCACCTTCTATAGGAAAGAAAGCGACTAAGATATGCAGGGAAAAAGATTTATTGATAGGAACAACAGTTGACAGCCGATACGGACTAATAAATACTTATCCTGTTGAAGTTCTGGATGAAATATTTTTTGAATAGTAATAGAAAATTTACTAGACAAAATTGAAAATTAAATAGAAACATTAAATCACAGTCATTAATTTGATTGTGATTTTTTTGTTACAAAAAGTGATAAGGCAGGTGGTTAAATTGATTGAAACATTAAAAGCAGGAGAAGTAAGTGCGATAGATTCAAAAACTGGAAAAGTAAGAGTTCTGTTAAAGGGCGATGATGATAAGACAACGGACTGGCTTAATGTATTAGTTCCTTATTCTGAAAGCCACAGTGATAATTATACACTTGGACTAGGACAAACTGTTTACTGCTTATTCTTTTCAGAAATGCCTGAACAAGGAGTTGTGCTTGGTTGTCCTATGCGTGGTGCTTCTAGTAGTGAAAGTGAAGTAAAAAGAACTTTTTCTGATGGCGGAAGTTGGAGCTACGATAAAAATACATTGACTTTGAATATCGGCAAAATTTTAATTAATGGAGATTTAGAAGTCAGCGGAACTACAAAAACTGGTGGAAGTATTAATCTTAATACACATAAACATAGTGGCATTATGATTGGCGGCGACAAGACAGGAGGACCTGAATAATGATAGGAAGTCTCGGAGATGTAATATTTGAAGTATCCGACAAAAAAGTATTTTCAATCAATAATCAGATAAATAGATCATATAAATCTAAAATATCTGAACACAACCCAATATACGGACCTGGCATGTTAAGACATCAAGGCAGAGAATTAACGGAAATAACTTTTGGAATTACATTGATTTCTTCATTATTACAAGAAACAACACCATCGGAACAGCTTGATAAAATAAAGACTATGTGGGAGTTCGGAGAGTATGGCTATTTAACATTAGGAGGACAGACATTTGGAGCTTTTCCATTTTTGATAATAGATATAAGCGAAAAGAATTCTTATTTCAACAGAGAAACTTCCGAATTTGATTATATAAATTTAGATTTGACGTTAAAGGAATACATAGATGATCCTAAAAAATATAATCAGATAATAGAACAGTTAAAAGTTCAAAAGAAAGAACAGGAAGAACTTGTTGAAGCAGAAGCTACGAATATTGAAGTCGAGCAGAAAACAAAATTACAGGAATTTTCTGAAAAAGTAAAAAATAAAGTAGATAGCACGCTCGAAAAAGTGGATAAAGCTATTCAGATTGCAGAAAATAAGAAAAAGGAAATATTAGAACAGCTTGAAAAAATCAAGAAAGACGCAAAAATTGATGAACTGATGAATTTAGTGAGAGCAGGAATGATTACAGCAGATAAAGTTAATGAAATGATTAATTATGCTAAAAATTTTGATGAAACAGATAGACAGATCTTACTGAATTTTTTGAGAAATCAGACTGGAGGTAAATAATGATATATGTTTCATCTAACGAGGAAATAAATTATTCTCCAAAAAATTATGTCGAGGAAGTTGTAACAAATATTGGAATGCTTTTGAAAGTTTGCAAGGAAGAACAGCCGCTTAATCGTGATTTTAGTTTTGACAGCGACTTGATAGATAAAAATATAAATGTTGTGGAAAACAGGATAACTTCACAGTTGCTTGAGATGTTCAGGAAATACGAGCCAAGAGCGATTTTAAAAACTACAGAAATAAAAATGACAGATAAACACAATAATGATTTTGATATCGAATTGGGAATCGAGGTGATAAATATTGAATGAAATTTTAGATAAAGATTACGAGATTATTGATTCGGATGCCTGGGAGTTAAAAAGGGATATGATAAATAAATTTCAAGAGTTGAGTGGAAGAACTTTAACTGAGGCAAGTCCAGAAACGTTAATTTTTGAAACTGTAGCATATTTAATTGCTTTAAGAGAAGAAAAATATAACGATGAAATGAAACAAAATTATTTGAGATTTGCAAGAGACGAAAGACTTGATTTGCGTGGAGAAATTTATGGTTCACGTGGTGAACGTTTACCAGAACAACCAGCAAAAGCGACGTTTAGATTCAAAATTAGTACAATTCAGGCAACTGATATTACAATACCAAAATCATCACGAATTAGATACAACGAACTTTATTTTAGCACAAACGAAGAATACAAAATTGTAAAAGGTAAATTGTACGTTGATGGAATCGCAACTTGTAATACGCCAGGAACTATCGGTAATGATATTCCTGTTGGACAAATTAAAGAAATGGTAGATATATTTCCATATTATGATTCTGTTGAGAATATCACTGTTACTAATAACGGATCCGATACTGAAAATGACGAAGTTTATAGAGAAAGAATTCGAATTTTGCCTGAAAGTTTTACTGTAGCAGGTTCTAGTGGGGCGTATGAATTTTGGACAAAAAGTGCCAGCCAGTCAATACTAGATGTAAAGGTTAATAGTCCAAATCCTTGCGAGGTCGATATTTATGTATGGACGGATATCGGATTACCAACATCAGAATTAAAAGACAGAATTTACAAAGTTGTTAATGGCGATTATGTAAGACCGCTGACAGATAAGGTAACTGTAAAGGATCCGGAAATAGTAAATTATAATATAAATCTGTCGTATTATATTAATTCTGAAAACGAAATGATGGTCAATGCGATAAAATCAAATGTTCAAAAAGAGGTTAACAATTTTATTGAGTGGCAAAAAGAAAAGTTAGGACGCGATATAAATACTGACGAATTAATTAAAAGATTAAAATTGGCAGGTGTTAAAAGAGTTGTCCTTACAAATCCGACATTTCAAAGTTTGCAATACAATCAAATAGCAGTTTGTAATGGTATCACCTTAGACTATCAGGGGGTTGAAAATGATTAAGATAGATGATTTGAGACTTACGGATGTCGCTGCAAAATCGACTTTATCAGATAATACAACAAGATGGATTTACGAATCAATAGATTATGTATTAAAAAAAAGGCATGAAATTATGAAACAAAGATTGGACTTAATTGGAAGAATACATTATTTAACTGAACAAGAGTTAGATTTATTGCTTTGGGAATATCATGTTGAAGCTTCATTTGATGAAATTTCATTAGAGACTAAAAGAAAACTTATACTTGAAAGTTTAATAACACATATGAAAAAAGGTACAAAAGGAGCTGTAGAAAATATAAGTAGTTTATTAGTTGGAAATACAGAAATAATCGAATGGTATAAGTATGGCGGAACTCCTGGAACATTTAAAATAAAAACAGAAGTAGACACACAAAATACAGCTTCGTTTAATAAATTGATAAATATAATAAACACTTCTAAAAATGTACGCAGTCATCTTGATTCAATAGAAAGCACTAAAAAGACTGCAAATGATTATTATATAGGAATCGGAATACTCATTGAAAATCATTATCAAATAGAAATAAGGGGGTAAAATGGCAACATTTAAAAGAACGGCAATCACAGAAAAAGGAAAAGAATTAATTTCGCGAGCAATGTCTAACGAAACTAAAATTAATTTTACGAAAGTTGAAACTACGGCATTTATATATAGCGAAGCAATGGACATTACAAAAGTTTTGGTGTTAGATAATCCAGTTCAACGTGTAGGAATTAGCGAAATTACAAGAAAAAATGAAAAAGTTGTATTAAAAATAGCATTGACAAACGAAAATGTGACAAATACATACAAAATAAACGCAATCGGAGTATATGCTAAAGATGATAGCAATAATGAAATACTATTTGCATTATTAATCGCAAATGATCCAGATACGATTGAAAAAAAGAAAGGTCAAACAGCAACAACGATTACAATTGATTTGATTTTCGCGTTATCAGATAGCATGCAAATTAGTTTAAATATGGATAATAGTGCAACAGTAACAGCTCGGATGTTCAATGATTTAAAAATAAATATCGAAAATAATTATATACAAAAAATTGATTACGCAACCGAACAAAAAAACGGAATAGCCAAAATCTACTCCGAATCTGAGGCAAACACAGATATTCCTAAAATAGAAAATCTGGTTAAAAACAATGAAAACGAAACAGCATGGGATAGATTAATTGAAGGGTTAAATCACACAAAAATACTTACAATCAAAAATATAGCCAGATTATTTAGAAAAGTGTTAAAACCAGCAACTGAAACAGACCAGGGATTAATAACAGAAAAGAAGGTGAAAGACCTAGCTTCTTCTGTAATTCCAGAAGCTTCTGAAACAACGGAAGGTAAATTAAGATTAGGAACTACTGCCGGTACAGCTTTAGAAGGAAAAAGACTAGCTGAAATAATTGGGCTGGAATTTGGAGGTAACATTCAAGATTCAGGAACTAAAACAATCGGAAAATTCTATTATGATATAGTTACAAAATTTTATTACGAATGTATAGCAAATACAAATTTAACATACAATGACGCGTCAAAATTTAGGGCAATAAGTAATAAGCCAATTTCAGATAGGATAGAAAATTATCTTATTTTTGGAAACAAAACTATAAAATACCCAAACGGAGTTATTGTTCAATTTGGAAAAGGTTTTGCTGGAGCTTTGGGGAGTTTTTATAGAAATGTATTAGATAATGATTTTAAAGAAATTTATAGTGTTGTAGCAATCCATGATGGATCTAGTCATAATACTAACATTGCGATAAATGTTTTAGGCTCCAACACATTCGATGCCTACGGAGAGTTTCCTATTGGTCCAATAAAGATTTTCTTTACGGCATATGGACGCTGGAAATAGATTTTAAAGTAAATTTGAAGAGAGGAATGAAAAAAGATGAATATTGTAATTTATAGCAAAGAAAGTCTTGAAATAATAGCAAGACCAATTATCACAACTCTGAAAGAATTTAAAGAAAATCCAACCAGATTTTACCCGGATTGGGATGATAAAAAGCACATCTGGGATGAATTGGAATATCAAAATCCAGTTTTTGAGAATAATGTTTTGAGAGAAGCAACAAAAGAAGAATTATATAAGGCTGGAAAATACACTTTAAATTCAAATGAGTTGATAGAAAACGGCAAAATCAAGACTGTTGAACTATCTGAATTTGAGTACATTGAGGACAATCAAATTAAATTCAAAAAGGAAGATAAAATTGAGAAATTGAAACAAGAGCTTTATGAACTAAGAATCGAGAGAGAAAAAAAACCTTTTGAGTTTGAAGTAGACGGCAAAAAATACTTGCAGCACAACAGGACAATAGACCAGTCTAATATAACCAAAATACTGTTTAGCCTAGTTCTCAGCTTCGTTCTTAGATTAATGGGAAAAATATCCAAAGGACAGAAATTGGATTTTTCACAAGTTATGACTGATTTAATGGCAACAGAGTATAGCAACTGGAAATTCTATACTGAGGACGGCTCTGAAAAGTATGTAAATGTAAGTGTTCAGAAATTTATCGAAATGAGCGAGATAATGAGAAAGCACACTACTACTTCAATGGTTGCTGAAACTACACTATCACATGGTTTAGAAAGTAAAACAGTTGAGGAGCTGAAAACGTTTAATGCTGAAATTGAATATAACAAATTATTTGAAAGCGAAATGAAGCAAAGTTAGGAGGTATTTTATGCAATTAGAAAAAGACAAACTATATATCAGCTTTCATAAACCAAAAAGCCTGATTGGATTTTTAATATCGTTAAGAACATTAGGAAAATATAGCCATTGTGAATTCATATATAATGACTATGTGTATCTAAGCAATCCAGGTGGAGTAAGGGTAAAACCTTTCGTTTATAAGGATAACATGGATATATATGAGCTTGACAAGCATATTGAAATCCCTGTTGTGCTAAAAGAGTTTATGAAACTGAAAGGCAAGGGCTATGACTATGGAGCAATTTTCTTTAGCCAATTACTTGAGTTAGGGATTGAGCATAAGGACAGATACTTCTGTTCGGAATTATGTATACATCTAATTAATAAAGGGCTGGATGAAAGTTTGACATATAATTTAAAGACTTTAAAGGCTAATCAATTCAGTCCTGCAAAGTTATATAAATATTTAAGAGATATGGAATTACTAGGAAGAAAGGTGGAATAAAAATGGAAATAAGGAATTTAATCGGAACTGAAATTATGGAGCAGGGGAAATTATTAAAAGTAATAGATGTCATGCTCGAAGGAGATAATATTGTTCTAATAACTGAAACAGTGGAAAAAGATGTAAAAGAAATTAAAGAAAAGGAAGTGGTTTAACATGGATAGATTTGAAAAGATTTTTGATTATTTGCTGAAAGTTGAAGGCGGATATTCAGATGACAAAAATGACAAAGGGGGTAAAACTAAATTCGGAATTATAGAAGAAGAAGCAAGGGAGTTTGGATACAAAGGAAATATGCACGATTTAACAATAGATTTTGCAAAAAATATATATCTGAAAAAATATTACTTGGGAAATAAGCTGGATAAAGTTGTAAATGATAAAATGGCACTATCTATATGCGATTGGGCAGTTAATTCAGGAAGAAATGGAACAAAAAACGCACAGGTTGCTATAAACCAGCTTACAAATGCGAATCTCGATGTAGACGGAATAATCGGAAATAAAACATTGGAAGCGTTAAATTCAGTGGATCCTGAAAAATTTTTGGAAGTTTATCACAACTTGCAGAGAATTTATTACAAGGGAAAAGTTGAAGCTGACAGGACACAGGAAGGATTCTTGACAGGATGGCTGAACAGAGTTCAAAGAAAGGAGGAATATTTGAAAAATTGGGATAAGAAAAATGCGGTATCAACAGAAAGCAAAAAATATTCTTTTGCCCAGTCAAGTCTAGATAAAATGGAAAAAGTACATCCAAAGCTGGTTGAAGTTATGAAAACTGCAATTGAAAACAGTCCGTATGATTTTAGAATTACGAGTGGAGCAAGAACAACAGAAGAACAAAAAGCATTATTTGCGTTAGGAAGAACTAAACCAGGGGAAATTGTAACATATGCCAATGGTGTTACTTCAAAATCTAATCATCAAATTAAAAGTGATGGATTTGGACATGCAGTTGATATATTTTTAACAGGAGTTTATGAAAACGGAAGTTATCGAAAATTTTCAGAACAGGAAGGTTACGATGTTAAAAGATTGAAAGATGTTGCAGATCATATCTTGGCAGTTGCAAAATCCAAAAACATTAACGTCGGATGGGGAGGAAACTGGAAAAAGAAAGATACGCCACATTTTGAACTGAAGTAATGTGAAAATGGCTTGAATACAAGCCTAATATAAGCGTTAAAAATAATTTTGGTATGAAATGGCTGGCTAGCAAGCAAAAATTGATTGTAGGACTTGTTAGCTAGCTTAAAATTGATTTTATAAATTTTAGGAGGAGAAACAATGGATAAACAGTTACAAGTAATTTTAATAGGTATGTTGGTAGACTTTACCAGAAAAGAAATATTGGAAAAGGAAATAATCTTTGGAGCTAAAAAAGGGATAGAAAAACTGGAAGCTGTTAAAAACAACTTTTTTGGGAAGTTTGAGGATTTTGTAAAGAAATCACAGGAGATAAACAATCCATATATTCCTGATGACATTGAGAAATTTACTGAGGATTTATTGTTAAAAGGTGCTGAGGCACTTGAAAAAACTATAAATGTAGATGAAATAATACACAGAATACTTGGAGAAGAAAAAACAGCAGTAGGTATATAAGGAGCATAATCAATGGTAGAGGATTTAAAAGTAATAATAAATAATCACGGACTTTTTCTGATATTGTTTTTCAGTGGGGTATTATTTGGAGTAGTGGCACAAAAAATGATAGACAACCAGCCAGTAAAGCCATACATAAAAAGAATAGCTGTTGCTGGAATGACAATGGCTATTGCATTATCCCTTAATAAAGTGGTAGGGCATTTCAATGCGGGTTTTCTGTATCCCTGGAGTCCTGTGCTAGGATTTTTCGGGGAAGCTATGATGGAAACAATCAATCAGAAAAGATACGGAATCAGCAAAGGGTTTTTGGAACTTCTGCTGGAAAAGTTCGGATTTGTCAAGAAGAGAGATGATAAAGATGAAAATGTATCACAGAAGTAGGAAGTTTGCAATTGTGATGTTTGCACTGATATTTTTAAATTCAGTAATCACATTGGAGTTGAGAGGATACCAAAGAAAACAGAATCTAAATCTGCTACGGAGCAAGCTGAAGAACGAAAGCAATAAAGAAATATTTGACTCCATAGAAGAAAGGTCGAAGACAGAAGATTTAATACTCCTGATAGGCACAAACTTCATCGCTTTAATAACAACCGTCAGTTTCGATAGATTCGGAACGTTTGAGGAAAGTGACGAAACTATAAAGGAAGATAAGAAAAAACTTGTAAAATTATTTTTGTAAAATTTTGGATAGTCAGAAATGGCTATCTTTTTTTGTGTATAAAAAAATAGTTTCTCAAACGGCAATTTGAAAAACTATTATAAAATCTTGTAAAATAGAAGATTTTTGTTTAAATTTTTTCAATTAAATTATAACAAAAAAACTTCTGTTTGTAAATAATTTTAAATATTTTTGCTAAAAAATTCTACTATTATTTATAAAAATGGGTTGACATTTATATAAAAATATAGTATAATAATATCAAGATAGGAGGTGATAAGGATAATGGCAAAGAAAAAAAGAGCAATAAAGGAAATCACAGTGGAAATTAGTTTAATTCCTTTAAAGCTCTATATCAAAATTGTTTTCAAGTAGGCTCTGGGGCGAAAGCCCTATCCTACAAAGCCATTATACCATAAATTTATGAAAATTGGAAATACTAAAATAAACTTTAGATTCAAAGTTGGCTGGAAAGAATCCAGTACGAAAGAAAGAATAATTGCCATATTAAGTTATTTAGCAATTGTGGCAATAATAATATATTTTTTTATGAAATAGGAGAAAAAAGAAATTGGGAAAAGAAATAAAACCACGAGGGGTAAAAAAAGGAGAAACTCCTCAATGGAAAGTAGGAAGAAAGGCAACTGGAAGAAAAAGGGATAAATCATTGACCTTTAAATTAACCGAAGATGAAAAAGTATTTCTAATAAATAAACTAAAATTATCAAAAGAAAAAACTAATACAGATGCCTTACTAAAATTACTAGGATATGAAAAATAAGAGCCACACAAGGCTCTTATTCTTTTTCTTTGCTATCAATAGCTGTTTCAATTTTAACTTTCAGGATTTTTAAATCCTGAAGTTCCATTTCTTTCAGTTCTATAATTTTTATTTGTTTTAGATTTTCGATATCTTTTTCATTTAAGTTTTTGATTTTAAATTTTTTCATTTATCGCTCCTTGATTTTTTAGTAAGGATTTGATAAAATAAATCTAGATTGCAAGAATTTATATTTTATTTGTACTATAAAAACTGGGGGCAAAAATGGGGCAAATTTTTATAAAACATTTAAAAAATGTCTTATAAACTAAAAATATGTAAAAAGAAATGCTTTAAAAATAAGTAAAAATAATAGGTGTAAAAATAATAACTATGCCTTGGATTAAAAAGTAAAATTATCTCAAAACCTTTAAAAATAATTGTTTAAAGCGATTTATAAAATGGCAAAATCAGTAAAATATCAGTAAATCATAAAACACTCTAAATTAGGGTGTTTTATTTTTTTCTAATTTATTCAGCGTGTCCAACATCTTTGGAGTGTACCCAAAATCTTGGACAAATAATTTGAAAACTAGTTTTCTATTTGTTAAAATATAGTTGAAGAGGGAAACTTGATTATGGCAAGAAAAGTAAGAGGTACATAGATGAATTTAAAATGTTAATTTCAGAATTGCTGGAAGAAGGAAGGACAGGTCTATTAGAAAATGAATATGGGTTAGTAAAAGTAACAATCAGAAAATAGGAAAAAAATTTAAAGGAATCATAAATAAAAAATACAATACTAATGAAGCTTTAAATGAAATCATAGCTTTAAAAAGGCACTGCAACAAGAAATGGATAAAAATAAAAAATTAGAAAAAGAGTTGGAGCGACAGGAATTAGATATTAACAATTCTTTTAGATTTTGGTTATTTTCCGACATTTTTACCAGCTTCTTTCATAAAATATCTCAGTAATATTATACCTTTTTTTAGATTTTTTTTCGTACGTTTGTCGTGATATAAGCAAAAATAAATTGAAAAATTTAAAAAATTATGGTAGAATTATAACAAACGTAATTAAATGAAATTTAATAACAGAATACAAAGTAAATAAATTCTTAAAGTAAATCTGAAAAACATTTGATTTACTTTGCTCAAAAGTTTATTGGGAGGAAAATTTATGAAAAAAAGGAAAAAATTAATAGCTGTAAGCTCAATCCTTGCGGTAGGAATTCCACTCCTTGCTATTGGGACAGGAACGATAATAAAAAAAGTGAGAGATGATTATTACAAAAACCAAAAAGATCAGATTGAAGTTGAAAAAGCAAGAGAAGAGGCTGAAAGGCAACGTAAATTAGCCGAAGAAAAAGCTTTAACCGAAAAAAAGATTGCACAAAATAAATCTGAAATAGAAAAATATGTAATTGAGAAAAAACCAGAAAAAAAACCACAAATTACAGAAACTAAACCAAATGTAGTTAAAGAAAAAAGAGAAAGAGTAAGTATAGCAAATACAGCCCCTGTTTATGAGCCTGTACAAGCTCCAATTGTACGGCGTGAATTAACAAAAGAAGAGATAAAAAGAGCTAAGAAAGCCCTGAAAGAAGCAAGAGCAAGCTATTTTAGTGGAAGTAAAGGTGCAACTTTTGCAAAAGCTCCAAAAACTCCAGATAAAATTATAATTATAAATAACGGTAGAGGAAATATTGAAGTAGCAAAACATACTCCGAAAGAAAAAAATGATAAGGCAGATAGAGTTCTAAAAGAAATAAGAGATAGCTACTATAAAGATAGAGGTAAAAAATAGGAATATTTAAATGACTCAGAAATGAGTCATTTTTTTAGAGATCATAGATTGTAAAATATATTGCGACAAACTAAA
>NZ_KI271333.1 GCF_000469385.1 Leptotrichia sp. oral taxon 879 str. F0557
AATTTGTGCAATTTATAATTTTGAACTATAGGTTATCGAACAGATCTAATGAAAATAATAATATTTATAAAATAAAAGAACATACAGAATAAATCTATTGATGAAGAGCTATGCTTTTTATCAGTTCATCTGTAAGTGATTTTATAGTATCACATAACTTGTCAACTACAGCATTTAATGTCTTGAATATCCTGTTATCAGACCTCCTTTTTTCTTATTTCAGATTTGTTCAATGGTATGTGCTATTATAATGTTTCTGGTGTTTTTAAATCTTTTGATTTATGCCAGGCCGCTCCATCACAGACTATACTGTAGATTTCAGATAGTTAATTCACAAAAACGTTAATATTATCTGTATTGCAGTTGGGTATAACTAAAGCATATCTGTCCTTATATAATGGTAGGGAATGCTAGGTCTGAACTTGTTGCTGCACCAGACTGGTAACTTTGTTTAGACTGCTCAATCACTTTATCATCTATTTTCTTTGGATATCTGCTTCTAGGATTAAAAACTCTGTGTATCCGTCAATGCTATGCCTAACTAGTTGAATATATGCCTATGCCTCCTTTATTTCATTTGTGCTTAACAATTTACCTTTTTCTTTCTATTCTTCGAACTGTTTCAGATATTTAAATGTCATATTTTTATATTTTCACTCTTTGGCTTGTTCACAAGCTCCTTGTATTCTTTGATCTGAAAATATACTTATCCATTTGTTCACAACTTTATGATGGAAATCTAAAATTTAAGCTATTTCCTTATTCTTTTAATTGTCCATATCTCTTATATCTTCATTTTTTTATAATTATTCTTATTTCATATGCTTTTGCCATTTTCATCACTCTATTATTTTATACCTCATTATTTTTAGTTAGTTTAATGGAGTTTAATACAAAGGACTTAGTATTCACATAATTTTCTTAGAATTTCTCTCACATTTTTCCTGTTTTGACTATGTATAATTCTATATTTAGGCGTAAATACCATATGATACTTACACCTCTATTTAATATGAGAAAAGCTGTTAGTTTTATTAGTCATATAAATACTTTCCTTTTATTAATAGCAGCTTGAACAACTGTATTATAAAGGATGGTGTATTTTGTTACAACATATTATACAATCTATATTGTCAAAGAAAAAATCTAATTTTGCACTTATTTAAATACGTGATATAATAACAATATATATTCCAAGAATTGGGAGGGAAAATGAATAAAATACTGGAAGAAGAAAATGAAAATTATGAAATAAAGGCTATTCATAAGGATATTGTGGAAAAGGTCGAAAAAATGATGCCAGAAGAGGAAGTTGTATATGATTTGGCTGATTTTTTTAAGATACTAGGAGATACAACTAGAATGCGAATATTAAGTGCCTTATTTCAAGAAGAAATGTGTGTATATGATATTGCAAATCTTTTGAAAATGACTCAATCTGCTATTTCGCATCAGCTAAGAGTTTTAAAGCAGGGAAGATTTGTTAAGTATAGAAAAGAAGGAAAAATTGTGTATTACTCGCTGGAAGACGATCATATAAAGCATATCGTGGAACAGGGGATGACACATATTTTAGAAAAGAAATAAATTTATTTGTAAATCAAATAATTTTTCTATACAAACAATTTTAAATGTGTTATAATTACAAAAAGTAGACAATTGTAAATATAAAAATTGTAATTAAATTATTTTAAAAAACAAATTCTTCAATTATAGTTATTTTATTTAAATCTTATTTTTATATGAAGTTGTAGTATTTTAGTTTTTTAAGTAATGAGAAGTTATTTACAAATATTTACAATTAGCAAAATTATAATTAAAATGAAGGAGAAGGAATAATGGTAGAAATAAAAAATAAAGTAACATTCAAGGGAAATCCTGTAACTCTTGTGGGAACCGAAGTAAAAGCTGGAGAAACAGCACCAGATTTTACAGTTTTATCACCAGAATTAAAGGAAGTAAAATTAAGTGATTATAAAGGAAAGGTTGTTGTAATAGCAGTATTTCCATCAGTTGATACTGGAGTATGTGCTTTACAGCTGGCTAGATTTAATCAGGAAGCAGCAAGTTTTGGAGATGATGTTCAACTACTTACAATCTCGGCTGACCTACCATTTGCATTAGGAAGATATTGTGCAGACAAAGGAATTAAAAACGCTTTAACGGCTTCAGACCATAAAGAGTTAGATTTTGGAACAAAATATGGATTTGTAATAAAAGAATTAAGATTATTGTCAAGAGGAACTGTTATTGTAGATAAAGACGGAATTATTAAATATGTAGAATATGTAAAAGAAGTTGGAGAACATCCAGATTACGAAAAAGCGTTGGAAGTAATAAAAGAGCTAACTAAATAAAAAAATAAATGGAGCTAAACTTATAATAAAGAGTTTTCTCCATTTTTTATTGCTTTAATTTTATAAAAAAATATCCCAATCAATGACTGGAATACTTCTTTCACCTTTTTTATTATCTTCCAAGTTGCTGCTGTCTTTGCTGTATAATACGTTGCTGCTCAATCGCACTAGGAGTTTTTACGAGCGTTACTGCCACCTCTGTTGGCTGTCCATTTCTATATACAGTTAATTTTATATTTTGTCCAACTTTTTTAGCGGCAATTTCTCCAACAAATGCACCCGCAGAGTTTACTTCTTTTCCATCAACAGCTGTAATAACATCATTTTTAGCTATTCCTGCCGCCGCGGCTGGACTATTTGGCACAACATCGACTATGAATACTCCATTTGAAGATTTCAGATTAAGGGCTTTTATTTTGTCTTGATTTAAATTTCCCATAGACACGCCAATGTATGGTTTTTCAAATTTACCATTTGCGATAATTGAATCTTTGACTGTCATTGCCAAGTTTGCCGGAATAGCAAATCCGATTCCTACACTTCCTCCACTTTGTGAATAAATCGCAGTATTTACTCCGATAACTTTTCCTGTTATGTCAATTAACGGGCCTCCACTATTTCCCTGATTGATAGCAGCATCTGTTTGAATAAAGTTTTCTATTTCTTCAATTCCAAGCGAGCTACGTCCTGCAGCACTTACAATTCCAACTGTCATCGAGTCGTTCAATCCCAATGGATTTCCAAAGGCTATTGACCACTGTCCGATTTGGATTTGATCTGAATTTGCGAATTCTAACGGTTTAAAAGTCTCGTTTGAATCAATTTTCAGTACAGCGATATCAACTTCTGGTGAAGTTCCTACAAGTTTTGTACGGTATTCACGTCCATTTGAGAATTTTACATAAATTTCATCTGCACCGTCAATAACATGATTATTTGTAACAACATATCCATCCTTTGAAACAACGAATCCTGAACCTAGTGACCCTGATTCACGTTTTTCCTGTCCTCCAGAACGTCCAAAAAGCATTTCTTCCAGCGGATTATACGTATTTACTATAACAGTTTTTTTAGTTCTGATATTTACAATTGAATCCTTAACGCTGTTATGTACACTTACAAAAGCATCCTGTGTCTGTACGGCATTTTTAGTGTACTTTTGCAAATCTTCCTGAGAAATTGTCTTTTGCTGCTCAGTATCCGCTGTATTATTTTTATTTTCTACGTTATTTCCAGTCTTGTTGGAACAGCTTAAAATTAGAAATAACATTGAAAATAAAGCAAATTTTTTATTTCCCTTTTTTATAAAATTTATTTTTTTCATATTTATTTACCTCATTTCTAGTTTTACAATAAACTTATTTTTAAAATTTTTTTAGAATTAATCTCAAACTCTTGACTCTTCCAGTTTTTATGAGTTTGCTTACTACAGGGCTGGGTATATTTTAGTGAATAAAAATTTATTATTCTTATGATTTTTATTTGAATTTCATTTATTAAACCATATTTTTTGCAAATTCATAAATAACCTGCTATGCTTATTGTCTTTTTCCCTATAATATGTTATCCTATACTCAGTAAAAATTAAATAAAATATATAAAATCAAGGAGAAAAATTAATAATGTTCAATAATTTAGGAGACAGATTTAAGGATATATTCAAAAAAGTCAGCGGACAGGGAAAATTGACGGAAAACAATATGAAGGATGCTTTGAGAGAAGTAAGACTGGCATTGCTTGAAGCGGATGTAAATTACAGCGTGGCTAAGAACTTTGTGGCAAAGATTCGGGAAAAGGCATTGGGAGAACAGGTTATTAGCGGGGTTAATCCTACACAGCAATTTATCAAGATTGTAAATGATGAACTTGTGGAAGTGCTTGGAGGTTCAAATGTCTCGATTGCTAAAGCTGATAAAAATCCTACTATTGTAATGCTTTCTGGACTTCAAGGAGCTGGGAAAACTACGTTTTCTGGAAAATTGGCAAAGCATTTGAAATCGAAAGGGGAAAAGCCATTTCTGATTGGAGCAGATGTTTATAGACCTGCTGCGAAAAAGCAATTGAAGGTATTAGGAGAGCAAGTGAAAGTTCCTGTATTTACGATTGATGAAAGTACAGATGCGGTGGAGATTGTAAAACAGGGAATTGAGGCTTCAAAAAATGAGCATGCCACTTATGTGATTATTGATACAGCGGGAAGACTGCACATTGATGAACAGCTTATGAATGAACTGCGAGATATAAAGGACAGTTTTAATCCTAATGAAATTCTGTTAGTAGTTGATGGAATGACTGGACAGGATGCGGTTAACGTGGCAAAAGAGTTTAATGAACAGCTTGATATTACTGGGGTTGTGCTTACAAAACTGGATGGAGATACTCGTGGAGGGGCTGCCCTTTCAGTAAAGGAAGTTGCAGGAAAGCCAATTAAATTTATAAGTGAAGGGGAAAAACTGGATGATATCGCACCATTTCACCCAGACAGGCTTGCCTCACGTATTCTTGGAATGGGAGATGTTGTTTCACTTGTAGAAAAGGCGCAGGAAGCCATTGATGAAAAAGAAGCCAAGAAAATGGAAGAGAAATTTAGAAAGAACCAGTTTGACTTTGAAGATTTTTTAAAGCAGTTTAAAATGATAAGAAAAATGGGATCAATTGCTGGAATTATGAAAATGATACCAGGAGTTGACACTAGCATGATTGACATGGGAATGGCTGAAAAGGAAATGAAAAAGGTCGAAGCAATCATTTTTTCAATGACAGTTCAGGAAAGACGTGATCCAAAACTTCTAAAAAATGGAAGCCGTAAAATGAGAATTGCCAAAGGAAGCGGAGTTCAGGTAAATGATGTAAATAAATTGATAAAGCAGTTTGAACAAATGAAACAAATGATGAAAATGTTCAACAGTGGCGGTATTCCAGGACTTGGTGGAGGATTTATGAAGGGAAGAAGAAGATAGAAATATAATATCAACTAAAATTCTTTATAAAACTGAAAAAAATAAAAAAGGAGAGACACAAATGAAAAAGTTAATTTTAGCACTATTTATTATTTTTGGAACACTTTCGTTTTCAGCTTTTGACAAAGTTGTAATTGGAGTTATTAATGACAATTATGAAAGTCCAATAATATCAGGAACAATAAATAGAGGAGGACTTGCAAATCTTCTTTTTGGAATGAAAAAGGATGGAGATTTTGCAAAACAGATGTATCAAAACCTTTCAGGAGCAGATAAAGTTGAGTTTATTATAGAAAAGCACGATGAATCTGCACTTGTAAGTATTTTGAAGTTATTTGAAAAAAACAAATACAAAGGACAGGTAGAAGTTACAGAAGTAGCGGCATCAGAAAATAAAAATATTCGTCAAATTACTACAAAGAATGGATGGAATTATAACATTTATACTTTTACAAGAGAAATTCCAGGAACTATAAAAATTTCAGATAATGATATAAATAAAGGGGAATTTATAGAAGATTTATTCCAAAAAGCAAAGAAAGAATTAAAATAGAGTATTTAATGATTTAAAAAAGAGCAAGATTTCTATAGATGCTCTTTTTTATTATAAAATTTTATTTATAAATTTAAAAAAATACTTGACCTTTTTACGTTATGTGATATACTGTAATTATAAAAGGTATAAGAAATAAAAAAGGAGCTGATTGGTATGAAAAAATTAATTTTAGTAGGATTTTTAGCATTTGGAGTATTAGGATTCTCAAGATTTGTTAAAGAGTGTCATGTTACAAGCAAAACAAGTAAATCTGTAACTTGTAAAAGCAATGAATCAGAAAAAACATTTCAATTTACAAGTGGTAGATTATCTTCTGTTTCAAGTGGTTATACTTATAAAATTTATTTTCAAGGTAATGGATATAGAGGATTACGTTTAACTAGTGCAAAACTTCTTGCAGATTAAAAATAAACTATAAAAATTTTAAATCAAACTCAAAAGCTATTATGACAGTATCCGTCAAGCCCTAATTAGTTTAGTCTTCATTTTTTAATTTTATAGGGTTTGAGAATAGAATAAAAACTCTAAGTATTTTATGAACTTGGAGTTTTTTATTTGTAAAAAACAAATCTGAAAAAGGCGTCCTATTCTATCCAAATATTAATTTCTTTAAATTTTGAAAAAGTTTGAAAATATATAAAAAAGTGTTGGATTATTCTAACTTTTTTAGTATAATAAATTTGTATAATTTTAGTAAAAAAGGAAAATATAATGAAAAAAGGTATCGGAAAATCACATAGTAAAATCATATTAATTGGAGAACATTCTGTCGTTTATGGTTATCCTGCCATTGCTATCCCACTAAAAAAGATTGAAATTGAATGTGTAGTTGAAGAAGCAAAAACTAGCTTTTTTTATAACAAGACAGACACTCTTTCAGTTGCAGTTTTTACTGCATTAAGACATTTAAAAAAAGAAAATGCAAAAATAAAATACAAAGTAGTTTCCCAAATTCCACCCAAACGTGGTATGGGATCTTCAGCTGCAGTCAGTATTGCTGCAATCAGAGCAGTATTTGACTATTTTGAGGAAAATCTGGATGATGAATTACTGGAAAAACTAGTTCATACGGCTGAAATTGTGGCTCATAAAACTCCAAGCGGGCTAGATGCCAAAACGTGCCTAAGCGATAAAGCCATAAAATTCATAAAAAATAAGGGATTTTCTTACATTGACTTAAATCTTGATGCATATCTTGTAATTGCAGATACGGGCATTTATGGAAATACTGGTGAGGCAATTCAGAATGTGAAAAATTTAGGAAATAAAGCTGATATTTCTTTAAAGAAACTAGGTGAATTGACAGATGAAATAACTAAAATCTTAACTAAAAATATTGAATCCAAAGAAGAAAAAGTTGATAAAATAGGAAAAATTATGACAAAAGCGAATACAGAACTCGGAAACTTGAATATAACCATTGAAAAAACAGATTTATTTGTAAAAACAGCAATCGAAAATGGAGCAAGTGGAGCTAAAATTTCTGGTGGAGGATTAGGAGGCTGTGTAATTGCACTTGCTAAAAATCTGGAAATTGTAGAAAAAATAAAAGATGAATTGTTAAAATGTGGAGCAGAGAATATTTGGGTGGAGAAAATTTAATAAAAAAAAGGAGTAAAAATGGTAAAAGTCAAATCTTATGCTAATATTGCGATTGTAAAATATTGGGGAAAAAAAGATGCAGAAAAAATGATACCTTCCACAAGCAGCATCTCTCTTACCCTTAACGATATGTTTACAGAAACAGAGATGGAATTTATAAATGATGAAGATATTAAAATTGCAGTTGAAAAAGAGATAAAAAGTGAAAATTGTAAAGATAAATTTGGGGATATGACAGATTTGTTTTATTTGAATGGAGAATTGCAGGATAGTGTACATACAGAAAAGATTAGTAAAGTTGTGGATTTATTCAGGAAAAATAGAAGTCAGAAGGTAAAAATTTCTACAACAAATAATATGCCGACAGCTGCTGGCCTTTCTTCCAGTTCGAGTGGTTTATCGGCTGTAATAAAGGCTTGTAATGAACTTTTTGGAAAAAGCTATACGCAATCTGAACTTGCACAGATTTCAAAATTTGGTTCTGGTTCATCTTCGAGAAGCTTTTTTGGACCTGTTGCGGCTTGGGATAAGGATACTGGAGAAATTTATGAGGTAAAGACAGATTTGAAACTGGCAATGATTGTGCTTGTGCTGAATGAAAATAAAAAGGAAATTTCAAGCCGAAATGGAATGGAACTTTGTGCAAAAACTTCGACATATTTTGACGAGTGGGTAAAACAGTCTGAAATTGACTTTATAAATATGAAAAAATATCTTGCTGAAAATGATTTTGAAAAAGTAGGAACTTTGACAGAAGAGAATGCTCTTAGAATGCACAAGACAACTGAAACTGCAAATCCTCCGTTTACATATTTTAATCAAAAAACTTATGAAGCAATGGATTTTGTAAAAAATTTGAGAAATAATGGGGAGAAATGTTATTTTACAATGGATGCGGGGCCTAATGTGAAGGTACTTTGTCTGGAAGAGGATTTGGAAAAATTAGCAGGAATTTTTGAAGAAAAGTATAAGATTATTGTGAGTAAGACTGTGAAATTATAATTGTGAAAATTATAGTAAAACTGCTTTAAAACAAAACTCAAAAGTTATGACTATTTTACTCAAACCCTAAATTTTATATAATTTTTAGTAGTTTAATTTTAAGTAGGTTTGAGTATAATTTGAAATTGAAAATAAAAAAATTATGATAATTCCTAAAATTGTTTGATTTTATCAGTTTAATATTGAAAGAGTTAAGATATATTTTGGAAAGGATTTTGAATAATGGATAAATCAAGAAAATTTGATATAGTTATAGGCATATTATTTGGAATTATGACAATAATTTTAATTTATTTATTTTTTAGTAATAATATATTTTTTATGTGGGCATTTCAGCGGCACCGTAATATACTAAGCTGGTATATTAGACCACTATTTATTATTCCAATAATCTGGAGTGCATACAAAAAGAGGTTTTCAGGAATTTCAATTTCTATTTTTGGTCTGTCTACGAGTATGTTCTGGTTTCCAAAGCCAAATATAACTAATCCTGAAATTGTAAAATTTTTAAATTTTGAAGCAAATTATTTGAAAAGTGGATGGACAATAGATAAAATTGTCCTACTTTTTACTGTTATAATTTTTTTTGTTTTTATAATAGTTTCAACTTGGACAAAAAACTGGAAATTACTTTTATTAATTTTAATAGCAACTGCAATTCTTAAAATATTTAACAGCTACCTTTTAACTGGCAATAGTGCATTGTCAATGTTAAAGCCTGCAGTTGTTGGATTAATTGTCTGTGTGATAGCTGTATTTGTCTTAAAAAAGAAAAACTAATGAAAAAGGAGGAGAAATTGTGGGATATATAAAAATACTTGATGAAAAAGTATCAAATATTATTGCCGCTGGGGAAGTTGTGGAAAATCCTGCTTCAATGATTAAGGAGATGATTGAGAACTCGCTGGATGCGAAGGCTACAATGATAAAAATTGAGGTTTTTAAAGCTGGAACAGATGTTAAAGTGAGTGATAACGGGATTGGGATGGATAAGGACGATACACTTTTGTCAGTGGAGCGGCATGCTACTTCTAAGATTAAGGAAAAGGAAGATGTTTTTAACTTAAATACTTATGGATTTCGTGGAGAGGCTCTGTCATCTATTGCGGCGGTGTCTAAGCTTATGATTACTACACGTTCTGAAAATAGTCCTGTAGGATATAAGATTGGCTGTTATGGCGGAGTTGTAAGAAAATTTGAGGAAGTTTCGAGAAATGTCGGGACAGAGATGGAAGTCAGGGATTTATTTTATAATACGCCTGCCAGACGGAAATTTTTACGAAAAATGTCAACAGAATATGGTAAAATCAGGGATATTGTACTAAAGGAAGCACTTTCAAATAGTAATGTGGCATTTTCGCTGGAACTAGATGGAAAAAGTACGATAAAAACAAGTGGAAAAGGTATTGAGAATGCAATCCTCGAATTATTTGGAAAGTCAGTTTTGAGAAATTTGAAAAAATTTGAATATGGATATTTAGGTAACGTAGAAATTTTACGAAGTTCAAAGGACTTTATGTTTACTTTTGTAAATAACCGATATGTAAAGTCAGCAACTATTGAGCGTGCTGTTATAGACGGCTATTACACTAAACTAATGAAGGGAAAATACCCATTTGCAATTATTTTTTACAATACTGATCCAAAGGAAATAGATGTAAACGTTCATCCATCCAAAAAGATAATAAAATTCTCAAATGATAAAATCGTTTATAATGAAATAAAATCAGCAATTGATGACTTTTTTTACTACAATGACAGGGAAAACTGGCAGCCCAATATTGACCTGATAAAGAAAAATATTAACATTAACGAGAATGTCTCTGTGGAAAAGGATGATTTGTTTTCTGATGACGTTTTGAAGGGGGAAAATCAAAAAGTTATAAGTTTGGAAACTTTTGACGGAAAGGTTTTAGAAAATACTAAAAATTTAAATGAGGAAGATAATTTTTCAGTAGATAATTTTAATGAAAATGATAAAAATTCTGAGTTTTTTGATAGTTCTAAAAATATGAGTAATGATAGTTTTTCAAAAGGTGAAAACTTTACAAAAAACAAAAATGAAAATGATTTAAGTGTTGATGAAATATGGAATAAGATGAATGATAATTCAAAAATGACTGTGGAAAACAATGTGGAAAACTTTAAGAAAAAAGATGAATATTATACTGAAACATGGGATAAAAGAAGTGATTTTGAGAATTATAAAAATACTAGTGAATATAGAAATTTTGATACTATAAATGAAAATACTGAAAATGAATCCCGTTATAAAGTCGGAACGTTTGAAAAACATATCGGAAAGCAGTTTCATTATGATATTCTAGGGCAGATTTTTGACACATATATTCTTGTTCGCAGAGATGATGAATTGGAAATTTATGATCAGCATATTATTCATGAAAGAATTTTGTATGAAGAGCTAAAGGATAAGTTTTATAATAAGAAAATTGAATCACAGCATTTATTATTGCCGCTAAAAATGGAAGTTACACAAATTGAAAAAAATATTATTTTTGAAAATGTTGAAATTTTTAGAGATTTTGGATTTGACATTGATGAATTTTCAGAAGATGAAGTTGTCATTCGTGCCGTGCCTGCCTTTGATTTTCGAGATAGCATTGAAAATGTATTTTTACAGTTACTTATGGATTTGAAAAATGAAGTTGAAATAAAGGATTTGCGGGAAAATATCATTATTTCGATGTCGTGCAAAGGAGCCGTGAAGGCTGGACAAAAACTTGATATGTTTGAAATGCAGAATATGGTTCGAAGGATTCACGAAGTTGGCAAATATACGTGTCCGCATGGACGTCCAATTATTGTAAAACTTTCTAGAAATGATTTGGATAAAATGTTTGGAAGAAGAAAATAAAGGTAAAAATTGAGAAATTTAGTAAAAAAATGAAAAAACTTTTGACAATAAGGAAAAAATATGATAAGAATTAATGTAGTGTGTATTGGAAAAATAAAAGAAAAATATATAAAAGAGGGAATAAATGAATTTTTAAAAAGGTTATCAAAGTACATTAAACTCGAAATTATAGAACTTGCTGAAGAAGATGATAACAAAGGTATTGAAAATGCAATAAATTCTGAGACTGAAAGAATAATAAATGCAATCTCAAAAAAAAGTTATTCATACAATATTTTACTTGATTTAAAAGGAAAAATGTTTGATTCAGAAGAAATGGCACAAAAAATTGAAGAAATTTCTATGATAAGCAGTGAAATTAATTTTATAATAGGCGGTTCAAATGGTGTAAATGATAATTTACGAAAAATTGTGGATTTCAGATTATGTTTTTCGCCAATGACTTTTCCACATCAACTTATGCGATTAATTTTAACAGAGCAACTATACAGATGGGTTTCAATTAATAATAATATAAAATATCATAAATAACGGAGGGAGATTATGTATTCTGCTGGGGAAGAATTTGAAAAAATCAATAATGAGGGTGACGTTGAAGGATATACGTGCCTTTCAAATATTACGGTAGGAGATAAGGAATATTTAGTTTGTGACGATGAAACAGGGGAAAAAAAGGTTTTTTACTATGACAGTATCGAAGAGGAACTGTATGATTTGGATGAAGATGAGGAAGATCAAGTTCTTGAAATATGGAATGATGAATATTATGGATCTGACAAGGATTACATGTATTGGAACGAAGATTTTGGAGAATATGATAAAAATGAAAATGTGGATGGAGAATTTGATGAAAGAAATTTTGATTCACTAAATGATGATAATGATGAAAATGAATTTTTTGACAATGAAGACGAAGATGATGAGGATTTATCTGAATTTTTAGATGATTTTTTTGATGATGAAGATGAAAATGAATAAAAACCAAATATTTAAGGAAAAAAATGAAAATAAAAATAAAAAGTTTGGATAAATTTAAAGAAAATTATGAAAAGTTATTTGAACTGGAAAAAATAATAATTGTTGATGAAAAAAAAGAATATCATTACAAAGATGAATATGGAAAATGTAAGATTGTTGATAAAATTGATTCCATTGAAATTTACCGACACGGTGAAATCAATTTCAAGCAGATATTCAAAAAAGATAAAAATACTTCGTTTACTTTCATTACAACAAAATTTCGTGGGAAATATGAAATTTTTACAAAAAAATTTGAAAAAGAAAATGGAAAAATAATGCTGGAATATGATATAATAGACGGTAATGAGGTGATAAATAGTATAAATTTAGAAATACAAATGTTAGATAATTAAAAAGCAGAAAGGAAAAATAGATGAGCAATCAAAACCACAATGATAATGGTATTATAAAAGAAAAATTAAAAAAAGTAGAAGAACTGAAAGAAATAGGAATTGAACCGTATGGACGAAAATATGAAAAATTAAATGATATTGCAGAAATAAATCAATATGATGAAACTTGTGATAAAGTATTTAAAACAGCCGGAAGAATCGTTGCCTTTAGAAGAATGGGAAAAAATGGATTTGGACAAATTCAGGATCCAACTGGAAAAATTCAATACTATGTAAAAAAAGATGAAGTTGGCGAAGAACAGTATGAAATTTATAAAAAAATGGGACTTGGGGATTTTATTGGACTTGAAGGGAAACTTTTTAGAACTAATACTGGAGAATTGACTTTAAGGGTAGATTCTTTTGAGGTATTATCTAAAAATGTACGTCCGCTTCCAGAAAAATTTCATGGGTTAACTAACATCGAAACTCGTTACAGACAAAGATATGTGGATCTTGTAATGAACAGGGAAGTTATGGATACTATGAAAAAAAGATTCCAAATTATAAGATTTTTTAGAAGTTATCTTGAAAAACAAGGATTTACAGAAGTGGAAACTCCAATGATGCACCCAGTTGCTGGAGGGGCTACAGCAAGACCATTTGTAACACACCATAATGCACTTGATATGGAGCTGTTTTTGAGAATAGCACCTGAATTATACTTAAAAAGACTGCTTGTAGGTGGATTTGAAAAAGTATTCGAAATAAACAGAAGTTTTAGAAATGAAGGAATTTCAATAAAACACAATCCAGAATTTACAATGATGGAACTGTATCAGGCTTATGCTGATTTTAATGATATGATGGACTTGACAGAAGATTTGATTTCAAGCTTGACATTTGAGCTTCATGGTAAATATGAGATTGAATATGAAGATAAGACTATTAATATGGCAAAGCCTTGGAGACGTGTTACAATGAAGGACATTGTAAAAGAAACAACTGGATTTGATTTTGATACAGTTAGCAGCGATGAAGATGCTATAAATAAAGCAAAAGAAATGAATATTCCGCTAGAAAAAGACAAAACTTATACAAAATATGGAATTTTAAACTTGATATTTGAAGAAAAAGTCGAGGGAACTTTATTAAATCCGACTTTTATTACTGAATATCCAAAAGAAATTTCTCCACTTTCAAAAAACCAAAAAGGTGAAACTGAATGGGTAGACAGATTTGAGTTATTTATTTCAGGAAGAGAGTTTGCTAATGCTTATTCAGAATTGAATGATCCAAGAGATCAGAAGGAAAGATTTGAAGAACAGGTCAAATTAAAAGAAGCTGGAGATGATGAAGCACAAGGAATGGATTTAGACTATATCCGTGCCTTAGAATACGGAATGCCGCCAGCAGGAGGACTTGGAATAGGAATCGACAGATTAGTTATGCTACAGACAAATTCTGCTTCAATTAGAGATGTTATTTTATTCCCAACTTTAAGAAAAGAAGATATTGAATTATAATTTAAATAAAGTAAACAAAAAAACTCTAGGTTTAAAAAACTTAGAGTCTTTTTATTATAATCTATTAAAGAGATAATTAATTAGTCATCTCCTTCAGAATCATCATAATCTGAAGAATCGTCTTCAGAAGAAACAAGAGTAGCCTTAGTTAGACGTAACCCTTTGTATCCATTTCCTTCAAAATAAATTTTGTAAGTAGATCCTTTTGAAATTGAAGATAATTTACCACTTGTAAATTGAAAAGTTTTTCCAGATTCCAAACTTTCACAAGTTGCTCTTCCTTTGGCTTTACTAGTAACTTGACATTCATTTACAAATCTTGAGAATCCTAATGCTCCAAATGCTAAAAATCCTACTAGAATTAATTTTTTCATGCTAATCAGCTCCTTTTTCATTTTATATGATACTGTTTTCTATCATAGTATACCATATTATTTAAAAAAATCAAGTATATTTAAAAAATAACCAATTTATTAAAAAAAATAGCTTTTAGGAGACCTTAGAATTTGCAAGTTAATGTATATTTATGACAAGTTTCATCTAGTAAAAGCCATAGATGAAATTTCTAAGAGTGATAAGAAAATATTAAAAAATCTTTACAGATGGCTTTAAGAAGATAACTTTACAGAACTTAAAAATTTTTATGAAAAGGAGAATGTTTAATGAAGAAAGTTCTGAAGGAATATCATAAAGTAGAATGATTAAAAAAATTTAATTTCTTTTATAACTATTCTCATATTTTTTGCTCTGTCTTTGTGGAATACAAAATTTTATTTTTGAATTTGAACTAAGATAAAAAAAAGTAAAAAATCGTTAAAAATTGTTATAATGTAATAAAATTATTTTAATATTTTTACTAAAAAAGGAGCGGATTTATGAAAAAAAATAAATATAAATTATTAATTCTAGCTAGTATTACGGCATTTTCTATTATTTCATTTGGATTATCTAACAAAAATATGACTAAAACACCTTCAAAACCTGATACTGAAGAAACATCCAAAAAAACTGGTCTTACAATTTCAAAAGCAGAGCTAGATATTGTAGCTGAGAAAATTTTTAAAAATGAGGCTGGTGGAAAAAAAGATGAGCTTGTGTACTGGAATACTGGAGAGAATTTTCCATCACTTGGGATTGGGCATTTTATTTGGTATAAACAAGGGCAGAAAGGGAGATTTGAAGAAAGTTTTCCGCCACTTGTAGCTTATTACAAGGCTCATAATGTGAAACTACCAAGAATTATGGAAGAAAATAAGTATTCGCCGTGGCAGAGCAGAGATGAGCTTTTTAGATTAAAAAATGCTCGAAATAAGGATATTGCAGAATTAACAGATTTTCTTTATAATACGAAGGATATTCAAGTTTCTTTTATTTTTGAGCGTCTTGAAAATTCTTTGGAAAAAATGCTTGAAATTGCTGATAATCCAGAAAATGTAAAAAAACAATTTTATCGTGTTGCAAAATCTCCAAACGGTCTTTATCCTTTAATTGACTATGTTAATTTCAAGGGAGAAGGAACTACAAGAACAGAAACTTATAAGGGTGATGGCTGGGGACTTCTTCAAGTTCTGGAAAATATGAAAGGGACTGAAACTGGAAAAGCGGCTCTTATAGAATTTAGCAATTCTGCAAAATTTGTCCTTGAAAGACGTGTAAAAAATTCTGATCCTGAAAAAAATGAAAAAAAATGGCTAGCAGGATGGTTAAATCGTTGTGATACATATAAAAATTAATTTTATTCGGAAAATAACTTAGCAAAAGTACTTAAAAAAAGGATTAAGCCGAACTGAGAAGTTTAAAAGTTTTTATGCATAACCTATATAGATATCTTTTGAATTAAATTATAAATAGATAGATAGTCTAAATTTTTATATTCAAATTTAATATAAGTTTAGGCTATTTTTATTTATTTTTTATTACCTTGAATTCCTTAAATATATTATATTTAAAGAACTGTTATTTATCCATAAAAAAAATTAATAGTAAAAAAATATTTTTATAAATAAATTTGCTTGCAAATATTACTATATATAAGATATAATATACATATATAAAATTTTAGCGAAAGGAAGCGAGTATGAAAAATATTTTAAAGTTTTTAATTAAAAGAATCGCAATGGGGCTTGTAACGTTGTGGCTAGTTATTACTATTACATTTTTTCTGATACATATGTTACCTGGTGATCCGTTTCAAAGTGAAAAAGCGATTCCACCTAAAGTAAAGGAAAATCTAATGGCAAAATACCATTTGGATCGTCCACTTGGGGAACAATATGTTGAATATCTAAAAAACATAGCAAAAGGAGATTTGGGAGCATCCATGAAAGTTCGTGGAAGAACTGTTAATGATGTTATTAACAAAAGTTTTCTGACATCTGCAGATTTAGGAGCAAGATCTATTATATTTGCACTAGCTCTTGGAATTCCGCTTGGAATTATTGCAGCTCTTAAAAGAGGAAAATTTCAAGATAGACTTTCAATGATTGTTGCAATAATTGGAATATCCGTTCCAAGTTTTGTATTGGCAGGACTTATGCAGAAGTATTTTGTTGACGTGCATAACGGTATTTTAATTGATAAATTTAATCTGCCTCTTGTAAGAATTTTGTTATCTGGATGGGACAGACCTGAGAAAAAAATATTGCCAGTTATTGCACTTGGACTTTACACAGTGGCATTAATTGCACGTTTATTAAGAGATAAAATGATAGAGGTAATGGGTCAGGATTATATAAGACTGGCTATTGCAAAAGGAGTAAAACCCAAAAATATAGTATTTAGACATGCTTTAAGAAATGCAATTTTACCAATTATTACAATAATGGGGCCAACAATTGCGGCAGTTCTTACAGGATCGTTTGTAATTGAAAAGATGTTTTCAATTCCTGGATTAGGAAAATATTTTGTTGACAGTATCAATGACAGGGATTATACAATGGTACTTGGAGTTACGGTATTTTATGCAATATTCCTAATCGTTATGATGATACTTGTAGATATTGTGTATGTTTTAGTTGATCCTAAAATTAAACTTGGAAAAGGAGATGAGGTATAGTGGCAGAAAATATAAAAAAAATTATAACTGAAAATGATTATATCCCAATACCTGAAGACTTTCAAATTGTAGGTCCCGACACCAATCAAAGCGAAGTAATCTACAAACCAAGTTTAACATTCTGGCAGGATGGATGGAGAAGATTCAAGAAAAATAAATTAGCTTTGTCATTTTTGGGAATAACTCTTGTTTTCTTGTTTTTAGCAATATTTGGACAAAGTTTGACAAAATATTCTTATAGAGCTCAAGATTTATCAGCTAAATTTCTAAGTCCAGCAAAAGGGCTTGCAAAAGGACATTATTTAGGAACTGATAATTTAGGACGTGATTTATTTGCAAGACTTTCACAAGGGATAAGAATTTCAATGGAATTATCTTTGATAACAGCTGCAATCTGTGTTGTTTTCGGAACAATTTATGGGGCTGTATCAGCATATTTTGGTGGGATTATTGACACGATAATGACTAGAATTGTAGAAATATTATTAATTATTCCATCAATGATTTATATAATCTTGTTAATGGTTGTAATGGGAAACAGTGTAAAAACAATAATTATCGCAATGTCTCTTACAAGATGGTTAAATTACTCACTGTTAGTACGTGGAGAAGTCCTAAAAATAAAGGAAAATGAGTTTGTATTAGCTTCAAAATCACTTGGTGGAAACTTTTTATGGATAACTCTAAAACACTTAATTCCAAATACATTAAGTGTAATAATAATAAGACTTACAACAGATATACCAAACATTATCTTTACTGAAGCATTTTTAAGTTTCATTGGGCTTGGAGTACCAATTCCACAGGCTTCACTTGGAAACTTGGTATTTGATGGTTTCGTAAATATGACTTCGTATCCATATTTATTCATTATTCCATCAGTTGTAATTTCATTAATTACATTGGCATTTAATATAGTTGGAGATGCTTTAAATGATGCATTGAATCCAAAACTAAGAGATTAAAAATTTAAAAATTTTATAAAAAACGTCGTGATTTTTTGGAAATAAAATTGACTGTTTGAGCGAAGTTTAACGTAGCGAGTTTCAATTTTGTTTTCAAAAAATGCTTAGATAAGTCAGGGATAGTGCGTAGCACTTTCGCCATTCTCTTTAATATGCTGTTATTTAAATATGTTAAAATAACTATTATTGCGAAATAAAGGGAAATGGCGATTGATACCCTTGCTTAAATAAATTAAATTAATAAATTCAATAAAGAAAAAATATTTATTAATCAAAAAGGTTTTTATCTAAGTTTTTTTTATATTTTAAAATATATAACAATCCATATTAATACAGAGAGGATTAGAGAATGGGAAAAAAATTATTAGAAGTAAAAGACTTGAGTGTTTCTTTTAATACATATGCTGGGGAAGTTCAGGCTCTTAGAGGTATTAACTTTTCTGTGGATCGTGGAGAAACACTTGCAATCGTTGGAGAGTCTGGTTCAGGGAAATCAGTTACTGTGCAAACGATTATGAGATTGATACCAATGCCGCCAGGGGAAATAAAAAATGGAGAAATTCTTTTTGATGGGGAAGATTTGGTAAAGGCTTCTCCAGAAAGAATGAGAGAACTTCGTGGCGGAAAAATAGGAATGATATTTCAAGACCCTATGACATCGCTTAATCCAACAATTAAAGTTGGAAAGCAGATTATGGAAGGGATTTTAATTCATAAGAATGTAACAAAGGAAGAGGCAAAGCAGCAAGCTGTTGAAATGCTTAGAAAAGTTGGAATTCCTAAACCAGAAGAAAGATTTCATCAATATCCACATGAATTTTCTGGGGGAATGCGTCAAAGAGCAGTTATAGCCATTGCACTTTCGTGCGAGCCAGACTTGTTAATCTGTGATGAGCCAACAACGGCTTTGGATGTTACAATACAAGCACAAATTCTAGATTTAATAAATGAACTGAAAAAAGAACTGAACATTGCTGTAATACTTATAACGCATGATTTAGGAGTAGTTGCTGAAACTGCCGACAGAGTAGTTGTTATGTATGCTGGAGAAAAATTGGAAGAAGCTCCTGTAAGAGAATTATTTAAAAATCCAAAACATCCATATACTTGGGGACTTTTGAAATCATTACCAAGACTAGATATGAAAATTGGAGAGAAACTGGCTTCTATTCCAGGGACTCCGCCAGATTTATTAAAACCGCCTGCAGGAGATCCATTTGCAGCACGTTCTGAATACGCAATGAAAATTGACTACGAAAGAAAACCTCCTATGATTGATTTAGGAAATGGACACCTTGTAAAATCTTGGCTTTATGTCGATGGTGCTCCAAAAGTAAAATCTCCTTTTGAGCAGGAAGCAAATAACAGAGAAGAGGAGGGGAAATAATGTCGTCTAATGAAATCAAAAAAGAAAAATTAATAGAAATGAAAAATTTAAAAAAATATTTTCCAATGAAAAAAAGACAAGTATTAAAGGCTGTAGAAAATGTTACAATGGACATTTACAAAGGTGAAATCCTAAGTCTTGTAGGAGAATCAGGTTCTGGAAAGACTACACTTGGAAGAACTGTCAGCAGACTTTATACAAAGACAAATGGAGATATTTTATTTAATGGAAAACCTATAGAAGGTTACGGAAGAAAAGAATTCACAAAAAAAGTTCAGATGATATTCCAAGATCCGCAGGCTTCCCTTAATCCAAGAATGACTGTTGGAGATATTATTGCCGAAGGGATTGATATTCACAAACTAGCAGCTTCAAAACAGGAAAGAATGGAAAAAGTTTACAGCCTTTTGGAAATTGTTGGACTAAACAGGGAGCATGCGAGCCGTTTCCCTCATGAATTTTCTGGAGGACAAAGACAGAGAATCGGTATTGCAAGAGCATTAGCCGTTGATCCAGAAGTGTTAGTGTGTGATGAGCCAATTTCAGCTCTGGATGTGTCAATTCAGGCACAAGTTGTAAATTTATTAAAGGACTTGCAAAAAGAAAGAAATTTGACTTTACTATTTATCGCACATGATTTGTCAATGGTAAAATATATTTCAGACAGAGTAGCAGTTATGTATCGTGGAAAAGTAGTAGAACTGGGAACTCCAGAAGTTGTTTACAGCAACCCTGTTCATAGCTACACAAAGTCTCTTATTTCCGCTGTACCAATAGCAGATCCTGATTTCAAGAAAACATCAAAAATTGATATGGATGAATCATATTTAAGAAGTCCAATGGGAGATGCTTCTGAAATAGGTATTATCCCTGAAACTCCTGAATTAACTGAATATAAGCCAGGACACTTTGTGGAAACTTCTTTCTTAAAGGAAAAAGGACTTATTTAAAAAATATTTTAATGTTTCAAAATAATTTATTTATAAAAAATCAAAATTTTAGAAAGGAAATATCAGAATTATGAAAAAAAGTTTTTTAGTATTTTGTTTACTTATATCAATGTTTATCATCTCTTGTGGAAAATCTGGCAATGATGGTAAATCAGCAGCATTTAACATTGAAGCTGAACCAACATCTTTAGATCCCCAAGTTTTAACTGATATCAGTGGATTTATGGTTACAAATATGACTTATGAGCCACTTGTAAGGCTAAATGAAAAAAATGAAGTTGTTCCTGCTGGAGCTGAAAGCTGGACTAAATCAGAAGACGGAAAAGTATGGACATTTAAAATCAGACAAGGAATGAAATGGAGCAACGGAGATCCTGTTACAGGAAAAGACTACTTTAACGGAATCAAAAGAGGAATCGATCCTAAAACTCGATCTGAATATTCAATACTTACTTTCTACATTGAAAATGCAGAGAACTTTAATAATGGAACTATAAAAGACTTTGGACAAGTTGGAGTAAAATTAAAAGACGACTATACACTTGAATTTACTTTATCAAAACCTGCACCATTCTTTATAAAAACATTAATTATGCCAGTTTACTTCCCAGTTAATGAAAAAGCATTGGCCACTAATGGCGAAGCGTACGCAACTGAAGCTGATAAATCAATTTATAATGGGCCATTTATAATGGAAGAATGGGAACATAATAGTAAAGTTGTTATGAAGAAAAATCCTAATTACTGGAATGCTCAAAATATAAAATTAGACACTCTTACAGCAACAATTGTAGCAGATCTTGATGCCGCTACAAATTTCTTTGAAAATAAAGAGTTAGATTTAACAAGAATTTCTGTAGAAAAGATGGAAAGTTACAAAGGAAAACCAGAATTACATACAGTTCCTGATGGAAGAGTATACTATTTTGGATTTAATCGTTCAAATCCTGTGTTAAAAAATATAAAAATTAGACAGGCATTATCTCTTGCAATAGATAGAAAACAGCTTGTTGACAGTGTTCTAAACGGAGTTGGACTTCCTGCTTCAGGAGTTGTTGCACTTGGAAACGCTGGAGAAAAAGGTGACTTTAGAAAAGAAGCTGGAGATTTATTTGCACAATTCTCAAACATTACTCCAAAACAGTTGTTTGATGAAGGATTAAAAGAATTAAATATTACTCCTGCACAAGTTAAGTTAAAATTAACTGTTGACGAAAAGGGAACTGGTAAAAAAGAAGCAGAATTTTATCAAGCTCAATGGAAAGAAAAATTAGGAATTGATGTAGAAGTAGAAGTTCTGACTACTAAAGAAAGAATTGCACGTGCAAAAGCTGGAGAATTTGATATAGTAAGATATGGTTGGGGACCTGATTATGCAGATCCTATGACTTACCTTGAAATTTTCCACTCAAAATCAAAAGATCTTAATTTTGCTAAATATTCAAATCCTGAGTATGACAAATTAATTGACTTGGCTAAAGTTAACCAAGATAATAAAACTAGAATGGATGCGATGAAAAAAGCAGAAAAATTACTATCAGACGACTTTACATATTCAGCACTTTACTATCAAGTAGGGGTATATTTAATAAATCCTAACTTAAAAGGTGTTGTTTTACGTTCAGTTGGAGATTCTGTAGACTTTTATAGTGCTTATATCACAAAATAATTTTAATTTACTAATTTAATACGCCAAAAGAAAGGGTGAGTGCAAGTATGAAGAAAATATTACTAATCTTTACAATATTACTGGCTTTCGTTATTTCCTGTGGAAAAGGTGAAGATTCTGAAACATTAAAGCTCAACTTAAAAGAAGAAGGGAAATCTTATGATCCACAGCTTGCAAATGATTCAACGGGAGAATTTGTGGATTCACTTATTGCTGAAACATTAACAAGACAGGCAGAAGATGGAAAATCTATTCCTGGTGTGGCAGAAAAATGGGAACACAACGAAAATTCAACAGTGTGGACATTCCACTTGAGAAAAAATGCAAAATGGAGCAATGGTGATCCTATTACGGCAAAAGACTTTAGAGATGGTTGGGTTAGAGCATTAAAACCTGAAACAGCAGGAGAATATGCAGACAAATTATTTTACATAAAAAATGCTGAACAATTTAATGCAGGAAAAATTAAAGATGAAAATCAGCTTGGTATAAAGGTTATCGATGATTACACACTAGAAGTAACATTGAACAATCCTCTTACCTACTTTGATTCGATTGTAAGAATTCAGACTTATGCTCCTCTAAACAAAAAATTCTATGATAAAGTAGGAGAAAAATATATGACATCTCCTGAAACATCAATTTCATCAGGTGTATATATAATAAAATCTTGGACAAGAGATTCAGAAATTGTATTCGAAAAAAATGAAAACTACTGGAATAAAGATAACATCAAATTAAAATCTATAAAGATGTTATTTATAAATGATCCTAATGCCAGCGTAAATGCTTTTAAAAATGGAGAAATTGACTCAACAAACATCTCTATTGAGCAGGCTAAGGAATTTAAGAATGACAAACGTAAACTGCTTACAAAAGATGGTTCTGTCTGGTATATGACATACAACATGAAAAATAAAGTTCTTGCGAACAAAAAAATTAGACAAGCTTTATCACTTGCTGTAGATAGAGAAAAATTAATTACAGATGTACTTGATAATACAGGAGAAGCTGCTTACACTTATACAACAAAAGGTGTTGGAATCAACGGTATTTCAAAAGATTTCTCTGAAGAAGCAGGAAAAATTTTCCCAGCTTACAATCCACAAAAAGCAAAACAATTGCTAGCAGAAGGATTAAAAGAGCTAGGGTTACAAAAATTGCCTGATTTGACAATGATTTTCAATGATTCTGGAAATAATAAGGTTATTTCTGAGTATATTCAGGAAAGTTTAAGAACAAATTTAGGAGTAAACCTTAAAATTGAAGGAATGACATTCCAATCAAGACTAGATAAAATGCAACACAGAGATTATGAAATTGCTCTTGCAGGTTACAACGGAGATTATAACGATGCAATCACTTACTTAGATAGATTCCTGACAAAAGATGGAAACAATTTTTCAGATTACTCTAACCCTCGTTACGACGAACTTGTGAAAAAAGTTAAAAGTTCTGGAAATCAGGAAGAAAGAGTTAAGAATATGATTGAAATGGAAAGAATAATTGCAGAAGATATGCCTGTGGGACTACTTTACTATAGACAAAATACAAAATTATTGAATCCAAGAGTTCATAACATTGTATTTAGTCCAATAGGAAAAGATTTCGTTTTGGATAATACTTATATAAAATAATAAATAAAATTGTTTAATTTTGAAATTATTCAATAAATTTAATATAAAATTTTGAAGGAGAAAACTGTTATGAAAAAAATATTAGCTATGTTAATGATGCTGATTTTCGTTATTTCTTGCGGGAAAAGTGGCGGAAATAGCAAAACGTTTACTTTAAATTTGACGGATGAGCCAAAATCTATTGATCCACAAATTTCAACGGAAATAATGGGAGGAACTGTTGATGATCTTTTAACGGAAGGATTGACTAGAAAAGGGAAAAATGGAACATTTGAGCCAGGACTTGCTAAAAGCTGGGATAAATCAGCTGATGGATTAAAATGGACATTTCATTTAAGAGATAATCTAAAATGGAGCAATGGTGATCCAATTACTGCCCAAGACTTTAAAAATGGATGGCTTCGTGCATTAAAACCTGAAACAGCTTCTGAATATGCATATATGCTTTATCCAATAAAAAATGCAGAAAAATATAATAAAAAAGAAGGAACTGCAGAAGAAGTTGGAATAAAAGTTATCGACGATAAAACTTTGGAAGTAGAACTTGGAACTCCAGTTCCATATTTTGACAGCCTTGTAGCATTCAAAACTTACATGCCATTAAATCAAAAATTCTTTGATGAAACAAAAGATTCATATTTTACAGAATCTGAAAAAACAATATCTTCAGGTGCCTACACAATGGAAAGCTGGACACATGGCTCAGAAATAGTATTCAAAAAAAATCCTAATTACTGGGATGCACCTAATGTAAAAGTTGAAAATATTGTGTACAAAATAATAACTGATAATAATTCAGCATTAAATGCATTTAATAACAAGGAAGTAGATGTAACTTCAATTACTGCTGAACAAGCAAAAAGATTTAAAGATGATCCAAAAATGGTTTCGAGTAATGATGGATCAGTATGGTATTTGCTATTTAACTTTAACAATAAGACGTTAGCAAATGTAAAAATCAGAAAAGCTCTTCTTATGTCAGTTGACAGAGAAGGTTTAGTAAAAAATGTATTAAATGGATATGGAACAGCAGCAAAAACTCTTGTTCCAAAAGGAATAGGAATAAAAGGATTAAATGACAAGGACTTTACAGAACAAGTTCCTACTTCAACATTAACATACAATCCTGCGGAAGCTAAAAAATTATTAGCAGAAGGACTGAAGGAAACAGGAGCAGCAAAATTCCCTGATATGTCTATGTTAATTAATGAAAGTGGAAATAATAAAGTTATTGCAGAATACATTCAAGAACAATTAAGAAAAAATTTAGGTATTGAATTAAATCTGGAAATAATGACTGCTCAAGAAAGATTCTCAAGAATGAAGCAAAAAAACTTTGACTTAGTTCTTGCAGGATGGTCTGGAGATTATCCTGATGCAGTCACTTACTTAGATTTGTTTGAATCAACAGGTGGAACTAACTATGGTTCATATAAAAACCCTCAATATGATGCTTTAGTTAAGACTGTCAGAGGAACAGCCGATCAAAATGTCAGAATTCCTGCACTTGTTAAACTTGAAGGAATAATTGCAGAAGATTTACCAGTTGGTGTGCTTTTCCATAGAGAAAAACAATATCTAGTTAATGAAAGAGTTCAAGGTCTTGGATTTGTTGCAATTGGTGGAGAATATTATTTTGGAAATCTATCATTGAAATAAGTTAAATTATGGGGGTAGTATGTTACCCCCCTCTATTTAATAATCTAAATTTTTGAAAAAACATTTAAAATAGGAGGAAATAAATTAATGAAAAAGCTGTTTTTAATATTGACATTGCTAATGTTTGTGCTTTCGTGTGGAAGTAAAAATGGAAGTAATGGAAATACATTTACATTAAATATAGTAACTGAACCATCGTCAATTGATCCGCAAATAACAACAGACGTTCCTGGTGGAACTGTTGATGAATTAATTTTAGAAGGTCTTTTAAGAAAAGACAAGACTGGTAAATCTGTTGCTGGAATTGCTGAAAAATGGGAAAAATCAGAAGACGGACTTGTTTGGACGTTCCATTTAAGAGACGGTGTGAAATGGAGCAACGGAGATCCTGTTACTGCAAAGGACTTTAAAGCTGGATGGCTTCGTGGATTAAATCCTGACACAGCAGGAAGTAATGCAAGTATGTTATTTGTAATAAAAAATGGAGAAAAATACAATGCTAAAAAAGCTTCAGAAAATGAAGTTGGAATAAAAGTTATTGATGATAAAACATTACAAGTAACTTTGGAAGCACCTACTCCATATTTTGATGATTTAGTTACGTTCAAATCATTTATGCCGTTAAACCAAAAATTCTACAACGAAGTAAAGGATAAATACTTTACAGATGCTGAATACACAATTTCAAACGGTCCTTACACTATGGAAAGCTGGACTCACGACTCAGAATTAAAATTCAAAAAAAATCCTAACTACTGGGACGCATCTAATGTAAAAACTGACAATGTCGTATTAAAAATAATCGCTACAGATTCAGCTGTTAATGCTTTTAAAAACAAAGAAGTTGATGTAACTGCTATAACTTTTGAACAAGCAAAAGAATTTGCTGGAAAACCAGAACTTGTAAAAGCTGATGATGGTGGAATTTACTACTTGCTATTCAACACAAAAGAAAATGTATTTAAAAATGCAAAAGTAAGACGTGCAATAACTATGGCAATAAATAGAGATGAACTTATAAACAAAGTTCTTGAAGGCTCTGAAAAAGCGACTAAAGCATTCACTCCAACTGGAATTGGACTAAACGGAATTGCAAAAGATTTCGCACAGGAAGTTACAACTGACCAGCCTAAATTCAACGTTGAAGAAGCTAAGAAATTACTAGCAGAAGGACTTAGAGAAGAAGGATTAACAGAACTTCCAAGATTTGAAATTTTATTTAATGACACAGGAAGCAGAAAAGCCATTGTTGAATACATTCAAGAAAACTTGAGAAATAACTTGGGAGCAAATGTCGAACTGGATGTTGTAACAGGTAAGGAACGTGTTGAAAGAACTAAAAAACGTGACTATCAAGTTGCTCTTATGAACTGGACTGGAGATTTCCTAGATCCTATCACATATTTAGATTTATTTGACAGCACAAATGCAAACAACCGTGGAGATTTCAAAAACGCAAGATATGACGAATTAACTAAAATTGTAAAAAGCTCTGCTGATCCAAAAGTAAGAGTTCCAGCAATGCTAGAAATGGAAAAACTTATCTCTGAAGAGCAACCAGTTACAATCTTATTCCAAAAACAAAAACTTTACTTAGTAAATCCAAAAGTTAAAAATCTAGGATTTGTATCAATTGGTGGAGAGTTCTTTATAAGAGATGTTGTAATGAATTAACTTAACATAAGGGCATCACACTACATGCCCTTACAATTTTGATTTAGTAATTATTTTAATTAAATTAATGACCTATAGATGTATAATAAAATTCAACAAATTTAATACTAAACCTCGTTTAAAAATGAAAATTATATCTTAAATTACTTGAAAACATTAAGTTTATATCCTTTATTAGAAAAGTTTGTAATAAATTCGTTATTTAAATGGAGGTTAGTATAAAGTAAATTAGTGAATATCTTAATAAAAAGGAATATAATTTTATGAAAAATAAATTTATCCTGCTGGACAGAGATGGTGTAATAAATGTAGAAAAATCATATTTATATAAAATCGAAGATTTTGAATACGAAAAAAATGTAATTAAAGGACTTCAGGAATTACGTGATTTAGGCTATAAATTTGCGATTATAACAAATCAAGCGGGAATTGCAAGAGGATATTATACAGAAGATGATTATTTAAAATTACAGGATTTTATTGAAAAAGATTTGTTAAAAAATGGTATAAAAATTGAAAAATCGTACTTTTGTCCGCACCACCCAAATGTTGAGGGTAAATATGGAATTGAGTGCAGTTGTCGAAAACCAAATACGGGAAATTTTGAACTTGCAATAAACGAATTTGATATTGATGTTAAAAATTCTTTTATGATAGGCGATAAGATAACTGATTTGATTCCTGCAGAAAAACTGGGTATTACATCTATTCTAATAAAAACAGGGTACGGCTTGAAAAGTTTAGAAGAACTTAAAGAAACAGGATTAAAGCCTATGGTTGTAAATGATATTCTAGATTTTTCAGAAAAATTGAAAAATAATAAAAAATAAAAAATAATTAAAAAAGGGCATTAATAAAAATAGAATGTCCTTTTGTTTTATTCTATTTAATTAGAAGAAGCTGCCATTTGTGACAGCTTTAAATTTAATTTATGAGTTCCTTCACTTAGAAGTAACGGAACACCTAAATTTAATTTTTAATAAAATAGCTTGATTGAATATAATATTAACATTTTTTTTAAAATTTGTCAAGAAGTTTTTTTTTATTTAGAAAATTAGAAAATTTTAATAAAGTAAAAAATTTGAAATATACCTTGAAATGTGATAAAATAAATAAGTTTATTGAAATATGCTGTAGACATTTTAAGATTAAATTAGTAAATCTAAATGAAATTGAAATAAAATCAGATAGTTCTTTAAATTTAATTTTAAAGTGATTTTACCATGTGTTTTGATAAATATGATTTTAGTAATCAAAAATAAATAGAAAAATAAGAGATGTGTTTTATTATATATTCATTCTTCTTAATGCTAGATTGTCAAAAGCTAGAAAAGTAGAATTTTATAAAATAATGCAATCTCTAAACTTGGTTTTAAATTAGCTTTATTAAAGCTATCTTTTATTTATTTAGAGAACTGGAAAGAGAAAGCAATGAAAAAAAGATTGGATGTAATCCTTGTGGAGAAAGAATATTTTGAAACACGAGAAAAGGCAAAACGGGAGATAATGGCAGGAAATGTTATTGTAAATGACCAAGTTGTAACAAAGGCTGGAACAATATTTAAAGACAACGGTGAACTGAACATCCGTATAAAAGATAAATTGAAATATGTAAGCCGTGGTGGATTAAAATTGGAAAAAGCCATAAAAACTTGGGATTTGGATTTTAGTGATAAATTGGTGCTTGATATTGGAGCGTCTACAGGTGGATTTTCAGATTGTGCATTGCAAAATGGAGCAAAGCGTGTATATAGTGTTGATGTTGGTAAAAACCAGCTTGATTGGAAACTAAGAAATGACTATAGGATAGTCTCGCTTGAAGAAATGCATATAAAAGACTTGAAAGAAGAAGATATTGAAAACCAAAAGGTTGATTTTATTGTAATAGATGTATCTTTTATTTCCCTAACGAAAGTGATTCCCTATTTCGAGAAGTTTCTTGCTAAAGATGGAAAGGCTGTAATGCTAGTTAAGCCACAATTTGAAGTAGGAAGGGAGAAAATTGGAAGAAATGGTGTTGTGGAAAATGAGGAATATCACGATGAAGCCATAAAAAAAATAATTCACTTTTCAAAAGAATATGGATACGAGCTAATTGGCGTTGAAGATTCTCCAATAAAAGGGGCAAAGGGTAATAAGGAGTTTTTAATGTTGCTAAAATTTCCGTAAAAAGTAGTTTTAGTAAAAAAACAGCAAAATACATGTTTAAAATTAAATGCAAAAATTTATTATAAAAATATATTTTTATAATTGTTAAAATACATTATTAGGAGGAAAAATGAAAAAGAACAAAATAATGCAGGCAGTATTAGGACTTATATTGGTAAGCATGCCTTTATTTGCAGCTACCACTATAATAAAAACAACAAGAAATGACAAGGATACAAGTGCCGGATATTCAAAAGACACAACAGAGCTGAATAGAATTGTGGATGTAATTAATATTATTGAAAACAACTATGTTGGAAAGGAAGAAACTCCAAGCAAAAAGGAACTTTATGAAGGAGCAGTGGCAGGAGTTGTAAGCAGACTTAAAGATCCTTATTCAGAATATTTGTCTAAAGCCGATTTAGCAGATTTTTCTGAAGATATGGAAGGAGAATATGTTGGGGTTGGAATGAGTATAAGTAAGAAAAAGGGAGAAGCTCTTGAAGTTGTTTCACCATTTATCGGAAGTCCAGCTGAAAAAGTCGGAATAAAAATAAAAGATAGAATTATAAAAGTTGACGGGAAAGATATCTTGCCGCTTACAGCCAATGAAACTGTAAAACTTCTGAAAGGTAAGGAAGGAACAAAAGTTGATGTAGAAGTAGTTAGGGAAGGTAAAAAAGAACCAATGAAATTTACATTGACAAGAGCTAAAATTAAACTGGAAATGGTTGAAAGCAAAATGCTTGAAAATAATATTGGTTACGTAAGCCTTTTAAGATTTGGAAATCACGTTGGAGCAGAAGTTGAAAAAGCAATTAAGGATTTACAATCTAAAGGAATGAAAGGATTAATATTGGATTTACGTTCTAATCCAGGAGGTTCATTACAAGAAGCACAAGATATTTCTTCACTTTTTGTAAAAGAAGATTTAATCGTTTACTTAAAGTATAAAAATGGACAACAAAGAAATTATAACAGAACTTCAAAAAATCTAGGTAATTTCCCATTAATCGTATTAACAAATAAAGCAAGCGCAAGTGCTTCTGAAATTGTTACAGGTGCAATTAAAGATTACAAACGTGGTACAATCATTGGAGAAAAAACATTTGGAAAAGGGATCGTTCAGCAAGTTATACCTTTGAGAACAGAAGATGCCATAAAACTTACTATTGCTCAATATTTTACACCAAAAGGGAACTACATTCATGAAAAAGGAATTGAGCCTGATATAGAAGTAAAAATGGAAGAGCTGCTTGCATTAAAAGGGTATGCAAACGACAGTGAACAAGCTAGAAAAAATAGAGAAAAAGAAATAGAAGATATTATTATAAAAGATAAAGGTAAAGAAGAAGCGGCTAAAATTATTTCAGCTGGGGATGTTCAACTAAAAAGAGCAATCGAAGAAATGAATAAAAAAATAAGTGGAACAGGAAAAAGAAAATAACCGTTATCAAAATTAATAAAAGAAATTAAAAATAGGAGAAATATATGTTTTATGTTGTTGGTACGCCAATTGGAAATTTAGAAGACATAACTTTTAGAGCAATAAAAGTTTTGAAGGAAGTTGATTATATTTTTGCAGAAGATACAAGAGTCACTAAAAAACTTCTTTCTCATTATGAAATCGAAAAAACGGTGTACCAATACCATGAACATAATAAACTTCATCAAATTACAAATATTATTAATCTTTTAAAAGATGAAAAAAAAATTGCACTTGTAACAGATGCTGGAACGCCGTGTATTTCAGATCCAGGCTTTGAGTTAGTAAATGAAATTTTAAAAGCAGGAATAAAAGTCGTTGGAATACCAGGAGCTTCATCAATTGTAACAGGTGCAAGTATTTCAGGGCTGGATATGCGAAGAATGGCATACGAAGGCTTTTTACCAAAGAAAAAAGGTAGACAGACACTTTTCAATAAATTAAAGGAAGAAGAACGAACAATTGTAATTTTAGAATCCCCCAACAGAATTTTAAAAACTTTAAAAGATATAAAAGAATATCTGGGAGAACGTTACGTTGTAATTACAAGGGAACTTACCAAAATCTATGAAGAAATAATCCGTGGAAATGTTTCTGAAATTATAGAAAAGTTAGAAGAAAAGCCAATTAAGGGAGAAATTGTTTTATTTATAAGGGCAATAAATGATGATGGTATTTATTTAAAAAATTAATAAAAATATATTTTTTTATGTTTTGTTGTTAATAAATATTTTTTCTATAATTTATATGTTTTTTCTTTTTTATAAAGCAAAGGGGAACAGTCGCCATCCCCTTTTATTTCGTAATATTAGTTATTTCAATTTCTTCAAATTATAATATTTGAAGATTTTAGCGAAAGTGCTACGCACTAATCTCGCCTTGTCTAAATATTTTTTGAAAACAAAAATTAAGCAAAATTTCGTTAATAGAAAAAGAATTGTTTGAGATTTTTGAATATAATTTGAATTGTAATTGTTTATAGAAATGAAATAATTGTTATTAAAAATCGAGTTTTTTTTTCTGTTATAAGAAAGTTTTGCGTAAAGCCAGAGTGCAGAGGTATAGCGTCTGATACCTCTGCGTTAAAAAAACTAATATAAATAAAATAAGAAAATAATTATTAATAAAAATAAATTGAAATAAAAATAAAAAATAATATGAAAAATAGATAGAAAAGGTTAATAATATTGAGTTTTTATCTTTAATTTTAAAATTAACCTTAATTTTAGGATTAAAAATAAAAATTTAGAGAGAAAATGGAGAAAATGAAAGAATGAATATAAACTGGTATCCAGGGCATATGAAGAAAACAAAGGATTTAATTGTTGAAAATCTTAAGATAATTGATGTTGTTATTGAGATTTTAGATGCAAGGATTCCGATTTCTAGTAAAAATCCAGATATTTCAAAGCTGGCAAATAATAAGAAAAAGATTATTGTTCTGAACAAAGTGGATTTGATTGATAGCAAGGAATTAAAAAGTTGGGAAGATTATTTTTTGAAAAATAATTTTTCTGATTATTTTGTAGCTTTGAGTGTAGAAAAAGGGACTAATTTTAATGAACTACGAAAAATTACAGATAAAATTTATGCTGAGAAATTGGAAAAAATGAAAAAAAAAGGACTTCGTAAAACTGAAGTAAGAGCTATGATTGTTGGGATTCCTAATGTTGGGAAGTCTAAATTTATTAATAAATTTGTGAATAAAAATAAAGCAAGAGTTGGAAATACTCCAGGATTTACACGTGGAAAGCAATGGATAAAAATTGATGAAAAATTGGAATTGCTGGATACACCAGGAGTTTTATGGCCAAAGTTTGAAGATGATGAGGTAGCTTATAATTTAGCGATTACTGGCTCAATAAAGGATAATGTATTACAATTGGAGCATGTTGCAATTAAATTTTTAGATAAATTAAAGGATTTGGGAAAAATTGAAAATCTTGTAAAAGTGTATAATTTGGAAGAATATATAACTAATGAGGAAATTTTGGGATTGGAAAACCATAAGATACTGGAAATTTTGGAAAAACGGCTTGGTGTTTCTAAAAATGATGAACATAATTATGAAATTATTTCGAGAAGACTTATGAAAGATTATAGAATGGGGAAAATAGGCAAGTTCTTCTTGGAAATCCCTAAAAATTAGCAGATAAGAGTTTTTTTATTTAAATTGAAATAGAACTTATATAAAAAATAATAAGAGATAGAATAAAAAATGATTATTTGTGTGAAAATTTATAGTAGCCTAAAAAAATTTTAAGAGAGTAAAAATAAAATTGAAATAAGGCTTTATTATAGAAGGAGAAATATAAAAATGAGAATTGGAATATTTACAGATACATACAGACCTCAAGTAAATGGAGTTGTAAGTTCGATTATGACACTTGAGAAGGAGCTTAGAAAGCTGGGACATAAAGTGTACATTATTACTACGACTGATCCAGATGCACCTCAAGTTGAGCCTAATGTTTTACGAATACCAAGTATGGAATTTAAGCCGTTGCCACAGTATAGACTGGGAATGATTTATTCTTCAAAAATAATAAAAAAGATAAAGCGGCTGGAATTAGATATTATTCATTCACAGACAGAATGGGGTGTAGGAACATTTGCGAGATTTGCTGCAATTAATCTTGAAATACCGCTTGTTCATACATATCACACGTTATATGAATATTATACACATTATATTTTTGGTTCGAGATTTGTTTCAGCTGGGAAAAAGATTGCAGCTGCGATTAGTAAATTTTATTGTGAAAAATGTAATGGACTGATTGTACCAACAAGGAAAGTTGAAGATATTTTGTATTCTTATGGTGTTGACCAGACAATGAACATTATTCCAACTGGACTGGAATTGGATAAATTTTATCGTGGAAATTATTCCGATGAAGATTTGGAATTTATGAGAGAAAATTTTGGAATAGAGAAAAGTGATTTTCTTTGTGTGTATATCGGGCGGATTGCCGAAGAAAAAAGTATTGATTTGTTAATTGATATGTTTTCTAAAATTAAGGATGAAAACTTTAAATTTATGATTGTTGGGCGTGGGAGAATTTTGGATGACTTGAAGAAACAAGCTGAGGATCTTGGTATTTCAGATAGAGTTATTTTTACAGGGGAAGTGCCACATGATAAAGTTGCTGCCTATTATCAAATGGGGGATGTATTTCTAAATGCGAGCATATCGGAAACGCAAGGACTTACATTTGTTGAGGCAATGGCTGCTAAAACACCTGTTGTGGCAAGATATGACTTAAATCTGGAAGACTTGCTTGTAAAGAACGAAGCAGGGCTTGTTTACAGAACAGAAGAAGAATTTATTAATTCTATAATGCTTTTAAAAGAAGATAAGGAATTTAGAGAAAAAATTATCGAAAATGCTTTTGTCGCTTCACAAGATTACACAGCACAGAAATTTGGAGAACGAGTAGAAGCAGTTTACAAAAAAACAATAGAGGAGTATGATAGTCGTGAAAGTTTTACTATATTCAGAGGGGAAAAGTTCCTTCAGCAAATCCGGCGTTGGACAAGCCTTAAATCATCAGGTAGAAGCCCTTGGAGCAAATAATATTGAAGTTACGCAGAATCCTGAAGATAATTATGATTTGGCACATATAAATACTGTTGCACTAAAATCTTATGAAGTATTAAAACAGGCAAAGAAAAAAGGGAAGCCTGTAATTTATCATACACATACAACTTATGAAGATTTTCGAGGAAGTATAAAAGGAAGTTATGTTTTATCGCCAATTATAAAATTCTGGACAAAGAAATTATATAATGAAGCAGATTATTTGATTTCTCCATCAGAATATACAAAAAATCTTATAAAATCAAAATATTTAGAGAAAGAAAAAGAAATTAGAGTAATTTCAAACGGTGTAAATATAAATAAATTTAATAAAAATGAAGTTTTAAAAGAAAAATTTTTAAATGAATATAAATCAGTATATGACATAAATAAGCCGTTAATTATAACAGCTGGATTACCTTTTGAGAGAAAAGGGATAAAAGATTTTGTAAAAGTAGCACAGGAATGTAGTGATTATCAATTTCTTTGGTTTGGTTCGTCAAGCGTAAAGTCAATGCTTCCTGACAAAATACAGAAAATTATTGAAAATCCACCAAAAAATCTAATTTTTCCAGGATATGTCGATAAAGATATTTTAATTGGAGCATTTAGTGCTGCAAAAGCCTTTTTATTTATGACTTACGAAGAAAACGAAGGAATTGTGGTGCTGGAAGCGCTTTCAGCAAAATTACCGCTTGTAGTGAGAGATATTCCTGTGTATCAAGATTGGCTGGAAGATGGAAAAACTTGTTTTAAGGCTAGGACTAACGAAGAATTTTGCCAAAAAATAAGGAATATTGTGGAAAACAATGTGGAAAACTTGGATGGAATTACAGAAACAGCATACAGTATTGCTAAAGAAAGAGATTTATTAAATATAGGAAAAAAATATAAAGAATACTATGAGTATATATTGAATAAAAAAAAATAAATAACTTTTCGTAAAAAATCAATAAATTCAAAAGAGAAAACCGTTAGAATAAATAAAAATGGTTTTCTTTTTTATTTTGGGTATTTCAATTTACATCTATTAGCCTTTATCTCAATTTGTTTTTTATGTGATTCTCTATTTAATACTAATTCTCTTTTAAAAATAGTAATAAATTTTTATAATAGGATTGTTCAATAGCTAATACTATAGTAAAACTAGTTTAAAACAGAACTCAAAAATTATGACTATTTTACTCAAACCCTAAATTATATAATTTCTATCAGTTCAATTTTAAACGGGTTCGAGTATGTTTTCATTAAATAGTGAATGTTTAATAAATTACACTATTTTCTAATGAGAAATTAGTATTATATAAGAAAAATTTTATAATCATTGTGACTTTTAAAAAAATTTTGCTTTACAAAATATTTGAATAGGAGTATAATATTTGTATAGCTAAAAGATATTAGTTAATTTAAAATATAGAGGAGATGATTGAAATGGCTGGAATAGTAAAAAATCAAGGTGGATTAGCTTTTAGTGGGGATAATTATAAAGTGGTGAAGGAAATTTTAGATTCAGGAGAAAAAATTCCTTTGCATAATCATGAAGGAGAAGATGTCATAATTTCAGTTCTGAAAGGAAAATTGGAAATACATTTGAATGATGATGAAATACATACTTTAGTGCCTGGTGATATCATTGGTTTTGATGGGAAGAATCTTGTTAAGGGTACTGCATTGGAGTATACAGAATTTAATGAAACGCTTATAAAAAAATAATCTTTACAAAATTAAAAAAATATAGTATAATATTTTCATATACAAATTAAAAGATTAATAACTATGAATATTTTACTATATAATAAAAAAATGTATTTTAATATAATAATATGTATGAATTTGTAGAGTTTATTTTAGAATTAATTGAAAAAATTTTATATGTAAGCTCATTTTAAAGTAAATAAATTGAAAAAATGAGATTACATGCTAGAAAGTCGAATAATCTTATTCGGCTTTTTTCTTTAAAAAATATTTATTTTTGGAGGTCTTGGAATGAAAAAAATTAAATTATTGCTAGGAGTTTTATTATTGCTGATTTTAGCCGTATCTTGTGGAAATAAAGCGAATGCTGGGAAAAAAAGGGTTATAAAAGTAGGGACAGATGGAGTTTATGCACCATTTTCGTTTAAGGATGAAAGTAACGGGAAATTGACAGGGTATGATGTTGAGGTTATTCAGGAAGTTGGAAAAAGAATAAATGCAGATATTGAATTTACAACTGTTCCTTGGGATAGTATATTTCTAGGGCTAGAGTCAAAAAGATATGACATTATTGCCAATGAAATTGAAAAAACTAAGGAAAGAGAAGAAAAGTATATTTTTTCTGATAAATATTTAGTTTCAGCTGCTCAGATTATTGTAAAAGAGGGAGAGAATAATATAAAGACTTTAAAGGATCTGGAAGGTAAAAGAGTAATTTCAGCAGTTGGAAGCAATTATTCAAAAACTGTTGAGGAATATAATAAAACGGCTGCTAAAAAGATAGATCTTAATTATTTTGATGGCGGAATTACATTGACATTGGTAGAAATAGCACAAGGAAAAGCGGATGCAACATTGAGCGACAGACTTGTGGTAAGTTACTATAAAAAACAGCAAGGAGATAAAGTTCAGCTGGTAGGGGAGCCTTTGAGTACAACTCCGACATTTTTCTTATTTAGAAAAGATAGCGAAGAATTAAGAAATGAAGTGAACAAAGTACTTGCTGAAATGAGGGCTGACGGAACGCTTGCTAAAATATCAGAAAAATGGTTTGGCGGAGATTATACGAAATAATTTATAAACAGGAGAAAAGTAATGAATAATAATGTACCTTTTTTAAACTGGGGATTTATGGTAAGAGCGATTCCAGAAATACTGAAAGCATTGCCAATGACTTTGAATATTGCGATTGTTACGATGATATTTTCGCTGATACTTAGTTTTTTTATTGCACTTGTGAGAATAAATAAAATTCCTGTGCTGACAAGGCTTGCTACAATTTATGTGTCCTTTATAAGAGGGACACCTCTTTTAGTTCAGATTTACCTTGCCTATTATGGATTGCCTAAAATATTAGATTATATACATTTAAAGTATGGATTTAATATAGATGTGAATAATATTCCTGCTATTATCTTTGTTTACGTAGCATTTATTTTAAATGTATCGGGTTATCTGTCAGAAACATTCAGGGCGGCAATTCAGTCGGTGGATAAAGGGCAAGTTGAAGCTGCATTGTCTATTGGAATGACAAAATGGCAGGCAATGAAAAGAATTGTACTTCCGCAGGCGATTATAATAACTTTTCCTAATTTTGGAAATACTTTTATAAGTTTGATAAAGGATTCCTCACTTGCTTTTTCAGTTTCAATTGTGGAAATGATTGGAAAGGCAAAAATAATTTCAGCTTCAGGACTGGATATTTTTGAAGCATATATCGTAGTTTCAGGAATTTACTGGGTTGTTTGTATAATTGTGGAAAAAGTAATGGGAATTGTGGAAAAGAAATTGAGAGTAGGTGGACTGTAAAATGATAAAGGTTGAAAATCTAAAACTGTCTTTTGGAAAAAATGAAGTTTTGAAAGGAATAAACTTTAAAATAGAAAAAGGACAGGTAATAAGCATTATAGGACCGAGTGGATCGGGAAAATCAACATTTTTACGAAGTCTTAATTTTCTTGAAACAGCTTCATCGGGAACAATAACTTTTGGAAACGAAACATTTGACTTGAGTAAAATAAATAAAAAAGATATAAACAGGCTTAGAAAAAATACGACAATGGTTTTTCAGAATTATAATTTATTCAAAAATAAAACTGCTTTGGAAAATGTAATTGAAGGTCTTTTGATTGTAAAAAAAATGAATAAGAACGAAGCAACAGAAATTGGATTGAAAATGCTTGAAAAAGTAGGGTTAAAAGATAAAGCCGAATTTTACCCAAATCAGCTTTCTGGAGGGCAGCAGCAAAGAGTGGGGATTGCAAGGGCGGTTGCGATGAGTCCAGAGGTAATTTTGCTTGATGAACCAACTTCGGCACTTGATCCTGAACTTATTGGAGAAGTTCTGAAAGTTATAAAAGATATGGTAAAAGAAAATATGACAATGATAATCGTTACCCATGAAATGCAATTTGCAAGGGAAGTTTCTGATTATATTGTATTTATGGATGGTGGAACAATCGTAACAGAAGGGAAGCCAGAAGAAATTTTTATTAATTCGAAAAATCAACGGTTACAAAATTTTCTGAAAAGGTATTCTGAAAGTGAAACTGAGATTTATTCAATATAGAAAGTAAAAAAATTTTTAAAAAACATCAAAAAATAGTAACAAAAAAAATCTCTAAATAAAAATATTTGGAGTTTTTTTTTCACATGTATAATGGACATGAGCTTTCGCTCTACATTTGTAATAACTGATTTATTTAGCTAATATCAGCCTAAGTCTGAGCATAAAGGAGCTACCTTTATACTTCTTAAACTCTATCAAATGATAGTTAAGATATACTGGAATTTCACCAATAACAACAACAAAGCATTCAGAATTTGGTATTCATAATTTAATCTGGTGGATTTTTGCCGTTGTAACTTTAACAATCAATTATAGTGACTTATTCAGTTCACATCAACCACCTAACAGATTTTGATTATTCCTTATAGTTTCTTGAGCTATCACCCTCAAGTCTTTTAAGGTTATTTTCCACAGGAACGTCTATTGAATCTGCCTAATCCAATTAAAGTGCTTTAATCTTCTATCATTACAAATATGCTTATAACTTAATCTTGTGAATGTATACACTCGTTGATTAATGTCGCCACTTTATCAAAAGCCTACATATTCAGTATCCCAAATAATTCAACTCATTTTCCGCTATAACCTCAGCAACTATGCTCTTAGTTTCTTCACTGAGTTATGTCATAAATAAATTATACCTTATAAAACTATTGTTTTCAAATATTATATTTTAAATTTTAAAAAAATTTTTTATAGTTTTTTAAATAAAAAATATATGTATATACAAAAATAATTCTTTACAAATAAAATTTTTTATAGTATAATATTTTTACATACAAATATAAGAGGTAAAAAAATAGAATATATAATAACATTCTTAGAAAGGAAATACAAAAATGGACTTTAATTTTATAATAGAAAATATTCCTAAATATTTAGAAGCAATGAAATTGACTGTGATTATAGGAATTTTTGGAATTATATTTTCAATATTGATTGGAATAGTTTGTGCATTGGTGCTTTATTATAGAGTTCCAGCTGTTAGGCAGATTGTGGGAATTTATATTGAGCTTTCGAGAAATACTCCACTTGTAATACAGTTATTCTTTCTGTATTTTGGGCTTCCCAAAATTGGAATTACATTTAATTCGCATATTTGTGCTGTGATTGGATTATCTTTTCTTGGCGGAAGTTACATGTGTGAGGCATTTCGAAGCGGATTGGAGTCGGTTACAAAAGGGCAACGGGAATCTGGATTAAGTATTGGGCTTACAGAATCACAGCTTATAACTAACGTGATATTGCCACAGGCATTTACAGTTTCATTTCCCGCGATAGCGGCAAATATAATATTTCTTTTGAAAGAAACTTCAGTAATAGGGATTTTGGCTTTAATGGAACTGATGTATCTGACACGGGATTTGATAGGGCTTTATTATAAAACGAATGAAAGTCTGTTTATGCTTGTTGCAGCATATTTGATTATTATTTTACCAGTTTCGTTTATTTTAACAGTAATTGAAAGGAGAATAAGATATGCAACTGTCGGGAATTGATGTTATTTTTAAAGGAGTCAATTTGCAAAGGCTTATGGGTGGGCTTATTGTAACGGGACAAATTGCTCTTGTTTCCATAGTATTTTCAATATTGTTCGGATTAATTCTAGGAATAGTTATGACTTCAAAAAATAAGATTATTTATGGAATATTGAAGTTTTATCTGGAAAGTATGAGAATCATTCCCTTGCTTGTGTGGCTGTTCATAATTTATTTTGGAGTTGCAAAAGGCTTTGATTTGCATATTGATTCAGAAACTACGACAATAATAGTGTTTGTGATATGGGGAACAGCTGAAATGATGGATATTGTGAGGGGAGCTATTATTTCTCTTCCAAAAATTCAAGGGGAAAGTGCAAAGGCTTTGGGGCTTGATACAATTCAGGTTTATAGATATGTGCTGCTTCCGCAGGCAGTAAGAAGAATTGCACCTGCAGCGGTAAACCTTATAACAAGAATGATTAAGACAACTTCACTTGCGATTTTTATAGAAGTTGCAGAAGTTCTAAAAATAGGACGGCAAATTATAGAGTTTTCAAGCAGGAAAAATCCGATGGCACCATTTTGGGTGTATCTGTTCATATTTTTTCTATATTTCATAATTTGTTATCCAATTACATTATTATCAAAAAAAATGGAGAAAAAATGGGCTGTTTAAAAAATAAAGGAAACGGAGGTAAGCAAAATGGCAGATTCAGAAGTTTTATTGGAACTTTCTGATATAAAAAAAGAATATAAAAAAGGCATACCCGCACTAAAAGGAGTTTCACTTTCAGTAAATAAAAGCGAGGTTGTAGTAATACTAGGGCCTTCTGGATGTGGAAAAAGTACACTTTTAAGGTGTGTAAACGGACTTGAAGAAATTCAGTCTGGAGAAATAAAATTACAAGGAAATGTTATTAATAAAGATAAGACAAAATGGCATTTAATACGCCAGAGAATAGGAATGGTTTTTCAAAGTTACGAATTATTTGACCATATGACAGTTATGCAAAATCTTCTGTTAGGACCACTTAAAGTACAGAAGAGGGATAAAAAGGAAGTTACAGAACAAGCAGAAAAATTGCTCGAAAGAGTAGGGCTTCTGGATAAAAAGAACTCATATCCAAGAGAACTGTCAGGAGGACAAAAACAAAGAATAGCAATTATAAGATCACTATGTATGAATCCAGAAATAATGCTGTTTGATGAGGTTACAGCGGCACTTGATCCTGAAATGGTAAGAGAAGTGCTGGATGTAATGCTGGAACTGGCAAAGGAAGGAATGACAATGATAATCGTTACTCATGAAATGGAATTTGCTAAAGCAGTTGCGGATAGGATAGTATTTATGGATTCTGGAGAAATCGTTGAAACAAATTATCCGCTGGAATTTTTTAGAAATCCAAAAACTGAAAGAGCTAAGAAGTTCTTAAATATATTTAATTTTGAAAAGAAAGATAAGGTGGAATCAGCTTTGTTGATATAAATAAAAAATTTAGTAAAACAATTTAGTGAATGCTAATTGTTGAAGGGAGAATAAAAGTATGAAAAAATTATTAGGATTTAGAAAATTGAATTTATTGGCACAGATATTGATTGGTGCGTTATTAGGAATTTTGGTTGGACAATTATTTCCGTCGTTTGCTAAAGAGTTAAAAATACTGGGAGTGCTGTTTACAAGTTTAGTTCAGATGGTTATTGTACCGCTTGTATTTCCGTTAGTTGTTCTGTCAATAGTTACAATGAAAAATACTAAAAAGTTTGGAAATCTTGCATTCAAGACATTTTTACACTTTTTCTCAATTACAACGTTAGTAATCACGCTTAGCCTTATTTTAGGGAAAGTAACAGGAATTGGTGCAAATATAAAAGCTGGAAGCATTTCCACAGAAGCTATTAAAGATGTTGCTTCTAATATTAATTTGAGCGATTTTTTAACATCAATTGTCCCTAAAAATGTATTTACAGCATTTGCAGATGGAAATCTTTTACCAGTTATATTTTTTGCAGTATTTTTGGGAATTGCCTTAATTGCTGTTGGAGATGACAATAAACCTGTTATAACATTCTTTGAATCTTGGATAAAGGCTATGTATAAGATTGTAGATTATGCCATTGCATTTGCACCTGTGGGAGTGTTTGGGCTGATTGCAAGCAATGTGGCGAAAACTGGACTTGGAGATTTGTATTTGTTAGGACAGTTTGTACTACTTCTTTATGTTGGATACTTGGCAGCTCTATTAGTTGTATTTCCGATTATTGCATACATATTCAAAGTTCCTTATTTAAAATTATTATCAAATATTAAGGATTTGGTACTAATAGCTTTTACAACAGGAGGTTCTGCAGTAGTTTTACCTACACTTCTTGAGCGTAGTGAAGAAAATGGAATATCTGAATCAGTTTCAGCTTTTGCTACACCGCTTGGATATTCATTCAATCTTATTGGAGCCTGCATTTATATAAGTTTATCGGTAACATTTATAACAAACTTGTACTCAACTCCGCTTACATGGGGACAATTAATACCGTTAATATTATTTTTGACAATAATTACAAAAGGAATTGCAGCAGTCCCATCTGGAGCATTAGTTGTACTGCTTGCGACTGCAACACAGCTTAATTTACCTGCAGAGGGTATTGCCCTGATTGTATCAGTTGACTTTTTGGCAAATGCTGGACGTACAGCGGTAAATGTAGTTGGAAACACGCTTGTTCCTGCAATTATTGAAAAAACTGCAGAATATGAAGTTGTGGAAACAGAGGAAGTATATGCTGGGCTTCGAGAAAATGCAGCTGTAGCTGAATAAACTTTAAAAATAAAAATAGAAAGGATGAAAATATGTCAAAAGTATATATAATTCATGAAAATATGGATTGGACAAGACATCTAACTGCAAGGCTGGATGAATTGTCAGTTCCTTATAAAGAACTGGATTTATCAGAAGGAATATTAAATATAGGAAAAGAACCTGAAAAAGGCGTGTATTATAATAGAATGAGCGCTTCTTCACACACAAGAGGGCATAGATATGCACCAGAATTAACGGAGCAAGTCTTAACATGGCTGGAAAACAAAGGAACAGAAGCAGTTCGTGTAATTAATGGGACATCTGCTATAAATCTTGAAGTGAGTAAATTGAAACAATACATCTTACTGCAAAAGACAGGGATAAATACTCCAAAAACATTGGGAGCTGTGGGAAAAGATCAAATTTTAAATGCTGCAAAGGAACTTGACACATATCCTTTTATCATAAAGCACAACAGAGCTGGAAAAGGTCTTGGGGTAAGACTTATAAGAAGTTATGAAGAACTTGGCAATTATGTAAATGGAAATGATTTTGAAGATTCTGTTGATGGAATAAGTTTGATTCAGGAATATGTGAAGCCTGTGGATGGACATATCATAAGAGCTGAATTTATAGGTGGAAAATATCTCTATGCCGTAAAAGTTGACTCAAGCGATGGATTTGAACTATGTCCAGCAGATTCGTGCCAGATAAATGATAAATTCTGTCCTGTAGGAGAAGAAGCGGCAGAAAAATCAAAATTTAGAATTATTGAAAGATTGCCAGAAAATCAAATTGAAAAATATGAAAAATTTTTGAAAGAAAACCACATAGATGTGGCGGCAATAGAGTTTATCATAAATGAAAACAACGAAGTTTTTGTTTATGACATAAATACAAATACCAACTACAATGCCGACGCTGAAAAAATAGCTGGAAAATATGCTATGTTGGAACTAGCTAAATATTTAAAAAATGAATTGGAAAAATTAGGATAAGAAATTACAAAAATATTAAATAAACTTGGAGGTAATTATGAAAAAGAATTTTGAAAGGTTTGTAAAAATTATTGCAATCTTAGTTTTAGGAGTATTTGCAATAAGCTGTGGAAAAGGTGGAAAAGGAAGCGCTGAACCAGGATCAATTGAGGCAATAAAAAAAGCAGGAAAAATAAGAATAGGAGTATTCGGAGATAAGCCGCCATTTGGATTTGTTGATGAAAATGGGAAAAATCAAGGATATGATATTTATTTGGCAAAAAGACTTGCTAAAGATTTATTAGGCGACGAAAATAAAATAGAATTTATCACATTAGAAGCTGCAAACAGAGTGGAATATTTATTATCAAATAAAGTTGATATTATTCTAGCAAACTTTACAGTAACAGACGAAAGAAAACAAAAAGTTGATTTTGCAAAACCTTATATGAAAGTGTCGCTAGGAATTGTTTCACCAGAAGGTGCTCCAATAAAAGATGTGAAGGAGCTGAAAGGTAAAAAATTAATAGTTAACAAAGGAACAACAGCAGAAATTTACTTTACAAAAAATCATCCAGATATAGAATTATTGAAATATGACCAAAACACAGAAACATTTAACGCATTATTAGATAAAAGGGGAGCTGCACTTGCACACGATAATACTCTAGTATTTGCATGGGCAACAGAAAATCCAGGATTTGTTGTGGATATTAAACAGTTAGGGGAACAGGACTACATTGCTCCAGCTGTAAGAAAAGGGAACAAAGGACTGTTAGACTGGCTAAATACTGAAATAGATGCTCTTACTAAGGAAGGATTCTTTGAAAAAGCATATAAAGCAACTCTTGAGCCTGTTTACGGAAATAAAGTTGATCCAAAAACAGTGATTATCGAAAATAAATAGACTAATTAAATAATAAATTTATAAAAATAAAAAAGTAAACTGCTTCAGAATATTGAGGCAGTTTTATTTATGTTATAAAATTTCATTTACTGCAATTATGCTCTAAGATTGTGTTTTTCTATATTTCCTAGCAATTATCAGTAAAATTGCACAAGTTAGAAATAATATTGAAAATTCCATAATCATAAAATTTTGTCTAAAAGTAAAAATTGCTATAAATGAAATAGTTAAAATTCCTAAAATTTTTGAAAAATCCTTTTTGTTTAGACGCTTTTCTTTGTCCAGATAAATACCATTTGCGAATAACATTAAGTAAAAGCCTGTATATCCAAAAATGTAAAAAAGTGCCAAAAAAGTTTTATTCGGTTCTTGCCCAACTAAATTCCAAGAGGAAATTATAATTCCTAAACTAATTAGCAGGAAAAAATGTGAATACATCAGCACCAATCCACGTGTTACCGGATGATGGTTTATCATTTTGTTTATCAAGATTGTATATGTTCCAAATAGTGAAAATATTGCAATTAAAGCGATAAATGGATAAATTGTAAAATGCTTTATATCAAAATATTTTGCAATCCCGACAATCATTTCTCCAAAGAACAAAATTGTCAATAATTCAAATCGTTCTTTTAAATGTCCAAACTTAGCAACATTGTTGTCAAATTCAATTTTGTAAATTACAGGAAGAAAAACTCCTGAAAAGTTTGCAATTATAAGAAGTATTGTTCCAATATAAAAATTTACGAACAGACTGACCATAAGCAATGAACTAACGATTAAAAGAATATTTCTAGCATTAACAGCTTCTTTTTCGCCAAATTCTTTTTTCATTGCTTGACAGTGATACAAAAATGCTACACTCAAAGCCATAATTAACATTGAAATTGTAAAAGGATAGTAGGCTTGACTCCAATCTGCTAAAAAAGAATTAGACAAATAAATCGCTGCCGTCATATTTACACACATAGTCATAATTTCACGAAAGTTAAACGTCCCAAATCTATTCAAATAGTTTGTCATATACAACCATTCTTGTAAGACAACGAGCGATGCTAATACAAAATTAAAAAATGTCCAAGGCTCAATCACTCCGTGATGAGGATGATGAATAATTCCTGATATTTTCAAAATAGCATAAACAAATATCAAATCATAAAAAAGTTCGATATTTTCAACTTTTCTTTCTTTAATTAAACTCATTTTTTCATCTCCTTGCTTTAATTTTTTTGACTTTTGAAATTTCCTGTTCAGTTAAAATATTTAATTTTGAGGAATAAGTCCCAAAGATTTTTCAATTTTAATTGTTCTGTCAACATCTTTTTTGTAAGTAATACCTAACTTATAGTAATGATTTTCTTTCATTTTCAAAAAACTCCATCCGTAATCTTTTTTCTCAATTACTAGATACTGTCCTTTCTCATTGGATAAAATTGCCTTTATTTTAGGTTCTTCTATATTATCTCTCCTCTTATAATCCCACAAAATCTCAAAATAATTTGTAGAATCCCAAATCCATTTTTTCACATCTTCTGTATTTTCAAGTTTTTTCCCATTTACATAAAGTTCCTTACTATTTGAAATAATTTTCCTAATTTCTTTTAAATCCCTAACATAACTTGGTAACTGAAATATATTTATGTTAATTAGAGTTATTACAATTAAACAAGCTGATACACAGCCCATCTTTAAATAAAAAATTTTCTTTCTTAACTTCTCTTTTTGCAAAGTTTCCTCAAAATCTCCAGTTTCTTCATTCTCTTTTTCATAAACATTTACAAAATCCTTTTTTGTTTCCAAATAAAACTTCAAAATTCCAAAAATAATTATTAACCAAATAGATATAATATTTTTATTAATTTTTAAAAATCCTATTATAATGGGAATAATTACATACATTAAACTATTCAGCAAAGTAAACAGGTATCTTTTTATCTTTTCCCTTTTTATTTCATACTCATCATAAACATACATATTTTTAATCTCCTAATATTAAAAATCGTCTTTTAACATTTTACAATATTAACAAAATTTTTTCAAATTAATTGATAAAAAACTTTTTTTATGGTATAATTATTTTGTAAAAAGTAATCATGTGTATATTAAAAATTTGACGACAGAAGCCAGTTTGATTTAAGCTGGCTTTTTGTATTATAATTTGATATAATTATTTGGGTTTTCGTCAAAAACCTTAATATACCATGATTGGGGGTGAAACTGTCATGGAGCGTGATATAATTTATATCATAATTCAAATTGTAGTTGTCTACTATTTTTTAAGTAGAGGATAACACCCCAAAAATGAAAAAATACTTTTCCCCTGCAGATATTATTTGCAGGTTTTTTTTTGCAAAATTTTTTCATTATGTTGTTGTAAAATTTGATTCAAAATGTTATCATGAAATAAAGAAATTATTGAAAATTAATTATATAAATGAAATAAAGGAGAGAGTTCTTATGTTATATCCAATGAAGTTTAAAAAATTTTTTGTGGAAAAAGTATGGGGTGGACGTGAATTTGAAACAAAATTAGGAATGAAATTGCCTGAAGGCAAAAAAATTGGAGAATCTTGGGAAGTGTCAGCACATCCGCATGGAATGGGAATTGTCGAAAATGGTGCTTTAACTGGACAAAGGCTAGATGATATTTATAAGAAATATAAAGGGGAGCTTGCTGGAAAAAAAGTTTATGAAAAATATCAAGATAAATTTCCACTTCTTATAAAATATTTGGACGTAAATGACAGACTTTCTATCCAAGTGCATCCAAGTGATGAAGTTGCCCTAAAAAAACACAATGAATTTGGGAAAAGTGAATCTTGGTATATAATGGAGGCAAGTGATGATGCAACTTTAATTATGGGAATGAAGCCTGGTATCACAAAAGAAAAATTCTTGGAAAAAGTAGAAAAAAATGATTTTGACGGACTATTTAAAGAAAAAACTGTTAAAAAAGGTGATTTTATTGATATTACACCAGGAACAGTCCATGCCTCATTAAAAGGAAGCGTACTTTTTGCAGAAGTTCAGCAGAACTCAGATGTAACTTATAGAATCTATGATTTTGATAGAATTGATGAAAATGGTAAAAAAAGAGAACTGCACTTACAGGATTCTGCTGATGTAATTGATTTTGGAAAAGAAGTGGAAATTAAAAATACTGATTTTGATGATTCTGAAAATGGGAAAGATATTTTGAGAAAACATATTATAAAAAAAGAATATTACTCAATTGATAAATTAAAATTTTCTGATTCTTTTGAAGATGTGAACAATGAAAGCATGACAATTTATTCAATATTGGAAGGAGAAGGAAAAATTGTATGGGGAGAAAACGAAGGGCTTTCAATTAAAAAAGGAGAAACAGTTTTAATCCCTGTTGGAATTAATATAAAAACTATTGGAAGCTTTGAAATTTTAAGGACTGTAATTTAAGTAGATGAAGGCAAGAATTCTAGTTTACTTTTTAGGTAAAATTGGATGATTTGCCTTGTTTTTTTAGTTGGAATATGATATTCTAATGTTATACTAATATTGTTTTATAGTTAAATAATATATAATGTTTTGAAAATATATATTAAATTTTTACTTTAGTATATTTTAGTTAATAATTGTTTTTCTATTTATATTTATAATTCATTTTAACGTAAGGGCATCGACATCATGCCCTCTTTCATAATAACAGTTATTTGAATACTTAACTGGCTACCTCTTAGAGCTAATGGCGAAAAGTTCTATGGACTACCCTTCTTGACGTAAAATTTTCTTATAAAAGAAAAATAGAACTCATTTTTAAATATAGGTTATTTTAATATGAATAAGTATATATAATTTTAAATAATTTATAAAAGTTTAAACAACTATTTTTCTTCTGACGAAATTTTGCTTAATATTTTTTACTAAACTATTTGTTTATTAAATTAAAAATGCCTAAACGAGCTGGGATTAAAAAGGTATGGTAATTATTTCCGTTTGCCCTAAAAAAGTATAAAGAAATATAAGAAAAATATTTATTGATAAAAAAATTTATAGAGTTTTTGAAAAAATAATTGAAAGAATAGGAATTAAGAAAAGTGAAAAAAAAGATTTTGTTAATTGGAATAATGCTTGGAATTTCATCTTGTGGAATTGTTGGCGGAGTTGGAAGTGTAGTTGGAGGAACTATAAAAGCTGCAGGTGGAATTACTGGAGCGGTTATTGGGACAACTGGTAAATTGATTGGAGGTATTATTGGTGGAAAAGATGGAGAAATAAAGGCCAAAAATACAAAATATAAATTTTCAGATGCAGAAGTTGAAATAACAGGCAATAAGACTATTGTTACAGGGATTTTAACACATAATGGAGTAACAAAGAGAAATTTAACTATTGAGATTCCATGTTTTGATGAAAATGGAGCAAAAATTGGAGATGCAGTTGATAATATAAGTTCGCTTGGAAAAGATGAAAAATGGGAATTTCAGGCAGTTCTTAATACAAATGAGACAAAGACTTGCAAGTTGAAGGATACTTATGTTTATGAAGGAAGTATAAATACAACTATTGAAAATAATGATGGTTCTGAAAATATAAATAATATTGATAAAGAACAAAAATAAGAATTGGAGGAAACGAATGATGACAGGAATTATTGGAGCTGTAATTGAAGAGGCTGAGGCAATAAAAAAGGAAATTAAGGATATTAAAGAAAATATTATAAACGGAATATCGTTTTTTACTGGGAAATTTAATGATAAAGATGTTGTTTTTGTACAGTCTGGAATTGGGAAGGTAAATGCTGCGATTACTGCTACTTTATTAATTGAGAAATTTGGTGTAGATGAGGTAATTTTTTCAGGAGTTGCAGGATCGTTGGATGAAAGACTGAAAGTTGGAGATGTTGTTATTGGGCGAGATGTTGTTCAACATGATGTTGATGCTACAGCATTTGGTTATAAAATGGGACAGATTCCTCAAATGAAGGAGTGGGCATTTGAGTCAGATAAGGAACTTATTGAAAAAACTGGAAATATAACTGATTTTGAACATCAGATATTACTTGGAAGAATTTTGACTGGGGATCAGTTTGTGAGTCAAAAAAAAATAAAAATTCAGCTTGGAAAGGATTTTGAGGCACTTTGTGTGGATATGGAAAGTGGAGCTGTAGCTCAGGTTTGCACAAGATTAGGTGTAAAATTTTTGATAATCCGTTCAATTTCAGATTCGATTACAGATGATTCCGGAATGGAATACACAAGTTTTGTAAAACTTGCAGCGGAAAATTCTAAAAAAATATTAAAAGAGATTGTTTAATAAAATAAAAAGTTGAAAGAAGGGAGAAAAAATGAGTTTTCGGTTAAATCCGTTTAAAGTAATGAGAGCAGTTGGAATTGTTGCAGTTGTTACTTATGGTATAGTGCTTGCAACAGGCTATAAAAAGTCAAAAGAAACTACGACTGAAAGCGTTACAAAAGAGATGAAAATTAGAAATAAGGATTTTTACAATTCTAAAGACTATAAAAACAATTTGACTTTACCAAATCAGGTTGTGGAAAATAATAATGAAACAGTCACAAAAGAGCTTGAGCAGGCAAAAAGCTCACAGCCAATTAATTTACAGCAAGATCAAATAGCAATTAATCCAAAAAACGTTTCATCACAATCACAAACAAATGTAAAAATAACTAATGATGCCAAAAAGAAACAGGAAGAAACAAAACTGGAAGTTAAAAAATTAGAGCAGAAAAAACAGGAAGAGGCAAAAATTGCTGAGCAGAAACGTCAGGAAGAAGCAAGAATAGAAGCTCGTCAAGCTGAAATAAGAAAACAGCAGCAGGAGGCAGCTAGAAAGGAACAGGCAAGAGTAGAAGCGGCAAAACAGCATGCTAAAGAAGAGGCAGCAAGAAAAGCAAGGGAAGAAGCCAAAAAAAATCAGATAAAAAGCGGATCTAAAAAGTACATTCAGGTAGCTTCGGTAACTTCGGAATCTTCAGCAAGAGAAATAGCTAAAAAGCTAGGTGGGAATTTCTATTATAAAAAAACTTCAGTAAATGGAAGAACAGTTTATGTAGTGATGTCAAATATGACAGACAACCCGAATACTTTAAAAACTATGGAAAATCAAGCTAAGAAAGCAGGAAGTGGCTATATGATCCGTTCTGTTGGGAAATAATAGCTAAAAAATTTAAGAACAGGAATAAAATAAAAATATATGAAAAAAAATTATAAAGGAAACATTTCTCCAAAAGAAATCGTAAATGAAATAAAACTATCTAAAAATATTATTTTAACAGCGCATATTAATCCCGATGGAGATGCATTAGGCTCGCTTTTGGCATTTTATTTTATGATAGATGATTTTTGCAAAAAAAATAATATGGAGAAAATGATAAAAATCGTTGTTGATGATAAGTTGCCTAAGTATATGCGACATTTTGAAGATACAGAATTGATTTGGAGCTATGAAAAATTTAGTGATGAATTTAAGCATAATTTTCAAAATGATGAAAAATTTGACTTGTTTATAAGCTTAGATTGTGCAAATAAGGAAAGATATGGAAAGGCTATAGAAATAAAAAAACTTAGTAAAAAATCTATAAATATCGATCATCACATTAGCAATACTGAACATGCAGATTTTAATTATGTGGAAGACATTTGCAGTACAGGGGAGCTTTTGTATCAGTTTTTAGAGATTTTTGAGATTGAGCTGAGAGAGAAAATCGCTAAATATATGTATCTTGGAATAATTAATGATACTGGTAACTTTAGGCATGACAATGTTACAGAACATACTTTTTTTGTATGTTCCAAGTTGATTGGAGCAGGTGTTAATAATCACAAGATTGCTAATATTATTTTTGAAGTTAGTGAAAAAAAAGTTGGATTTATTGGTGAGCTTTATAAAAATAAAAAAATTAATGAGTATTATAAGTTCATAAGCTACTATTTGACACAGGAAAAAATGAAAAAGTTAAGTATTGAAAAAGATGATACAGATGGTGCGGCAGAAATGCTTTTAAAGATTGAAGGAATGGAACTTTCACTATTTGTAAGAGAAGATGTTGATGGTTCATTAAAAGGAAGTTTTCGTGCAAATGATAAATATAACGTAAATAAAATAGCTTCAATTTTTGGCGGTGGAGGACATATAAAAGCCGCTGGTTTCAAGACAAATTTATCTTTTGAGGAAATTTTGGAAAAAACATATCAAGAACTTGAAAAATAAATTTAAATAAAAATCTTTATTTAAGAAAGGAGAATTTTATGTATGATTTTAATATGTTTAATTATCTTAAAATAAAGGGATTTTCAAATGCTCAGCTTGCGGAAAATTTTCAGCAAATTGAAAAGGCAAATCAAAATATTAATGAAATTCTTGACAGTAATCCAAATGCTGTTCTAAAAAAAATAAAATATACTTATCTGGATGAGGAAAAAACAGATTTGCAATTCGATATTAAAATAGAGGTAGTGAATAATTAATGGAAAAGAAAATACGAAAAATAATAATAATTTTATGTTTTGGAATGTTAATAAGCTGTTCATCAGTTGGAAAAAGAGTTGTACCAGATTCGGCGGTTGTATCGAGGGATACTGTTGTTAGCAATAGCATTGAAGAGGTAAAGAAAAAATTTAATGAGGCAGTTGGAGCTCAGCATGTTGGATTGTATAAAAAAGGATTTAGAAATTGGAAGGTTATTTTATATGGTTCACAAGCATATTACCAAGTAATCGTTGCAGAAGATGGCAAAATTGTTTCAAGTGAAAGACTTGAATATAAATAAAATAAAAAAGGGAGTTTTTGTATATTCTCCCTAAGTTTTTAATCTAAAATTATATTTATTCATTATCTTCAATTTTATTTTTGGAATTTTCTAAATCGTCAAAAACATTGATAAGACTATCAGAATCAACCTCATAATACATACTGTCATTATAATAATCATCAGTCTTGAAATTTGCAAAGCTTTTAATTTCATCAATTTCTTCATTCTGAATATTGTCTTCTTCGGAAATATCATCTGAAATACTTTGAGAAACGTCAATATTGTGAGCTTCGTTAATAGCGGCTCCATCTATTTCTCCACCTGCGATCTCATTTTCTATAGAATCGGGAATATTGATCGTTACGTCACTAGAAATCATTTTTTCACTTTCTGAAACAGTTTCTTCAGATTCTAGCTGTTCATCAGTATCATTATTAAGTTGGAAAAGATTATCAAAAAATATAAAGAAGTCGTTAATTGCAGAACTTTCTTTTTCAGTTTTTAACATAAGAATAGTTCCTTCGAGTAGAGCTATCAGAAGTCTTGCCGTTGTTTCTGGAACGATATCATCGTATTTTTCAGGAAAAGAATATTTTAAAGTAGTTATAAAAAAAGAAAATCTAAGTTCTATTTTTTTATAGGATTTTACAAGTTCTTCACGTATATTATTTTTTAAATCTGCTAGCTCTAAAGCTAAATTTCCAAGCGGGCTTCCACCATGAAACTTGTTATTTACAATATTTTCAAAATATTTTTCAAAAAAATAGTGAAATTTATGGATTGATAAGTCATCTACATTGCTGTTAAAGAAGTTTATAAGATTTTCAGTATGATACTTTATAACAGCAATAAGCAATTCTTCCTTGCTAGAAAAAAACTTGTAAAAAATATCGTTAGGCATTTCACAAGCCTTAAAAATATCCGTTAATTCAGTGTTTTTATAGCCTTTATAATAAAAAAGTTTTGCACTTTGCTGTATTATAAAATTTTTATTATATTCTTTAGTCATTTAAATTTACCTCTTTATAGTATTTTAGATATATTTTATAATTTAATTTGAGGATTGTCAACAAAAAATAATTAAAAAATAAATAAAAGGATGTGATTTTATGAAGTACAATTTTGATGAAATTATTGATAGAAAGAATAATCATTCTGTGAAATACAATGAACTTTTAAGAAAATTTGGAGTGGATGATGTAATTCCGCTTTGGATTGCGGATATGGATTTTAGGACAGCACAGCCTATAATTGACGCTCTTGAAAAAAAAGTTCAGCACGGAATTTTTGGTTATGTTTACCGTCCAGATGAATATTTTGAGTCGTTTGTAAACTGGCAGAAAAGAAGATTTGGATGGGAGCCAAAAAAAGAACTGCTTAGTTTTAGTATAGGAATTGTACCAAGCCTTGGAGCATTGGTTCAGATTTTTTCTGAAAAAGATGATAAAATATTAATTCAGACACCTGTTTATTCAGAATTTTATGATATTAATGAAGATAATGCAAGAGTTGTCATTGAAAACAGGTTTATTGAAAAAAACGGAGAATATTCACTTGATTTAGAAGATTTGGAAAATAAATTAAAGGAAAATCCCAAATTATTTATTTTGTGCAATCCTCACAATCCCCTAGGGCACGTATGGACTCATGATGAACTGGAAGCAATTGGAAATTTATGCATAAAATATAAAGTTCCTGTAATTTCTGATGAAATTCATGCTGATTTGACCTTGTGGGACAATAAACATATTCCGATGGCAAGCATTTCGGAAGAAATTAGACAAAATACAATAACTTGCACTTCTACTGGAAAAGCTTTTAATCTTGCAGGACTTCAAAGTGCAACAATTATTTTCAATAATTTAGATGTAAAATCAAAATTTGACAAATTCTGGAAAGATCTGGAAGTTCATAGAAACAATCCTTTTAACTTGGTTGCCACAATTGCTGCATATTCTGACGGTGGCGAAGAATATTTGAAACAGTTAAAGGAGTATCTGGAAAACAATATTTTATTTTTAAGTAATTTTTTCAAGGAATATATTCCAGAAATTATACCAAATATTCCACAGGCAACATATCTAGTATGGCTAGACTGTCGAAAATTGTGTGAAAAATTTGGATTTAATCAAGAACAGCTGGAAAAATTTATGCTTACAAAAGCAAAACTTGGACTAAATGAAGGACGTGTTTATCAGAAGGGGCTGGAAGGATTTATGAGGCTGAATGCCGCTTGTCCTAGAGCAGTTTTGGAAAAGGCTCTTAATCAGTTGAAAGATGCTATTTTAAAGGAAAAATAAGAAATTTACCTTTCAATATTGTTTATACAAAAACTTACAAAAAAATAATATAATTAAAAGAAATTATTAAATTATTTCTATTTATCAGCTTGTATAATGAAAATGTATGGTTATAACAGTATAAATATTAAATTGCTTAAAATATAACTTGAACCCCCTTCAAAATAGAACTGATAAATCAAATAATCTTGGAGTCTGGGTAGAATCATAATTTTTGAGTTCGGTTTTAAAGTAATTTTTACTATAGATTAGAGGAGGTGCAATTTTATGGAAAATATTAAGGAAATTTATTTTGCTGGAGGATGTTTCTGGGGAGTAGAAAAATTTTTCAAGATGGCTCCGGGTGTTGTTGAAACAACAGTAGGATATGCCAATGGACAGACTCTTGATACAAGCTATGAAATTTTGAAAATGACAGATCATGCAGAAACGGTGCATATAAAATATGATAATAATATAATTTCCTTAAATAAACTTCTGGACTATTATTTTTCGATAATCGATCCTACAAGCATTAACAGACAGGGGCTTGATGAAGGTCGTCAATACCGAACTGGAATTTATTATGTTGATAAGAAGGATCTAGAAACAATAAAATCAAAAGTAGACAGCGAACAGAATAAATATTCAAGAGAAATACAGGTGGAAGTAAGACCATTGAAACATTATATTTTAGCTGAGGATTACCATCAGAGTTATTTAGATAATAATCCTGGAGGCTATTGCCACATTGATCTGGAAAGTGCGATAAAAATTTTTGGAAAGAAATAAAAAAATTAACATATCAAGTCGAGGAAACTCGGCTTTTTTTGTTAAAAAAATTTTTTAGAAATTGCTATTGACTTTAAAAAAATGTGGGGTATACTATTGTTAGCAAAAAGAAAACAGTATATACAATTTAATAACATTTTTTTAGGAGGGACAATTATGTCAAAATTAGATGAAATCACAAGAGAATCTTGGATTTTGGGGACATTTCCTGAATGGGGAACTTGGTTAAATGAGGAAATAGCTGAAACAGTAGTAAAACCAAAAACTGTAGCAATGTGGTGGCTTGGAAACATGGGACTTTGGATAAAAACAGAAGGAAATGCGAATATTGCAATGGACATCTGGGTAGCAACAGGTAAAAGAAGTCAAAAAAATAAATTAATGAAACCTAAACATCAACATCAAAGAGCAGTTGGATGTGTAGCTTTACAGCCGAATTTAAGACTTACGCCTTGTGTTATAGATCCTTTTGCAATAGAAGGTCTTGATGCATTGCTTGCAACACATTCACATAGTGATCATATAGATGTAAATGTTGCAGCGGCAGTTGTAAAAAATTGTCCAGAAGCAAAATTCGTAGGACCAAAAACATGTATTGAAATTTGGAGAAAATGGGGAGTGCCTGAAGATAGGCTGGTACAAGTAAAACCAGGAGATGAAATTACAATAAAAGATGCAAAAATAAAAGCATTGGAATCATTTGACAGAACTATGCTTTTAACAGTTGCTGAAGATGTAACATTAAAAGGAAATTTACCGCCCGATATGGATGAAATGGCAGTAAACTATCTAGTTGAAACAACAGGTGGAAATATTTACAATGCAGGAGATTCGCACCATTCAAACTATTTTGTAAAACATGGAGATGAAAATAAAGTAGATGTGGCATTTGTAGGATATGGAGATAATCCAAGAGGAATGACAGATAAATTAACTTCTTCAGATGTGCTAAGAGTAGCTGAAGAATTGAGAACACAAGTTGTTATACCGCTTCATCACGATATTTGGTCTAACTTTATGGCAGATCCGAAAGAAATAACATTATTGTGGAATTATAGAAAAGATAGAATGAAGTATGAATTTAAACCATATATATGGCAGCCTGGAGGGAAATTTGTATTCCCTGATAACAAAGATGATATGGAATATATGTACAGAAGAGGATTTGAAGACGCATTTACAATAGAACCTGATTTGCCATTTAAATCATTCTTATAGGAAAATTAAATATATGGAAAAATATTTGATAAAATGAAATTATTAAAAAAATATATAAAGGAGAAAAATCATGAATTTATTAATGGCAATTGGAACATGGTTTGGACAAAATATTTTAACTAAGCCAGAATTTTTTGTAGGTTTACTGGTTTTTGTTGGATATTTGTTCTTAGGTAAAAAAATATATGAGGCAGTTGGAGGGTTTATTAAGGCAACTGTAGGATACATGATATTGAATGTCGGTGCAGGAGGGATAGTAACAACATTTAGACCAATACTGGCGGCATTAAAGACTAAATTTCAATTAAATGCGGCAGTTATAGATCCTTACTTTGGATTGCAGGCTGTGGATGAAGCAATAAAAAATATTATTGAACAGGATTCATCTAAATCTAATTTGGCAGCAGCAGTTATGATGGCACTCCTTATAGGATTTGTTATAAATATACTATTAGTGTTATTTAGGAAATTTACTAAAGTAAGAACATTATTCATAACAGGGCATATTATGCAGCAACAGGCTTCTACAGCAGCTTGGATGATATTCTTCCTGTTTCCTCAGTTCCAAAATATAAAGGGAGTAATATTAATAGGAATTTTTGCAGGAATATATTGGGCAGTTGGATCAAACTTATCAGTGGAACCAACTCAAAGATTAACAGAAAATGCTGGATTTGCGATAGGACATCAGCAAATGTTTGCTATATGGGTAGCAGATAAATTGGCACCAAAAATAGGAAATCCTAAAAAGAAACTGGATGATTTGAAATTGCCTAAATGGTTATCAATGCTTCACGATGATATTATTGCAACAGGACTTATAATGATAGTGTTCTTTGGAATAATAATGTGGGTGCTAGGGCCTGAATTCTTTACTGCGAAATTTGGTAAATGTGTTATTGAAAATAATGTACAGACTTGTCCAGTTATAAATCCTAATGGTGTTGCAGCAGGGGCATTTGATCCTAAAAAACTTTCATTTGGTACTTAGTATTGTTTCAACAACATTATTGTTTGCAGTATATTTAACAATTTTGAAAACAGGAGTTAGAATGTTCGTATCAGAATTGACAGTATCATTCCAAGGTATTTCAAATAAAATATTGCCTGGATCATTACCTGCAGTAGACTGTGCAGCTTCTTATGGATTTGGATCACCAAGTGCTGTATTATTCGGATTTTTAGTAGGAACAATAGCTCAATTTATTTCAATAGCAGGATTATTAATATTCAAATCGCCTGTATTCATTATAACAGGATTCGTTCCGGTATTCTTTGATAATGCAACTATTGCTGTGTATGCTGATAAACGTGGGGGAGCAAGAGCTGCATTCATATTGTCTGCTGTATCAGGAGTATTGCAGGTACTATGCGGAGCTGTTGCGGTAGCTTTATTCCAATTGAAAGGTGGATGGCATGGAAATATCGACCAAAGTACGGTATGGCTAGCGCAAGGATTTGTAATGAAATATTTAGGAATAATAGGATATGTATTGGTAATTGCTGCAATGCTTATAATTCCTCAAATTCAATATGCAAAATCTAAAAATAAAGAGCAATATTATGAAGGAACAGTAGATTTAGAAGAAGTTTAAAATTTTAAAAAATAAAAAAGTAGAAAAGAAAGAAGTGAATAATAATGATAAAAGTATTAGCAGTCTGCGGAAGTGGAATGGGAACAAGTATGATTATGAAGTTAAAAGTTGGAAAAGTTTTACAAAAATTGGGAGTACAAGCAGATGTAAATTCATGCAGTCTGGGAGAAGCTAAATCAGGACTTTCAAATTATGATTTAGTTCTTGCTTCAACTCATATCGCCTCTGAATTAAAAGGTGGACCAAATACAAAAATAGTTGGACTTTTAAATTTACTTGATGAAAAAGAGCTAGAAAGTAAATTGACAGAAGCTGGAATAGCTTAAAAAATAAAAGTTGAGAGGAGATTTTTATGAATTTGCTGGATTCTTTGAAAGAAAATAATTCTGTTGTGTTACAGCAGGAGGCAAATAATTGGGAAGAAGCAATAAAAGTATGTATGAAACCTCTTTTGGAAAGCAATTCAATAGAGGGAAAATACATAGAAAATATAATAAAAAGAACAAAGGAGTTAGGTCCTTTCTACATTTTGGCTCCAGGATTGGCAATGCCACATGAACGTCCTGAAATGGGAGTTAATAAAAATTCTTTCAGTCTTGTTACGTTAAAAAAGCCAGTATCATTTCCAGACGGACAGGAAGTGGACATATTAATTGGACTGGCGGCTGAAAATGATGAAGTTCATGCAGGAGAAGCAATACCTCAAATTGTAATGCTTTTTGATGATGAAGATGTTTTTGAAAAAATAAGAGAGGCTAAAACATCACAAGATATTTATAACTTGATAGAAGAAAAAGCATAAAATATAAAAACCACTTTAAATTGCTCAAGCTCTTTCTTAAATAATTTTTTAAAGAGTTTGAGTATATTTTAAAAAATGCATAAATATGAAATGGAGGAAAAGTGATGGCAAAACCATTATTACAAGTTGCACTCGATCATTCTAACTTAAAAGGTGCTATAAAAGCTGCAGTATTAGTCGGGAAAGAAGTTGATGTTATAGAAGCTGGAACAGTTTGTCTGTTACAAGTTGGAAGTGAATTGGTTGAAGTTTTAAGAAATTTATTTCCTGATAAAATAATAGTGGCAGATACAAAATGTGCGGATGCAGGAGGAACGGTTGCTAAAAATAATGCAGTTCGTGGAGCAGACTGGATGACTTGTATCTGTTCTGCAACAATCCCTACAATGAAAGCGGCTTTAAAAGCTATAAAGGAAGAGCGTGGGGAACGTGGAGAAATCCAAGTGGAACTGTATGGCGACTGGACTTACGAACAAGCTCAGCTTTGGTTAGATGCGGGAATTAATCAGGCTATTTACCATCAAAGCAGAGATGCCTTGCTGGCTGGAGAAACTTGGGGAGAAAAGGACTTGAATAAAGTCAAAAAATTAATTGAAATGGGATTTAAAGTTTCTGTAACAGGTGGACTTAATACTGATACACTAAAATTATTTGAAGGTGTAGATGTGTTTACATTTATTGCAGGGCGTGGAATTATTGAAGCAGAAGATCCTGCGGCAGCTGCCAGAGTATTTAAAGCAGAAATCGATAAATATTGGAAATAGAGGAATAATATGAAGAATCTTAATAAATTAAATTTAGGAATATATGAAAAGGCTCTTCCTAAAGATATTGACTGGGTTGAGAGAATAAAACTTGTTAAAGAATGTGGATATGATTTTGTGGAAATTTCTATAGATGAAACTGATGAAAGGCTTGCAAGACTGGATTGGTCCGATGACGAAATAAACAAAATTCATAAGGCATTAATAGATAATGGAGTTAGAATACCGTCAATGTGCTTTAGCGGACATAGAAGATTTCCTATGGGAAGCATGGATGAAAAAACTAGGGAAAAGGCTATGGAGCTTATGCAAAAGGCGATAATCTTTGCAGATAAAATGGGAATCAGAACGATTCAAATGGCTGGATATGATGTTTATTATGAAAAAGGAAATGAGCAGACTAAAAAATATTTTACTGAAAATTTGAAAAAGGCAGTAGAATGGGCATCTTCGTACAACGTAACACTATCAATAGAAATTATGGATCACCCATTTATCAATTCCATTACAAAATATATGGAATATGCGGATATAATTAAATCTCCATGGCTAAAGGTTTATCCAGATGTAGGAAATTTGACAGCATGGCCTGAAAATGACACGCTGAAGGAATTGGAATTAGGAATAAAAAATGGAGAAATAACAGGAATTCATTTAAAGGATACTTTAGCAGTAACTGATACTTTTGAAGGGAAATTTAAGGAAGTTCCTTTTGGAGAAGGGTGTGTAGATTTTCCAAAAGTATTTAAAAAATTAAAAGAATTAAATTATAAAGGACCTTTTTTAATAGAAATGTGGACTGAAAAATCAGATAATCCAATTGAAGAAGTAAAAAAGGCAAAGCAATGGATGCTGGATAAAATGAAGGAAGGTGGATTTATCTAATGCTGGAAAAATTAAAGGAGCAAGTATTTAAGGCAAATTTAGAATTGCCAAAAAAAGGGCTGGTATTATTTACTTGGGGAAATGTGAGTGGAATTGACAGAGAAAAAAATCTGATTGTCATAAAACCTAGTGGTGTGGATTATGAAACAATGAAAGTAGAAGATATGGTAGTAGTTGATTTAGATGGAAATGTTGTAGAAGGTGATTTAAATCCTTCGTCAGATACTCCTACACATATTGAGCTTTATAAAAAGTTTCCTTCAATAGGAGGAATAGTTCATACTCATTCAACAAATGCTACAATCTGGGCTCAAAGCGGAAGGGATATTCCAGCATACGGGACAACAAATGCTGATTATTTCTATGGCTCAATACCTTGTACAAGAAAAATGACAAAAGAGGAAATCACAGGAGAATATGAAAAAGAAACAGGAACGGTAATTATAGAAACTTTTGAAAAAAGAAATCTAAATCCACAATATATTCCAGGAGTTCTTGTAAATAGTCACGGACCTTTTACATGGGGAAAAAATCCTGATGAAGCTGTTTATAATTCTGTTGTACTAGAGGAAGTGGCAAAAATGGCAATGTTTACTGAAATGGTAAACAAAGATATAAAGCCAATGCAACAGGAGTTACTAGATAAGCATTTCTTGAGAAAACATGGAGCTAATGCTTATTATGGACAAAAGAAAAAATAATTTATAGACCGCATTTGTTGTGTAGTAAAAAGTTTCAGCAGTTCACAAAATCATAAAATTATGATATTATATTTCTATATGAATAAATTGATAAGGTGAAAAAATGGCTGAAAATGACAGTATAAAAACTAACTCTAATCTCGTGGAAGCATTAGGGTATTATATAAAAAATAAAAGACTACAAAAAAATATAGGACTAAGAGAAATGGCAGAAATGCTAAAAATCAGTCCAGCTTATTTATCTAATCTGGAATCAGGCAAGCATAATATGACAAATCCTCTTCTACTTAAAAAAATTGCTAAAATATTAAAGATAGATCATCTGAAACTGTTTAAAATAATAGGATATACAGATAAGGATATGTCAGATTTGAAGAAGGAGCTTACTAATGAGATAATAGAGGAATTTTCAGATATAAATATCGGAGAAATAGTTAGGAATCTAATGGATATGAATTCAGAAAAAATAGAGCTGGTCAAGCAGTATATAGAACTGCTAAATAAAAAATAGTTACCGCTTTTTGTAAAAATGAAGGGAGTTTCACATTTTAGGTGGTTGCTCCCTTTTTATATGGAATTGATAAAAATAACTAATTTTTATCCTAATTTTTAAGCGAATTGACTATATAGTAAAACTGCTTTAAAACTAAACCGACTATTTTACTCAAACCCTAAATCAATATAATTTTTAGTAGTTTAATTTTAAATAGGTT
>NZ_KI271334.1 GCF_000469385.1 Leptotrichia sp. oral taxon 879 str. F0557
CTTACCTTTACCATAAATCTGGGCAATGCAGGCACGAAAGTGGGAGTTAGTGATCCGGCGGTTCCGAATGGAAGGACCGTCGCTCAACGGATAAAAGCTACCCCGGGGATAACAGGCTGATACTTCCCAAGAGTCCATATCGACGGAAGTGTTTGGCACCTCGATGTCGGCTCGTCTCATCCTGGGGCTGGAGAAGGTCCCAAGGGTTGGGCTGTTCGCCCATTAAAGAGGCACGCGAGCTGGGTTCAGAACGTCGTGAGACAGTTCGGTCCCTATCCACTGCAGGCGCTTGAGTACTGAAAAGATCTGACCTTAGTACGAGAGGACCGGGTTGGACAGACCTCTGATGTATCAGTTGTCACGCCAGTGGCACGGCTGAGTAGTCACGTCTGGAATGGATAACCGCTGAAAGCATCTAAGCGGGAAGCCAGCTTTGAGATGAGTACTCGCAGTATCCATGGAGAACACATGGTCGATAGGCCAGAGGTGTAAGCGCAGTAATGCGTTTAGCTGACTGGTACTAATATTACATATGCTTTTTAGGTAGTCTTTTACTTCTACTATTTATTTCTCATTGTCTTAGTTCATACAATTTAATCTTACATAGTTTGGTGATCATAGCGGCAGGGATACACCCGGTCACATTTCGAACCCGGCAGTTAAGTCTGCCTGCGCCTACGATACTTGGATTCGTCCCGGGAAAATAGGAAGTTGCCAAACTTTTTTTCTTTGCGTCTCCGTAGCTCAGCTGGTTAGAGCATCTGACTGTTAATCAGAGGGTCGTTGGTTCAAGTCCAACCGGGGACGCCATTTTTTTCTTTGAAATTGAATTCAGTTTGATTTATGTCTATTTACTTTTATATCGCTATATTTTATTTATAACCACAATAAACGCATTAAAAAATTTGTTCCATTGAAAGTTTAATTCTTTTGAATCGTTATAAATACATATAAAATTTAAAAGGAGCGCTAGTCTCTTTTAATGATAAGATTCTATATAATCATTTTATATTGTATGATAATAGAAAAAGAAATTCATTCCGAAAATTCTGTACGTCTGCTTTCATAAAATGTTTATCTCGAAAGTATTAATTATCTTTTAAAGTCTCTTAGAGATATGCTAGAATAAAATCTATACTAGATAATTATTTATAAAAATATAAAAGTCCTAATAATTTTAATTATTCTTATAAAAATAATTATAAGAAAAAACTTAAAAAATTTAAATGAGTCGTCTTTAAGAAATTTGAAAGTGTATCTTGAATTTTTTGTGAAAAGTCAAGATATTTATTTCATCGAATAAATAAATGATGTTATAAAGAAGAAATTTTAATATGTGATTGACCTATATTTTTATAATTATTTGCTGCAGATTTATGAAGTAAATTAGATAAAATTGATTTAAAGGATTTTATATTTCTCATTTTCAAAAGTGAAAATTCTGTATTGTCCGTTACCTATTAGTTTACGTTCATCTAAATTTTTGGCTTCTTTATTTTGAATGTAATTTAAAAATAGTTCTAGGACCGTTCCGTGTGTTACAATTAGGATATTTCCAGATTTATGTTTGTTTACAATTTTATTAATACCTTTTAAAAAACGTTCTAATCCATCTTTCAATTCTTCAGCTTTTATATTTTTAGCATTGTAATTTTTTACTTCATAAAAATAATTATGAGCTTCTTTTGGATATTTTAGAAAGATTTCTTTAAAATTCATTCCTTGCCATTCTCCGAAATAGATTTCATTTAATTCTGATAATTTTTGTGGTTTTAATTTTTTATTAGTATCTTTTATCCTTTCAGAATTGTTGTATTGTAAAATTATTTCAGCAGTAGAAATTGTTCTGCCTAGTTCACTAGTGTAAACTGCTTCAAATTTTATATTTTCAAGCTCTATTGAAGTTTCTTTTATTTTTTCTATCCCTTCTAATGTAAGTGGTGAATTTAATTGTCCTTGAAATTTTTTTAAAACATTCCATTCAGTTTGTCCGTGTCTTACAATATATAATTTTAGATTATTATTCATAATTTTTCAATATATAAATATTATATATTCCTTTCTTTTATTTCTACAAAGTTTAGCTTTAAGAAAATATTAATTATTGTCTTAAAAAATATTTTCTCACAATAATAAGAATATCAGATTTTTTCTATATTGTAAAGTTTCTTTTTGAGATATTTTTATATTTTATTAAAATTTATTTGATAGTCTGATTTATGGTGCTATATTTAACTTTTTTTGTTAGCTTCACATCATTTCCTATTTAAGTAGCAAATGTTTAATGAATTTTGAATTACATACTATATTAATATAAAATTAAGATTTCTTATTCTTAATATAATTTCTATTTTTTTATGGCATTTAGTACAGCTAGGGACATTGTAGTTTTTAAAATTATTTTTAATGAAATAATTTAAGAAAGTTTTATTTTAAGTTATTTAAAAAATTATTCTTGAGCATTTTATAGAAAATTATAATAATTAAATTGTAAATAATGCTTGCAAAAGTTGAAATTATTAGTATAATAATAAAGGAGTAGATTTAAATATATTTGAAGATACTAAAACTATAATGATTAGGAGTGGGAAATTAAATGATTTGGATAATTGGTGGAACTAAGGATTCCAGAAGTATTTTAGATGAAGTTTTGAAGGTTAGGGAAGATGGAATCATTGTGAGTACAGCTACTGAATATGGAGGGAAATTGCTTGAAGATGTAGCTAAAAATGAAAGAGTACATGTGATTTCAGAGAGATTAAATGTATTGCAGATTGAAGGCATGATTTTAGAAAAGAATATTGATTTGATCATCGATGCTAGTCATCCATATGCACAGAATATTAGTAATACTGTTATTTCAATGGTAAGTTATTTGAATGAAAGAGCTGTAGCAGGAGAAAAGATTAAATATGTGAGGTTTGAAAGAAAAGTAATTAACTATGGAAATAAAAATGTATTTCAATTTAATGATTTAAAAGAAATAATTAAATTTTTGGATAAAGTCGAAAATAAAAATGTACTAAGTACACTAGGCTCTAATACTTTGGCAGAAATAAAGGAAATAAGTAATAAAAATAATTTGTTTGTTAGAATATTACCGACAACGACTTCAATCCAAAGTGCAGAAGAGCTTGGATATTTACCCAAAAATATAATAGCAATGCAGGGGCCATTTTCTAAAAATATGAATATTGCAATGTTAGAAGATTTTAAGATTGATTATCTTATTACGAAGGAAAGCGGTGAAACTGGTGGAGAACTTCAAAAAGTTGAGGCATGTCAGGAATGCGGAGTAAAAATTTTAGCAATAAAACGTCCAGTACTGAATTATGGAATATTTTTTGACACTATTGAGGAGTTGATTAAATATATAGCAGAGCTGTTTTAGTATAAAAAATATCTTGAATATTTGTAGTATTTATACTATTTTCTGTTTAAAAAATGAAAATTATATTTTAATAATTAGGAAATAAATACTGGATTTTAATCCTTTAATCTAAAAATTTACAATAAATCTGTTATTTAAAAGGAATTCAGTATTGGTATAAAAATAAGATTGGTGCTATTCATTTATTTAAAAAAAATTTATAAATGTTTAGCACCAAATATTTTTAGTATAATTAATTCAAATTATTCTTTTTAATAAACTCTAGTAATGCATTACAACCTTTCACAACATCATCATAAGTTGTATCAAAATCACCGGTAAACCACGGATCTTTTATTTCTCGGTTTTCTCCTGCGTATTCTAACAGCATTTTTATTTCACCTTTATTTTTTCCATTTGTAAAAAGTTTTATATTTTCTATATTACTTTCGTCCATTCCAATAATATAATCGGCATCCAAATCATCATTATTTAAAATTCTGGAATACATTCCTTCAACACCGATTCCTTCTTTAGCAAGCCTAATTTTAGTGCCGTGGTGAACTGGATTTCCATGTTCCCAGGAACTTGTGGCTGCTGAATCAATTATGATTTTGTCAGATAGCCTTTCTTTTTTTACCATTTCTTGAAATACTGCTTCTGCCATTGGAGAACGGCATATATTTCCTAGACAGACAAATAATACTTTTACCATTTTCACCTCTTTATTTTTTTATTTTAATCTAATTATTTTAATTTTTTAAAAACTTCTCCTATGCTTTCGTGTATAACTAAATTTGCAAAATTATCCTGCTCAGTCTTGGATTTATTTATTAAAACAAGATTTTTTCCTTGAAAATATTGCACAAGAGAAGCTGCTGGATACACGATAAGGGAAGTTCCGCCTATAATTAATGTATCGGCTCTAGATATTTCGTTTATTGCTTTTCTAAAAGTATCTGGATCAGGTACTTCTTCATATAAAGTAACATCTGGTTTTATAATTCCGCCACATTTTGAACAATGCGGGATATTTTCAGTTTCACAGATTTCTAAAAATTCTTCCATATTGTATTTTTTGTTGCAAATAATACAAGTATTGCTGTCAACAGTTCCGTGAAGTTTCAGGACATTTTTACTTCCAGCCATTTCATGCAGACAGTCGATATTTTGGGTAATTACAGTAGCTAATTTTCCAACTTGTTCTAGCCTTGCCAAATATTTATGAGCGAAATTTGGTTTTGCATTTGGATAAACAAGATGTTTTTTATAAAAATTGTAAAATTCTTCAGGATATTTTTCATACATTGTGTGGGAAACAAGTTCTTCTGGAGAAAAATTTCTATTAAGTTTTAAATTGTAGACTCCATTTGCACTTCTAAAATCAGGGATGCCAGATTCTGTAGAAACTCCCGCACCTCCAAAAAAGACGATTCTTTTACTTTCATCAATTATTTTTTGAAGTAAACTTATTTTATCCATTTTATCACCTTATTTCATTGTTTACTTTACTTTTTATTTTTTATTATTAAACCCACCATTAAAATAGTGGGTTGAAAAAATTATAAATATTTCAATTTTCCTCTGAAATCTTCGATAGTTTTGTATCCTTTTTTGTCCATAATAGACTTTAATTCGTTAGTTATTCTTTCAAAAGCGCTAGGACCTTCCTTATGTAAAGTCGTACCGATTTGTACCATGCTCGCTCCACAAAGAATATGTTCAAAAGCATCTTGTCCTGTAAGAACTCCTCCCGTTCCAATAATTTTGATAGAAGGATTTAATCTTTTATAAAAGGCGTGAACATTAGCAAGAGCAGTTGGTTTTATATATTCTCCACCAATTCCTCCAAATCCATTTTTAGGCTTTATTACAACATTTTCATCTTCAATTACAAGCCCATTTCCAATGCTATTTATACAATTTATGAATGTCAATGGAAATTTATTGAATACTGCGGTTGCCTGGTCAAAGTGGACAATATCAAAGTAGGGAGGCAATTTTACTCCAAGCGGTTTTTTGAAATATGAAAAAATATCTGCCAGCAACTTTTCAGTAGTTTCCAGATCATAGGCAATTTGTGGTTTTCCTGGCACATTTGGACAAGACAGGTTAAGTTCTGTTATTCCCTTAAAATCACTTTCTTGAACTTTTTTTAGTAATGCGTGAGTGTCTTCTGTTGACATTCCTACAAGTGAGAAAAAGAAAGTTCTATGAGGATGTGTTTTCTGCAATTCCAGTAAATAATCTAAATAGTAATCAAATCCCAAATTTGGGAGGCCCATTGAATTTATGCTTCCTAAAGTTGTGTCGTGGTATCTAGGCTCAGGATTTCCAGGACGTGACTGTAATGTGGCAGTTTTGGTAACAAATGTTCCAGCTTGTGAATTTATCACTTGTTCCAATTCGTTTTTGTCATAACAGTAAACTCCAGCAGCATTCATAAAGCAGTTTTCAAACTCAAAATTACCTATTTTTGTTTTTGTAGTTGCCATTTTTCCTCCTAAAATTTATTATTTATTTTTATTTAAATTACAAATGCAAAGCTGATTTATAGTATTGGATAGCCAATTTCAATTGATCTGCTTCTTCGTAAAGTTTTGCAACTTCAATTACATTGTCAGAAATTTTAAGATATTCGCTGCCTTTCAAATTTTGTTCAGCAACATCAAATTTTCCAAGTTTTATACAGCATTTTCCAAAATTAAATTTAAGTTTTGCATCGTCAATTTTTTTCATATCAACTTTTGCATTTTCTCGTTTTTTACCTTCAAAAAAATATCCATAATTTGTGTAGGCAAGATTATAGTTCTTTTCATCAGCAAAAATGTTTCCAAGCAGTGCAAAAGCTTCCAAATGATTTTCATCTGCAAGCAATGTTAAATAGTGTTTTGCAAGAGTAAGATTGTTTTTATCTGTATAAAGTTTTGAAAGAACCTCCTGTGCTCTTTTATTGTCATAGTCATCTGCTGCTGTTTTTAAATGTTTTTCAGCAGTTTCAATGTCCTGTTTTTCACCATACAATTTTCCAAGAAGATAATATGCTTCACCATTATCTTTTGCCTTGTGCAAATATTCTTCAGCCAAGTCAACTTGACCATTGTCATAGTAAATTTTTGCGAGCAATACTTGAGCTTCCTGATCTCTCTCATCAGCAATAGGTTTTAAATAATCTATTGCTAAATTTTTCTTTTTGAATAAATAATATAATTTCCCTAAGTGATATTGTGCTCTTTGATTTCCATTATTTATAGCTTGTTTATAGTAATACTCAGCTAATTCAAAATTTGATTTTCTTTTATAAACTGTTCCAAGTTTATCCTGTAGTTCAAAATCTCCACCATCAGCAATTTTTTTTAAATATTTTTCTGCTAAATTTAGTTTGTCGTATTTTAGATAAATATCAGCAAGTAAAAGAAAAGCCTTTCTATTTCCACCTTTAGCGGCTTCTTTCAAATATTTTTCGGCAAGAATGTCAGAACCGCTGTCATAGTAACTTTTCCCCATGTCATACAATCGTCCTGAATCATCATTTTCAATATTATCGAAACTTTCAAATTCGATATTTTCCATAAAAAGCAACCTCCTATTTTCAATGTTTTATTTTTTGCCTCCAAATTTGTTATTCAAAGTTTGGAGTTTAAATTTAAAATTATTACATTATTATATTATACTATATTTTTTTATATTTGTCATACTATTTCAGAAAAATAACACGACAAACGCATGAATATTTTAAACTATT
>NZ_KI271335.1:0-20557 GCF_000469385.1 Leptotrichia sp. oral taxon 879 str. F0557
TGTGCCTAATTGAATGTAAATTACCCGAAGTATTGTATAAGGAAAATTCCTTGCTCTTTGCCAGTATGTTCTCTAGTCACAGATGGTACTTTTTGCAATATCGTATTCAAAGTCAATATTTTTCATAGTTCTATAGTCACCGTAATATGAAAGCATAATTACAAGTCTGCTAAAGACGGACAGTTTCAGCGGGTATCTGCCTCTTAAAATATACTTCATTTAGAAGTTTTAACATTTTATCAAAGGTCTTTTTTTATACTAAAAATTTTCTGATAGAGTTTTTTTATTCTTTCAACATTATTTACTATTTTTATTATCAGTTATTATACCTTGATATTATTCTTTAAGGTTATCGAACAGTTTTATTATAGAAATATTGGAAAAATACAAGATATTAAATGAAGATATAGAAATAGATGGGATTAAATGAAATGTAAAAAAAATAAAATACAGATAATATTATCAGTAACTACAACAAGTTGTGAAAAGCTTGAATCCCAAAAAAACTATACAGTAGTATTAAATAAAGAAGAATGCAAAAAAAGAGTTACTGAAATAGAGAATAAAATTAATAATAAAAATTTTTTCTAAAGTTGAAAAGAAAAGAGTAAAATATTCTCAAGATGGATTAGTAAATCAAGCAGAATTCTATAGTTTGTTTGAAGATAAATCTATTGAAAAGAATTAAAAAATTATACTTTAGAGTATAAAAAATTTGCACATGGATATAAAGAATAAATAAATTTTTTGTAACAATTAAGAATGTCTAAAAGGTATATTTTATACATAAAATAGGCATAAATAAAGGGTTCTGTCAAAGGTAAAACTAAAGATAGATACACTAACTTATAAGTTGTATGGGGTATAATACTGTTAACAGTTGGGGAGGATGTATAATCTTCAATTGTTAAATATAGCAATTTGATTTAGAAATTTTAGAAACAAGATTGTAAAGGAGATTTTTTAGAAAAGAAAGGTGATTAATTATGAAAAAGACATTAATTGGTTTATTTTTAATTTTAGGAGCAGCTTCTTTTGCAGATGCTGGAAAAATTGAAGCTAAAGGAGCTCTAGATTTAGGTGGAAAATACCACTATGGAGATAATTTTAAGAGTCAAAAAAGTAAAAATAGTTCAGGAGAGGTAGGAGTTGAATATAGAAACGAAGTAGCTCCTGGATTAGAAGTAGGTGGAGGGACAGCATTCCAATTCCATAAAGATTTAAAAGATAAAGTTAATGGACAAAATGAAAAAAACTTTAACTCTATTCCAGTTTATGGAACTGCAAAATATAAATTTGATACACAAACTGCTGTAAAACCTTACGTTAAAGGTGATTTAGGATATTCATTCAATAGTGGAGACCATGACTATGGAAGATTAGGAAAATTCAAAGCTAAAAACGGATTATACTATGGAGTTGGTGGAGGAGTAAACTACAATAACTTCAATGTAGAGCTTATGTATAAAGAAAACCAAGGAGAATACGAATATGAAGGACGATTAGGTTCAAGATCTAAATATGATGCTAATTATAAAAGAGTATCTCTTGGTGTAGGTTATGACTTTAACTTGTCACAATAATCTATAATAAGAGAAGTTATACATTAAAAATCTAAAAATTTAAAAAATTGAATATTTGCAATCGAAGAAACTATCACATAAACGTGATAGTTTTTTTTAGTAAAATAAGTTATTTTAAAACCAAATAAAATTAATATTTTTATGAATAAACCATATTTTGTTTAAAATAAGGAATATTGATTATTTACTAATTAGTATGTAACTTAAAATTTATAAAGAATTTGATATTTAAATAGAAAATAGTACAAATACTGAATTTATTTAAATTTTTACAGTATGATTCAAAAGGGAACTAGATATATAATAAATTTTTAAAAATAATTTCATTTCTTTACCCTTTTATGATATAATATTAGACATAAGTAAGTGAAAGTTTGTTTTAGATTAATAGTAATAGTATTTTATTTGATATTTATTATATGTTTTTCTAACAATGCTTTGACGATGCAAAGAATTTAAGAGAGAAAGGATGATGCAGAGTATGAAAAAAATATTTCTGATGATGTTGTTAGTCATGGCATTTATCGTTGGCTGTGGGAAAAAATCAGCTGATGGAAATGTTATAAAAATAGGAGTTATTGCACCGCTTACTGGAAATTATGCACAATACGGAACTGCAGTAAAAGAAGGTGTTGAACTTAAAGTAGATGCTATTAATAATGCAGGTGGAATTAATGGGAAAAAAATTGAGCTTGTCATTGCAGATAGTAAAGGAGACGTTCAGGAATCAGTGAATGCATTTAAAAAAATGGTTTCACAGGATAAAGTGAGTGTTGTAATTGGAGAAGTTGTATCAGCTACATCACAAGCTATTTCAGGACTTGCACAGCAAGCAAAAGTACCTTTGATTTCAGCAACTGCTACAAGTCTTGATGTTACAAAAGGAAAAGATTTTGTATTTAGAACTACATTTACAGATCCTTATCAAGGAACTGCTACTGCAAAATACGCAAAAGCTAAAGGTGTAAAATCAATTGCAATTTTAACAAATTCTTCAAATGATTACTCTGTAGGAGTTGCAAACGCATTTAAAGAACAAGCTAAAAAAGATGGAATAATTATTACTGAAGAAAAATATACAAATGATGATAAAGATTTTAAAGCGATTTTAACGAAAGTAAAAGGACAAAATCCGCAAGCTATCTTCATACCTGATTACTACAATACAATTGGGTTAATTATTTCTCAAGCAAAAGATTTGGGAATAACTGCTCAATATTTTGGTGGAGATGGATGGGACGGAATTCAGACTAACTTTGGAGCAGTTGCAGAAGGAGCAATTTTTGCAAGCCAATTTTCTCCAGAAGATAAAGCTGAAAATGTTCAGAAATTTATGAAAGAGTACCAAGCTAAGTTTCATAAAGAACCAATAATGTTTGCTGCACTTGGATATGACACAGTGGAAATTGTGGAAGCTGCATTGAAATCAGCAAAAGATTTGACAGGGTCATCTATAAGAGAAGCTATGAATGGAGTTAGTGGAATTGATCTTATAACTGGAAAATTAAAATTTGATGCAGATAGAAATCCTGAAAAAGCAGTTACATTTATTGAAGTAAAAGGTGGAAAACTTACATTAAAAGAAAAATTTTAATTTAAAAAAATAAATTAATTATAAAAATATAGCAGAGGAGAACAACAATGAAAAAAATATTATTTTTAGTTTCATTATTGGCATTATTTGTACTAAGCTGTGGAGCAAAAGCATCTAAGGACAAGAATGTTATAAAAGTTGGTGTTATAGGAGCATTAACTGGAAACGTGGCACAATATGGAACAAGTACAATAAATGGATTTAAATTGAAAGTAAAAGAAATAAACGCTGCTGGCGGAATTAATGGTAAAAAAATTGAAATTGTAGAAGCAGATAGTAAAGGTGATGTACAGGAAGCAATTAATGCATTTAAAAAAATGGTTTCACAAGACAAAATTGACATCTTTGTAGGAGAAGTTACATCTGGACCATCTCTTGCAATTGCACCGCTTGCACAACAAGCTAAAATTCCTATGATTACAGCAACTGGAACTGCATTTGATATAACAAAAGGAAAAGATTATGTATTTAGAACTACATTTACAGATCCTTATCAAGGTGTTGTTGTTGCAAAATATACAAAATCAAAAGGGCGTAAAAATGTTACAGTTTTAACAAATACAGGAAGTGATTATTCTGTTGGGCTTGCAAACGCATTTAAGGAACAAGCTAAAAAAGAAGGAATTCAAGTAAAAGAAGAACAATATACTGCTGATGACAAAGACTTTAGAGCATTACTTACAAAAGTAAAAGGATATAATCCTGAAGTAATTTTTGTACCTGATTACTACAATACAATTGGATTAATCTTGACACAAGCAAAAGAACTTGGAATAAACGCTCAATTTATGGGTGGAGATGGATGGGACGGAATCCAGACTAACTTTGGAAAAGTTGCTAATGGAGCAGTTTTCGCAAGTCAGTTTGCACCAGATGATCCTGATCAAAATGTACAAAAATTCATCGCTGCATACAAAAATGAATATAAAATAGATCCAATTATTTTCGCTGCTTTAGGATATGATACAGGAACTATTTTAGAAACAGCATTAAAAAATGTTTCTGACTTGTCTTCAAAAGATGCGATAAGAGAAGCAATCAAAAAATTTGACGGTACTTTAGTTACTGGTTCATTAAAATTTGATGCAGAAAGAAATCCTGAGAAAAAAGTTACATTTATTGAAGTGAAAGACGGAAAACTTACATTGAAGGAAAAATTCTAGAAATAATATAGAAAATAATAATTATTATAAAGTTCGGTTGTTAGGAGAAGTTTTCTTTCTTCTAACACTCTGGAACTTTTTTTATCTAAAAAGAAGAAATTAATTTGGGTAAATATACGTAAGCAGCTTTAAGATTATACTAATTTTTTGAATACAAACAAGGAGTATAGTTTTAAGGTTGCCTAAGTATATGAGTAGAAAATAAACGTATAAGTAAAAAGTATGAGGAGTTTTTAAATATGTTAAAGAGCTTTATTGAACAGACTATTAACGGACTGCAGACTGGAAGTATTTATGCCCTTATTGCGTTGGGATATACAATGGTTTATGGTATCGTTAAACTTATAAATTTTGCACATGGAGATATACTTATGGTGGGAGCTTATGCTACGCTTATCGCTGTGTCAAATGGAATGCCATTAATACTGGCTATTGTTTTGTCAATTATTTTATGTGCTATTATGGGAGTTGTAATTGATTTTTTTGCATATCGTCCAATTAGAAATGCGCCTAAAATTTCGGCACTTATTACAGCAATTGGAATGAGTTTTTTGTTAGAAAGTTTGGCACTTATAATATTTGGAGCAAATCCAAAAGTTATTGATCAGAAATATATACCGGCATTTTTATCAAATAACAACAAGATTAATTTAGGATTTTTAAGCATCAGCATGCTTACAATATTTGTAATTGTAGTTACTTCAATTTGTATGATTGCCTTAAATTTATTTATTAAAAATACAAAATTAGGAAAAGCTACAAGAGCAGTTTCGCAGGATACAGGAGCTGCACAGCTTATGGGAATTAATGTAAATAAGACTATCGCCATAACATTTGCAATTGGATCAGGGCTTGGTGCGTTGGGTGGAGCATTGTATGCGATTGTTTATCCGCAAATTGAGCCATATATGGGAATGTTGCCAGGATTGAAGGCATTTATTGCAGCTGTATTTGGAGGAATAGGAAGTATTCCAGGGGCTATGGTTGGTGGATATGTCTTAGGGCTTATTGAAGCATATGTAAAAGGTTCATCGCTTACAACTTGGGCAAATCCTATTGTATTTGGTGTACTGATATTAATACTAATTTTTAGGCCAAATGGACTATTTGGAAAGAATATGAAGGAAAAAGTATAATTTGAAAGGAGGAAAATGGGAAATATGGAAAAAACTAATAAAGATGTAAAAGCAAAAAATATAGATAGTAAAGAAAAAAAGCATAAAGAAATAAAAGAATATAAATGGAAAAATTTGAACTATTTTAACAAATTAAAAGTAAAAAATTATGTTGTTACATTTATTTCAATAATTGCACTTTATATCGTCCTAAGTTTTACTTTTGATCCAAATGATGCTTTCAGTTATACAAAAGGAATATATATAAACATATTAATTTTTGTTTTATTTGCAGTAAGCTTAAATATAACAGTTGGGCTTATGGGACAGCTTAATTTGGGGCAAGCTGGATTTATTGCAATTGGTGGATATTCAGCGGCATTTATTTCAAAAATACTCGTAAATTATAATTTACCGCCATTTTTACAATTAATACTGGTATCATTGTTTGGAGGACTGGTTGCGGCTGTATTTGGATTTCTTGTTGGTGGAAGTACGCTAAGGTTAAGAGGGGATTATCTTGCGATTATTACTTTAGCATTTGGAGAAATTGTAAAATATATTATTCAAAATCTGGACTTTTTAGGTGGAGCAACTGGACTTAACAATATTCCAACAATTCTAGATTTTTCAAATACATATTTCATTGTAGTTATCTCGATTATTATAATCGCAATGGCGATGACTTCTCGAAAAGGGAAAGAGATTCTGTCAATTAGAGAAGATGAAATTGCGGCAGAAAATATAGGAATTGGACTAAATCGTGTAAAACTTTATGGATTTGCTTTTTCAGCGTTTTTTGCTGGAGTTGGAGGATCGTTATTTGCTCATAATATTGGAATTTTGACACCAGATAAATTTGGATTTTTATTCTCGATAGAAATTCTTGTTATGGTAGTGCTAGGCGGACTTGGAAGTATTACGGGAGCGATTATCGCTGCAACGATTTTGACACTTCTAAATGAAAGATTGAGAGATGTTTCGCAGTTTAGATACTTAGTCTACGCAATTATCTTGATTTCATTAATGATTTTCCGTCCAAAAGGGATTTTTGGTACTAAGGAATTTACATTTGCAGGAACAAAGAGAAGAATTAATAGAATTAGAAATTATAGAAATAATAAGAGTGAGAAAAGCGAAAGTTAAGTATTTTTGATAAATATAAAAATGAAGTAAAATAGGAGATAAAAATATGTCATTATTAAAAACGACAGATTTGGGAATATCTTTTGGCGGGCTAAGAGCTGTTGATGAGGTAAATATTGAGATTAAGGAAGGGGAACTGGTTGGATTGATTGGTCCAAACGGAGCTGGAAAAACAACAATATTTAACTTGCTGACAGGTGTTTACAAACCTACTGACGGGGATATTTCTATAAATCAGATTAGTATAAATAAAAAAACTACTCCACAGATAGTTGCTTTGGGAGTTGCCAGAACATTTCAAAATATAAGGCTGTTTAAGGAATTAACAGTGCTTGACAATGTAAAGCTGGCACTTAACAGCAGTATGAAATATAATACTTTTGAAGCGATTTTCAGGCTTCCTAGATTTTGGAAGGAAGAAAAGGAAATAACAGATAAGGCGCTTGATTTACTGGATATTTTTGATATGGCTGAAATGGCAAATATTACAGCAGGAAACTTGTCTTATGGACAGCAAAGAAAACTGGAGATAGCAAGAGCTTTGGCAACAAATCCAAAATTATTGCTACTGGATGAGCCTGCAGCAGGAATGAATCCAAACGAAACAAAAGAGCTGATGAACACTATCAGCTTTATAAGAAATAAATTTAAAATTGCAATCCTGCTAATCGAGCATGATATGGACTTGGTAATGGGAATTTGTGAAAGACTTTATGTGCTAAATTTTGGGAGAATTATTGCTTCAGGTCTTCCTGATGAGATTCAAAATAATAAGGAAGTTATAGCAGCTTATTTAGGAGAATAAAATTTAAGATGAAAATTAATAAAATTAGCAAAAAGGAGGAAAAGTGAATATTTTAAATGTAAATGATTTAAATGTATATTATGGCGGAATTCACGCTATAAAAAACATTTCATTTCAGATAAAAAAAGGTGAAATTGTTTCTCTAATTGGTGCAAATGGTGCGGGAAAAACCTCCACACTTCACGCTATTTCAGGGCTTGTACCAATAAAATCAGGAGAAATTTCCTTAAGCGGGGAAAATGTAACTAACATTGATGCTTACAAGCTTGTCAGCCGTGGAATGGCACATGTTCCAGAAGGACGTAGAATCTTTACAGAATTAACTGTACTGGAAAATTTGGAAATGGGAGCATTTACAAGAAACGATACAGATCAAATAAAAAAAGATATGGAACATATGTTTACACTGTTTCCACGACTTGCCGAACGTAAAAAACAGCTGGCAGGAACAATGAGTGGAGGAGAACAGCAAATGCTGGCAATGGCAAGAGCCTTAATGTCAAATCCTTCACTACTATTGCTAGATGAGCCGTCAATGGGGCTAGCACCATTATTAGTGCAGGAAATTTTCAACATAATTGTAAGAATTAATAAAGAAGAAAACGTAACAGTGCTGTTAGTAGAACAAAATGCCAATATGGCACTATCAATTGCAGACAGAGGCTACGTTCTGAAAACTGGAAAAATAATTCTGGAAGGAACAGGGAAGGAATTACTGACAAATCCAGAGATTAAAAAGGCTTATCTGGGAGGATAAAAATAAAAAATTAGAATATTTGTTTTTGAAAACTGTCTTGAAAAGTTTTTTGGCTTTTTGGGATGGTTTTTTTGTTTTTGGGAAGTTTTGAGAGGAGAAAAAAACTGGGAGGAATCCCAGTTGAAAAGATTACTATTTTTTATAAATTTTTTATTTTTCTAATTTAATAAATTGTATCCTTGCGAACTCATTGTAGCCTGTACTTCTCCTGTATTATTATATGTTTCTGAAGAAAAAGAGTTGGATTTTATTTCTTCATAAGAAATAATGTTATTTTTTTTATCTAAAACTATTTTTCCAATTTCTACAGGTTCGAAAGATTCTGTATTGCCAAAAAATCCAGTAAATACTTTTTGGATGAAATATTTAACTGATAAATTACCATTTTCATCCTGTTTATAATAAATTCCACCTAAGTTAAGATTGGAAGAAGAATCTTGATCCTTTTGCAATTCAATTTTTCGCTGTGCTACTTTTGTAATATAATTTTTAAGGTCTTTTATTTCATTGACATTTTTGGCATATTCAAGAAGTCCATTGACTTTTATTTTAAATTTGCTATTTTTAGGACGGATTTTTAATCTATTGGCTATTTCTTTGTTATAAGAAACATTAACGTCTATTGTATCTCCATTTTGTATTCCTTCAGTTTTAGAAAAAGTAAATGAAATTTCTGCATCTTTTGCAAATTCTTCTTCTTTTGTCATTTTTTCTGTATTTCCATGTATAGTTTCTAACGGGAAATTAGGATTTTGATAGTTTTGGATAGTTGCACTTCCAGAGGCTCCATCAATTCTAACTGTATAATATTTATTAAAATCAAAATTTTTCAAAAAAATAAAATTTGTACAGATATAATATAAAGCAAGAACTCCTATTACAGCAATTCCAATTACTTTATATTTTTTCTTTTTTTCAGGATTCATTGCATTTATTTTTTGGACACCATTATTCCATTCTGATTTTATATCTTCAATTTCTATATTTTTTCCTCTAAAAATAACAAAATAATTAGTTATCGCTGAACCTAATGAAACTAATAAAGTTGTTATTATCGCAAATTGTGTAAATCCTATATTAGGTGCTGCTCCTGTCGCTGCTCCCCACATACCTGATAATGAGCCAAATGCTTTTATAAGACTATTGACTGAATACATTTCAAGAAGTCCTAGTATTCCAAATCCACCAATAAAATAATAGTTTAAATTTTTTAATTTTTCTATTTTATTTTCTTTTTTCGCTTTTAAATAAATTAATACAGAAATTACAATTACCGTTATTATTATTAAATTTAATAAACTTTGCAACATTTTTGCTGTTGAAATAAATCCAATTCCTTCTCCTAACGTATTCATTCCACTATTTAAAAGATTGTCGAAAGAACTGGAACTGCTAGCTTCTGAAGTCAATTTTTTTACATTAGAATATAAACTTAAAGCCTTTATTCCAGCATAAAGAAGTATTGCCGATGAAATTGTACTTAACCAAAATATTATTTTTAAGAAAAGTTTATTATTTTCGTTATCTTTTTGTAAAATATTATCTAAAAATCCTGATTGTGAAGGGTTATTAGAATTATTATTTTCTGAAATTATATTATTATTGTTGTTGTTTCCTATATTATTTTTTGAAAAAACAATAGGATAATTTTTTAATAATGTAAGTGTAGAAAACACAAGACATCCAATTAGAGTAATTAAACCCGTAATTACAGATAATTTAAAAAGAAATTCAGGTATCAATCCTGCAATAGACAATATAAGTATTACTAGAACTACCATTCCTGCTATTGCTAATCTAAAAGGATTTGCATAATTAGGTATTTTCATTTTTTTAGCGTTATTTGAATTTAATGCTTTGGAACGAATACTAAATATTACAATTATATTTATTAAACTTGCAATTCCAAAAATTATAAAAAGAATAAATAATAAATGCATTGAATTATAGCCGTCAACAGCCCCTCCAATCATTCCACCAAATCCATTCATAAATTGTCCTAATATACCAATTATTTTTATGAAAATAAATCCCAATGTTACAAATATTATAGCACTTAACCAAAATAACAATTTTATTTCTCCAAGTTCTATTAAGTTATTGATATTTTTGTTATTATTCATATTTCCTCCTAATTTTTATTTATTAAGCTATTACTATTAGACTGAAAATTAATTGAATTATATAGCTTAAATTTTTTGAATATGAAATAATTTATAATAAATATTAATTTTCATATCGTCTGAATATATCAATAAATCTCTTTTCTTCTTCGTTTAATAAAGTATCTTGATTAGTTTGTGTTCCACGATACCAGCTTTTTTGAGAAAAGTAATTTGAATATTCAGGTTTTGTAAATATATATCCTTTTTTGGCAAATAATGTATTTCTTATATATGCCAATTGTCGTTTTGAAAAAGTTTTTAATATATCTGGATTGTTTTTGTGCATAACTTCATCATAAACTCTATCTAATAATGCTAAATCATCTTCATTTTGATTAGTTTGCGTTGGAGTTGGATTTGATATATTTTCTCCATTTGGTTGTGCTGATGATTGTTCTGGAGTTGCACTTTCACCAGAAGAACTTAATATTCTTCTAAATAAAGTTAATCCATTTTCAAGTACTGTATTTATATCGTTTAATTTTCTTATTTCAGACAATGTTTCACTTTTCTGATTTTTAGAATCCAATTTATATTTTATTTCAGAAATCGCTCCATCTCGAGTAAAATTATAATAAGTTTTATAAACACCACCATTTTCCTCGAATACAGCACTTACGTATTTTTCATCACCATTTTTATTTTCTTCTACATTTAAATCTTTTATGAATTTCCCATTTTTCTGAATACTTCCTATCATAGATTGTAAATCCATTGAATAAGAATTTTTATCGTATTTTGTAGTAATTTGCACAATTTTTCGATTACTGATAGAATTAGGATCATCAGAATAAATGACTTCCGTTATTATATTATTTTCAGTTTGAGTAAGTTTAACAAGTTTTCCTTGCTCATAAACTTGTACTTTTTTTGTACCACTTAATTTATAATTTATTTCAGTTTCTCCTTCCAGTTTTCCATTACTTACAAAAAAATACCCGCTTTTGTGAGGTAAATTAAAAGTAACTTTCCCTGTAAAAATGTTTCCTTGATAATAAATAAATTCATTTTCAATCTTAAAGTCTGTTAAGTTAAGTGCAACAGTAGGTCCTTGTGGATTTTGAAGCTTCATATAGGCAGCTGTTTGATTTGAAGTATTATTTCTATTTTTTGTGTTACCATTTTCTTTATTTGAACAAGATGCCATAAATGCCAAGATAAGAATTGCTATTGATAACTTTTTCATATTTTCTTATATTTCCTTTCTTTAAAATTTTTTATTGAAAAACAATTTAATTATTGTTATGGAATAACCAGTCTAAATATAATTTTGTATTTTTTTCTGTAGTTGAATCAAGTCTTTTTGCATTTTTAGACTTTAACAGAGCATTTAATTCACTTTCTGAAAGGACTTGATAACGATCTCTCTCATATTTTTTTCCATTTTTTATTTCAGTTCCAGGAAACATTCCTGCAAACATAATGTTAATATTATATGAAGTTGTTGTAGGTATATTTTCTTTTCTCTGGCTTTTTATAACATATTGTTTTGTTGTTGTATAAGTTAAAACAGGATAGCCTTCTTTGTCGTAAGATTTTATTTCTTCAAAAGGTATATAGGCAATTTTATATTTGTTTCCGACGGGAAGAACACTAATGAAATAATGATGTTTTTCCCATTTAGTATATTCACCATCAAAATCAGCCGGATCTTCTCCCAAAAACCAGTCTTTCTGATTTGAGATGTAAAATTGAGCTTTTGGCAATAAGAAACTGTCGGTTTCCTGCTCCGTTATTTCTGCAAAAGTAAAAGTTCCTAAAATAAGCATTAACATTAAAATAAGTTTTTTCATGATTTAGTTCTCCTTTATTTTCAAATTTTTTAAATAACTTTGTCCTAGTATTAAGTTTTTTTGTTATTTAATAAATAATTTTATATTATAAAGTACAAGGAATTAGGTTATTTTCTGTTTATATTATACTTAAAACTTTTTATTTTATAACTCTTCCTTGAATTATAAAATTTTTTATATTATATCACATAAAATATTAATATTGTTTATTATTTTATTATAAATATAAAATTATAGTTAAACAAAAATGATTAAATAGGATAAAACAAGGGTTTAGAATAATTACTTATAAAGATGAATTTTTATTAAAATCCTTGAAGTCAAAGATATTTATAAAGATACAATATAGAAATAAACTGGGATTTCTCCCAGCTTATTATTTAATTTTTCAGGTTATTTGCTGTGTTAAATTCAAAACTTTTAATATGTCTATTTAACATCGCCTTGTAATATATGTGCTACATCAGAATACGGATAGATTAAGTAGCCTTTTAAATCTTGTATATTTTCTTTTGAAATAAGTTTTGTAATTTCATTATATGTCTTGACTGTTTCTTTTTCAAACTGATCTGGCTTCATATTTTCTAGTTCTTTTAGCGTTTGGTTATATTTTTCTCGATGGTCTACAGTTGCATATATTGATTTATATGTAAGCAATAATTTATAGTTTTTTAGTACCAAAAGAGGATATATTGCTTTATCATTTATTAGCAAGTTTTTTTTCTGGATTCTTCAATGAAAAAAATAATAACAGAATAAATACCAACCATTATCATCAGTTCATTCATTGCTTTTCCAAAAAACATACTCAGAATTAATACCCTTATGACAAAAATAGTAATAAAGACATATTTTACTAAATAACATAGTTTTATGTAACTGTATTCGTTAGATTTCATATTAATCTTCTTTATTATTGATCTTTTAGTTTTTGGATGTTTTAGATAAATAGTATTCTAGATTGGCATCTAAGTATTCTTTTGCGGCATTTATATGCAGTGGTATCCTTTCCAGGGTTTTTGTCTGGATGGAATTCCTTTGCTTTTGCTCTGTGTGTCTTTTTTATAGTTTGAAGAGTCAGTTCGCCACTTGGATTAAGTCCAAGAACTTTCAGATTTTCTTCAAATTTTTTGTTATAAATTTATCCTTATTTTATTTCATCAGTAAACGGAAGTTTTTTATATTCTATCATTTCAAACCCAAAATAATTTTTTACAGTCCTACTCTTATATCCAATATTTTCAAATAGATAATCAGATGTTTTTGGGAATCCCCAGCCTCTTAAGTCTATTTGATGATTTTTTTCAAAATCTAGCTTTATGCCAGGATGTATGTATGTTTTGTGATTAGATTTCAATTTTTTATTTAAAAATTTATTTGAATCTACAGTATCATTTTTTCCCCAAGTGTACCCTAAAGCAACATCTTTATACTCTGTTCCATTAATATTACAAGTATCGTAAAATCTAAAATGTTCTCCTGTGGCATTTCCAAAATCTCCACCTATACTAGAAAACCCTGTACAGTAGCTCCCTTTTTTCACAGTAATTGTCTGTCCAAATGCAAGACTTCCAATTAACAGTCCTGCTAATAATAATTTTTTCATTATTTTCACTTCCTTTTTTATTTAAAAATTTGATTTCTTTTTTTAATTCTTTCCTTAATTTCTTCTGCTTCTGAATCTGAAATAATTCGTTCATGTGGCTGAACATTTCCACTATATCGTTGTCTTTCGTAAGTATGGATATCGATATCATCGTGTACTTCTCTAACTCTGTTTACTGCAACATTTCCAATAAAGTTCCCAATTCCTAGCACTTTAAATACTAAATAGCCTGCTATAAATAGAGCAATTAACGGTATTGCAAATAATACAAGTATCCCTATTCCGATTAGTTTTAAAATTAGTAAGGTGTATTGCTTTGTAGTAGTATTTTCTTCTCTGGCAATATTATCTTTGGAAGTTAGATATTTTTTGTTCAATACAGCAAAAGTAATTGCTCCAGTTATAAATTGTACAGCTGTTGCAATTCTAGAAATCGTAATTTCAGTTGGATGACTATAATTAAACAGGCTAAGAATGTAAAATATACCTTTTAGTATAAGGAATAAAGCAGCTCCTGCAATTGTTCCTGCCACAAATCCTAATAACCAGTATGATACAAGATATGTAATCCATACTTTTCCTTTTGTTACTCCTTCGAGAGGTTTACGTCTTATAGATAGGACTATAATGAGAATATGCAGTATAACAGAAGCCCAAAATATGAGTTTCAATGTTAATGATGAAAAATCGTTAAAAATTTAAATAATTTATGACATTGACTTTTCTTCCTTTCTTTAAATATTCTGTTTTATCTTATTTCGCATACTGATCTCTCATACTTGGAGGAATTTTATCAGGATTTTTTCTAAAATATTCCTCTCGAACTTTTTTATAATTGGTAGGTGCAGGGCGGTTGGGATAGTTTGCTAAATCGTGAAAGCTAAATCTTTCCATATTCATTGCATCTTTCTTTTTTCCGCTTTTTTTAGATGTTGATGTGGTTCTTTCTTTTTTAATTCTTCTGCTCTTTTTAGAAGTTTTACTTGCTGAAAAAGCAAATAGAGATGTTGCCAGCACGAATAATAATATAGTCTTTTTCATAAATTTTTCCTTCTTTCCTTTTTTATAAATTTATTTTTTTATTAATAACTATTTTCAAGAAAACTGGGATTTCTCCCAGTTTCTGTCGTTCCAAAATAATCAGACAATCTAAAATTCTGATAAATTTTTACAAATTAATTAAATTTTTTCCCATTAATAAAGATTTCAGCTTCAGGATTTGTTGAATCAAACCAAGGAATATAGCCATTTTCAGCTTTACCGTTTTTCATTGCCAAAGTAGTTACTGTTAGTTGATTGTCCCAAATATACATTGCTAAATTATGATCCAAATATAAATCATCATTAATTTCCTTTTCTTTACCTGATTTATCTCTTGAAAAACATCCTGAAATAGGTACTTTACCTATTATTTTGTATACTGGAAATTTAACATATCCATAATATGATTCCTTTCCTACCCATTCTAAAAATCCTCCTGGTTTTAGTCTGCATTCTATGTAATTTACTTTAGTTGCTGTTCCTTTTAAATCTTTATGTCTATATATAGACGTTCTTTCATCTGAATATACACTGTCTTCTGCTCTAAAGTCATTTTTATCAAAAGGATTTACGATTTCTTTATTTCCTCGATTGTCTGTTCTTATATACCCCCTAGTTCCGCCAGTTTTCCCAGAACTGTTTGACGAAGATGATGAACTGCCTGTTCCAGTTACTGCATTTTTCAGTTTTTTCCAGAAGTCTGCCTTTGCTGGAATTGTGAATGTTAGGCATAGCATTGCAATTAAAAATAGTTTTTTCATGTTTTTCTCCTTAATTTTTTGAAATTTAATTTATCGAGTCAATTTAGTTATATTATACCTTAAAACCCTTAGTTTTTTTTTTTGATTAGAAAATATTTTTAGGCAGATTAATATTTAATAAAAAAGGTTATTAAGTGGACTTTTACCCTTATTTCCTGTATAATATCAATATGTTGTAAGAATCAATAAAGAAGAAAACGTAACTGTACTGTTAGTAGAACAAAATGCCAATGTGGCACTATCAATTGCAGACAGAGGCGACGTTCTGAAAACTGGAAAAATAATTCTGGAAGGAACAGGGAAGGAACTGCTTACAAATCCTGAAATTAAGAAGGCTTATCTTGGAGGATAAAAATAAAAAATTAGAATATTTGTTTTTAAAAACTGTCTTGAAAAGTTTTTTTGGCTTTTTGAGATGTTTTTTTTAAAGATAGAGTGTATAGTAAAATACAATAAATTTAAAACAAAAAAATATAAAATCATGTAAAAAAATGATAAAAAAATGTATTTTTATCAAATTTTTATTGAAAAAATTCAAAAATATAGTATAATATAGTTAATAAAATACATTTTAGTAAAGGAGATTAGTTTTGAAATTAAAATCTATAAAATTAGAGAATTTTAAAAATATAAAAAATTCAAAAATAGAATTTAAAAGCAATAATTTATCAGCAATTTACGGACCTAATGGAAGTGGAAAAACGGCTGTAATAGAGGCAATTGAAGTTGTAAGAGAATATTTTTTGATTGATAAACCTGATTTTATGGAAAAGGAATTGGATGAAAAGTTAAAAAATTTTATAAAAATAGGAGAAACTACTACTTCTATTGAGTTTGAAATAGAAGGTGAAACAAAAAAATATAAGATTATTTTAATTTTTTCAAAAGATAAGTTTAATAATATTTTGCCTATGGAAGAAAAAATTTTATATAAAAATGTAGATAAAAAAAGAGAAACTTATAAAAAATTAATTTCTTTTAAAAGTTATGAAGTACAGCAAATTAAGTTAAAAAAATCTGAAAGTATCAATATAATAGAAAAAATATTGAAACAGCAGGAAACAAGTAAATTAAGTATAAATTTAGAAAATGTAAATTTAAATAGTTACTTAGGGATTATTTTTAGTCAAATTATTGAGAATCAGAAAAGTGAAAATAAAATAAAACTGAATGATGAACTTGAAAATGTATTGACAAATTTTTTAGAAATTGAAAACTATTTAACTAAAATTTTTGTTATAACCTTAGAAAATCAAGCAATGACAAATTTGAAAATTTTCTTAAATATGAATATCCACTTGGAAAATTCACAAGGAACAATCCCGATTACACTTAACCAAAATAATAACTTTTATTCTGAAAATATAGCAGAAGCAATTATAAATACTGTAAAACAAATAAACGGAATTTTTAAAGCAATTATACCTGATTCTGAATTGATATGCGAAGTAGAGGGAGAAAGAATAACTGAAAAAGAAAAGGAAAAAGGAATAAACTTATATGTAATAAAAAAAGGAGATAAAATTTCTATAAAAAATGAATCTGTAGGAATACAAAAGATAGTTTCAATATTATCAGCCTTGATTTACTGTATTCAAGACGAAAATGCGCTTGTAGTAATAGATGAATTAGATGCCCATATTTTTGAATATTTGCTCGCAGTAATCTTGGAACAAATCTCAAAAATAGCAAAAGGACAACTAATTTTTACCGCCCATAATCTTTCTCCAATGGAAAGATTAAAAGGAGAAAATATAATAGTTACTTCTCTTGATGAAGACAAAATAAATTACAGCTATTTTAAAAGAATTTCCAAAACAACAAACTTAAGACAAAAGTACATAAGATCACAAGCAATATGGAGTGAAGATAATATAAATCCATTAAATATAAGTGAAACAGAAATAGCATTGTATATGAGGAAGTTGGTGAAATAAATGAAGGGGAGTGTTATATTAATAATAGTTGAGGGAATTAGTGACGAAGAAACTCTTGTTCCATGGATAAACAGAACTATAAATAAATTGAAAAAAAGGGTTACACCAATTGTGATACATGGTGATATGTTGACAAGATATAAAAAATATTCGAAAGAATTTGAAATTACATCTTCAAATGTAACAAAAGAATTACAAAAAGTTGTAAATAGTTTTTTAAAAAAGCCATCAAATGTTATAAAATGGGCAGATATTATAAAAATTTATTATGTAACTGATACAGATAATTGTTTCAAAATAGAAAAAGAAAATTTAATAAATAAAAGGAAATGTCTAAATAAATTGTTTAAATTAAAGAAAATTGGAAAATCTAAAGATTCGAGACAACAACCATTTGAAGTAATTTTTTTTGGAAATAATTTAGAACATGTTTTATATGGTATAGAAAATAAATTATCTGATAAGGAAAAAACAAAATTATCTACAGAATTTGCAATAGATGTGTCAAATGGGGAAAAAGATTTTAAAAGCTCATTTTCACAAAGTGAAATAAAAACCTGGAACATTTATGAAGAAAGTTATAAAGAAATTCAAAATTATAAGGGAAGAGCAACAAATATTACTGCGTTGATAGAAGAAATAGAAAATGGATTTAAATTTTTATAAGTTAGATTTTTCCCCATATTTCCTGTATAATACCAATATAAAGCAGTAATTTTTTGGCATTTTATACAGATGAAAAACACACAGTGATAAGACTGGCAACAAGTTGGGCAACTACAGAAAAAGATTTGAATGAGAATTAGTAAAATTATTATAAATAGAGAAAGTGAGAGGATTTTATGGATTATAAATTAATTGCGACTGATATGGATGGAACATTGCTTGATGAGGAGCATGGGATAACAAAGGAAAATGTTGAGGCGATTATTAAAGTTCAGAGAGAAAAAGGTGTTAAATTTGTACTTGCGAGTGGAAGACCAAGTTATGCGATGCTTGAATATGCAAAAGAGCTTGAAATGGATAAATACGAAGGATATGTGCTGGCATTTAACGGTGGCGAATTAATTGATATGAAGACAAACGAAGTGATTTTTCACGAAGGGCTTGAAAAAAAGGATATTGAAAATGTTTATAAAGTTTCAAAGGAAATAAATGTTCCGATGATTTTATACGTTGGAGATACAATTTATGGAACTGAAGCGACAGATGGAGTAATGTATGAAGCCGATCAATGCAAGATGAAATTTCAAAAATTCGATACACTTGAAGAATTGACGAAAAAAGGAATTGATAAAACTACAAAATGTATGATTATTGGAAAGCCTGAAGAAGTATTGATTGCTCAAGAACACATGAATAAAGTTCACGGAAATGATTATTTTATCGCCATTTCAAAACCAATCTTCCTAGAAATTGCCAACAAAAATGTGGATAAAGGAAAAACATTGAAAAAATTGGGAGAAATTGAAAATATAAAACCTGAAGAAATGATTGCAGTTGGTGATAGTGCCAATGATAAGCCGTTGCTGGAGTACGTGGGAATGCCTGTGGCTGTTGAAAATGCAATTCCTGAAATTAAGGAAATAGCTAAATTTATTTCTACATCAAATGTGGAGCATGGATTGAAAACTACGATTGAGGAGTTTTTTGAAATATAAAAAACTTAAAGTAAGAAGAGAGGAAATACAATTTATGAAAAAATATATATTTATTATAATGATATTAATGGGAATAATAAATTTTGGAAATGAGAATTATGGATATGTAAGAAGTTCAATGCATAACGATAGTGTTTATTGTATAGGAATAGGAAAATTAACAGAAAATATAAATGATAGAATTTTATCATTTAAAGCTAGATTATGTAGAGTCGGAGAAAAAGTTTTTAGAAATGTTACTGTAAATCAGTATTTAATTTTACGCGATTATAATGATGAAAAATTTAATGTAAAAGAAAAAATGACATACTATACTTTAGGGCCTTTTGATGTTGTGTATTTAGCTGATTCAAATATGTTATTATTAGAAAAAAACATGGAACATCCTAGATCATTTGGACATGAAGCTATTTTTGAGCCTGTAAGTGAGATGAGAGGTTTGGTGGATATAGATTTAATAGAAATTTATGGAAATACTTTAGGGCTCTCTACCGATACAGAAGAAGCATATATAGATAAGTTTAATAATTCTATACACAATATTCAATTTATTGAAAGAAATTAACTGAAAATAATAAAATTAGAATTTTTATTACTCGTTTTTAAAAATTATAAAATTTGTACAGAAATTATTGGGGAAAAAAGTCGAAAAATGATATAGATCTTTTCTTCTAATTTTGAAGTTTATAGCGAAGGAGATATGTATAATCCTGACTATGAAATAGAACTTTGGGTTCCGATAGTAAAAGATAAAAATTAAATTTATAATATTTTCTCTAAATCTTTTAAAAAATTATTTTAACTGATTTCTGCTATTTAAATGTTATAAAAAAATGGGAGATATTCTGAATACACAGTTTATTTCCCATTTTATCTTTATTAGACTAAACCCCATTTAAATAATAGAAATAAAATTTTACAATAAGTAATTCAATAGCTTTATTAAAAAAATCAAGTGTAATTCTTAAGTATCCATCTTAAAGACTTTTATAATTTTATTTATAAGTATTACGATTAATAATAGTTTTTTCTATTTTTTTATTCAATTTTTTTGTAATGTAAGAGCATCAGACGCCATGCCCTTTTTCGCAATAAAAGTTATTTTAACATGTATAACTGGTTACTATATTAAAGATAATAGCGAAACGTTCTACGAACTACCCCGCTTTACACAAAACTTTCTTATAAAGAAAAAATAAAACTCGCTTCGTAAAACTACGCTCAGACAGTTATTTTTCCTTTAAAGAAATTTTGCTTATTTAATATTTTCCAAATACAAAAGCCTAGAATTTAAATATAATAATCTTTATAATTTAGTACAGAATGTCGTGATTTTTTTGGAATGAAAACGACTGTCTGAGCGTTAGCGAGTTTCGTTTTTATTTCAAAAAAATGCTTAGACGAGCCAGGGTTGCAAGGGAAATGGCGAC
>NZ_KI271335.1:20657-27239 GCF_000469385.1 Leptotrichia sp. oral taxon 879 str. F0557
GAGCCAGGGTTGCAAGGGAAATGGCGACTGATTTCCCTTGCTTTATGAAAAGAAAAAACATAAGATTATGAAAAAATATTTATTAATAATAAACAGTTTTTCATAATCTAAATAAAAATCCCTTATATGGATACTTAATGACAAAATTTAATTAAAGGATAGAATAGCACAATATTGTAAAAAAATAACTTTAATTTCATGAATTTTTGGTATTTGTTCTTTAAATGGGAAATAGTATTAATTTATTCTTTTTAAGAACTTTGTAAAATATCAAAAAAGTTAAAAATCACACTTTTCACATTTACATTGCTTCTAATGCTGTTTTTCAAATTTATCAGTTTTTTCAATTTGTCTGCTTCCACAGAATGTTTTGCGTTTATAATGATTTTTGAAAGGAAATTTATCAGAAATTCCTTTTCCTTTTTTAGTTCATTTTCGATTTCATTTATAAAAAAATATACGTTTTCAATATCCCAGAAACGTATTCGCTGTGATAACAATTCAATACTTTTATTATATTTTATCATCAGATCTAGATTATTTTTTATAACCAGTTCTCCAGTTGTGTAATTTTTCATTTCAAAAATAATTTGTAAAATATCTTCCACAGTATTAATTTGAAACTGAATATCATCAAGTGAGAGATTTTGCCTTTTAAATTCTAAAATATCGTTTTCATTTCCATCAAAGAAATAGTAGATTTCCTTGCTGACTCTCAGTTCATCGTTATTCATTCCAGATAGATGAAATTTGATTGTACGGGATTTTATTGTAGAAATGATGTTTAATGTTCTTGATAGAAGTATGAAGTATACATTTTGCGGAGGCTCTTCCAAAATTTTTAAAAGAGCGTTTGAAGATTCTTTTCGCAAGTTTTCGATTCCGCACAGGATAAATATTTTTTTTGGCGAATTAAAGGAAGATTCTATTGATGAGTAGATGATTTCCCGCACTTCGTCAATTTTTATGTTTTCATTGTTTTTATTTATTATTTCAATGTCAGGATGCTGGAAATTGTCAATAAGCCGTTTTATTTTCTCTTTTTCAGAGTCATTCTGCACATCCTTTGTCATAATCATTTTTGAAAACATTAGTGCATAAGAAAGCAAGTCAACTCTCTTATCACCATAAAAGAGGTAACTTGCACTTATTTTATCTTGATTTATTTCATTTTTAAATTTTTCAGTTATTTCCTGTAATTTCATTTTTTCTCATTTTCTCTTTTTTTTTATCAACAACAAATATTAATTTTCTTTCATTTGAAGAGTTCTCAATAATTTCTTGTTGTCAAATGCGGCTCCTCCACCTAAAACTACTGAATCCAATGGATTTGGAGATAAGAACACCTTGATTCCAACTTCTTTTTCCATCATATCAATAAAGTTTTTGATTAGCGAACCTCCACCAGTCATTACAATTCCGTTGTCCAAAATGTCTGCAGCAAGTTCAGGAGGACATTTTTCAAGAACTTCTTTTGTAGAGTTTACAATTTGGAATAAAGAATCTTCAATTGCTTCATAAATTTCGTTTGCATTAATTTCCACAGTGTTAGGAATACCAGATTCCAAATCTCTACCTTTTATCTCCATAACTTCAGGTGATTGAACTTTTATTGCTGTAGCCATTTCTTTTTTTATTTTTTCAGCAGTTCTATCTCCGATTAGCAAGTTATATTTTCTTTTTACGTATCTTACAATATCTTCATCAAATCTATTTCCAGCGATTCTGATTGATTTGCTTGCGATAATCTCATCAAGTGAAAGAATTGCAATATCAGTAGAACCTCCACCTATATCGATTACCATACTTCCTTCAGGTTGTGAAATATTTACACCTGAACCGATAATAGCAGCTCTTCCTTCTTCAATAATGTATGTTTTTTTAGCACCTTTTACTGCATCAAATAAGGCTTTTCTTTCCACACTTGTAACTTCAATTGGTACGCAGATCATTACTTCGGGTTTGAATAATGAATTTCCATAAATTTTATGAATGAAGTATGTAATCATTTCCTTTGTTGAGTCAATATCTGCAATAACTCCGTCTTGTAAAGGCTTGATAGCTTGGATACTTTCAGGAGTTTTTCCTAACATTTCTCTAGCTTCTCTTCCAACTGCAATTAATTTTCCAGTTTTTCTATCTCTTGCAACTACAGATGGTTCATTTAACACTATTTTTTTTCTTTGCTTATCATAAATTAATATGTTCGCAGTTCCCAAATCTATTGAGATACTTTTATTTACTCTAAATATTTTTACAAAATCAAATGCTCCCATTTTTCCTCCTATTAAAATTAACTTTCTTAATTATATCATATTTTTCGATAAAAATTTATTATTTTTTGCAAATTTTTTAAATTTTTTGTTATAAATTAAAAATCTTTTGCATTTAACCACTTCAAAATTTCATCATAAATTTCATGTTTATTTGTTTCATTGAGCGATTCATGCCGTCCGTTTTTATTTTCAAGAATATTTATTCTTCTTTTTTTCTTTCTTAATATATTAAAAATTTTACTGATATATGGAATGTCAATTACTTTGTCATTAGTTCCATAAACAGCCAATATTTTTGCATGTTCATCTAATTTTTTATAATTTTTGTTAATAAATGACATTGTAGAAAAAATTCCAGAAAAAAACTTTGGTGTAACAGGATAGCCGCAAAGTTCGTCATCTTCATATTTTTTATTTTCAGCCTCATCTCTTGTTAACCAGTCAAATTTAGTTGTATTTGGCTCAAATACTGAATTCCATTTTTCAAAAATTTTGTTAAATGCAGAAACTTTTCTGAAAATAATTCTTTCCAAAAGAGTAGCAAGTTTTCCACCGATGACTTCTAATTGGCTTTTTAAAGGGAAAGCTGACAAAATAAAGTATTTGTATTTATTTTTTATTCCCCATTGTATTCCAATAAGAGCTCCCATACTATGTCCGAGAATAGTTGTATTGCTTGGAGTCGCTCCAACTTTACTCAGAATTTTTGTGAAAAAGTTGTCAATATCTTTAAAGACAGATTTTATACCACCTTTTCCAAAATCTCCAATTTCACCGTCCTTCAGCTCGCCATGGCCACGAATTTCCATAACAAACACATTATATCCATTAGAAGCCAAAAATTCTGCAAATTCAGCATATCTGTCAATAGGCTCTATCATTCCATGAAATATAACAACATTATTTTTATATTTTTCTCTTTTTGATTCAAAAAATAAATAAGGAATTTTTTTATTATCAAAACTTTCAAAATATTGTTTTTCCATTATTTTCCTTTCTGAAAAAATATTATCAAATACTCAATCTTTCAATAATTTTAAACAAGTATTCATATTCATTATAATATAATATTATTTTTTTTGCAATTACAAATTTTTTTCTTACAGATAAGCAGAAAGTGAAAACATCTTTAGGTGTCAATAAGTAAAAACCCACAGATTACTATATCTGTGGGCAAACGGAGATTGGAGGCTAAAATTATTATTTGCTAAAATAGAAATAGAAAATTATGGCTATAATAACAGCAAAGATGAAATCTCCGCTTATCACAATCTCACCTCCATTCTGTGTCAACTGGGCGGTGAAGCCCAAAGTACTATAACATAAAAAAATACTCTAATCAATTATGAGTAGAGCATTTTTTACACTTTTTTGTTAATACAGAATATTTTTCTCCGTTTTTTATATATGTTTATTATATCACATACTATTTTATCAGTCAATCAAATTTCTATTACTTTTTCAGAAAATGGAAAATATGAAAAATATATGAAAAAAACTATATTAATTATGAAAAATATATGCTAAAATATAAAATATAGAAAAATAAAAATAAGGAGGAATTTTTAATGAATTATAAAAATTTAGTAAATGGAGAATGGAAAGACTCTAAAAATACAATAACTATTTATTCGCCAATAAATGGGGAAGAACTTGGAACTGTACCAGCTATGTCAAGAGAAGAAGTTGATTATGCTATGGAATCTGCTAGAAAGGCTCTACCTGCTTGGAGAGCATTGTCAGCTGTAGAAAGAGCGGCTTATTTGAATAAGGCTGCAGATATTCTTGAAAGAGATAAAGATAAAATTGGGGAAAACTTGGCAAAAGAAGTGGCAAAAGGAATTAAGGCTGCTATTTCAGAAGTAGTAAGAACGGCGGATTTGATTAGATATGCTGCAGAAGAAGGACTTAGAATCACAGGTGAATTTGTAAATGGTGGTGGATTTGAAGCTGGAAGCAAGAGAAAATACGGAGCAGTAAAAAGAGAGCCAGTTGGGGTTGTACTTGCAATCGCACCATTTAACTATCCAGTAAACTTATCAGCGTCTAAAATTGCACCAGCATTAATTGGAGGAAATGTAGTAATTTTTAAACCGCCTACACAAGGTTCAATTAGCGGATTGTTATTAACTCAAGTATTTGCAGAAGCTGGAATTCCAGCAGGAGTATTAAACTCTGTAACTGGAAAAGGTTCTGAAATTGGAGATTATTTGATTGAACATAAAGAAGTTAATTTTATAAACTTTACAGGAAGTACACCGATTGGGGAAAAAATTGGAAAACTTGCAGGAATGCGACCAATTATGCTTGAATTAGGTGGAAAAGACGCTGGAATCGTATTGGAAGACGCTGATTTAGAAAAAGCTGCAAAAGATATCGTAGCAGGAGCATTCAGCTATTCTGGACAAAGATGTACTGCTATCAAAAGAGTGCTTGTAATGGACTCTGTTGCTGATAAATTGGCTAATTTGATAAAAGCAGAAGTTGAAAAATTAACTGTGGGAGACCCTTTTGATAATGCTGATATTACAACAGTAATTGATACTCCATCAGCAGACTTTATCGAAGGATTAATAAAAGATGCAGAAGAAAAAGGTGCAAAAGCATTGACTACAGTAAAAAGAGAAAAAAACTTAATATGGCCAGTAGTTTTTGACAATGTAACAACTGATATGAGAATTGCTTGGGAAGAGCCATTTGGACCAGTATTACCAATTATCAGAATAAAATCTGTAGATGAAGCAGTAGAAATTGCAAATAAATCAGAATATGGACTACAATCAGCAGTATTTACAAAAAATTTCCCATTGGCATTTGAAATTGCTGAAAAACTAGAAGTAGGAACAGTTCACATAAATAACAAGACTCAAAGAGGGCCTGACAGCTTCCCATTCTTAGGAATCAAAGGTTCAGGAGCAGGAGTTCAAGGAATAAAATATAGCATAGAAAGCATGACAAGAGTTAAATCTATTGTATTTGATATATAGGAATTTGAGAGATGTTTTCTTTTGGGAGAACATCTTTTTTTTGACTTTTAATTTTAAAATTTTAAATAACAAACTATTTTTCAGGAGGTTTTCCTATGAAAAAGTTAAAAATATTTATAATATTAGCTTTATTTACATTAATGGCTGCAAGTTGCTCCTATTTTAAAATTCCCAAAAAAATGGAAGATAAATCAGGGAATATATGCACTTATACAGCAAAGGGAGAATTTATAGGTTGTAAACCTATAAAATAGCAAAAATTTTTTTAAGAATATAACAATTCAAAGAAAAGGCTTAATCTTTAGTGTACATTAGACTAAAGGATGTACTTTCTCCAAGAGATAAAGTAAAAAATTTAGAAGTATATTTGGAAAAATTTTTAGAGAAAAAAAGAGAATGTTTTGAAAAATGGAATAAAATTATATTTAAAAAAATAAAAAATATATAGGAGGAAATGTTATGAAAAAAGCATTATTATTTTTATTTGCTGCATCTGTAGTATTTGCAGCAGGACCAAAGGTTCCTTATACTCATGAGGGATTTTATTCAACAGATAAAGTTCAGAAGGCTGTTCATTTTGTGTCTGTTGATGATATTAAGAAAAGTTTGGAGGGTAAAGGTCCAATTAATGTAAGTTTTGACATTGATGACACATTGCTTCATTCAAGCGGATATTTTATCTATGGGCAACATTATTTCCAAATTCCAGGAGATAAAAGAGGAGCTGTAAGTTACCTGTACAACCAAAAATTCTGGGATTATGTAGCTGAAAATGGAGATGAACATTCAATTCCAAAACAATCTGCAAAAGACTTGATAAAAATGCACTTGCAAAGAGGAGATAACGTATTTTTCATCACAGGAAGAACAAAACATTCAAAAGATAAAAACTACACTTCTACAAAACTTTCTAAAACATTGCAAAGATACTTTGAACTACCAAAAGAAGTTTACGTAGAATATACAGCTGACACGCCAACAGGTGGCTACAAATATGACAAATCATTCTACATCAAAAAACACAATGTCTCAATCCACTATGGCGACAGTGATGATGATATCCTAGCCGCAAGAGAATTAGGAATAAGAGGAATAAGAGTTCAAAGAGCTTACAACTCTACAAATCCACAAAAAATGAACGGTGGCTATGGAGAAGAAGTTCTAATAAACTCTGCGTGGTAAAAATAAAAAAAGTTTATAACAAACATTTGAGGGTGTTTCATAAGTCAAAAATAATTTTATTAACATGCAATATTATATATTTTTAAAAATAGATCTATTCGACAACCTTGTATAAAGAACAATACTAGTGATGAAAA
>NZ_KI271335.1:27339-27631 GCF_000469385.1 Leptotrichia sp. oral taxon 879 str. F0557
ATAAATATAAAGAAATAGTTTAAAATATTCATGCATTTGTCGTGCTGTGACTTCAGGATCTATTGTAGTCATGCCTTTGAATAGACCTACTCGATAACCTTGTATAAAGAACAATACTAGTGATGAAAATGATAAATGATAAATGATGTTGAAAGAATAAAAAAACTTAAGGAAGAAAACTATCAGGAAATTTTTGGTATTAAAAAGAATACTTTTGATAAAATACTGAAACTTTTGAATGAAGCATATAGAATTGAACACTTAAGAGGCGGACATCCGTCAAAACTGTCTG
>NZ_KI271335.1:27731-28052 GCF_000469385.1 Leptotrichia sp. oral taxon 879 str. F0557
GATAAATGATGTTGAAAGAATAAAAAAACTTAAGAAAGAAGACTATCAGAAAATTTTTGGTATTAAAAATAACACTTTTGAACGAGGCATCCACTTAAGAGGCGGACATCTGTCAAAACTATCTGTTCTTGACGGGTTTATAATTATGATTTTGTATTAAGAACTATCGAAAATATTGCCTTTGAATATGGCGTTACAAAAAGTACCATCTGTAAGTGTGTTAAATAAACTGAGAACATACTGATAAAAAGCGGGGAGTTTTCTTTGTCTAAAAAGAGGGAGCTTGCCAGGGACACTGAGATAGAGGTTGTACTGGTTGAC
>NZ_KI271335.1:28152-28445 GCF_000469385.1 Leptotrichia sp. oral taxon 879 str. F0557
ATTACTCAAGAAAAAAGAAAAAGCACATGATAAAGGCTCAGATAGTGGCAGATGAAAAATATCTGAGGATGCTTAACGTCTCATTTTCACATGGAAACGTTCATGACTTTAAGCTATTCTGTAAAAGCTGCATGCATTTTTTTAAAAATATACTTTTAATTGCTGACAAAGAATACATAGGCATGAATAAGATACACAGTAACAGCTTGATACCTAAAAAATTGACAAAAAGGAACAAATTAACTAAAGAGAATAGAAAATTTCAAAGCGGAGAGTCTACATAGGGCATGTGA
>NZ_KI271335.1:28545-30033 GCF_000469385.1 Leptotrichia sp. oral taxon 879 str. F0557
CAATTTATAATTTTGAACTATAGGTTGTCGAATAAGTCTAATTATTTTTTTGAATTATACAACAATAAAGATTCTTTACACTTTTTATATTCATTTTTTTTAAATCTTACCTATATTATTTTTGTAAGCTTCAATTATTTTTACATATTCTTCATCTAATGTTGCTGAATAAAAGATTGATGAATACAATTTATTTTCAGAAAAAGCAAAACTATTAAACTGCCTTTTCACGTCTAACAAATCTTCCACATCTGCATAATAATATACAGCATGAAAATTTTATTTTTGTTTCTATTTTGATTCGTCAATTAACCATTTCCTATTTTGTTTCACAAGTTTCAATGTTATTTCTGTTCCACCTTGATGACCTTTTCTACCATCAACAACAAAATCTTCTTCGTATTTATCTTTTAAATAAACTGTTTTAGACTTAGAATCATATTTTTTCAATTGAAATTCACTTTCTTCTCTTATATCCATTATTCCTGCTGCTAATAAAGGATCATAGTCATAAGTAATATCCTCATTTTCTTTTAAAAATTTCTTTTCATCAGGAGTTAATTTTCCTGCAAGTGCTTTTTGACTTAATTCCATATATTTTTCTCTTCTTTGAAATTCTTTTCTGAATTTTTCTGTAATAGGAGCTTTTGCAAACCATTTATCGAACTCATCAGGATTTTCAATTCGTATATATTCATTCATAAAGTTTACTGCTGTATTTATCGCTTCTTTATCCTCACTACTTAATTTTGCATTTGCCTGATTACTTTCTTTAACTGTTTTCTGAAGTTTACCTACTTTTGATTTATTTCTTGTAACTGACATTCCTAAACTTGCTACGATTAACATAGCTATTCCTATTTTTTTTAACATTTTTATCACTCGCTTTTATTTTTTATATTTATCATAATTTTTCAAACTATTATTTAATTTTCCAGCACTATAAAGAACAATATTTATAAATGTATGGTCTACTACTCTATATATTCCAATGAATATATTATTTCACTATATCATTTGTTTCTTTGTCTAATTTATTTTGATTCATCAATTAACCATTTTCCATTTTGTTTTACGAGTTTTAACATTATTTCTGTTCCACCTTGATAATTTTTCGTACCATCAACAACAAATTCTTCCTCGTATTTATCTTTTAAATAAACTGTTTTAGACTTAGAATCATATTTTTTCAATTGAAATCCACTTTCTTCTCTTATATCTATTATTCCTGCTCCTAATAAGGCATCATACTCATAATGAATATCGTCATTTTCTTTTAAAAATTTCTCATCAGCAGGAGATAATTTTCCTTCAAGTGATTTTTGACTTAATTCTATATGTTTTTCTCTTCTTCGGTATTCTTTTCTGAATTTTTCTGTAATTGGAGCTTTTGCAAGCCATTTATCAAGCTCATCAGGATCTCTAATTTCTATATATTCATTCATAAAGTTTATTGCTGTATTTATCGCTTCTTTATCCTCACTACTT
>NZ_KI271335.1:30133-68233 GCF_000469385.1 Leptotrichia sp. oral taxon 879 str. F0557
CCTAAACTTGCTACGATTAACATAGCTATTCCTACTTTTTTTAACATTTTTATCACTCGCTTTCATTTTTTATATTTATTCATAATTTTTCAAACTATTGTTTAATTTTCCAGCACTATAAAGAGCAACATTTATAAATGTATGGTCTACTACTCTATATATTTCAATTATTTTTTTTGAATTATATAATAATAAAGCTCCTTTACGCTCTTTTATATTCATTTTTTCTTTAGAAATCTTATTTATATTTTTTTTATAAGCTTCAATTATTTTTGCATGTTCTTCATCTGTTGTTACTGAATCAAAGATTGTTGAATACAACTTATTTTCAGAAAAAGCAAAACTGTTAAATTGTCTTTTTACACCTAACGGATCCTCTACATTTGCATAATAATAAACAGCATAACTACCATTATCGTGTGAATTTGACAACGGTTCACTTTTCACAATATTTCTCAATTCTTTTGGAGAAATTTCAAAATTAATTTTATTCGTAACTTTTTCTCCAAATACTGTTGCTGATAATAATAACATCATAAATAATAACATTTTTTTCATAATTAATTCTCCTTTATTTTTTTTAAATTATTTTATTTTTGATTCATCAATTAACCATTTTCCATTTTGTTTTACAAGTTTTAATATTATTTCTGTTCCACCTTGATAATTTTTTCTACCATCAATAACAAATTCTTCCTCATACTTATCTTTTAAATAAACTGTTTTAGATTCGGGATCATATTCTTTCAGTAAAAATTCACTTTCCTGTGCTAAATCTTCTATTCCTAATCCCAATAAAGGATCGTATTGATAATAGGAATATATATCATTGTTTTCTTTTAAAAATTTCTTTTCAGCAGGAGTTAATTTTTCTTTAGGTGATTCACTTGTTACTGCATACAATTCTTTTTCCTTTAAATCTATATATTTTTCTTTTCTAAAATATTCCTTTCTAAATTTTTCTGTAATTGGAGCTTTTGCAAACCATTTATCGAACTCATCAGGGTTTTTTAATTGTATATATTCATTTGCAAAGTTTATTGCTATATTTATTATTTCTTTATCTTCATTGCTTAAATTTTTATTTACCTGATTACTTTCTTTAAATGTTTTATGGAATTTAATTTGTTTTGATTCATTTGTTGTAGCTGCAATTCCTAAACTTGCTATAATTAACATTGCTATTCCTATTTTTTTTAGCATTTTTTATCCCTTGCTTTCATTTATATTTTTTTTAAATATTAATTTTATAACTAACCTGCTGGATAATATTCCAATACATTCTTTATATTACCATTTTTATCAGTAATTACAACCTTTTTAGTTTTTTCATCAAATCCAAAGTACAATTTAGGATGTTTTTTCCCATCTTGACCAATATAGTTGTCTATATAATAAATTCCTTTTACATCTGTTTTTCTTATTTTATAATATGAAACATAAACTTCAGAATTTTCATCAAGACTTTCTTTAATGGTAAAACCATTTAAATTTTTGATATTATTAAAATCTGATACTAGCGGAAGACCATTTTCAGGTTTTTCATCATAATATGATGATAGATAAAAGTTATTATTTTTATCAGATTCTAATTTCCCTATTTTAAAGCTATATGTGTTATATACACCCTCTACACCATCTTTTTTATCCAACCAGCTAAAATTCATTATGCTGATTTCCTGTTCGGGAACTTTATTTTCTTTTTCAATTTTCTCCCAGCTTTTTCCTGTTGTAGTAATTTTTGCTGCAAATGCCATTGCACTTAATACAAGCAATCCTGTTAAAACTAATTTTTTCATAAAAATCATTTCTCCTTTAAGTTTTAATTAACTATATTTTTCTGCATCGCTAATCTATAGACAGATAATCGCCTTCCCAGTCAATTCCTTTTTCCTTTGCATATTCAAAACTGTCTGTTTTAAGTTTACCAGTTTTTTTATTTACAGTGTAACTGAACATACGAGGTTCAACTCTAGGATCTCCACCACATTTTTCATTATCACTACGTACATCAACCTGAAAATCTTCCGCAGTTTCATCAATGTAAAATTTCATACACTTTGTTCCTAATTTACCACCAAGGTTATGCTTAATTATAGATTTTTTCACATTTTTTAATGCTTCTGCCTCACTTTTTACAGGTGCGGCACTTAAAAAACTAGCACATAATAGCAAAAGAGTAAAAATTTCAATCTTTCTATTAAAAAACTTTTTCATAAAAATCATCTCTCCTTCAAGTTTTAATTTTATAACTTTTTTATTTAAACTAATACATAATTCGGCCTTGAATATATTGGCTTACGCTGTTATCCTTTTTTTCAATTAATTCTTTAAGTTTTTCCAAATCACTATTAAAGGCAGTATTTTTTATATCTGCTACATCTATTTTACTCAAAGTTTTTAATGCTTCTCCAAATTTTCCTAAACGACGTTCAGCTTCAGCTTTCAAAAATGCAGCTTCAAGATAATCATTTCTTTTAATATTTTTCATTTCCATATTAATATTATCTTTAAATGATTTATAGGTCATTTTTTCTAATTTGTCAGCATAACTTAGTGCTTTTTTCAAATCAGATTCTGTTGCTAAATTATTTTTATCATAAACTTCCCCAATAATTCCTCCATGTTCATCCAGGTAATGTAAAATAATCAACTTCCAATGTTTTGGCTGTGCTTTAAGAAATACTTCATCTATAGCTTCTTTATTACCTAAAGAACTATACAATTCTGCTTGCCTTAAAAGCTCCTGTCCCGAATACTGTCCATTATTTTTTCTAATTACTGCCTGTAAATAATTCAATGCCTTTTCCCTAAAAATTTTCTTTGCTTTCTCATCAATACCGATTTCATTATAATATTTATAACGATAACCATTTTCAGCCTTTTGCAAGCTGGAAACGCTATAATAAAAATCAGCTATCTTTTCTAAATAAATATTCTTATCCTGCTTTTCTATAAGAGCATTTACTTTATTGTATTCTCTGTTACTAATATACAAGTAAGCTAAACTCGATGGAAAACCATCTTTTTTTCCTTTTCATACTCAACTCCTTTCCCTTTGATAAATGTATTTTATCAAATGAACCTTAAAATTAACTGAAAATTTTTAAGAAATTTACAATATATGAAAAAATTTCTAATGTTAGTAACTAATTGGTTCTGGAATATATTGCCTTACACTAATGTCCTTCTTATTTATTCTTTCTTTAAGAATTTTAAAATCATAATCATAAAGCGTATCTTTAACATCTGTTAAATTTATTTTACTTAAAGTTTTTGATGCTTCTTCAAATTTTCCTAAACGACGTTCAGCTTCAGCTTTTAAAATTATAGATAGATTATATTGAATTTTATCAGCATTATTATTTTTAGAAATCATTTTTACTAATTTGTCAGCATAACTTAGTGCTTTTTTCAAATTATCTTCTGTTGCTAATTTTTTTTCATCATAGACATCACCAATACTTCCTATAGGCTCATCTAAATAATATGACACAATCAGACTCCAGTATTCTGATGGTGCTTTAGAAAATACTTCGTCAATTGCCTTTTCATTTCCCAAAGATTTGTATAAATCTACCAGTCTGAAAAGTTCTTTCTCTGAATAACGTCCTTTATTTTTCTTAATTACATCCTGTAAGTAATACAACGCTTTTTCTCTAAATTCTTTTTCTGTTTTTTTATCAATACTTTCCTTATTAAAATCCATATAGTCATAACCATAATAGTTTATTTGAGATTTTTCTATATCAGAGAGAGTGTAGTAAAAATTTGCTATTCTTTCCAAATGAACGTTCTTATACTGTTTTTCCACTAAGGCATTTGCTTTATCAAATTCTTTGTTACTAATATATAAATAAGCTAGCTTCCAAGGAAATTCGCTTTTATTTTCCATAGGCAAAGATTTTTCAAGATAACTTATCCCTTTTGCCAAACTTTCCTTTAAAGTGTTAGCATTTTCAAAATTCTCATTAATTTGTGCTATATATGCTTTGTAATATGTTTCGCCTATTTCCTTGTCTGAAAATCCTCCTGCCATTTCATAAAATCTCCCTAAATAATATTCTTTAGGCAAATTTTGGGGAATAGCCTTATATTCTTTTGAATTTATTATTTTTTCATATTTTTTTAATTCTTCTTTTGTAAATTCATTCTTGAACATTACAAATTTGTTAGTCGGGCATTGTGGCGAATCATCAATGCTACTAAACTTTTCTTTTCCTATCGGACAAGTATAATCTTTTTTTATTGCTGGTATAGAAAATCCATTTGCAGCATAAAGTGTTAATCCTGTCATAACTAATACAGATAATTTTCTTGATTTCTTTTTCATAGTTCTCCTACTTTCTTATCATAACAATACTATTTTAAAATTTGTATCAAAAGTTATGATATATTTAAGTTTAAAAAGATTCAAGTGTATTTTAGCAAATTAACCTTAAATTTAACTGAAAATTTTTAAGAAATTTAAACTTTTTTATAATTTAAAAAGAGGCATAAGCCCCTTGTTTTTAATTCTATTTTTTTAATTTCCAACTTAAAACTTCACCTGTTGATAAATTAACTCTAAAGTAATATTCTATATAATTTGCTTTTATTATTCCTTTATAAACTGATTTTTCAGCATCTACAAGGATAACTTCCTCAAATGAAGTATTTTCTAAGTTTTCAGAAACTTTTCGTTTTAGTTTTTCTAAAATCATCTCTTCTACATTTTTTTCTTTTTCAATATACTTGGCCGCATAACTTTCCTCATTATCTCTTCTTTTACTATATTCCATCTTACTTTGCATATCATCATATTCATCAGATTCAGTAATTGGCGATGCTGGTGCTGGTACTGCTTGAGGTGGTAATGTTATAGGTTTTTCTCTACTAAAACGAGCATCAGATATAAGTCTTTCACTGGAGCTATGTGTAATCACCTGTCCTGTATTTGCATCAACATTATATCTATATTTTTTATTTCTATAATAAAATTCAATAGCATAGACATATTTCTTATTTTCTTTTTCTAAAATAAGTTTTGTCAATTTTACATTGTTTGAATGAACTTTAGAATGTTCAAAAACAATTTTTTTGGCTTTTTCCAAATTTATTTTCACTCTATTGTTTCTTATTGTTACAGTCGTTATTTCTGAAGAATACAAATTTATACCAGATGCAGCAGGAAGCATTGCTAAAATTAGAAACGGTTTTACTCTTTTTTCTAATGTTTTCATTTTTTTCCTTTCTATAAATAAATCTATATTAATATTAATCAAAATAATTTCTTTAATTCTATATTACAAAATTTTTTCAGGCAAATAAAAAGTAAAAATTGTCCCTTTCCCTAATTCACTTTCTACCATAATTGTCCCCTTATGCTCTTCAATTATCCATTTTACAATAGAAAGCCCAAGTCCTGAATTATCAGTGGAACGGGAAGATTCAACCTGATAAAAACGATTCCAGATTTTATTAATATGTTCACTTGAAATTCCTATTCCATCATCAATAATTTGACATTTTATTTTTGACTTTTGTACATCAGTATTTTCAGATTCATTTTCTATTTTATTTAAAATTATTTTTATTGTTCCATTTTCATTTCCATAAGTAATCGCATTTGAAATAAGATTTATAAAAACTCGTGTAAGCATATCTTTATCAACATCTGCAAAAATATCATTTTTTTCATCGTAAATAATTTTAATATTTTTTTCTTTAGCATAATTGCTTTCAACTTCAATAACTAACTGAATAATTTCATTCAAATTCTCATTCTTGATATTAAGTTTTTGATTTTTTTTATCCATTCTGGCGAGCATAAGCAGTTGAGAAATCAACGTTGACATTTTTTTAGATTTTTCCAAAATATTTTTTAATATATCTTCTGATTCTTCATTTAAATTCAAATATTTCAAACTGTACTCACTTTGCATACGAATTGCTGAAAGTGGAGTCCTTAATTCGTGAGCCACATCCGATGTAAACTGAGCTTCCCTGTCAAACGCTTCTTGAAGACGGTTGAACATCTGATCAAAAGTTTCAGCCAAATCATAGATTTCCCTCTCTCCACTTTGTAAATTAATTCTCTGAGAAAGGTCATCCCCTCTCGAAATTTTGTTAACCGTTTTAACTATTTGCTCAATTGGGCTAAAAGATTTTTTTGTTATAAATTTTCCGCTTAAAATAGAAACAATTATCAAGAATGGAAATATAATAATAAATATTAAAATAATTAGTTCTATATTTTTTTCAAGGCTGGAAAAAGGTGTAATCCCTCTAATTAATATTTCTCCATGTTCGATAAAATTTTTCCTTATATCATAAACATACCATTTTGAATTTGAATTTTTTTGTTTTACTATTTTTACTTTATTGCTTTCATCAGAATTTTGAGAAACTTCTAAATCAATATCTGTATTTCCGTATATAAAGTTAAGATTTTTATCATAAATTGAAATAAAAATATCGTCGGTTATTACGCTAAGATTATTGTCAATTATTAACTCCCCATTTTCAAGTTCAATGCTCTTATTAATTTTTTCTACTGTTGTTTTAAGCCTTTTATAAACAGAATTTTTTACTGCAATAGAACTTATATAAAACATCGTTCCTAAAAAACACAGTACAATTATAATTATCATACTCGTATACCATAATGCAATTTTTGTTTTTATTGAAATTCTTTTTTTATTATTTATTTTATTAACAAAATTATTACTAGTATTCTTATTCATTTTCTTCCTTTAAGACATATCCTACACCTCTTATTGTATGAATCAATTTAGGTGTAAAATCTGTATCAATTTTTTTTCTCAATAGCCTTATATGTACTTCAATCACATTACTATTTCTTTCAGAGTCAAAATCATAAATATGCTGCTCAATTTTTTCTTTAGAAATAACTCTTTTTTTGTTTCTTATCATATATTCCAGTACTGAAAATTCTTTTGGAGATAATTTTATCTTCTTTTCATCCCTATATACAGTGTGTGTATTACAGTCAACTGTAAGATTTGCTAATTTAAAAACATTTCCTACTGAATCAGATTTTATACTATTTTTTCTAAGAATTACACGAATACGTGCAAGCAATTCCTCAAAATCAAACGGCTTTATCAAATAATCATCAGCTCCATAATCCAGCCCTTTTACTCTATCCTGAACACTTTCTCTCGCAGTCAAAAATAAAACTGGTGTCTGTATCCCTTTATTCCGTATTCTCTTCAATACTTCAAACCCATCAAGTTTAGGCAGCATTATATCTAATATCAGAACATCATACTCCGTAGAAAAAATATAATCTAACGCTTCTTCTCCATCAAAACAGCTATCAACACTGTAATTTTCCTTTTTTAACGTTCTAGCTATAATATCGTTTATCATTCTCTCATCTTCTACAATCAAAATTCTCATCTTCTAAATCCTCATTCTTGTTATTTTATTTCTATTTAATTTCTTATATATACTCAAATCCGTTTAATATCATTCTATTAAATTAAATCACTTCTAATTTTAATTTTAAAGTAATTCTGTTATGTATTCCTTTTCAAATTCTTTTGAAGCAGACTCCAACACCTTAAAGTTATTTACTCTTCTATATATTTTTTTCTGTGATTCACTCAATTCTTCGAAATTTTTTGTAAAAATATTATATATTTTTTCAGCTTTTGCAAATATAATATTTTTATTCTTTTCACAATATTTCAATTGATTTTTTAATAATCTAAAATATTTTATATCCTCTGTATTTAAACTTTTACTTAACATTTTTAAATCCAATTTTTTCCTACATAAATCATTATTAATAACTGGAATCATATTGTTAAAATTAATAATTCCTAAGTTACCTTTATCTATTTTGAAAAAATCTATATTAGTTTTCATTTTTTTATGTTTTTCTTTTGGAGAAGATAATGGTGCAAAATACTCCTTATTATTTATCTTAAAAACTATTCCTATAAATGGTCTGTTTACTTTTAGCGAAACTTTATTTTCATATATTCCTAAATACTTTAAATAACTTGATGTTAATGTTATAAAATATAATTTACTTTTCCTTTCGTTCATTTAATCCCCTTTTTATTTAAAAAGGCGATACATAATAATATCGCCTAAAAATACCTTAAATATAATGATTAATAAATTAGGAAGACTTAGACTGCTCGCTCCTTTATGGTCTAACTTTTTAATACCTGACTGACTCAGGAAGACTTAGACTTGCTCGCTTCTATTATGACCTAACTTTTTAATACCTGACTAAATCAGGAAGACTTAGGTTCGCTCACTCCTTTATGCCTAACTTTTTAATACCTAACTTTTATTAATCCTTTTCAAGTACATTATATCTTATTCTTATTTATTTTTCAAGGCAAATTTTTAATTTTTTTATAATTTTCTAACAAATCAGTTTTTTAATATCTTCTAACTTCTATTTATACTCGTTTAAATCAATTCCTTGATCCATAGCTGCAAATATACATCCACAATAACATTGCCTATACACGTCATATTCTGCACACATATCGACAGAGCGTTTATATCCATTATTTTTCTTGAAATCGGATGGAAGATATTTTACATCAAAAATTTCCTGAATTTCCAGCCCTAATGTATTTATTAATTGACTATTCTTATGGGGACTCAATGTCAAGGCACTTCCAAAATAGTCAAATCCTAATTCCTGAGCTTTTTTCGCCACAATATCAAGCCTCATCTGAAAACAGACTGTACATCTTGCTCCACCTTCTTTTTCCTTTTCCAGTCCTTTCACAGCCTTATAAAAATCCATCGGCTTATACTCATCCTCAATAAATCCAACATTATTTCCAGTACGTTCGTTAAACTTCTTAATAAATTCTTCCTGTGCCAAGGCTCTTTTTACATATTCTGCTTTTGGATGAATGTTATTATTTGCAAAAAGAACTGTAACATCTGCATACTGTGTTAAAAATTCCAAGGTATATGTACTACATGGAGCACAGCAGCTGTGAATTAATATTTTGGGACGAATATCCTTGTTTTCCCAATCTGAAATAAGTTTTGTTAAAATTGTATGATAATTAATTTTCTGATTAGGATTCATTCTCTCCAGAATTTCTTTTGCATTTTTTATATCTCTTTCAATATGACTTTCTCCATTTTCTATCTGTTCGATATTTTCATTATTTTTCATCAAATTAATTTCTCTCCTAACTTTATAAGTTATATTCAAATTATATTCTGTTTAAATAGCTAAAAATAGTTAAAGTTATTTTTTAAATGAATTTTTAGTTGTAAATTTTTTTAAAATTATTATAAAATTAGACTTGCTTTTATAATCACAAAAAACCTATAATTTTGAATTATTAAACAAGTCTATAAAATTTTTTTAACTATTTTTATTTATTATACTCTTCCAATGCTTTTTTTAGTACTTTCATTCCATTTTCAATTTCAATCAAGTTATGTGTACAGAAAGAAAATCTTGCTTCCTTCGTACCTTTTCCTGGCGTTGTATAAAATCCAGGACCTGGTGCAAATGATAACGTCTGATTTTCATATCTAAATTCTGTTAACAGCCAGATTGCAAATTTTTCAATATCATCCACTGGTAATTCAGCAATTAAGTATAATGCACTACTTGGCTTGTAAGTTATGACTCCAGGTATTTTTATAATATTGTTATAAATCATATCCCGTCTTACTTTATATTCCAGTTTTGTATTGTCAATATATGTATCTAAAGTATTTATGAGGTTTGTACTTGCATATTGCTCGATTGTTGAAACTGACAATCTTGCCTGACAAAACTTAAGGGCTTGTGATAAAAAGTCTCTGTTTTTTGAGGCAATAACTCCAATTCTTGCTCCACATGCACTGTAGTGCTTTGAAATACTATCAACTAAAACTACTCTGTCTTCAATTTCAGGAATCGACATAAATGACTGATAGCTTTTTTCAATTTCTTCATCATAAATAAATTGTCTGTAAACTTCATCTGTAATAATATATAAATCATGTTTTATTGCAATTTCCTTTATTAACTCCATTTCTTCTTTCTTGAAAACAATTCCAGTTGGATTACTTGGATTTGAAAACATTATCGCTTTTGTTCTTGGAGTAATCAATTTTTCAATTTCTTCCCTTTCAGGCAAATGGTAATGATTTTCAATGGAGGTTTCAATTGGAACTAATTTTGCATCAGCAATTCTCAAGAAACTGTCATAATTTGTATAATATGGCTCAGGAACTAAGACTTCATCTCCCGGATTACAAATTGTCTGAAGCGTAATTTGAATAGCCTCACTTCCACCTTGAGTAATCAGTATATCCTCAGGCAAAATGTCAATTCCCACTTTTGCATAAGATTTTGAAAATGATTCTCTCAATTCCATTATCCCCGCTGAATTTGTATATTTAACAATCTTTTCCTTATAATTATTAAGTCCTTCAAAAAAGGTATCTGGTGTTTCCACATCAGGCTGTCCAATATGAAGCTGATACACTTTCACGCCAGATCTATTGGCTTCATCAATATATGGAACTAATTTTCTAATTGGCGAATAATGCATATTTAAAACTCTGTCTGAAAATTTTTTCATTCTGTAACATTCCTTTCTTATTTATCATATCTATTTTGTAACTAAGATTCTACTTATTATATTTTTCATTCAATGCCTTCAAAATAGCATATGTTTCTAAATCAAGCTTTCCATCGTATTTTGATGGTCTAAAATGATACTGGAATGCTTTTATTACATTCTTTGTTTGTTCATCCCATCTTCCAGTTGTACTTATAGTATATCCAAATTTATTTAATTCAGCTTGTACAGTTGCAGCTGGTAATGATGCCCATGAAGATGAATATTCATTTTCAAATGCAGATTTTCTTGCATTGTCATACCACATTCCTATATTGTACTTTCTATAAAGCTCTTCCCAAGGGAATAATGGACCTGGATCAGGCTTTCTTTGAGGGGCGATGTCTGAATGTCCTAAAATATTTGTCGCAGGGATTTCATACTTATCTGCTAAATATCTTACAAGTACAGCTACATCTTTAATTTGGAAGTCTTTAAATGGCTCAAAATATCCTCTTGAATCACCATCATTAACAATTTCAATTCCAATTGAGCTATCATTCAAGTTCTTACTTGTTTTCCATTCACTTGCACCTGCATGCCACGCTCTTTTGTTTTCATCTACTAGATAAAATACTGGATCATTTTTCTGATTTGATATTAAATAATGTGAGCTTACTTCATTATTTGTCAATGCTCTTAAAGAGCCGTCTCTATCCATTGCTGTATAGTGAAGAATTATAAATCTTTGTCTATAGTTCTGTCCTTTTGAAGAATATGATGAATCTACCGTTATTGATCCAGCGGAACTTCTTATTGTTTGTGTTCCTCCTCTGCCTGAAACAGAATTATTTCTATTGTTGTTTACAGGTCTTTCTATAATTTCCCCTCTTCCCTTTTCAATTCGTATTTCTATCGGCGGCTGCTTTACTTCATTTGAAACATCCTGATTGTTTGCATTTAATACATTCCCAACTGATAGTGCCAGTGCTAGAAATAGCAACTTTGTTCTATTTTTTTTCATTTTATTTCTTATCCTCCTGTTTATTTAATTTTAATTTTTGATTAGATTCCATCTCAATTTTCCCATTATCGTTTTCTTTAAAAGTATATCTAACAGTATTTTTCAAGAATATATAATGAATAATTGCCAATATAGCTATAATAATTCGCATAACTGCAGTAATATTAGCATCAAAGTCCAACCATATCATTACTGAAATTCCCAGATTCAATACTGATATAATAATCAGTAGAACACTTTTTCGGCTTACTGCAATAAAAATAAATACTATTGAGGAAAATATGAAAAGTACTCTAGTTCCACCTACAAACAGCACATACGTACTTACACTTGAAACAACATCATTCATATACGGCGAGCTTTGTAAGATTACACGTGAAATGTTTATACATATTAAACTTACAAGAAATATAGCAAAACATATTAAAAGATCTCTTATATCCTTTACTACCTTCTTTTCAGCTTCTTCCTGACTTTTGGAATTTGTATTACTACTCTTATCCTTAAGGTAGAAAACTGAATAAAGCAGCATAATCCAAAAAAATGTCTCAACTATTCCAAGCCAAAGAGTTATATGAAAAATCTTGTCATTCACATATTCATGAAAAATCGAATTATAAAAATTGAGATTCACAAAAATGTAAAAAAAGGATATTACTGTCCCAAATATTTTTTTAAAATAAAACAGCATATTTTATTCCTCCATAAATTTATTTATCCAATTAAGATAATTTGAATCTGTTATATTCAAAGCTTCAATATTTGCTTGAAAGTTTACATCGTCATCGTATATTCTGAATATAATAGGTGCCAATATCTTTAAAGTCTGAGTTTCAAAAATCCCATGAATGTTCATGTTGTAAATGAGCGGTTTCTGGAATTTCAAAAGCTGACTATTTGTCTGTTTTATCTCACACAACAACGCAAGAAGGTTTATTTTTTTTAAGTCATTATTTCTGTCCTCAAGAACCACGTCAATCTGATCTGAAAGAAGCTTCTTATATCGCCATGATTGGTGTTCCCTGTGAATCCTGCTCTGTATGAGGAATTTCATTTTTGGAGAGAACAGTATAAGATTATCCATATTTTTTTCGTATTTTATTGAAAAATCTCTTCCAAAGAATCCGCTTACTGCTTTAAGCAGATCATTCTGAACATTATAAATCGTATTTTCATCATAAATCTTGTTAATTAAGCTTGATTTCTGCTCATTAAACGTATCATATAGATATATTTCAATTTCATATTTTTCAACATTTGGCATTTTCAGGATATTTCCTGCCAAAACGAAATTCAAGTTATTGTTCTGCTGTCTTATCAACTTCATATAATTAGTGCTATAACGCTTTTTCGAAACGAATAGACTTTCATTGTTATAGGCTATTGCAAGCTGATAATTTAGATTTGTCTTATAATGAAGATTCTCATTTAGATACAATGGTAATGAAACCGCCAGATTTTCAGCCAGTTCCGACTTTTCCCCAATTGATGTCAACGTAAGAATGAGAATATTAGGCTTTACACGTCTACTCTGATTTAGCATAAATTCTGGATGGTTAAATTCGTAATACCATATAGGCTTGTTTGTAGAAAAGAAATGATTTGCCATATTCTCTTTCACATCACCAGTTTCCTTTTTTACTTTCAGTTTCCAAAAATAATCCTCATAATGCATAAATTTCTTATAATGCTCTATCCATGGAAATTTTGAAGTAAATTTACAAAGTTCCAACCCCTCCTTGTACATTCCCTTTACCTTGTAATACTTCAATACATTCAGTGCCGTATAAACATTATGTTTTTCAGGATTGTAATATGCCAGTACATATTGCTTAAATTCATCGTATAATTCATTTAGTATGTAAATACTTGAGGTAATGTACATTACTTCTGAATTGTACCCAGACTCTTTTAATGCAGTTATTAGAAAGAAATTTCCAGATTCCTTATCTCCTTTTTTGAAATAAACTATTGCCTGCATCATCTTAGCTCGCCAGTTTCCCTTTATTTCTGAAAGTTTTTCCAGCTTGTTTTCATATTCCTTGCTACTTCTTTTCTTTACAATATCAAAATATTTTTTAAATGCTGTTGCAGAATTTGGATTGATTTCAAGCGCTTCATAATATTTTTTTTCAGACTCCTCTAAACGTTCACAAACCTCCAATGCCTCAGCATAGGCTATACAAAGTCCTTCAGTTACGTTATTTATGTTCAAATTTTTTTCATACAGCTCAACTGCACTTTCGCACGAACCTGTCTTTATATGATAAGTTCCAAGCATAATCAGTTTTCTCTCAAAGTTTTCATCTGCTGCGTAAAATCTAAGCACAGCTTCCTTTATTTCTGGATACAGTTCCTTTGAAAAAGCATCTTGAATTATTGGATAAAGCCCTTCCATATTACTCCAGTTTTTTCTTATGGATGGATATAATTTTTTATCAATCCAATCTTTCTTAGGCATTTTAAATTCTTTTCCAAATTCATCATAGTAGGAAATTTCTTTAAAATCATCAGAATAGCTGTCATAGTTGCCATTTTCCATAATTTCTGATTCATTGTTTACAATATCATAAATCTGTCTTCTAATTTGCTGCTGATTATTATTACCGCCCATATAGTGTTCTTTGTATTTCTTTTCTTTTTTCTCAGAAGATTTAAAAAAATCAAAAATCCCCATATATCCTCCTATCTAAAAAGTAATCTCTATAGCTTTTCTATTACAGCTACAAAATCTCCATAATATATAGTATAACACAATTTATTTAAATAATACATTATTATTTTATATTTTTTTAACTCATTTAAAAATCGTTTGCAACCTTTGATTTTTATGAAAAAATTAATATTATTTTTTTGAGAAAAAAATTCTTCCGAAATCATAAATTTATATAATCTTTATTACAAAAATAAGGGCTATTTAAAGGCTAGTATTAAAATTACTTATTCTTTATTTTATCATAGATAACTTGAAAAAACAATGGAGCAATAAATGAAAATTTAAAAATCAAAAACTTTTCTGAAAAAGATATTGAGAATCTAAAACAAATAAAAATTATAGAGCTGAAAGAAATGAAACTTCAGGATTTGAAAATTCTGAAAGTTAAAATTGAGACAGTTATTGATTGCAAAGAAAAAGAATAAGAGCCTTGTGTAGCTCTTATCTTAATAACTTAATTAGGTTTTTTTCTGTCATAGCTAAGCAATGCTTTAGCTAGTTTAACTTCATCTTTTTTATATACTTTACTTCCAGCTGTTTTTATCATTGTAGCTTTTTCTAAAGTTTCTAAACTTGGATAACCTTTATCACCGAAACATTTTAAAGATGAACCTGCAACACTTTTTACCAGTTGATTTGTTGGTTTATAATCTTTATCTAACATCCAACCAGCTAACGAAGTTATATTTTCTCTTGTAGTCATTTTTACCTCCTTTTTTCAATTTTTACTTGAAAAACAAAGTTTTTTTTGTTATAATAACTTTACAAAGTATAACAAAATCTTTTATTTTTCAAGATTTTATAATAGTTTTTCAAATTGCAGTTTGAGAAACTATTTTTTTATATATAAATATTTTATATATCAACAATTCTTTTTTTGTATTGCAGCCACTGTTTGAGAAACACCATATTTTTCAACTATTTCTTCTAATGTTAAATTTTTAGCTTCTTCTACATCAACCAAAAACTCCGCTGCAAAAGTATTTGCTTGCCATTCAATATCTTCGTAAGGTTTTATAACTTCATCAAATCTACAAAATTTTACTTCTGGATTATTTAGGGAATGCAAAACAATATGACCTAATTCGTGTGCTAAAGTAAATCTATCTCTTACACTTCCGTTTGCTGCCCTTATGCAAACACTTTCTTTTATTATTATAATCTTTCTCAACGGATCTGTTTCTGCATATTTATTTGGCAATTGTGAATCTTCAACATATTCATAATCCATACCCAGTATGCTGGAAACCCCCTCTATAAACTTTATTATATCAATCCTTCCATTGGTCAAGCAAAAATCTCTCCTTAAATCTTTGGCAATTTTCCGAATCCGTGCTCTAGATAATGGCTTGACTTTTATTTTGGATTCCATTGCACTATTCCTCTCCATTTAAAAACCTCCTCATTTTTTTTATCTGTTTGTCATTCAATTTGTTTATTTTTCTTGCATATAATAAACTTAATTCTTGTTGCTGTTCATTCATTTGACTCATTATCAACTTCATTTCTCCAGAATAATCAACAACATCTTTTTGAATCAAAGTTTTCATTTCTTCACTAAGCTGATACTTATCAAACAATTTTTGAATAAAATCATTCGGAATATTTCTTTTTCCGTGTTCGATAGCAGATAAATATGAAATTGATATTCCTAACTTTTCAGCCATGTTTAATGTTATTTCATCGTTGTCTATTCTAATTTTTCTTAATCTTTTACCAAGACTTGTAACATTTTTTATTTTCATATTCCTCACTTTCCTTCCTAAGCTAATTTTAGTTTACCATATTTTTTTGAATTTGTCAATTTTTTTTACAAGTTGTGAAAATATTTTTGTTAAAACCAATCTTTGTTGCATTTTTAATATGTAATGTCATACTACTTTTCATTATTTAAGCTCCTCTATTTAATTAATTTATTTTCCATTATTTTCTTTTAAGAATTCCAATATTCTCTATTTTTAAATATTTTTGATAAATATAACTACCTATATATCAACTTGACACACTATAAGGAAGTTTATTTATTATCATAGATTGTAAAATATATTGCAGCAAACTAAAAAAACTATGTCCACAATTTCTCTATTTTTCGCTATCTTTCTCTAAAAATATAACTATAATTTTTCAGAATATCCTCAATTCAAGTATTTTCCAATACTAAAATATATTTGAATATTTTTATATTTTTTCAATTTATAAATTTATAACCCCAAAATACAAATTAAAATTATTTTTTTTTCACTTCTTCTGAAAAAAGTAAAAAATCACTATATTATTCTTAATAAAACTATTATATTGTACCATTCACGATTTGTCAATATTTGGGATTCAAGCTCTGATTTAATTGCTCCAAAAACTTTTCATATCATAAAAAAAATGATATAATTTACAAAACAAATTTTATAAAAGGAGCAACCGTGAATTTATTTAATCAAGAAAAAAATAACGAAAATGAAAATATAGATAATGAAAAAAACACCAGTTTTTCTGATGTTGAAGAAAAATATACAAAATTGAGAAATGAAATCGAATATCATAACAATCTTTATTATAATGAGGACAAGCCTCTTATTTCGGATATGGAATACGATGCTTTAATGCGTGAATTAAAACAGCTTGAGCAGGAATATCCAGAATTACTGAAAAATGAAAAAAATGGAGAAAGTTCGCCTACTGAAAAGATTGGAGGTACTGCGAGCGAAAAATTTTCAAAAGTACGACATCGGGTGCCTATGCTTAGTCTGTCGAATACTTATAATATTTCTGAAATTGAGGATTTTGACAAAAGAATCAAAAAAATTATTTTATCTGAAAATGTTAAGGATCATTCAAAGGAACTAGAGTATATTCTGGAATTGAAACTGGATGGGCTTAGTATAAGCCTGATTTATGAAAATGGAGTGCTTGTTCAGGCTGTAACACGGGGAGATGGGCAAGTTGGGGAAGATGTGACTGAAAATATTATGGAAATTACAACTATTCCTAAAAAATTGAAAAAAAATATTTCGCTGGAAGTTCGTGGAGAAATTATCTTGCCAATTTCAAGCTTTAACCGAATAAATCAGGAGCGTGAAGATGAAGGAGAAGATGTTTTCGCAAATCCTAGAAATGCGGCTTCAGGGACAATAAGACAGCTTGATAAGACAATTGTTGCAGAGCGTGGACTTGACTGCTATCTCTATTATCTTGTAAATGCTGAGAATTACGAGATAAATACTCATTTGGAAAGCATTGAATATATTGAAAAACTTGGGTTTAAAACAACAAAAATATTTGAGAAATATACTGATTTTAAGGAATTGGAAAAATCCATCGATAAATGGCATAACGACAGGAAAAAACTTGATTATGAAACAGACGGGCTTGTTATAAAAGTAAATAATTTTGCACTTTACGAAACACTTGGCTACACAACTAAAAGCCCACGATGGGCAATTGCCTACAAGTTTCCTGCTGAACAAGTAAAGACTAAATTAATGGACGTAACTTTTCAAGTTGGAAGAACTGGTGTAATTACTCCTGTTGCTGAACTTGAAGCTGTGAATTTATCAGGTTCTGTTGTGAAAAGAGCAAGTTTACATAACTTTGATGAAATTCGCAGAAAAGATATAAAAATTGGCGATAATGTCATTGTAGAAAAGGCGGCAGAAATTATTCCGCAAGTTGTAAATGTTGTGTTTGACGATAGAACTGGAAAAGAAATTGAAATTCAGGAGCCAACAAATTGTCCTGTCTGCAATAGCGAGCTTGCACACGAAGAAGGACTTGTTGCCTTAAAATGCCACAATCCACTTTGCCCCGAAAAAGTTAAACGCCAAATTGCCTATTTCGTTTCTCGTGATGCAATGAATATTTCTGGACTTGGTGACAAAATTGTCGAAAAATTTATTGAATTAGGAAAAATAAAAACAATAGTCGATATTTATTCGTTGGAAAAATACCGTGAAGAATTGGAAAATCTGGAAAAAATGGGACAAAAAAGTGTAGACAACTTAATAAATAGCATTGAGTCCAGTAAAAATAGTGATTTTTCAAAAGTTCTCTACGCACTTGGAATTCCTTTTGTTGGAAAATTCAATGCGAACCTTTTAACAAAAACTTTTAAAAATATTGAAAATCTGAAAAATCAGTCAATCGAAAATTTACTGGCTGTAAAAGGTATTGGCGATAAAGTGGCAGTTGCTGTAAATACTTTCTTAAATGATGAGGATAACTGGAAAATTATCACAGATTTAAAAAATATTGGATTGCAATTTGCTGTTGATGAAACTAATTCAGAAGAAATAGCAGATAATCCAATAAAAGACAAAAACTTCCTTGCAACTGGAAAACTGCAAAAATACAAACGAAACGACATAAAAGATATTATCCTGTCCAAAGGTGGAAATTATCTGTCAGCAGTTTCAAAAAATCTAGATTTTCTAATCGCTGGAGAAAAGGCTGGAAGTAAACTGGAAAAAGCTGAAAAATTAGGCGTTCGGGTACTTACAGAAGATGAATTTGAAAAGGAATTTTTGGAAATTTAATCTTTCTTAATAAGCATACTTGAATTTTTCTAAAATAAAAAGTGATATTTAGAAGCATTGTTCTCTAAAGTATCACTTTTTTATTATTTTATTTATTTAAAATATTATTTATCCTAGCCAATGTTCTTTCTTTTCCAATAACTGCAATTACTGTGTATAAATCCGCTCCTCTGGCTTTTCCTGTAATAACTGCCCTAAGTGGCATTAATACTGCCGCTGGACCTTCTCCAATTTCATCTTGCAGTTCGTGCAGGATTTGCTTTGCTTCGTCTTCTGAAATTTCTTCATTTAATTTATTGATTTTTTCAATAAACATTTGGATAGATTTTTTACCAGTTTCTGTTTCAAGTGAAGAAGTCAGTTTTTCGATTGATTTTCTTTCTTTTTTATTCATTCCTTCTTCAATTACTGGCAATTCAAATTCATCTTCAAAGTAGATTGAAGCATTTACTGGCAATTCCTTTAATGTTTGTGAACCTTCTCTTGTAATTTCCACAATTCTTTTTAATTTTGAAAATTCTTCATCTGACAAGTTTTCATTTTCATAGTAACCAGCTTGCACAAAATATGGAATAGCCAATTTTGTCAATTCATCCAAATCCTTTAATCTCATATGATGATTGTTTACCCATCCTAATTTAACTAGGTCAAATACAGGCCCTCCAAGAGAAATTTTATCAAATGAGAAATTTTGTATCATTTCATCAATAGTAAAAATTTCCTTATTTTCTCCAAAGCTCCATCCCATAAGTGCAAGGAAATTTAGTAATCCTTCTTTTAAGTAACCTTCTTCTTTGTAATAGTTCAATGAAACTGGATTTTTTCTTTTTGAAATTTTAGTTTTGTCAGCATTTCTCAAAAGTGGCATGTGATACCATTTCGGCTCATCCCATCCAAATGCTTTGTATAATTGAATATGTTTAGGCGTAGAAGAAATCCACTCTTCGGCTCTTATAACGTGAGTTATCCCCATCAAATGATCATCAACAATATTTGCCAAATGATAAGTTGGGAATCCATCAGATTTTAATAAAACTTGATCGTCAATTTTACTATTTTCAAATCTAATTTCTCCTCTTAATCCATCATTTACAACAGTTTCACCTTCGTAAGGCATTTTAAGCCTGATAACATAAGGCTCTCCAGCCGCTAATTTTGCTTCCACTTCTTCTTTTGACAAGTTTCTGCAATGCCCGTCATATCCTGGTGCTTGTTTCATAGCCGCCTGTCTTTCTCTTAATTTCTGCAATCTTTCAGCAGTACAAAAACAATAATACGCTTCCCCTTTTTCCACCAGTTGTTCAGCATAATCCTTATAAATCGAAAATCTTTCCGATTGTCTATAAGGCCCTGCTTCTCCCCCAACGTCTGGACCTTCATCATAATTTAACCCAAGCCATTTCATCGCATCAAAAATTTGCTGTTCTGAATCTCCTGAAAATCTCGTTCTATCCGTATCTTCTATTCTTAAAATAAAATCTCCGCCATTATGTTTTGCAAATGCATAATTAAATAGTCCAATGTAGGCAGTTCCTACATGTGGATCTCCAGTTGGAGACGGTGCTATTCTAACTCTTACTTTTTTATTATCACTGTTTGACATTTTTTTCTCTTTTCTCCTATCTATTTTATTATTCTTTGTATATTATATAATAAAATAAAGTATTGTGCAACAATTTGATTTTATGATATAGTAATAAATTTAATTTATTTATCTTTTTTACTTCAATTTTTTTATTTTTTATTTTCAATTACTTCTATAGAGTTTTTAGACCAATTTACATTTTTTTCTTTATATAAAATTTTATTATTTATAAATGAAAAAATATGTTTATATTTTATAGAATTATCATATAGGTAAACTTCATCAAATTTTGTAATTACCTGTTTTAAATTTTTTAAAGATTCATAATATCTTTTTTCGACTATTTCATCAGCTATATTATGACCGCCTTTTTCTACTCTATTTTTTATTCTTTCCTTTGCTATTTCAGGATTATTTACACCAACATAGAATAATTGTAATTCGTAACCTAATTCTTTTGCTTTATCGATAGTTTTTAAAATCGTTTTTCCAGTTAGAGTTGTTTCTTCATTAAACGATTTTCCATGCTGCATGCAGTCATTTCTTAAATTTATTGCTATTTTCGCTGCTTTTATTTGATCAGAATTATTCTTCCAATCTCCGATTTTTCTAACAATTTCATCTGTATTAATTCTTGTACTGTCTTTTATGTTATCATCTAAATTTCCAGAATTGTATAGAGTTGATTTTCCTGCTCCATTTACTCCTGCGAAAATATATAAAACTTTTTTCATTAAAATACACCTTTTTTTATTAACTCATCTTGTTTTGTTTCCAAAATTAAATTAAATAGCTTATTATAAAATATTTTATCTTCTTCTTTTTCAGATTTTTCCATTAATTCATTAATATCTTTTTGATTTAATGTCAATATGAAATCTTTTAAATTTTCTCTTTTTAAATCCATTTTTTCTCCTAATATTTTTCATTATTCTAAATATTTTTTAAATGACAAATAAGAACCTTTTATTTCCCTCTATGTTTCTTTTTCTTTTTCTCCTGTTTCAATAAAAATTTTTTCTGTTTTTCAAGTTCTTTTTCTTGCTTTGTTTTAACTTTCCGTTCCTTTTTATTCACTTCATATTGTAATTTTAAAATTTCTTCCGATTTTTTCAAAAATTTTTTACTTTGAAGTTCTTTTTTTATTTCTCTTTGTCTACGTTTTGGATTTTTGGCTTTCTCATTAAAATTTGACTTCATTTCATTACTAAATCGAAGATTATAAAACTTTTTTAATATAAAATCATAAATTTCATATTCTTTAGGTTCCGAACCAAAAGTTACTTTACAAACTGATAAATTATCATTTTCAAAATTTTCAAAAATTCCTACCCAAAAAGGATTTTCAAAAAAAACTGTCAATTTTCCTGAAATCTTTCTCATAATTTCAGCCTCCTTAAAAAAATTTATAATAAAGAATGGACAACCTAAGGAGGCAGGTTACTTACATTACTGCGTCTGGACTACCAACCAGAACTGTGTTTTTATCTTTATTTTATTTATCGACTTTTTACTTTTTTATCTTGCAACAAGAAGTAAAAACCCTTTACTCAATTATTTCCAAAAGTTCTTAAAGTGATTTTCTTAATTTTTTTGGCACTCTTCATTCCTATACCCAAAACTTACTACTACAGAAACTCCATATTTCTTTAAATATACACCTTTTTTATAAAAATATTTTCTATTTTAAAATTTTGTAGCTCTCTTATATTTAGAAAAGCCTTCTCTCAGTGCATCTTTATATTCTTTATCTTCATACTGAATTTCCAAAAGGTGAGAATGGTATGCAGACTGACTAATCTTTTTATTTTGAACTTTGTCATAGAATTCAACAAAAATAACTTTAAATTTTATTCCTTTACTTTTACACCATTCACCAATAGTGTCAATAATATCAGGTCTCTCAAGAGCAACTTCCTTTGCAGTCTCTTCTTTGTTTTTTCCATCTTTAATAACTTCTATTATGTAAAATCTGCCATCTTTTGTTGCAGCTGTCAACCCTATTCTCTTAAATTTTTTACGTAATACATCCTTTATTTCCTTTACTTCTTCTTCAGTCAGTTGCTTAGAATCATTCGTTTTGGACTTATTGAATTCTGGTATTTTTAATTCCATTAATTCCTTTTCATATTTTGCTTCTATCTTTTCCAGTTTTTGTAAATATTCTTCTTGTTCTTTTTTACTAAGTTTATCAAAATCAGTTTTTTCCTCTTGTTGATTTTGTTTCACTTGCTCAGTAGTAGTTGTATTTTTTTCAATTTTTTTATTCTTGTCTATGTTATTTTTATTTTTATTACCACACGAAAATGCCGTTGCCAGCAACATCATTACAAAAATTTTTTTCATAAAAATCCTCTTTCTGCCAATAAATTAATTTGAGTATATTCAAAATTCAAGTATTCGAAAACTACTCAACAACCTCATAAACTTCCGACAGTTCTCTTCTAGTTTTTGGAGTAATATCTTCATCTCTATACCCAAAACTTACAAAATATGAAATTCCATATTCCTTCAAATCAAACACACCTTTTTCAGAAAAGTATTTTTCAGCCATTTCTTTATTAAATCCTTCAATCGCACAGCTGTCAATCCCAAGAGCCGCAGCCATATTCATCATATTTACCATCACAATGTAAGTCTGTTTTGAAGCCCAGTCAAATAATGCTCTTTCACTTTCCAGCAACTTAAAATGCTCTTTTTGAAATTTTGTAAAAAATTCTTTTCTAATCTTCAAATTTTCATCAGAAATATTTTTTATTTCCTTCCCAATTCTCTCAAAATACTCACTATCGCCAGTAACACCTTTTCTAGCCAGCACCATAACAATATGACTCGCCCCATTCAAGCTGTTAATTGCTCCCCAAGCAAACTCTCTCATGTCATTCAGCATTTCCTCATTTTTCACAAGAATAAATTTCCAAGGCTCAAGCCCAAATGAACTAGGAGAAAGCCTACCTGCCTCAATAATTGCCATAAAATCTTCATCTGAAACAACTTTTGTCTTATCGTATTTTTTGCACGCATATCTTCTGTTAAATATTTCAAACATTTCCTTTTTTGTTAATTTTTTATCTTTTAACATTTTTATCACTTCTTTCTATCTATTTATTATCTATTATTTTTAAAATTAATTTATTTAATATATATATTTTTTTAATTTAAATAATAATAAATTTTCCCATTATCACTTATAAGTTGTACATCTTTATCATATAAACTAATTTCATTTGTATTATTTATGTATTCTTTTCCTTCCTTTTGATTTTCATATTTTTGAAACTTAATCATTTCAGATATTTTTTCTGGCATATATTTATATTTCCAATCATCACGAAGTAATTTTCGTATAAAATATTTTTCACGGCGACTTTTTTTGATATCTATTTTAAATCTTTTAATATGTTCATCTTGCCAACTCTCTAATTTTTTATTAGTATCATCAACGTATTTTGAGTAATTTAATAAATTACTTCTATAATATTCTTTTTCTGTTTCTCCACAATTTAATGCATACCTTAATTCAGAAATCTCATACATAGTTTTTATTAGAATATTTTGATACTTACACCAATTTTGAATACTTTCTAATACATTTTCATATTCTTCGTATTTATAAAATTCTTTTTTTATATCATCTATAATAGTAAGATTTGCTTGTCCAAGAAGTTCAGTACATTTTTCTTCTAGTCTATCTAATTTAATAATTTGACTTTCTCGTAATTTTTTTTTTTCAAATATTTCTGTTTTAAAATCAGAAATTACCTTAACACCAGATACTAATGAAAGAACTTTAGCCTTGTATTCATTATTCTGAAAACTAGAAATTTTAGATAACTTACTATTAATATCACTAAGTTTTTCATCAATTTTTGCCATATAATATTGACCAACAACCATTGAAGCTACAGCCATAACGGAAGTCAAAGAATTTGCCATTATTAATCCACTATTATCAGAAATAATATTCGCATGTCCTTTAATACCATCAGCTCCATGAAAAATACCTCGAAAAGCTCCAGTCATAGTTGAAGATTCTGATAATTTTGCTCCTTTTGGAATTATTACCTTATACATTCCGTTTACTTGAGCTATATTATTTAGAGCATTACCAATTTGAACAAATCCTGGTATAGCTTGATTAATGTGTTCTAATAATTTATTATCTTTTATTTCTATAAGTTTTGATTTATCTTTTATTTCATCTTCTAAAATTAATTCTGGTTTAATTAGCATAAGTTCATTTGAATGTTCTATTATAGAAAAAGAAGATTCTTCTTCAATTTTGATTTTCTTTTTCTTCTTTAATTTCAAAATTATAATAATTAAAACAACTACTGTTACTATTGCAAAACTTCCTATAATTTCATATTTCATTTATCAAATTCACACTCCTAAATTTTAAAATTTGAAAATAGTATTTCCGCAATTATATATTTACTGATTTTTTATTTTCTCCATCACATCTTTGTCAAACTTCCCAGCTCTAAGCATCTCAATCTCAAATTTATACGGCGGAACTTTTTTAGCCTTCTTATCATCGCTCAAAGCCACATAAGGCGTTTCTAAAATTTTTGGCAAATGGGAAAATTTTTCAAAATGTGCAATTTTATTTAACACTTCAAATCCGATTTTTCCAAATCCTATATTTTCATGCCTATCTTTATGTGCACCACACACATTCTTACTATCATTCAAGTGAATTACTGAAATTCTGTCAATTCCAACAATTTTATCAAACTGTTCAATAACTCCTTCAAAATCATTTACAATATCATATCCAGCGTCGTGAACGTGGCAAGTATCAAAACATACTGTCAGTTTATCCTTTAATTTTACACCGTCAATAATTTTTGCAATTTCTTCAAAACTTCTTCCACATTCTGTACCTTTTCCAGCCATCGTCTCAAGTGCCACAGTCGTTTTCTGATCTTTTGTCAAAACTTCATTCAGTCCTTCAATAATCTTATTAATCCCAACTTCTTCACCTTCCCCAACGTGAGCACCTGGATGAAGAACAATTCTCTTCGCTCCAATAGCATCTGTCCTTTCAATCTCCGTTCTCAAAAACTGCACTGCAATCTCAAAAGTTTCAGGCTTTACAGCATTCCCAAGATTAATTATATAAGGAGCATGCACAACAATATCATCAATATCAATATTATTCTCCTTCATAAGTTTAAGCCCAGCCTCAATATTCAGCTCATCAATCGGTTTTCTCCGTGTATTCTGTGGTGCTCCAGTATATATCATAAAAGTATTCGATCCATAAGAAACCGCTTCCTTAACCGACCCCAAAAGCATATCTTTCCCACTCATTCCCACATGTGATCCAATTTTAAAAATTTCTTTTTTTGACATTTTTTATTTCCTTTCTTTAATTTTTTTAATCCCACCAAAAATACCATTGTATATTTTTGTATAAAGCATCTACTAATTTTTCAAATGTACCATAACATTGAGCTACAATATCATAACAGAAAATATAATGTTCAACTGCTAGATTTTTTGCTTCTTCTAAAGTTTGAACAGGATTTTCTACATAAAATTCTATCTCATCATAAGTTACAACTGCTGGAACTGCTCCATATTTTTCATACCAATATTTAGCAATTACTATTTGTTCTTCTGAAAGGGGACAGTCATTAAAACCACCCATTCCAAAATATCCCAAAACTTCATAAGGATTTTTTGTAGGGACCTTTACTAAGATAACATTATCTTTAAAATCTCCGTTATAATCAAATAAAGACGAAAGTTCTAAATCATATTTTTCACTATCATCAAATTTATAACTTTTTTCTGCAAAATACTCATCTATATTTTCTTTTATATCTTCCATATTTTCTACTTGAATTTTTTTTAGCAGTTCAAGTGCATTTATATTCTTAGATTTTTCAAGATTCAGATTAACCACATCCATTATATTATTAGTTTCTTCATCTTCCATATCCAACTCAAACTTTTCTAATAAAATATCATCAAGAACTAAAAATACAGGAGTAAAATTTTTTTCTTTCCCTTCCTTATAAATTTCTAAATACTTTTTCTCAATTTCTTTATAACTTAAATCCTTTATTTCCTCAAATTCAAAATTATATAAATCTTTAAATTTATTTATATTCTCTTTCATTTAAAACCTTCCTTTAAATATTTCATCGTTAATACTTAACAATAAATTACGAAATTGACTGAATAACACGGAAAATACCTTGTATATCAGCAACATCTGTCATATACATTTTTCCATCTTTATGGGATTTCATTTTCAGTCGGTTACAATTTGTAACCAACTCATTCCCCTCATCTTTCAAACGTTTTTTTAATACTTTCCAATAATTATTAGGATTCAAACTATCCGTTAATGCTCCTACAACATCCACAACAGAAAAATACCATTCTTCCTTTTCATTATCCCATACAGACCTAATTTTTTTACCTTCAAATATTTGTATATTATTCTCCATTATTTCCCACCCCTTATCTAGTTTTTTGAACTTTATTAATTTATATTAATTTGCATATTCACAAAATTTTAAACGTCCATAACCATCATATTTGCATTTATGTCCTCTTTCTCTCTTCATTCTATCTGATTCCTGACTCAATTCTGAAAGTTCAGTACAACTCGCTACTGTAATTAGCAGCACAATAAACATTATTTTTTTTTCATGTTATCATCTCCACAATTTTTATAATCCTTGTAATTTCTCTCTCATTTTATAAAGAAAAATCCCTGTTGCCACACTCACATTTAACGACTCAATATTCCCATAAATCGGAATAATTGCCTTTATATCAGAATTTTCTATCAGATAATCAGATACTCCACCACCTTCGTGTCCAAAAATAAATGCATTATTTCCCCGCAATTCAATTTTTTCATAAGAAATTGAATCTTCGTGTAGAGCTGTTGCTATTTTCAAATAATTTTTTTTATTCAAAAATTTTACAATATTTTCAGGTGTTTCATAAATTATATTTAATTTGAAAATTCCACTCATTGTGGCACGTACTGTTTTTGGATTATAGACATCTACAGAGCCTTTTGTCAGAATTAAATTTTGAAAATTTGCAGCAATCATTGTTCTGATAATTGTTCCAGCGTTTCCCGGATCTTGAATATCATCTAGAATTACCACATCTCCCTTTATATCCTCAATTGTATTCAAATTTTTAGAATATAAAAAAATTATTCCTTGACTATTTTCCTGTGTTGAAACCTCATCAAACAGATTATCTTTCAAAATCGTTAAATTATCATGCTTAGCAATCTCATACCTTTCATCAAAATATTCAAATTTCGATTCTTTTACAATTATTTTATTAAAATTGATATTCTCATTCAGAAACTTTTCCCCTTCAGCCTTAAAAATGCTATTTTCATCACGATACTTCTTTTTATCCAGTTTTTTTAACAATTTATAAAATTTGTTATCTGGACTTGCTATTACATCTCTCATTTTTTATTTTTTCACTTTCTAAATTTACTTCTTTAATTATTCACAATCATTTTCATAAGTTCTATTCTTATCTTTAATTACAATTCCCTCGTCTCCTGACACAACAGAAAAACTTTGAACATCAGCACCTTTAATTTCTTTATATTTACAGTAAACCTTGTTCTTATCTTTTGCAAAATCAAATAGCAGTTCTCTAAATGTTGGAACATCAGCATCTTCTATCTTAAAGAAAAATTTGCTTTGAATATCTTTTTCTTTCTTTACATCTAAATATTCCAAATCAAAAAAATCAAGATAATAAATTCCGTTCTTATCTTTGAAATAATTACTTCGTCTATGGACAGGTTTAAAAGAATTATTATCGAAATTTAAAGATACAAGCTCATACTTTACTTTTTCGTCATTTTTTAAAAGATAAACTCCATCCTTATTTTTAAAAATTATAGCATTTTCATCTAAAATTTCAAGTCCATCAGAATTTACGCCTTCCAATTTATTTCCGTTATAATAAACATTCCTGTCATCTTTTCCAAAGTCTGCTTCCAAACTTATAAAACTGTTACTATCAGCTGCTTCCAGTTTTTTCAATTCTTTGCCAAAATCCGCATCATAATAATAAACAGAATTTTTATCTCTATAATAAGTATCAAAGTTTTTATTTATCACTTCAAAACTTTTAGTATCCACTTTTGGATTTTCTATGGTAACTAACTTAGTTTTTACAATTTTACCACTATCTTCATCAAAAATAGTAATCAATTTATATAAATTTTTATTGTCAGTCAGGAAATAGAAAGATTCATTTTTGTTATTCAAATCTATAATTCTAAATTCATTAGAATTTATTCCGTTTATCTTTTTTCCCATAAAATATACGTTATTTTTATCATAAGAAAAGTCATTATCATTTTCTTGAATAACGAAACTATCTTTATCAGCACCTTCTAACTTTACAACATCATTTCGTGTAAAATAAATATTATTTTTATCTTTTGTATACATATTATTTTTCATTATTTCAAAAGAATTTACATCTGCATTTTTTATTATTTTACTTGAATAAACTTCATCAAATCTTGTAATTGCATATACATTTTTATCATCTTTTCCATAAATCAAACTTGGAACACTATTATATTCATTCGAAATTATTTCAAAAGTTTTTGGATTTTTTATATTCAATTTTTTCCCTTCTGAAAAAATTTTATTTCCATTTTTTACCAAGTCAATTCCATCAGAATACAAAATTTTAAGATTTTTATTGTCAATTTTATCAATTTTCACTTCTTGATAATACAAGTTATTTTTATCCTTTGAATAATAAGTTGTTCCAGAAAGTCTTTCAAAAGTTTTCAAATCAGCCTCTTTTATTTTTAGTCCTCCTATAAAGACACTATTTTTATCTTTTGAATACATCTGAATAAGATCGCTAGGCTCTAAAATAACTTCAAAAGATTTTGCATCAGCTCCTTTTATTTTTTCACCAAGATAGTAGACATTATTTTTATCTTTTCCATAAGCTACATTTCCTTCTATCGCTTGAAAAGCAGCCACATCGACATTTTCTATTTTTTGACCAAAATTCAGAAATACATTTTTATCATCCTTCAAATAAACCTCATTTAATATTTTTATCGTATCAGGATTCGCATCTTTTATTTTATCATAGCCACGGTACACATTATTCTTATCTTTTGCGTAATAATCAGGCATTATTATCTGAAATGTACTTTTATCAACATCATATATTGGCGTTCCAGCATAATAAATATTATACTTGTCCTTTGAATAACCTTGATCAATTGCCTCAAAACTGTCTAAATCCTGAATATATTCAACTTCAAGAAAACTTCCTCCAATATACAGTTTACCATTATTTCTGAAATACAAAAGTTTGTCCTTATTTTTATAAAGTTTGAAATCTTTCGGATTTATCTCCATTTTTTCATCATAATTATAAATATATTTTTTATCTTTTCCACTGACTTCTCCAATTACCTGAAAAGACCGAACATCAGCACCATCTAACTTCTCATCAAGATAAAAAACTCTTTTCCCATCTTTTCCATAAATATCATTTAATTTCACAAATGTTTTAAAATCCGCATCATTTACCTTTTTTTCATCAGCCTGCCATATTTCATCCTTATAATAAACAGCATTATCTTTTTTTATATATTCAGCCATTCCTAGATTTGCCACAAGAAAGACAAGAATTACAATTTTAGAAAGTTTGCTTTTCATAAAAATTCTCCAACTCCTTTTTTAAACAATTTATCAAAAAACATTTAAAACCTTTCAAAATTAAATCAGATAATTAAAAAGAATTTTAGCAGGACAATTATGATTTCTAAATTCTATTTTAAAGCAATCTTACCAAAATATAACTCAAAATAATTTTTACTTGTCACTCACATTCATTTTCATAAGTCCTATTTTTATCCTTAACTACAACTCCCTCATCTTCCCGCATGACAGTAAAACTTGGCACATCCACCCCTTTAAATTCCTTATATCCACAATAAACTCTATTCTTATCTTTGGAATACCCATATCCAAACGCTTTAAATGTTGGCATATCAACTCCTTCAAGTTTAATAAAGGCATTTTGAATGTCCTTCGATTCCGAATTTAACAATTTACCGTAATCAAGATAATAAATTCCATTTTTATCTTTAAAATAATTACTCGTATCCTTATTCGCTATATCAAATGAAGCACTGTCAAAATTTAAAGGTATTATTTCATAATCTCCTGTCCCAGTTTCATCTTTCCAAAAATATACACTATTTTTATTTTTAAAAATATCTGGACCAACAAATTTTAATCCTTCTGAACTGATATTTCTAATTTGTTTCCCAAGATAATAGACATTTTTATTATCCTTTGCAAAAAAATTATCCATTTCAATAAAGCTTTTGCTACTACTACCTTCGACTTTTCTTAGTTCATTTTTATTCATATCATAATAAAAAACGCTGTCATTATCCCTATAATAACTTCCCGTGTCTTCTTTAACAATCTCAAAACTCGGAGCATCTACTTTTACATTCGTTACAGTAACCAATTTTGTATTTTTCAATTTATACGTTTCAGGATCAAATTCATAAATAAATTTATATAAATTTTTACTGTCTGTCAATAGTGCAAATGTTACAGGCTCCCCAGAATTAACAGCTAAATCAACAATTTTAAATCCTTTTGGACTTATTCCATCTATCTTTTTTCCATAAAAATATACACTGTTCTTATCGTGTGAAAAGCCATGTTCTCCGATAATAAAACTGTCTTTGTCTACATCTTTCATTTTCACAACATCAGAATACGTAAAATAAATATTATTTTTATCTCGTGAATATGCACCAATTTCCATTATTTCAAAAGAGTTTATGTCCGCATCTTTTATTACTTTACTACGAATTTTTTGTCCATTTCCTATAATTACGTATATATTTTTGTTGTTTTTTCCATAAATTATATTTGGATCACTGTAATAATCATTTTTTATTATTTTAAAATTTTCTGGATTTTCTATATCAAGACTATTTCCATTAGCATAAATTCTATTTCCATTTTTTATAATATCAAGCACTCCAGCACTCATATTTTCTAAATTTCCTCTAATTTCATCAATTTTTACTTCTTGATAGTACAAGTTATTTTTATCTTTTGAATAAAAAGTTGATTTTTCTAATTTTTCAAATGTTTTTGAATCTGCTCCTTTTATTTCCATTCCAGAAATATAAACTTTATCTTTATCTTTTGAATACGTTGCAAAATCTTTTTCTGAAATTATTTCAAAAGTTCTAGGATCTGCTTTTTTAATTATTTCACCAAATAAATAAACATTTTTATTATCTTTTGCGTAAATATGCATTTCTCCTAAAACTTCAAAACTGTTCAAATCAGCATTTTTAATTTTCCCATATTTTGTAAATACACTTTTATCATCTTTCAAGTAAATTTCACTTAAAATTTTTACTGTTTTTGGATTCACTTCCCTTATTGGTCTTGAACCATAATACACCTTGTTTTTATCTTTCGCATAAGTATCTTGCATTATTATCTGAAAAGTATCCATATCCATATCAGACAAAGTTACTCCACCATAATAAATATTATATTTATCTCTTGAATATTCATCATCCAATACTTCAAAAGTATCTACATCTTCAATTCCATTAAGTTCATCTAATCCTTTTAAATCATATATTTTCCCATTATTTCTAAAATATACTATTTTATTCTTATTTTCATAAAGTTTAAAATCTTTTGGATTTATTTTTACTTTCTGATTATACCAATAAAAGTTATCTTTATCTCTTCCAATATTTTCTCCAACTGCCTTAAATGTTTTAAAATCTGCATTTTCCAGTTTTCCGTCTCCATAAAAAACATTTTTATTATCTTTCCCATAAATCTTATTCAATTCTACAAATGTTTTAAAATCCGCATTATTTACCTTTTTCTCATCTGCCTGCCATATTTCATCCTTATAGTAAACAGCATTATCTTTTTTTATGTATTCAGCCATTCCCAGATTTGCCACAAGAAAAACGAGTATCACAATTTTAGAAAGTCTGATTTTCATGCACTTCCTCCATAATTTTAGAAAATTTTACTGTTTCTATTTCAATGTAACTGGCAATTTTTCTCCACCTAAAATATGGTAATGAATATGATAAACTTCCTGTCCGCCATTGTCCCCAATGTTAGTTATAACTCTATACCCATCTTTATCCAATTCCAGAATTCTAGCCACTTTTGCCACAGTCAACTGCAATTTACCAAGCAGCAAAGCATCTTCCTCAGTTGCTGCATCCAAATTTTTAATTTCCTTTTTTGGAATTACAAGCACGTGAACTTTTGCCGCTGGATTTATATCATGAAAAGCCAAGAACTCTTCATCTTCATATACAATATTTGCTGGTATTTCCTTATCTATTATCTTTTTAAAAATTGTTGACATAAAAATCACTCCCTTATTTTATTTTTTTAAATTTTGAAAAGGGGTCAAGACCCCTTATTTTATAATAATATTTTTTTGTTAAACCTTAGTAATTTCCAAAAAAGTCTAACAAATATTTAGCAATAAAATTTAATTAGAATCTTTTAATATATTTTCTAAATTACAATTCTATTTTTCCGACTCTTTTAGCATGTCTGCCACCTTCAAACTCTGTATTTACAAATGCTTCAACACATGCTAATCCCAAATCTTCTCCTAAAACTCTAGCTCCTAATGCTATAATATTTGCATCATTGTGAAGTCTTGAAAGTTTTGCTGTATACTCGTTGTGGCAAAGAGCCGCACGAATTCCTTTTATTTTATTTGCGGCAATAGAAATTCCAATTCCAGTCCCACAAATCAAAATTCCAAAGTTAACTTCCTCATCCAAAACTTTTTTACTAACTTCCTTAGCAATATCAGGATAATCAACTGAATCCAACGTATCAGTTCCCACATTCACAATTTCATATCCCTTGCTTCTAAGTTCCTTCATCATTTTATTTTTAAATTCTACCCCTGCATGATCATTTCCAATCGCTATTTTCATTTGTAAAGCCTCTTTTCTTCTTAATAATAAGTTATTTAATAAGTTCTTCTAGTAACTCATTTGAAATTCTTTTCAATTTCCCATTTTCATCCACAAAAACATTTACGGTTTCAGCCTTTGCCTTTAAAACTCCGTCTGAATTGTACATTTCATAAGAAAATCTGATTTTAATATTGTTTATTTCTTCAATTTTCACAGAAACTTTAATTTCTTCATCATATTTTGCAGAATTAATATATTCAATATTTAGCGTCTTTACTGGTAAAATAAATCCCATATCTTCCATATTCTTATATGGAAAGACATCCCTAAAATACTCAGTACGTGCCATTTCCATCCATTTTAGATAGTTTGAATGATACACAACTCCCATTTTATCAGTATCGTAATAATAAACCCGAAGTTTAAAGCTCTTCTTTTTCAAATCAGAAGTTTTCATAAATCCGCTCCTTGATTAATATAAAAATTTTAGTTATTTATAAAGTTCTGTTAATACAGTATTTTTTGACTTTTTTTATATTTTATATAATTATTTCTAACTATTTGCTACCATATAAATACTGACATCATTTTAACAAATTTTTAAACTTACATTTCCTTAACCTCGATTTTTACACTTTTTCTATCTTTTTTTGCAACTGAAGACATTAGAACTCTAAGTGCTGTAATAATTCTTCCATTTTTTCCAATAACTTTTCCCATGTCATCTTTTGTAACGTTAATCGTAATATCTACAAACTTACCTTTTTCGTTACTTTCAATAGTATAGCTTTCAGTCGAATCCAATAAATTTTCAACCCAGAAATCCACAGTTTCAAAATATTTGCTCATTTTATTTCTTTCCTCCACTTTTTTTATTTAAAATTTTATTTTCTTAAAGTTATTATATCATAATTTCAATATTCTTATCAAATTTTGTTTTCAAATTTTTTATCAAAAAATATAGCAATCCTAGTTTAAAATCAAACTACTTGACAATCTTCTAAAAACTTGATACAGTCTATAAAGACACAAATTTTAAAAGGAGTTGTAAATAATGAATTTAGAAAATGTCGAAAGCAGTTTCGATAATAAAAATACAATAAATAATGAAATAGACGCTGACAAAATTGCCTCTACTTCTCTTGGAAGTGCAGTCTGTGAAACAATTTTACCCTCTGTTCCACTTCAGCCTCTGGAAACTATTGAAAAAAGTATTCAGAAGAAATACCGTTCAGCACTTTGGACCCCTTTTGTAAGGGCTTTAAAGGAATTTGAAATGGTAAAAGATGGCGACAGGATTGCAGTTGCTATTTCTGGAGGTAAAGACAGCCTTTTGCTTTCAAAGCTGTTTCAGGAACTAAAAAGAGCCAGTAGAACTAATTTTGAATTAGTGTTTATCTCAATGAATCCTGGATTTAACCCTGCTAATTTGAATAATTTGAAAAAAAATCTAGAACATCTGAATATTCCGTGTGAGATTTATAATGATAATATTTTTGAAATTGCAGAAAAGATTGCAAAAGACTATCCTTGCTATATGTGTGCCAAAATGCGTCGTGGAAGCCTTTACACAAAAGCAACTTCACTTGGATGTAATAAACTAGCACTTGGACATCATTTTGACGATGTTATCGAAACTACTCTGATGAGTATGTTTTATATGGGAAAATTTGAAACAATGCTGCCAAAACTAAAGTCCGATAATTTTGAGATAGAATTAATCCGTCCATTATTCTACGTTGAAGAAAAAGCAATTATAAAATGGGTACGAAATAACGGTATCTTGCCAATGAACTGCGGCTGTACCGTAGCTGCCGAAAAGACTTCCAGTAAACGCCGTGAAACAAAAGATTTAATTGCACAGCTTGTAAAAACTAATCCAGACATTAAAAAACGTATAATTCAATCAACACAAAATGTAAATTTGGAAAAAATATTAGGCTGGAAAGATTCTGATGGAAAATACTCATATTTAGATAAATTCTAAAAAGAAAGGTAAAAGCAAGAAATGGAAAATACAGAAATGCAAATAAAAAGCTGGGAATACATTATTCAAACGAAAAAAGAACATATTGATTTTATAAATAAAATCATAGAGGCATACGATGGATTAGGAAACGTAAGAACTCTTGACAATCAGAATGGTTTAATAAAAATTCTTACAAATTCTTATCTTTTAGATGATATGGATAACGCAATCGAAACATTAAAGCAAAAAAATATCGAAATAGAAATTCTAGAAAAAAGAGAATGGCTTGGAGTATTATAATTCCAAGCCTATTTATTTACAAATTATCGTGAATTTACTTAATATTCGATTAATATCCTGCTCTTGTTTTAAACTATAATTTTATAAAATAAAATTACCATTAATTTATTTTTCCAAAATCCCAATAAAATCAATAAATTCCTGAACAGAAAACTCTTCAGTCCGTGCAAGTCTTGTCTTTCCAACTTTTTCTAGTGCAGCTCCAACGACATCCTTTGAGAATCCTAATTTTGTTAAGTTGTTAGCAATACTTTTTCGCTTATTGGAAAAGGCTTCTTTCAAATATTTAAAATATTTTTCTTCTGAAATCTGGCTTTCATATCTTTTATCTTTCAAAATTTTTATTCCTAAAAATGCTGAGTCAACTTTTGGAATAGGATCAAATTTTTCTTTCGGCACAGTAAACAGATATTCTGCTTCAGCGTAAAATTGAACTGCGTGTGTAAGCAGACTCATATTTTTGCTATGAGACTGGGAGGCAATTCGCTCTGCCACTTCCTTTTGCACCATCAAATAAATTTCATCAATATTCTCACGGTATTCCAAAAGTTTGTTAATAATCGGCGAAGTTATATAATACGGAATATTTGCCACAACTTTAACATTTTTCTTATCTTCAAAAAATTTTTTCAAATCTGCTTCCATAAAATCCTGATGGATTAATTTAAAATTTTGTTTATTTTCAAATTTTTTATTCAAAAACGGTATCAAGTCATCATCTATCTCAAAAGCAGTCAAAAATTTAGAATTTTCAATCAATTTTTCTGTCAAAAATCCCAATCCTGGTCCTATTTCCAGAACTTCTGTTTCCTCATTTATATTTGCTATGTCTAAAATTTCATCTGATAAATTGCTGTCATTTAAAAAATTCTGTCCATATTTCTTTTTAGCCTTATGATTTTCATTCTCAAAGTTTTTGTTCTTTTTATGATGTTTTTCTTTATTTCTTTTCAATATTTCTCCTCATTTAATAAATATACTTATTCGTAAAAGTCTAAATTCTCTAATAGTTAAAATGGTCTTACAATTCTAATTTTTACTATTTTTCTTAAGCATTTTTACAATAAGATTTTAATATTTTAGATAAAAATATTATATTTATTGGATTTTTTGTATTATTACTTTTATAATTGTTTATCATAAATTTCAAAATTAAATCCTAATAAAAAAATTAATTTTAAATCTATTCAAATACCGATGGTTCAGCAATCCCTACATATTCAAGATTTCTATAATTTTCATTAAAGTCAAGTCCATATCCTACAACAAATTCATTTGGAATTTCAAAACCAACATATTGCACATCAACTTCCACTTCTCTTCTTTCAGGCTTGTCCAAAAGCGTACATAGTGAGACTTTCTTAGGGTTTCTACTTCCTAAAAGCTGTAATACTTTTTTTAACGTAAATCCTGAATCAATAATATCTTCCACAACTAACACATTTTTACCGCTAATTGTACTTCTCAAATCCTTCAAAATCTTAACTTCCCTAGAACTTTGAGTTCCTTCTCCATAACTAGAAGCCTCAATAAAATCAATTTCAAGTGGCAATCTTATTTCTCTAATCAAATCAGCCATAAACACAATCGATCCTTTTAAAAGCCCAATAACTATCAACGGCTCGCTTTCATTTTTAAAATCCTCTGTAATTTGTTTTCCCAGCTCTTTTAATCTTTTCTGAATTTCTTCTTTTGTAATCAACTGTTTTTTTATTCCAAATTCAACATTTTTTTTCATCAGTTTTCCTCCATAATTAATTTTTATATGACTTAATTTCTCTTAAACTTTATTTTACCTCAATTTTCAATAATTACAACCATAATTTAAATTTATTTAAATCAATCTCAAGAATTAAAAATAAATATTTTCTAAAAACTTCAAAAATATTTTAAAATTATTTAATTTTTAGTATTGACTTTTTTAACTTTCGTGCTATAATAATAATGTCAAAAGGAAGTTAATTAATAATTAACAACCATTTGGCTATATAGGGAAATTTGTTTTTTTGAATAAAAGACCATTTTATGAGATAGCCCAAAAAAACATTATTTATTTAATTTCCCTATATAAAAAGGGCTATCTCATAATCCACAATTTATCTATTTTACAAGGTTTATAAGTATAGCCTTTTCTAATCAAATCTAATTCATTTAGATTTTTTTTATTACATAAATTTTTTTACATTTTAACTTATCCTAACCCCATTAAAAAAATAGTATTAAAATTCTATAATAATTAATTTTATAGCTTTATTAAAAAAATCAAATCTAATTTTTTAAGTATCCATCTTAAAGACTTTTGGTAATTTATTTATATATTTTTTAACGTAAGGGCATCAGACACCATGCCCTTTTTCGCAATAGCAGTTATTTTAACATGTATAACTGGTTACTATTTAGAGATAATGGCGAAATGTTCTACGAACTACC
>NZ_KI271335.1:68333-96138 GCF_000469385.1 Leptotrichia sp. oral taxon 879 str. F0557
TTCCTTTAACGAAATTTTGCTTATTTAATATTTTTAAAATGTAAAAGCCTTAAACTTAAATATAATAATCTTTACAATTTAATATAGAATGTCGTGATTTTTTTGGAATAAAAACGACTAAACACATTTATGTGTTTCTTTCGCCAAAAGCTTTATAGCAAATATATTTTATAGAGTTGTTCTAAACTTTATTTGCGAAAGTGAGCGTTAGTGAGTTTCGTTTTCGTAGTAATCAAGGTTTATCCAAATAATAAATGTTTAGACTACTTTCCCAAATAAAATTTGGGAATATTTCAAAAAAATGCTTAGATGAGTCAGGGTTAATGTGTAGCACTTTCGCTATTCTCTTTAATATGTCATTTAAATATGTTAAAATAACTGTTATTGCAAAATAAAGGGAAATGGCGATTGATTTCCCTTGCTTATATAAAAAGAAAAAACATGAAATTATAAAAAATATTTATTAATAATAAGAGTTTTTCAAACCTTAAATAAAAATCCTTTATATGAATAGCTAATGATTAAATTTAATTAAAAAATATTTTATAGTTACATAGTTTGTAAACACTACAATCTTGTAAAAAAGGCTTTGATTCCATGAATTTTCTGATTTCTACTATTTAAATGGGAAACCGTATTAAAAAAATTAATACCCAAATAGCTTATTTTATTAAAAATTACCATTTGAGTATTGATTTGTTATTTATTTCTATTTAACTTTTTCTACTAATTTTGCAAATTCAGCAGGATTATTTAATGCTAAATCTGCTAAAACTTTTCTATCAAGCTCAATTCCAGCTTTTTTAAGTCCGTTCATCAATCTTGAATAAGAAATTCCATTTAATCTTGCAGCAGCGTTAATTCTGATAATCCATAATTCACGCATTTTTCTTTTTTTCAATTTTCTATGTTCAGTTGCGTAAGCCATAGCTTTTTTAACTGCTTCATTAGCCTTTTTATAATTTGTTTTTATAGCTCCTCTATAACCTTTTGCTTCTTTTAAAACTTTTTTATGTCTTTTTCTTCTAACTATTCCTGTTTTTACTCTTGGCATCTTCTTTCCTCCTTGATATTTTAGCCGTTTTTTGTTCTTTATATTTTCAGAACTAACTTTTGTTAATTTTTAATTTTAATTTTTTAATAAAAAGCTGTTAACTTTTGTTTTAAACTGCTTTTTTTAACTTCACTTTTAGATAAAAGTAATAAATTTGTTAAATTGCTTTTTTAAAAATAATTTTAAGGTAATTACTTAAACTATCTTCCTTCTTGTCCAGCCAATGCTTTTTTGATTTTTCTTTCAGCACCTTTTGGAGCGATTGCGTCTTGTCCTAGACGTTTTTTTCTTTTATGAGTCTTTTTAGTCAAGATATGGCTCTTTCCTGAGTGTCTTATAGAAATTTTTCCACTTCCTGTAACTTTAACTCTTTTTTTTGTTCCTTTATGTGTTTTCATTTTTGGCATTTTCTTTCCTCCTAAATCACTTTTCACTTTTTTTAATTTTGCCTTTATTTTTTAGGCGATAATAAAATAAATTTTTGAACCTGTTCTTTTCCGTATTTTTTCTCAACTGTTGCAGTTTCTTCAAAATGGCTTGCAAACTCGTCTAATACTTTAATAGCAGATTCTGCATGTAATCTTTCTCTACCTGTAAGTCTTAGGCTGACTTTTACCTTATGCTCCTTGGCTATAAATTTTTCAATTTGAGAAATTTTTGTTTCTTTATCATGCTCGTCAATATGAGGTTTAATTCTAATCTCTTTAATAACGACATTTTTTTGTTTTTTCTTATTTTCCTTGTCTTTCTTCGTTTTCTCATACTTGAATTTTCCATAGTCCATAATTTTGCATACAGGCGGTGTTGCATTTGGTGAAATTTCAACTAAGTCCAATTCTTTTTCTGCAGCAAGTGCCAACGCATCTCTAGCTGACATTACTCCAAACTGTTCTCCATCATCACCAACAACTCTAATTTCTCTTGCCCTAATTCGCTCATTCATTCTTGGCTCATCAGATCGGTTATTTCCTCTTATAAAAAACACCTCCTAATTTTTTTACAATAAAAAAACAAGATATAAGAAACCTTGCTCAATAGTTATCATATAAACAAATTCTACAACAAAATTAGTATAATAAAAATACTTATTTTATTATAAAATATCAAATAACTAATACCCAACTCATCCTGAAAATAGAACTCATTATTCTATTTCTATTTGAAAAATCAATCCAAAATCTAAATATATTGATGGAAAGGTGAGAAACAATGTTTCTACTTCTAATTTAATTACTAAAACAGTTTATCATATTTTATTTTATTTTGCAAGAAAAATTTATAAGAATTTTTTGATACGGAAGTACACCACTAAAATATCACTGCTCTAACTTTATAAAATTTAATTGACAAACAACCTAAAAATGAAGTAAAATTTTAACAAATACTAAAGGAGGAAACTTAATGACAAAAACAAAGAAAACAAGAACTAGAACTAAAAATAATGAAATAAATATAACATTTTCAGCAATTTTTACAGGAATTATCGGAGCAATCCTAGTATCCGCCAGTTCCTTTTACATCGTCCTGAAATTTGGAGCATTACCATGGCCTACGATAATGGTCACACTTTTATCTATGATGACTCTAAACTTCTTTAAAAAGGCTAATAATAAAGAGATTACAATTACGCATACAATTATGAGCGCTGGATCAATGGTGGCTGGCGGAGTTGCTTTCACAATGCCTGCCTATCTTATTTTAGGCGGAAAGCTTACGGATATTAATCAGCAGCTGTTATTTTTGACTATTTTGATTGGAAGTATTGCTGGAGCATTTTTATCATATATTTTTCGTACAAAGCTGATTGAAGAGGAAAAATTGGAATTTCCAATTGGAGAAGCGGCATATAACCTTGTAAATTCTGGAAAAAATACGGGAAGTATCCGTTATGTCGGTTTTGGAACATTATTTAGCTCCATTGTCGCTCTCTTGCGTGATTTTAATTTTTCAAAAGGAAAAGCTCCTACTATTCCAGCATTAGTCTCACTAGAAAATCTGCCTTTCAGCTTTTATGTATCGCCTCTTTTAGTCGGAATCGGATATGTACTTGGATTTTTAAATACATTTGTCTGGTTTTTAGGCGGCGCTGCTATAATTTTTATTGGGGAACCGCTTGCAAAAATGTTTAAAATTGCTGATTTTCCCATTATGAAAAATAGTTTTGGAATGGGATTTATGATTGGAATTGGAATCGCTGTAATTTTGAAAATTATTTTTTCAAATAAATCAAAGAATAATTCAGAAAATAGAAGTATTGTTACAAAATTATTTATTTTATCAGCCGTTTCAATAATTATAATAATTTTTATTTATAAACTTCCAATATTTCTTGCATTAGTTTTAGTCCTAATCTCGATTTTATGCACGATAATCGCAGGTTATTCGACTGGAAAGACTGGAGTTAACCCAATGGAAATTTACGCCATAATCACAATTCTGGTAATTTCATTTTTAAATAAAATGTTAAACGGATTAAACATTGGCGGAATAAAATTTTCTACAAACTTAAACACTCTGACACTATTTTTACTGGCTTGCATTATAGCCGTCGCATGTGGACTTTCTGGCGATATTCTAAATGACTTTAAATCAGGATATAAAATGAAAGTAAATCCATCAGAACAGCTTTTGGGTGAATTAATTGGCTCAATCGCAAGTTCTTTTGTAATAACATTCTTATTTTTTGTATTTTTCAGAGTCTATAAAACTATCGGTCCAGTAGAAAATACCGATTTGATAGCATTACAAGCTTCAATTGTGGCAACAGTAATAAACGGAATTCCGTTTTTGAATATTTTCTTTATTGGACTTGTAACGGGACTGCTTTTAAGCCTGTTAAATTTGCCAGTTTTAACTTTTGGAATCGGAATCTACGTACCGTTTTATTTAACTTCAACTGTATTTTTAGGCGGACTTGCAAGTTTTTTTGGAAACAGAATTTCACAAAAATCTCACTCAAACCTGCTTTTAATTTCAAATGGATTAATGAGCGGAGAAGCGATTATAGGCGTTATTTTATCAATTGTTGCTTATATTAAGCTGTTTGTAAAATAAAATATCTTTATATATTTAAATTTAGACAAGATTTTGAGTTTAATCTTTTAATAAACTCATACTAAACTCCGTTTAAAAATGAGAATAAATTTTTATAATAGGATTTTTTAATAGTTCATTCATAATCATTCAATTTTTTTCTATTTTATTTTCGTAGGATTGCTCATTGCCGCAAATCCTTATCTTGCAGTAAAGGTTTGTCCTAATAATCAAAATATTTGGCAAGATTGCTACGCAATACCTATTGGCTAGTCTACGACACTTCCTGCACTGGCAAAAAACTCGCTATGCTCAAACAGTTTTGTCAGCACAGAAAAATGCTCCGACGGATTAATTTATACTAAATCCTGTTTAAAAAATAAAAATTACATCTTAAATTATTTGAAAATATTGGGTTTATATCATTTATTAGATAAGTTTATAATAAATCCGCTATTTAAAAGGGGATTAGTATCACTAACAGAAAGGAAAAATAATGATTTTAGGATTTGATATTGGAAATACACATATTATACCAATTTTTTATAATGAAAATAGCGATATTCTAGCAACTTTCAGAATACCGACACATCTGGAATTTACCGAAGATACTCTTTTTGTAATGTTAAAGGAATTTGCAAAAAACAGCAATTTAGAAATCTCAGATATTAAAGATATTGTTATTTCATCAGTTGTTCCAAATATTAACGAAAATTTTGCAAGGCTTGGAAAAAAATATTTTAACATCAATCCAATGTTTGTAACACTTGACAATGTAGAAAATGAAATAAAAATTTTGCCAAATATGGAACGTGGTCTTGGTGCAGACAGGATTGTAGACATTTTGGCCGCAAAAAAACTGTATCCAGAAAAGGAACTTTTAATAATTGATTTTGGTACAGCCACAACTTTTGACATGATAAAAGATTCCACTTATATGGGCGGCTGCATTCTTCCTGGAATCACACTTTCAATAAATGCCTTGTTTAGCAACACCGCTGCCTTGCCAAAAATCGAATTTACCGAGCCTGAAACAGTTTTAGGGATAAATACAATTTCGCAAATCAATGCCGGTATCTTTTACGGAAATGTTGGTGCAATAAAAGAATTAATTTTACAATACAAAAATTCCTTTCCAAACGCTTACGTTATCACAACTGGCGGACAGGGACAAAAAATTTCAGAATATATCGAAGAAATTGATGAATATGTAGCAAAACTTGGGGAAATGGGAATTTTTGAATTTTATACTAAACTTCATAAAAATAAATAAAGGAAATAAAATGAAAAAAATAGCAAAAAATATATTAATTAGCTCAATAATTACAGTAGCTGGAGCAGTTGCAACTCAAAATGTTGTTGCTGGAATTCTTTACCATGAGTATAAAATCAAGACTTACTATGAAAAAGATGATAAATCTCGGAAAAATCAAGATTTTATAGTACTTCTTCACGGTATTTACGGGAAAAGTTCGGATATGGAAAGTATCGCACAAAAATTCAAGAATGATTACAGGATTATCAACATTCAGTATCCTACTACCAAGGATACTGCTGAAGAGATTGTTGAACGTTATATAAAGCCAAATATTGAGGATATTAACGGGCAGATTTATGCAGACAATCTGCATAGAAAAATAGAAAATCAGTATTATGAAATTGATGAAAATGGAAAACGAAAAGAGAAAACAAATGATGAAAATGCACAAAAAAATGTAAAGATTAATTTTGTAGCACACTCGATGGGAACTGGGATTTTGCGATATTATTTAAAGGAAAATCCTATTGAAAATTTAGGAAAAGTTGTATTTATTTCTCCGCCATCGCACGGAAGCCATCTAGCAGATGTTCCGTTTGTAGACAAACTCCCAGTTATGCTCGGAAAAGTCGTTCCACAATTTAGCACAAAAAAGGATAGTTTTGTAAATCAGCTTGGCGAACCTAATTATGATTATATGATTCTAATTGGAAACAAGACAAATAATCCGCTGTATTCAATGATTATTCATGGAAAGGACGATGGAATGGTACCTTTGGAAACTGCAAAAATGGAATCTGATAATTTTAAAATTATTAATAATACTACTCACACGAGTATTTTGAAAGATAACCGAACAATGAAGGAGATTTCTGACTTTTTAAAAAGTCCTGATATAAAAGAAAATGATAAAAAAAAAGACAACAAAACGAACTAACTACACAACGAAAAAAACTACAAGAACAAGAAATATTCCAAAAGCTGAGCAACCTTTCTTAGAAGGAATTTCCTGTGATATCTATGTTGGAAAAAAGGCTGGCATTAGTGTACGAAATGCAATCCAAAAAGCCAAGAAATCAATTACAGTAATCTCTCCCTTTTTAAGTGGGGATATGATAACTGAAGATATTTTTAGTTCATTAAATAAAGACGTGCAGGTAAATATTGTTTCAAAAGATAATGAAAAAATTTATCCTTTTTTACGAAAAAACTTATTTAAATATCATTCAATACTAGGTTTTGGAAAGTTTATTCTTCTCTTGGCAAAAATTATACTAACAATACTCTATTTAATTTTGTCAATTGCAGCACTAGAAATTTTTACACTATTTCTCTTTGATATTTCCTTTACAAAGTCTGTATTTCCAATTACAAAAAACAATCTTTTAGTTTTAACAATTTTTCTAGGAATTTTTACATTTTTTCTAAGAACAGCAATAAAAAACAACGAATTTTACTATTCATTGCGTGATAATTTTAATATTCATATTTTAAGCAAGAACTACAATCTTCACAGCAAAATCTACATAATTGATAATAAAATTGCATTTTTAGGTTCCTTAAACTTTACCGACACAGGATTTATGCTAAATCACGAAACTTGCATAAAAACAACAGACAAAACTGCAATTAAGCACTTAAATAACGTTTATAAAGATTTACTGAAAGTAAACCCAATATCACTTAAAGAATTGAAATATAAAATTAGCAAAAAAAATTAGAGTTGCCTAGTTTAATAATTTAGACAACTCTTTTTTTAAATACAATTACAATTAATGTTTGGATTATAGCTTTTGAAACAAAAACGAAACTCGCTAACGCTCAGACAATCGTTTTCATTCCAAAAAAATCACGACATTGTATATTAAATTATAAAACTCTTTAAGATAGATACTTAATGATAAAATTTAATTAAAGAATATTTTAATAGTTACACAGTTTTTAAACAACATAATATCATAAAAAACTCAGAACCATACTAAAACAGTTCTGAGTGTGAATCTAATTCTTTATACACCAAGTGCCTCTCTCAACTCCTCTATGCTGTCATATCCCTTTACACTATCATCTCTTGCAATTCTATCAGCTTCTCTCATTGCTTCTAAAGTTACTTCATTTGGCTCTTCTTTCAATTTCAATTCAAAAGGGATTCTATTTTCTCTAATTGCAGTTTTTAAGAACATATTTACTGCCGTTGTCATTGTCAATCCAAATTTGTTAAATAATTCGTTTGCTTTTTCTTTTGTTTCTCTATCAACTCTAATACTTAAATTTGCATTTGCCATAACAAATACCTCCTTTTTTCTTCGTTATATCAATTTACAATTACATTGTCAACACAATAAACCAATGTTATTAATATTGAAAACAGAATTGATTTTAATTAGAAAATTAATACTATTTCCCATTTAAATAACAAATATTTAATAAATTTTGAATTACATATTATTTAGCAAGAAATTAGAACCTCTAGCTTCCAATAGGATTATTAGATTATTTTGTTTAATAACGATTTTTACTATTTTTATTATGTTTTTTCTTTTTTATTTTCAACTTTTTGATAAAATATAATAGTGAGCTTAGGTCAGCAAGGCTAATATATTTTGTACTAATATTTCCATATTTAGACTTATAATTAACTCCGCAAATAATAACTTCATACTATCATCTCCTTGTTGTAAATATTTTTCTAATAATAATGTTATAATAAAAATGAAAGATATTAAAATTATACTTGCTAACCCTAGCTTTGCTAGCCTAAACTCACTATTACATTAATATATTAAAAAATTTTATCTGTTACAGTCTCTACAATGTCCTGTATTGCTTTTTCTGTTAAATCTTCAGAAGTTGTTATTTTAGCAGTTTTTTCCTCTATTTTTTCATTAATTTTCCGATTTTCTGCAATAGTTCTATCTATGTTTCGACTTTCTATCTTTATATTTAAATATGTTTCATAATTTTTGAATTTTTCCTTACCTAATAAATATTTTAATTGAATCAAAAGAAAATTTAATCCATTTGAAATTTGTTCTATATTATTAGTAATCTCTCCTATCAATATTAATACTTCTACTACATTTGGAGGATTGAATCTTGAATTAAATTCAAATTTAACATTACCTTGGTATGTATTTTCCTCAAAACCTTTTCCCAGAAACTCTGAGATAGCCTCTACATCTATTGGTAATTTTTCTTTTTCTTCTTTAGTTCTATTTAATTGAAAACTAATACTTGTTTTTAACATAAATTTTTCCTTTCTTTTTTAATTATATTTCAATACCTTTCTACAACTTCCCAATCTCTACTTCCAATTTATCTAGCAACAAATCAAACTGTTTTGCTACAGCCTCTATTGTTTCAATTTTTGATAAATCAACTCCTGCTTTTTTAAGCTGTTCCATTGGGAAGTCATTTCCTCCTGAGCTTAATAATTGAATGTATTTGTCTAGTGTTTGTTTTTTCTCGTTTTCATCACTTGAATTTATCATTTTTTCATATAAAATTGCTGATGAGGCAAAGCAAGTAGCGTATTGATACACGTAAAATGGCGAGTTGAAAAAGTGTGGAACCCTTGCCCAGAAAATATAGATTAAATCATCTTTTTCGATTATATCGCCGTAATATTTGTCAAACAAGTCTTCCATAATTTTGCTTAAAACTTCCGCTGTGATTGGCTCTCCAGCTTCTGCCAGCTTGTGTGCCTGATATTCATAATCTGCCAGCAATGCCTGAAAATAGAATGTTCCAACAATATTTCCAATTTCCTGCTCCAGTAGTGCGATTCTTTCTTTTGGATCATTGGTATTTTCCAGCATATAGTCGAGCAGTAATCTTTCGTTAAATGTGGAAGCCACTTCCGCTACGAAAATTGTGTAGTCTGCCATCGAGAAAGGCTGATTTTCATCTGAGTAAAGAGTGTGCAAGGTATGTCCCAGTTCATGTGCCAATGTAAATACGCTGTCTAAAGTCTTGTTGTAATTTAGAAGCATATATGGATGAACTCCGTAAACTCCAGCAGAATACGCTCCCGTTCTTTTCCCTTTCGCCTCAAATACATCCAGCCAGCCTTCTGAAATCGCTTTTTTCATTTTTTCTACGTAATCTTTTCCAAGTGGAGCAACTGAATTTAACACTATTTCCTTCGCATCATCATACTCGTATTCCTTGTCAAATTCTATCAGATTAATTGAGCCATCAAAATTATAATATTTTTCAAGTCCTAAAATTTTCTTTCTCAATTTTAAATATCTTTGCAATGGTTTTGTATTATTTTTCGCCGTATTTACAAGATTTAAATAAATTTCTTCTGGAATATTGTCACTTTCCAGATGGCTTAACAAAAATGAATCGTAATTGTAGGCTTTCTTTGAAGCAATCCCTTTTTGTAAAATTGAGTTATAAATTGCAGCAATCGTATTTTTTTTCTTTTCATAAATTGTGTAAAATGTCTGAAACATCAGTTTTCTGTCTTCCTGATTTCTATTTGTAGACAAAATTTTAGAATAATTAGCAGGCGTTACATCCACTTTTTCTCCTGAACTAAGCGTAACCTGAGGCCATTCCACATCCGTAACCGTAACTTCCGAATAAATGCTTCTCGGTGCTGAAAAGAATGAGCTGTAGTACGACAGCAATTTGCTTTCCTTTTCTTCCAGAATATGCTTTTGCAACCTAAACAAATTTTTTAGTCCAAATCTATAATCATCAAATTCTTTTTTTTCAATCCATTTTTCAATATTCTCACGATTATCAACCAGTTCCGAATTTACCCAGGACAATTCAGTAGAAATCTCCGCAAACAAAAACTGCACCTTCTGCAAATGCTCCACAGCCTCCTTATCCGAGGAGTTCAAATCCCTCGCAAGTTGAGGATATCGATATAATTTATAAGAAATCTTATCCATTTCCTCCTGCTTCTGAAAAAACTCTAATAACTTCCCTTCATTCCCAAATTGCCCTTTAAATCCAGCCAATTCTTTTTTCAGCTCACTAACTTTCTTAAAATCCTTTTCCCAAGCTGAATAGTTTTCATAAATATCCGATAAATTCCATTTATATTCCTGTTTTATTTCATTTCTTTCCATCTTTTCATTCCTTTTCTATTTTTTATAATAATACTTTTTCAAATCTAAATTCAAAAATTACATATTTTCTCAATCCCTAAAATTATTTAATTATCTATTTAATCAAAATTTAAAAAAAACTATTTTCCCTTAAATTTTTCATATAAAAATAATATTAATGCAATCGGAATTATCCAACCTGCAACTGATAAAAATACCGAAAATGCCAATTTCAGAAAAGCAATTACTGCCACTATCCCAACCGCTATCACCAGACATCTTATAAGTATTTCAAAATTACTTTTCGGTGTAACATCTTTCATTTTTCTACCTTCTTTCTTTAATTTAAAATATTTAAATTAAAATTAATAAGTTTATTTTTTTATTTTAAAATTCTAAATATATTTTTTCACAAGAATTCGTTCTTTCCCCTTTTTTGTTTCTCCTTTATCCAAAAATAACTTATACTTTCCAAATCCTCTTATCGTAATCAAACTACCAATCTCAAGCATTTTTGACTTGTCCTTTTCTTCTACATAATCTACCAGCACTTTTCCCTTTTCAATCGGATCAATTACTTTTGTACGGGATAAATTGGTAATTGTTGAAACTATACTATCTAGACGTTTTGACGGAACAGTTACTAACTTATCATCATACTTGTATTTTGGAAGACTGTTTTTATTTTTGGTTTCAATAATTTCAATTTCACAAGGCGCTTTTCCAATTTGCTTTAATTCTGAAATAATATAATCTGCAATCTTTTCAGAAACTGGAATGTATCCCAAAACCTGTTTATTTTCACTTTCAATAATCAAATCCCCCATAAGTTCTCTTTTTATATTAAGACCCATAAGGCTTCCTAAAAAATCTTTGTGTAAATATTCACGGAATCTTGAATCTATCGATATTTTTAACAATTTATTCGGAAATTCAAAACTATTTTTACTAAAATTTTCTTCAAATTCTCCATAACTTTTTATTTTTTCATCATCAATATCAAAATTTTCACTATTCCTATCAATATCATTACAAAAATTTTCAAAATTATCATTTCCATTTATAAAAATTTCAGGTACAAACGCAATTTGCCGTCTATCGCTATCACTAAAAACTCCATCACAGGCAATATTCACTCCGCCCATCTTTTTTCCAAGCTTCTTCCAAAAATTTGGTGTATAAAATTCCTCAGTAAAACTTATAATTTCATAGTTTCGTGCAATTTCATATGAATTATATAATTTACTCGCCAGATACTCCATTTCTTTCGGAAACTGCCTCAAAAAATTTTCTTTTTTCATATTTCTCCATTTCTAATCTTCATTTACAACTCTTAGATTATCCCAATCTACATTCCTATCTTTGTCTTCTCTTTTCTTCTGTATCTCAAATTTTTCATATTCAGAAATTAAATCCCCTAATTTTGAAATAACATAAGCTACAATCCCAATATCATCGCCAAATCCAATAATGGGCAAAATATCAGGCACCGCATCAATTGTTGAAATCACATAAACAATTGCTCCAATGATTTTTACCTTATCCATCGCCGGAATCTTAAATTCTCCTCTTCTGTCCGCCTGCAGCATTCTAACAAGAAGTCCAAATTTTGTGGCAACTGCCCCTAGATGATTTTTCAATTTTCCAGCCTTTTTCAAATCTTCTACTGTAACTTTTGTTTTTTTATATTTTTCATACAATTTTTTTGCTCTTTTTAACATAATTTTCCCCTTTCATAAACTTAATCTTCTTAATTATACTAAAAAAATCTTTTTAATTCAATTATATTAACTTAAAATTATCAAAGTAGAATATTTTTTCAAAAAAATTTTAAAACTTCACAAAAAAGACACAAATTTTACATAATTTTGTCAAAATTTATTGATATTATATTCTTGTCGATATGGAACGATGCAAAAAATATAAAATAAATAATCGGAGGAACTACTATGAAAAAAATAGGTAAGAAAAAAATTTTAGGAATCGCTTTATTAACTTCATTATCAGTATTTGCAGGAACAACTGTTGCGACAAATAATCCTAGCAGAACTACTACTGCCAATAGCATGGCCAATGATGAATGCAAACCGCCACACAGACTGCAAAAAGACAGTAATGGAAATCTTGTGGATGAAAACGGAAATATTATAAAAAAACCTAATCTAGCTAGAATCGAAGAATTGAGAACCAAATTAAATAATGGGAAAATTACAAAAGATGAAGGGGCAGAAATTGCAAAAATGCTGGAAAGAAAAGGTCCGCACGGTAAACCAAATGATAAATGCAAGCCAAAAGACGCACCAAAAAGATTAACTGACACAGAAATTCAATCTCTTACAAAATCTTTAAATAGCGGAAAAGTCTCAAAAGACGAGGCAAACAAACTAATAGAAATGTTAAATCACAAACCTAAAGGACCTAAACCTAACGATATTCCTTCAAATTAATTTGGTTAATAAAAATCATATTAATAATAATACTAACTGAATAAACTTTATATCTTATTATTATACATTACTAAACTAGTAAGATTGAGTATTTTTCAATTTTTAAAATATTAATTAAAATTATAATAAAAAATAATAATAGAACCATCCTTAAAACTCTAAAAAAACAGTGAAACCTAAAAATTCCACTGTTTTTTCATTATCAATTAAATTATTTTAAAGTCAACTAAACTACTTAAATTACTTAGATTAATAAATTGCTCTAAATCCTATTCCACTTCTAAAATTCTTCCCAGTCGTATCATATCCAGCATTAACTGTAATTCCAAACAATGTGTTATCCCATCCTAAATTTAAATCAAATTTACCATTTCCTTTTCGATTTTCTTTATCTCCATGAAGATTGTAGTATTCTGATTGTGTCCCTCTGAATCTAGCTTTGTTTTGAACATTGTTTAATTTTCCTAATTCATTTTCATAGGCTGCTGTTACGTTTATTTTTAGATTACTTCTTGCTCCTAGTGTTTGTTTGAAGTTAAATGCAAGTCCTGCTTCTGGTTTTACTGAAAAATAATCGTTTCCTTTTATTTCAAGTGCCATTGGACCAGATTCTTTAATGTTTGAGTATTTTCCGTATTCCATATTTAATAATCCATATGGTCTTATACTTGTTTTTTCAGTTGTTCTGATCGTTTTTCCAATTTCATTTTTTAATGCGACTCCGTAAATGTTGTAATCACCTTTAGCTTCATAAGTATCGTCTACAACCCAGTACTTACGCTTCATATTTCCACGTCCTGCAAATGTTTCTGCGGAAATTCTCCAAGTTAATGAACCGTTGTGATCTTGTTTTGGTGCCATTGTTTTAAATATTCCTGCTTTTATCATTGTTTGATTTTCACGTGAATGTCCTATGTCTTTTAACTTGAATTGGTTGTTTGCTACTCCTGCATACCATCCACTTGAATTTCCAAGTTTAATTGCTTCATCTTCGTGAACATACGCTACACCATAAGCATTATTTGTATAGTCAATTACTCCTGCTGTATTAGTTTTTAATTCTCCTTTATTTCCAAAGGCTTTTATTTTATTACTTTGTTTTGAAGGATTTCTCCATTCTTCTTGTAAATACTTAAACTCTTTACTTAAAGTATTTCCAGTTTCGTATATTCTTTGTTGAATATTTGAATATTGGTGCCCTTTCATTTCGTCAACTGCTTGTGCTAAGATGTGGGCCTCTCCTTTTCCTAATCCATTTAATTTATTGAATATCTTTCTTTCTGTAACATCTTTTAAAGCTTCTTTTTCTTCTAAACCTGTTAGGAAATTATAGTTATCTATATCTCCATCTTCTGCAAATGAATTAAATGGTATTTTTGATAGATATACATTTGCAATTGTTTGATCTGGATTTTGTGTTGCAGTTGCTATCCATAATAAACTACTTGAAAAAATTTCCCATTTTGCAGCTGGATTTACATGGCTGACACTCATTATTGCTGCATTATAAGGTGCTATAATGTTATTTCCAATTTGTATATCTTTAGAGTCAGTATACTGCGTTGCTTCTATTCCAAAAATTAAGTTTATTTTTCTCAATCTTGTTAGATTTTCTAACCCTTGAATTGGATTAGTGTATCTTACACCAGAAGTATCTACATACATTCCAATACTTGAACCTCCACCGTTATTTTGAGTAAACAATGGATCAAAAGTATTCAAATTAATATCTCCTGCTGCTAAATGAACATAATTTGGAGAAGGTGTCGCTATATCTGTGTCGACTAATGTTGGAGTTATATTTACATCATTTCTAATTACATCGGCTGTTAATGAGCCTAAATGAGGCAAACTAAATCTTATTCCTCTAACACCTTTTGAAGTATCAGTTCCACTCGTTCTGTAAATATGTTCTGAATCAGTTCCTGTGGCGTTAATATCATTTGTTGATGTATTTCCTTCTAAACTTGCATCTTTTCCAACATATACTCCAATTCCATCAACTGCATTAATTCTGATTGTACCGTAGTTTTTAATAACTGCATTATTAAGGACATAAACTCCCATAATTCCTTCACCTGTAGAATTTGGAGTAGTTTGAATCGTTCCATAATTTTCTCCAACTGCATAATCATCAAGATACATTCCGATTGTGCTATCTCCAGATAAGTTTATTACTCCAGTTGCCTTATTTATAACTTTAGAACCAGGCCCACTTGCATACATTCCAATTCCATTGTCACCTGTAACATTGATTATTCCTTCATTTTCAGAAACTGCACCATTTTTAGCTGCCATTCCTATTGAATAATTGTTTCCAACAACATCAGATTTACTTATTGTTATTGTTCCACCATTTAAGTTAAAGGCTTTCCCATCTGTTCCAGTTACATAAATTCCGACATTTCCAATACCGTTCTCAAAGTTAATATTTCCATGATTATCAACTCTTCCTGATGAATAAATACCAAAGTTTTCTCTACTTGTTGCATTTTTTGTACTAATATCTGTATAATTGGCAATTACTCCAAGTTTATCAGCTGAGTATGCGTAAACAGATCTACTTCCTAATCCAACACTTGTCGCACTACTCGTAATATAGTTATTTCCAGTTGCGTTGGCATTTACAATTCCAAATGAATTATCTCCAAGATCAAATTTTGCATTGACATTGACATGAGCATTTTGATTTTCTCCCACCAAATAAAGTCCTACAGCCTCATCATTTCCAGTTTTTATCGTTCCATCACTTAATGCAATATCACCATTTTGTGAATAAATTGCAACTCCACCACTTCCAACTGTTATATCTCCAGAGTTTTCCACTGCATATCCAAATATTCCAACTGTTTTCGCTCCTGTCTCAATTTTAGAGCCTGCATTCGTTTTAATTGTATTGTTTTTTCCAGTTGTATAAATTCCAACATTTGGATTACTTAATGTTGCAGAATCTCCTGTTAATATAATATTTCCACTATTTTCAGTTACATACCCTTTGTTTAATGTATCTGGTTTTGTAAAGATTCCTACATTTTTATCTCCTGTTAGTGAGATTGTTCCTGTATTTTTTACTAATGTTGCTGTTCCACTTGAAACTGACGCATCTAATTTTCCTGCATCGTAAATCATTCCGATTGAAGAATCACTTTCTCCATCAATTGTTCCATCATTTTGCATTATTTCAGAAGTTAATTTAGTTGCAGATGTATTTGTATAGTACATTGCAGCTCCAGATTCACCGTCTAATGTAATTTTTCCAGTTGATTCATTAATTACTTTTGAGTTTTCAACACCGTAAAGTCCTGTCGAATCCTTTCCAGTTAGCGTAATTTGCCCTCTATTAACTACATTTCCGTATTTCGCATAAATTGCAAGCGCATTTTTCCCATTTAGTTCAATCGTTCCTGCTGTGTCATTCATTAGAGTTACTGCTGGTTTTGATACTGTTTTATTTTCTTGAGCCATTGCAACACGACCGTCATCATTTCCGCTTATCTTGTTTTGGTTAATTATTGATGAATTAGAAATTTCCAAAGTATTATACAGATCTGTAGCATTATCAAGATCAACTGCATTGTCTACTTTAACTTCACTTAAATAAAGCATGAAATTTTTATAGTTACTTCCTGTTATAGTTGGACCACCAGGCACAGATGAAATATTCGTATCACTTAAATTCATCTTAACTTTTGAAGCTAAAAACAATCTTGAATCATTTTGCATTGTTAAATTAAGATTTGCAATTGTTCCACTAAAAGTAGTAGCAAAATAACCACTAATATCAGAAGCTCCAAAAGCACCGTAATTTACAGTATTATTATATCCAACCGCACTTCCAGTAGCTGAAGTCGTACTTGGTACATAGTAAAATGCAGTCCCTCTATTAGTTGCATCTGTCCCACCAGCAACTGTTGCATTCAAAGTCCCACTTATTTTAACTTTCCCAGTTCCATTTGTACCATTGTAAAATAATAGCGATTTTTGTCCAGTCGTAGCTGTAGATGTTTTTCCACTTACAACTTCAATTTCTCCATTATTATCAGCAAAATAGTTAATCGCTCCTGCATCAGCCGAAATCGTTCCAGTACCTAATTTTAATGTTCCATCAGAATAAACCCCAATAGATTTGTTATCAGTTACAGTTGCATTAATCGTTCCATTACTACTATCAATCGTTGAATTTTTCCCAACAATTACCGCAACAGTACCTTTGTTATTATCTGACGTATTTCCACCAGTAACACCTATAGTTCCTGTATTTGTTACTTTCCCATAATTAGAAGTTATAACTCCAATAGATCCAGCCGAATTAGCTGTAATCGTTCCAGCATTAGTTCCTTCTCCATAATCAGTCTTACTAGTCCCATAAACCGCCATTCCAATATTTTGACCAGCAGTTATACTGACTGTTTTTCCAGCGTTATTAACAACTTTCGCATTCTTCGTATAAAAACCAATATTTTCCTTTCCAGTACTTGAAATAGAAACTGTACCATTGTTAGCTAATGTTGGTATCACAGTTCCAGTTTTATTCGCACGAAGAGCTATTGAGTAATCTTTACTGCCTTCTATATTTATAGCTCCATGATTTGTTCCATTTATCTCTTCAGAATAAATTCCAAATGAATTTGTTCCTTTTACAGTAATTTTTCCAGTAGAAGTATTTTCAAGCGTTGCAGAAATAGTATCTGTCGCCGTAAATGTTTTATCTTTTCCTGAAACATCAACCCAATATTTAGCAGCTTTTACAGCAATTCCACCTGAACTATCATTATTAACATTTATATCTCCTGAATTTTGAAATACTGAACCTTCAGTTAATTGACTATCATGACCCAATGCTCCAAAAGCAATACCATAACTATTTGTTCCACCAAGTGTTATTTCAGCACCACTGCTATTTATTGCTACTGTTTTTAAATCATTATAAAAACCACCTGGATAAATTTTATTTAATGCCCCATTCTCTGTACTTCGATAAAGTTTTCGATTAACAATATTTAATCCTACCGACTGACTTCCAGCCATATCAATTTTAGTATTATTTTTCAAAGTTTGAATACTTCCGTGTGCATTTGGTTGCTCTGGTGTCAATGTTAAAGCGACTTGCTTACTCCCATGTCCGATTATTTCTCCATTATTTATCAAAGAAAAATCACCAAGTAGTGGATTACCTTGTACCTCTAGACCTGCAGTAGTTTGATTATAAAGATTAATTTTTCCATTATTAGTTACTGATGTTGTTTGTAGTGTACTTAGTCCCCAATTTCCTGCATCAATAACCGCAGCTCTTGTTCCATCTCTTTTTATGTTTATAGTTGCCCCTGCAGCAATAGTAAAGCCTTTTCCTGGAGTACCTCCTATATCCATAATTGTTTCTGCTCTTCTTGCTCCAAGCCAATTCTTCCCATGAGGATCCGTCTGATTTCTTGCTGCTGTAGTCGGAAGTAAATCATACCTACCAGGAGTTGTTACATCTCTATTCAATCCTACAGTATCCAATCCACTACTATTCCAAATTGCTGATAATGTAATCGGTGTGATTGTAATTGTTGACGGAGTTATTGTCGGAATACTTGGACTAACTGGTGTAAATTCAACAGTTTCTGGTAAAGTCGGAACATTCACTGTTTTATCAGGTGGTGTTATCCGTCCTTTTGTTAGAACTCTTGGATTTATCGAAGCATTCATATGTATTGGTACTTTTGGTTCAGCCGTATCTATTAAATTTAATCTTGTTGTTCCATAACGATTATTATTCGTTTTTTGAGTATATTTTGCTTTTCCTACTTCTCTAGCATAAATAAATCCTCCTGTTTTATCTCCACGACCTTTATAAGTTCCATTCCAATCATTAGAAAATTCATTTATTGCAAATTGCCAGCTGCTCCATGGACTTTTTGTTACATGTTCCCCTTGTTCCATAAGCTCAATTAATTCTAAATTCAATCCATTTAATAGTTTTTTATGTCTTGACCTCGATGTTTTTATTTTCAATTTTTCATTTTTAACAAAATTATTCAATGCTTGTGTATTACTTCCAACACTTGTCTGTTTCTTAACTTCAGCCGAAAATAAATTATTTGACACTATTGTTCCACATAATAAAAACGTAAGTAATGCAGATTCTGTATACTTAAAATCCTTACACCTTTTCGCAAAGCTTTTTAATCCTTTCCGTAAACTCTGTAAATCATTTGCCATTCTTTTTATCATCCTTTCTATTTTATTTTTTGTAGTTAAAATCTAAAAACTACAAGATATTATCAGTAAAAACAATATTTTTTCAAAGAATAATAATGTATTATTTAAATTTCTTGTTTTTAATCATAAAATTTTACTAAAACATGATTTTATAGTGATATTTTTTTATTTATAAGATTAAGTGATGATCATTATTTTAGTAAAAAATTATTTCACATTGAAAGTTTGGCTATTGTACATCATTTAGTCCAAACTTTTTTATTTTACAGATAGATTGTATAAAATACAGTAATCTACTTTAATATACATCTAAACTCCTAAATATAAAACTATCTATAATTTCAAAAATTATCTTAATTCTCATATTTAATTAAAATAATTTTATTATATTCACACTATTGTAATCTTTTCAAAATTTGTTCTATTACATTATATAATATCAAAAAAGAATGGTCAATATTTTTTTAGAAAATAATGTGTAATTAATTTTATTTTAATATATAAAGACAGAAAAATAAATATTTCTAAATACTTATCACAGAGTTTTTTGATAATTTTTATGTTTATTTATATATGTTTTTCTCTATTTTTTTATCATTCCATTTTTAATCAAATATTCCTTTGCCACATCATAAGCCTTTTTACCATTGACCCCCACTTCAAAGTTCATTTTACGCATTTGATCATCTGTGACTTTATTATGTAATTTATTTAAGATTTGCTCTAATTTTGGATATTTTTTCAGAGTTTCTCTTTTCATTAAAGGAGCTCCTTGATATGGAGGGAATAAATTCTTATCGTCTTCCAGAACTGTAATTTTATACTGCTCCAGCTCACTATCCGTAGAATAAGCGTCAATCACATTTATATCTCCACTTTGCACTGCTACATAACGTAGTTTTGGCTCAAATTCTTTCACACTTGAAAATTCAAAGTTATATAATTTTTTCATTCCTTTGTACCCGTCTTCCCTGTCAACGAATTCTCTTGTGAAACCAACTTTTGCTTTATCTTTTACTCGTGCCAAGTCTGATATTTTTGTAAGATTATTTTCACTTGCAAATTTTTGTGTCACTCCAACTGCATAAGTGTTATTGTAAGCCATCGGCTTTAATAATACCATATCATATTTTTTCAAGATTCCATTTCTAGCCTGCTCATAAACTTGCTCTTTTATATTGCTTACTGGCGTTTCGTTAAGGAATGTGAATACTACAGTTCCTGTAAATTCAGGATAAATATCAACATTTCCTGATTTCAAGGCATTAAAGTTAAATGATGTATTTCCAAATCCTGCTTTTAGTTCCACATCCACATTCATTTCATCTTCAATCAAAAGTTTATACATATTTATCAATATTTCTGGCTCTGTTCCCAATTTCCCCGAAATTACAATTTTATCTTTTTTGTTTTGCTTATTCATTACTGAATTTCCAGCAAAAAATATTATAAATAGACTTATAAATGAAATTACAATTACTTTCCAGTTTTTATTTTCCAGTTTTTTAAGCACAAAATCAAATAAAACTGCTAACAATGCTGACGGAATTGCTCCAAGTAAAATTAAGTTCATATTGTTTCTATCAAGTCCAAGCAAAATTAGTTTTCCAAGCCCTCCTGCACCAATTAACGAAGCAAGTGTCGCCGTTCCAATGATAAGCACTGTTGCTGTACGGATTCCTGCCATAATTACAGGCATTGCAAGTGGCAGTTGAATTTTAAAAAGCTGCTGTGCCTTATTCATTCCCATAGCCCTTGAAGCTACCATATATACTGGATCTACCCCATTTATTCCTGTATATGTGTTTCGTAAAATTGGAAGCAAGGCATAAATTACAAGTGCTGTAATTGCTGGTTTTCTACCAATTCCCATAATTGGAATCAATAATCCAAGTAATGCTAGTGAAGGTATAGTTTGCATTATTGCTGTAAGTCCGATAATTATTTCTGCTATTTTCTTCTTATATGTCAAATAAATTCCAAGCGGAATTGCAATAATTAAAGCAATTACAAGTGCATAAAATGAAATCTGCATATGCTCAATAACAGCCTTAAAAAACTCCTCTTTACGCTCATAAAATACTTGAAAAAAGTTATTATTCATTATTTTTCTCCTTTTATTTCTAAAATTTTCTCATTTAAAGTTAAATCAGGGAGTATCTAAAAAATTCAAAATCTATGTTGTGTTTGGTTTATGAATTGTTATAAAACCTATACTGTTATTTTTAATTTAAAAAAATTATTATTTTAATAGTTTTCAGTATACCTAATTATAACTGATTATTCTGAATTTAATCTAAATCTTGTGAATTATTTTTTATATATTCTGCATATTTTTTTGCACTTTCAACAATCTTTTCATCGCTTAAATCAGGCATTGCCCCATATAATGAATAAATTGGCAATTCAATTCCTTCAACATAAGCTATACTTAACAAAAATGGCTTTAACACTTCTTTTATTGTCAATCCATTTGTTCCATCATACCTTGATGCAATTCCTCCAGTTGTCACTGCAACTCCTATTTTTTTACCTTTAAGCACTTTATTTTCCCCATAATGAGCTGCCATAAATACAGTATCTATCCATTCTTTAAGTAAAGACGGACAATTAAACCAAAATAAAGGAAACTGCAATATTAAAGTCCCTGTTTCAGATAATAATTTCAGTTCTTTTTCAACGTCAATCTTTCCATCAGGATATTTTTCATAAATATTATACAATTCTACATTTGACAATTTTTCTGCTTCTTCTTTAAAGGCTTTGTTCGCTCTTGAATTTTCCATATCAGGATGTGCCAAAACCACTAATGTTTTTTTCATTTTTATTTTGCTCCAAACTAATAAATTCCCTTACAAATTCATCTTTCGGATTATTAATTAATTCGGATTTCGTCCCAGATTGAAGAATTTCCCCATCCTTAATTATAAAAATCCTGTCTCCTAGATAAAAGGCTTCTTCAATATCGTGCGTTACAAAAACAATCGTTTTATTAATTTTCTGCTGCAATTCTTTTATGTCTTTCTGTAAACTTTTCCTTGTAATTGGATCTAATGCGCTAAAAGGCTCATCCATAAGTATAATTTCAGGATTCCCTGCTAATGCCCTTGCAATTCCGATTCTCTGTGCTTCACCGCCAGACAGTTCAGAGGGCATTCTTTTCAAATATTTCTCACTTTCCAGCCCAATCATTTCCAGAAGTTCTTCTGTCCTTGCCTTTATTTTCTCTTTCTTCCATCCTTTCAGTTCAGGCACTATACTTATATTTTCTTCTACTGTCAGATGCGGAAACAAAGCAACTTGCTGTAAGACATAACCCATATTCCAACGCATTTTATGAATATTATATTCAAAAATATTTTTCCCTTTTATTTCTATTTTTCCAGAAGTCGCATCCTCCAGCCTATTTATCATTTTCAAAGCTGTAGTTTTTCCGCTTCCCGAAGTTCCGATAAACACAATAAATTCTCCTTCATTTATCGAAAAATTCATATCCTTTACAGCTTCATTTCCATTTGGATACACTTTATTCACATTCTGAAATTCTATAATTTTTTTCATATTCTCTCCTTCCCGTTATTTCTTGCTTCTTTCCTTTTCAACTTTCTCCAAATTTTGTGAAATTCTTTTAAAAAACCCTTCACACATCTCAATTTCCTTTTGCGAGAAACTTTCATAAACATAATTTGTCATAGTTTCAGAAATTTCCTCATATTCTTTTTTAAAGCCTTGTGCGTATTCTGTAAGCCTTATCAGTACTTTCCGTCTATCATCAGGATGTGGTGCTCTTTCTATCAGTCCAGCCTTTTCAATCCTATCCAGCATTGGCGTAAGCGTATTTATCGCAAGCCCCGTTTTTTCGGACAATTCCTTACACGTTACATTATCCTTCTCCCAGAGTATATGCAAGATTTTCCCACGTTCACCATTAAAAACGGTAATTTCCCTTTTTGAAAGAATATAATTTAAGATTCTATCGTGCGTCTGCTTAATTTTGCTTATATATATTCCTAAATTTACTTTTTTATTCATCATAGCCTCCTAACCTAAACAAAAATTTTTTGACTTTTTATTTCTATATAGTATAATACTATAAAGACTTATTTTTGTCAATTAAAATTTAAAAGTAAGAAAGGAATTTTACTATGTTAAATAAAAAAAATACTATGAAAGCTGTTGTTCTTGAAAAACCTTGTACTGCTGATGAATTAAAAATTCAAAATATTGAAATTCCAAAAGTAAAAAATGGCTGGGTTCTTATAAAAATTAAGGCTTTTGGAATAAATCGGGCTGAAATATTTACTAGAGATGGATTTTCTCCTTCTGTGAAATTGCCACGCGTGATTGGAATTGAATGTGTTGGCGTTATTGAAGATGCTTCTGATAGCCATTTTCAGAAAGGAGATAGAGTTTTCACAATGATGAATCGCTTGGGGCGTGAATTTAACGGAAGTTACGCCGAATACACGCTTGTACCATCTTCTCAAGTACATCCGATAACTCTTTCAGAAACAGACTGGATAAAACTTGCAGCATATCCTGAATTATACTACACAGCTTACGGCTCTTTATTTAAAAGCCTGCAGTTAAAAAACACTGACACTCTGTTAATTCGTGGCGGAACAAGTTCAGTTGCCCTTGCTTCAATTCAGCTTGCCAAAAGTTTTGGAAATACCGTGATTGCAACATCAAGAAGTAAGGCTAAAGTTGAATTTTTAAAAGAAATAGGAGCAGATTTTGTTCTAATTCAAGATGAAACTTTTGACACTCAGTTACAAGAATATTTTCCAGACGGAGTTGACAAAGTTCTTGATTTAATCGGCACTCCTACTTTGAAAAATTCTTTAAAATCTGTGAAGCAAGGTGGAATAGTCTGCATGACAGGCTGTCTTGGAGGATGGGTAATCGAAAATTTTGAGCCGCTTGACGAAATCCCTTCAGAATCCTACCTAACTTCATTTAACAGCACAATTGTCAAAAAAGATACAATAAAAGAAATGTTTGATTTTATTGAAAAACATGGCATAAAGCCAAGAATTGCAAAAATTTTTATATTAGATGAAATTTCTTTGGCACATAAATTTTTAGAATCAAATAGTGCTAATGGAAAAGTTATTATAACCACAGGACAATAATTTTTCAGTTGGTATAACCTGAAGTTTATTATATACTCAAACCTATTTAAAATTAAACTACTAAAAATTATATAAATTTAAGGTTTGAGTAAAATAGTCATAGCCTTTTAAGTTTGGTTTTAAAGCAGTTTTACTATAAATATATGAAAACCTATTCATTTGACAAATAGGTTTTTTTAATATATAATAAAAAATATTTGCGAATGATTTGCAAATTTACAAAATAAAAAACGTTTTTTATTATTAGGAGATGTTATTATGAAATTAACTAAGAAAAGGCAACAAATACTTAATCTTATACAGTCTTCAGACACTCCAATAAATGCCAAATTTTTAAAATCAAAAGTGGATTTTGACTTATCGACAGTTTATCGGGCTTTGGAATTTTTAGAGAAAAATAATTATATTTTTTCATTCGACTTTGAAAATGAAAAATATTACTTTAAGGAAGAAAATGCCAATTTTTTTATTTGTGATTCTTGCAAGCATATTGAAACCGTGCCTGAATTTTCAAATGAAGAAACAGAAAAAGAAAAAAGCGAATTAAAAAAACGAGGCTTTTCACTATTGTCACATCTTTCGATTTTTAAAGGAAAATGCAACGATTGTGATTAAATCTATGATTTATACTAGACTCTGTTTGAGAAATGAAATTATATTTTAATTATTTAAAAATATTAAGTTTTTATCTTTTTCTAGAAAAGTTTTTAATAAATTCATTATTTTATTACAAAAAAATACATATAGGAGGAATTAAAATGAAAAAATTATTATCGTTACTTTTATTATCAGCTCTGTTTATTTTTTCTTGCGGAAATAAATCAGAAACTAAAAAAGAGCAAGGAACTACTGCAGGAGCAAAGGAAAAAATTGTAACAAGCGTGCCACCTTTAAGATGGCTTACTCAAAAAATTGCAGGAGATGATTTTGAAGTTATTTCAATTGTGCAGCCAAATATGAATCACGAACTATTTGAGCCAAAACCTTCAGATTTGAAAATTCTGGAAAATTCAAAAGTATTTTTCACTTATAATATGTTGGGATTTGAAGAAACTATTTCTAACAGCCTAAGCGATAAAAATAAAATTGTTAATGTTTTGGATGGTGTTGATAAAAATTTATTTATCAAAGGAGATCATGATCACGAACATGAGCATGAACATGCAGATAAAAAGGAAGAAGAACACGAACATCATCACGAGCATGAAGGACACGGTGGAATTGATCCGCATGTTTGGTTCTCTCTTGATATGATGCCTAAAGTTGCTGAAAATATAAAAAATGAATTGTCAAAACTTTACCCAGACAAAAAAGAAACTTTTGAAAAAAATTACAATGCTTTCATCACAGAACTTAATCAAGTAAAAGCAGAACTTTCACAAAAAATGGCTTCAAAAACTAAAAAATCATTTATGATTTATCATCCTGCATTAAACTATTTCCTAAAAAATTATGCCATTGAAGAAATTTCAATCGAACAGGAAGGAAAAGAGCCATCAGCACAACAAATAAAAGAAATTATCGACGAAGCAAAAGAACATAACATAACTACAATCCTAGTTCAGCCTCAATTTCCAAAACAAAGTGCCGAAGCTATTTCAAAAGAAATTCCTAACTCAAAAGTCGCTGAATTTAATGTTGACAAGGAAAATGTCTTTGAAAATCTAAAACAGTTTGTAGATTATTTAAATTAAAAATTTTTATTCAAAAAAAGAATGAGAAGAAAACGAAAGGATAAAAATTTGATGGCTAACGGACAGAATAAAAAACTTGTGAGCGTGCAAAATCTTAATTTTAAATACAAAAATGATTATATTTTGAACGATATAAACTTAGATATTTTCAAAGGAAAAAATGTTGCAATTCTGGGAAGAAATGGTGGTGGAAAATCGACTTTAGTAAAGGTTATGCTTGGATTTTTGAGTAAAAATTCTGGCAGTATTGAATTTTTTACAAGTGAAAACAAAATTGGGTATTTACCACAAATAAGGGAGTTTGACACTTCCTTTCCCATTAATATTTTTGACTTGGTAATATCGGGATTGACTAATAAAAATAATCTTTTCAGAAGATTTAACAATGAAGAAAAAAGACGTGCTGAAATGCTCTTGAAGGAATTTGATATTTTTCATTTAAAAAATAAATTAATAAACGAAGTATCTGGTGGACAGCTTCAAAGGGCATTAATTGCACGTGCCTTAATTTCTTCGCCAGAACTGATTTTTCTTGATGAGCCAGAGTCATTTCTGGATAAGGAATTTGAATTTAAACTTTTTGAAAAAATAAAGGAATTGTCAGATTCAACAATAGTTGTAATTTCTCACGAACTTGAAAAAATCTACGATTACATTGATTCAATTTTTGTCGTGGAAGGAAATATTCAAGTTTATGAGAAAAAGGAAGATTATGTGTGCAGCAATCCTTACTTACATTCACACAAATAAAATTTACAAAATTAAAGATAAATTATTAAAGATTGGGGAAATATGGAATTTATAAAAATTTTTGAATATGCCTTTATGAGAAACGCCCTTATTGTAGGACTTCTTTCAAGTATATGCTGTGGAATAATAGGAACTTATATTGTAAATAAAAAAATGGTCTTTATTTCATCAAGTATCAGCCATGCCTCTTACGGCGGTATCGGAATAGGAATCTACCTAATTTATTTCTTTAACTTGCCAATAAAAGATCCATTATTTTTTGGACTGATTTTCTCAATATTGTCAGGTGTGCTGATTTTGGTTTTAAAAGACACTCTGCATGTTGACGGTGATTTGGGAATAGGCATCGTTATGTCAATGGGAATGGCTATTGGAATTATTTTTGCCTTCCTAACACCAGGCTATCAGTCCGATATGTCAACTTATTTATTCGGAAATATCCTTTTATCCAACACCCTAAACATAATTTTACTGTTAGTACTGGACATAATCACAATCACATTTTTCATCATCTTCTACAAAAGCATCGTCTACACCAGCTTTGATGAAAACTTCTACAAAATCCACAGCGTCCCAGTAACCTTCATAAACTACTTTATGATAATCCTAATATCCTCCGTCATAATAATAAACATAAAAACAATAGGAATCATCCTAATAATCTCAATCCTGACAATCCCACAGGCAATCGCAGCCTCACTCGCAAGAAAATACTCAGCAATCATAATTCTATCCATAATTTTCTCATTCATCGGAATACTGTCAGGACTATATTTTTCCTACACACTAAATATTCCGTCAGGCCCTTCAATTATTGTACTGCTTACGATTTTATTGGCGTTAGTTAAGGTTGGGGGATTTGTGAAAGGGAAATTTTTGAATTAATAAATTTTAATTATAAAACACCTTCCTTTTAGAGTAATTTTTAAAGTTGCTATTACAATGGAAGGTGTAATTTTATTGTAAATTCGATTCTTATTTTTGGAGTTCTTAATTTTTTTAATTTATATAATTTTGATCTATATTCTTCTATTTTTTCTATAATATTCTACATCTTTTTTATTTGCAAACTTTAATTCAATTATTGATTCCAACCTATTAGAAATTGACTTTTCTTCAATTCCAATTAAAAATTAAATCTAAGTCCTGTGGTAAAAACATTAT
>NZ_KI271336.1 GCF_000469385.1 Leptotrichia sp. oral taxon 879 str. F0557
TTTTAAAAGATATAAAAATCTTTTAAAATATTTTTTAAAAGAACTTGACAAATTTTTTTAAACAAGTATAATATTAATAGAGATGTACTCGTAGTATAAGCGAGTAGGATAAAATAAAGAAGATATACAGATTAAGATGATGGATTGTTTATTTTTAACAATCCTTTTTATTTTACAAAAACAGTTATCATAAATGATTTAAAATATTTTTCCAAACAACCTGTTCGCATTAATCAAGAAGAGTATTTAAAATTAGATAAAAATAGACATTTCATAGAAAAAAAAATGTTGTCATACTTAAAAATATACAAAAAAGCCCTACAAAAACCAAACCCCAATAAAAACAAAAATATCTTATCAAAAAGTACATTACAATATTTTCATAAAGAACTCAGTATACTATTTAATGAAGATAACATTGAGTAATCCTCTTGAAAAAATAGAGGATTTTTCAAAATTTTCAATATAAGCCTTTCTAAGCAATTTTTTCTCCTTATTCAACCTTTTACATCAAAAATTTTTTTAACGATAAATTTACCTACTTTCTGACGTTCTGAAATATATTTTTTAAATATATTTATAAGTCTATCATACTAATCTTCAATAACTTTTATATTATTAAATTTTAAATATTGTACCCATTAGAATTTACTTATCATATCCCACGCGTGGGATATGATATTCTGGAGTGTACCCAAAATCTTGGACAAATAATTTG
>NZ_KI271337.1 GCF_000469385.1 Leptotrichia sp. oral taxon 879 str. F0557
GGCAAGCACTCTAACCAACTGAGCTACACCTCCAAATAAATGGTGGTCACAACTGGGCTCGAACCAGTGACCCCCTGCTTGTAAGGCAGGTGCTCTCCCAACTGAGCTATGCGACCACACTTATATTACTTAATAAGTATAGCATATCTTTTTCTATTTTTCAACTACTTTTTTTCCCAAAAAAAATTTTTTTCATAACAATATATTCTACCAGTAAATTTCTCTTCCATATTTTCCAAAGGCAGAAAGTATTCTTCCCTCATCATTTGTCTTAATCTGATAAAATTCTACCCTTTTTTTAAAAGTTCTGTTTACTTCCTTTACGAGTTCTCTAAAATCGAGTCTGTTGTTAGCCGTAAAATAAAATATAAGCTTGCTTTCATCAAACGTATATTCCCCGATAACAAGATTCATTTCAGGAAGCAGTTCCTTTACTATTTTTTTACACTTAAAATAAGCATCATCCGCTTTTTTATCCAGTTCCATCAATTTTTGAACCTCTCTGCTTGAAAGCTTTCTTTTAACTTCCCTAATTTTTAAGTCATCTTGTTCGCTATTTTCCTTATTCAAAGCAATTCCTAAAACTATTCCAATCTGCTCTCCACGGATAGTGTCAACAAGCACATAATCCCCTTTTTTATAATTTTCAGTATCGTTTATCATAAACGGATAAACTTTTTTTGTCTTTCTGAACTTAATATTTATTATCTTCACAATATTCCACCTTCTAAAAAACTAAAATATCCCTTCTCACTTATTATAAGATGATCCAGAAGCCTTATTTCAAGACTTTCAAAAACCTCTTTTATTTTTTTTGTCAATCTGATATCGGAATCTGATGGTCTTAGTGAACCTGCTGGATGATTATGCACTAGAATTACTGATTTCGCATTGTATTCAAAAATTTTTTTTATCAGTTCACGTATGTAGACTGTACTTCTGTCAATTGTTCCACGAAACAGCTCCTCTTCCTTCAAAAGTTCATTCTGAGTATTTAAAAAGAGTACTTTAAACACCTCAACATCTCTTTTCAGTAACGAATATTCTAAATAATTCATAAGTTTTACATTACTGGATAAGGTAATTTTTTTATTATGTACTTTTTTGTAAAGTCCATTTTCGATTATCTCAAACAGAAGTTTCAGAAACACTATCATTCTTTCAGTCACATACTTATTTTTTCTTAGTTCCTCCTCAGACTGTTTCAGAAGCGTATACAAATCTCCATATTTTTTTAGCAAATTCTTAGCAATTCCCCTACAATTCTTTCTAATAACAGTATACGTGAGCAGCAGCTCCAGAAGTTCATAATCCAGAAATCCCTTCACTCCTGTTGAAAGGAATCTCTTCCTAAGCCGTTCTCTATGCCCTTTTTCCTGCTCTTCAGTCAATTTATTTCCAAATATCATCTCTCTATTATCCTCTATCATTTTCCCCCCAAAAAATGCATATCAAACTTTATACAAACAGTTTATCATAAAACGAAAAAAATAACAACATCTCCAAAATTCATTTCAATATTGAATCATTAAAAATTTCAATTAATAATTTGTCAATTTTCCTTTACTAATTGTTCCCTTTATATTAAACTTGTCATCAAAGTACGTCAAATCTGCAACATACCCTTCCTTTATAAATCCATATTTTTCATCCACAGCTACAGCTTCTGCTGGATAAGAAGTAGCCATTCTAAGTGCTTCTTCTAGCGAAACATGAACTTTTTCTACAAGATTTTTTACTCCATCAATCATAACTAAAGCTGATCCGCCTAGTGTCCCTTCTGGCGAAACACATTTACCATCCTTATATAAAACTCTATTTCCTTCAAACATAAATTCTGTCATATTATCAGTTCCAGCAGGACTAACAGCATCTGTCACAAGATAAAGCCGATCTTTCAATATTTTCTTAGCAATTTCCACAGAAGCAAAATCCATGTGAAGTCCATCAACTATTATTCCGCAGTTTGTAGTATCATTATTGAATAAAAATCCTACAACTCCAGGTTCTCTCGAATCCAATGCTCTCATGGCATTATACAAATGCGTAGCACAATTAAAATAGTCTTTCTTTTCCATACATTCTTTATACGTTGCATTCGTATGCCCCACAGCGATATTAATCCCTGCTTTTTTTAATATTTCAAGATGTTCGACTTTAGCCTTTTCAGGTGCAATTGTTATTATTTTTGTAGCTTCAGATCCTGCATTCGCTATTTTTTCTATCATTTCATCAGATAGAACTCTTATGTATTCAGGACGATGAATTCCTTTTTTCTCAACACTTATATAAGGTCCTTCTATGTGAAGCCCCAAAACTCCAATTTCTTCCTTATCTTTTATTTCATTCATAAGATTTAGAGCTTTTTCTATTTTCTCATCTGGAGAAGTTATAAGTGTTGGCAAAAACGAAGTACATCCGTATCTCTTATTAGTTTCATTCATTATCTCAAGTGTCTTTCGTGAAATATCATCATTAAACAGCACTCCTCCACATCCATTAATCTGCAAATCAATAAATCCTGGCGACAAAACCATCCCTTTGGCATCGACCAATTCCTGATTTTCTAATTCTTTTTCATCAATCAATGAAAAATCCGTTACTTTCTTTATAAATTTTCCTTCCAAAACAACGGTGTCTTCCTCAATAAATTTTTCCCCGTCAAATATCTTTGCATTTTTTATAATCATTTCAATAATTCCTCTCTATTTTGCTAATTCTATTAAATATTTTTTATATTCTTCCAAATTCAAATTTTTTGCCTCAATTTCCTTAAAATATCTGTACGTTTTTACTTTTATATCTGAAGCTGCCATCTCATCAATTACTAATACAGCCCTTCTATGCAGCTGCAAAGCAGAAATTGTCCAAAGATGATTTACTCCGCCTTCTACGCCATGATAAACTGCACGAGCCTTTTTGTAACCATTTGCAAGAATCATAACTTCCTTTGAATCCATAAGTGTTCCTACACCTATTGTTAATGCCAATTTTGGTACTTTTTCAATATCATTGTCAAAAAATCTAGAATTTGCCAAGATTGTATCATAAGTCAGATCCTTGTCACGTGTGTGTGATGAAAGCGATGAACCTGGCTCATTAAATGCAATATGTCCGTCTTCTCCAACTCCACCTAGAAATAACTGTATTCCACCTGCTGCCTTTATTTTGTTCTCATAATCTTCACATTCTTTTTCCAAATCCTCGGCACATCCATTCAGAATATTTATATTTTCTTTTTTTATATCAATATATTTAAAAAAGTTTTCGTTCATAAAATAATGATAACTTTGCGGATCTTCTGGTTTCAATCCCACATATTCATCCATATTAAAAGTTACAATATTTTCAAATGATAATATTTTTTCATTGTATAAATTTATCAATTCCTTATAAGTTGCAAGCGGTGTAGAACCCGTAGGAAGTCCTAATACAAAAGGCTTTTCTTTTGTAGGATTAAATTTTAATATTTTCTTAGCTATCTGATATGCACTCCATTTTGCAACTTCATCAGCATTTTTCAAAATAATTACACGCATTCAATTCACTTCCCTTAATAATTTTAAAAATTTAAATTTCTATTAAAACAAATCTATTACTATTATATAACCTTTTTCAATTATGTCAAGCATATTTTCAAACTTAATAATTTTGTTTGGAAAAAACTAAAAAAAATTGTATAATTTAACTGATGTTATTAATATAGAAAACTATATGTAAATAAATAAATTAATTAGGAGGAAATATGAAAACATATTTAGTGACAGGTGCTGCAGGCTTTATCGGTGCCAATTATTTAAAATATATTTTGAATAAATATAAAAATGATGAAATTAAGGTAATTGTTGTAGATGTGCTAACTTATGCTGGGAATTTAGGTACAATTGCTGAAGAAATTAAAGATGAAAGAGTAAAATTTGAAAAAGTTGATATTCGTGACCAAAAGGAAATTGCGAGAATTTTTTCTGAAAATGAAATTGATTTTGTTGTAAACTTTGCAGCCGAATCACACGTTGACCGTTCTATTGAAAATCCACAAATATTTTTAGAAACAAACATTCTTGGTACGCAAAATCTTTTGGAAAATGCTAAAAAAGCATGGACTGTTTCAAAAGATGAAAATGGATATCCAGTTTACAGAGAAGGTGTAAAATATTTACAAGTTTCCACAGACGAAGTTTACGGAAGTCTTTCAAAAGATTATGACACAGCGATTGACTTGGTAATTGATGATGAAGAAGTGAAAAAAGTTGTAAAAAATAGAACGAATTTAAAAACTTACGGAAAAAATTTCTTCACAGAAAAAACTTCACTTGACCCAAGAAGCCCATATTCAGCTTCCAAAGCGAGTGCCGACCACATCGTAATTGCCTACGGTGAAACTTACAAAATGCCAATAAATATTACAAGATGTTCAAACAACTACGGACCTTACCATTTCCCAGAAAAATTAATACCACTTATGATTAAAAACGTACTGGAAGGTAAAAAGTTGCCAGTTTACGGAAAAGGGGACAATGTAAGGGATTGGCTTTACGTAGAAGATCACTGTAAAGGAATCGACTTAGTTTTAAGAAATGCCAATATTTACGAAATTTACAATATTGGTGGTTTTAACGAAGAACAAAATATTAATATTGTAAAACTGGTTATCGACATTTTAAAAGAAGAAATTGAAAATAATGACGAATATAAAAAAGTTCTAAAAACTGACTTGCAAAATATAAATTATGATTTGATTACTTATGTTCAAGATAGACTTGGACACGATATGAGATATGCCATCGACCCTTCAAAAATCGCAAGAGATTTAGGATGGTATCCAGAAACAGATTTTGAAACAGGTATCAGAAAAACTGTAAAATGGTACTTGGAACATCAGGACTGGGTAAATGAAGTAGTCTCAGGAGATTATCAAAAATATTACGAAGAAATGTACGGAAATAAATAATCAAATTTATATAAAAAAAGGAGCAAATTAATGAACAATTTTACAATAAAAGAAACCCCAATAAAAGATTTAGTAATAATCGAACCAAAAGTTTTTGGAGATGAAAGAGGATTTTTTATGGAAACTTACAACCAAAAATCCTTTGAGGAATTAGGACTTACCATGAACTTCGTCCAAGACAATCACTCAAAATCCAAAAAAGGCGTTTTACGTGGACTTCACTTCCAGACAAAGCACACTCAAGGAAAATTAGTACAAGTAATAAAAGGAAGTGTCTACGATGTGGCAGTTGATTTAAGAAAAGAAAGTGAAACTTTTGGAAAATGGTACGCAGTAAAATTATCTGCTGAAAACAAATTAATGTTCTACGTTCCAGAAGGCTTTGCACATGGATTTCTAACACTTGAAGATGAAACAGAATTTGTTTACAGATGTACAGATTTATATGCTCCAGAATACGACAGCGGACTTTTATGGAGCGACAAAACTTTAAATATCGATTGGAAATTTGAAGAATTTGGAATAAATCCCGATGAACTAACAATTTCTGAAAAAGACAAAGTTCAGCAGAAATTTGATAAAAACAAAAATTATTTTGAATAATAAAAAAATCTAAAATTAGCTATTTCTTAACTGAGATAGCTTTTTTCTTTTACAAAAAAGACAGAAAAACTTTTTTTCAAAAATCTTCCTGCCTAAATTATTTCTTCTACGCCAATCAAATTAAATCATTTTTTTTGGTAAACTCTTACATAGTCAACTTTCATTTCTGTTGGGAAATCCACATCTCCGTCTTCTCCTGTAATTTTGCTTAACGCAACATTTATTATTATAAAGTAAGGCTGATTAAATGGATTCTGCAGCCCTTTCCTTTCAAGTTCCTTGTAAGAGAATTTTTTATATACTTTATTATTAAATAACCATTTTATTTCTTTGTCATCCCATTCTACTGCATAAGTATTAAAGTTAGTCAATTTTTCTCTAGGCCATTTACTTAGCTTATAATCATCTCCATCAAACGTTTCATATGTGTTATCGCTCTTCAGTACGTGAAGCGTTCCAGTCGCACGTCTCATATCGTTTCCATACGTTTCCACTATATCTATTTCCCCAATAGCTGGTCCTCCTGACGCTTGAGAATATCCCGCAGGCCACATCCAAAACGCAGGCCAAGTTCCTACACCTTCTGGCATAGCCGCCCTCATTTCAATTTTTCCATATTGAATATTGTAAGTATTTCTCGTATGTACTGCCCCTGAACTGTAAAGAATTCGTCTCTCTGTTCCATTTACATTAACCTTTTTATTAGTCTCCTTTTTCAATTTAATAACCATATTCCCATTTTCAATTTTTACATTGTCCTTAAGATAATAGTGCTTTGCATCAAACCCATACTGATTAACTAAGTTTCCATTTTCATCTAGATAATTTCCGGGATTCCATGGGTTTCCATAATCCCAATAATCCCATTTTTTTGTATCTAACTGACTTCCGTTAAATTCATCATACCACACTAATTTCCATTCTTTACCCTTAATTTTTGAAATAAAAGAATTTATTTTATTTTTTTTAGATTTCTTTCTTCCTTCCTCTTTTACAATTTCGATGTTTTCAGTCTTTCTACTAATATCTTGTATTTCCTTTTCTCTAACTTCCATCCTACCTTCATTTTTTACTCCAATATTTTCTTCTCCTGCTGCAAACACAGTATTTCCTATTATTATCAGCAGAATTGCTCCCAAAAACATTTTTTTCATTGTCATATTCTCCTTTTTAAATTATACTCAAATCTTCCATTAAATAATTCTTATGCAAAGTTATATACCTAAATATTTTATACTAATTTAAAAGGAAAATCAATTAGAAAACTTTTCTTAAAAATAGATAATTTCATTAAAATAACCTTATTTTTTATACGTATCTCTCCTCGACTAAACATTAACTGATAATAAATACTAAAATTCCTAAAAAAATCTTTTCTAAAACATGTCTTAAAACTCTAAAATCAGTAATATTTTTAATGATTATCAAATAAAATACTCATAATCAGTTAAAACATTGCTATCATATCTACTACAATATAAAGAAAAAGCATAGAAGAAGCACGCAAAGAAAATATGAAATCTCAAAGAATTAATGGAATAAAAAACATACATTTCCTAAAACTAAAACAGGACATCCAGGCAAATATTTCCAATGCTGTCCTTCGAATTGCCTGCAGTAGTACGCCCTGTAGAGATTTTCCTAAACATTTTAGTTCACTGAAAACTATGTTTTCACGTTTTTATAAATGACACGATAAAGATACTCTTTATAAGTTCTCTTTTTGAAGCAGAGAAACTTCTTATTTTTCATAATCCTATAGCCACGATAATACAAAATCATAATTACAAGCCTGTTAGACACAGGCAACTTTTGCAGATATCCATATCTTAAATGTTCAACTCTGTATGCTTTATTCAAAAGTTCCATCATTTTATCAAAGGAATTTTTTAATACCAAAAATTCTCTGATATTTTTTTATTTCTTTAATATTATTTATCATTTTTATCACCAGTATTATTATCCCCTAATATTATTCTTTAAACAGTATTATCGAATTAGGTCAATTTAATAAACTTTAAAATGTTTGATTTTGATTATTTCCAAATATATTCTATTTTATTTCATATAAATACAAAAATAATTTCTATAATAATTTATTTTTTATATTTTTTCATACATTCTCTATTTTTCTCTTTTCTCTCCTTATCAAAAAACCATCCCCACTTATTAAAATATTTTATAGCTGAATTCACATGCAGGAGCATCATTTTCCGTGACTTATAAGATGCCTTACCATGCTCATGAATTATCTCCGCCTCTGGATAAAAAACAGTCCTATACTTCTTTCCAACCCGCCTACACAAATCATAATCTTCCATATACATAAAATATCTCTTATCAAACCCACCAATTTCCTTCAAAACATCTGTTCGTACAAAAATAAAACACCCCGACAAAATCGGAACATCGATTATTTCCTTATAATCATACCATTTCATTTCATAATCATAATCCAATTTCTTAACAACCGATTTTAATGGTAAAAATCTTCTAAATATCAAATTCACAGGCGATGGCAACAATCTACAAGATTTTGTCACTTTTCCATCAGTTCCATATATTTTTGGCCCAATCTGCCCAATATTTTTATTCTCCCTCATATATTCTACAATTTTCTCAATAGTATTTTCCTCAAAAAAAACATCAGCATTTACCATCAAATGAAACTCTGATTTTGTTTCTTCCGAACCCAATCTCTTAATCACAACATTATGCCCTGCTCCAAATCCACCATTTGAATTATTAAAAATATACTCAATTCTATCATCTAAAAATTCTTCTACAAACTTTCTTAATTCATCCTTTTCAGAATTATCTGAAATCCACAGTTTAAATCTAAGTTCTATCTTCTGAAAACAACATATAATCCTCTTTAACTCTTCCTGCTTCGTATTATAAGTAACAATACAAGCTGTAAAATCATACATAATCTAACCTCTATCCACATTTTTTATTAAAAAAATTATACTATTTTTCCCATAATCAAACAACTAAATTTTTACATATCGTACTTCTCTTATCTTAATTTTACCATTTCATTTTTTATAAATCCATTAGTATTAATAAAAATTCTTTAAACCATTATAAATCAATCTATAACAGTTAGAAATTAGACATAAATTCTCTATCTATATTTACACTTGATAACACAATAATAAATCGTATAAAAAATAAAAGTAACATTTTCTAACTAGTATGTAATCAAAATTCATGAAATACCCCTATCCAAATATAAAATAACATAAAAACATTCAAAAGTTATATAAAATTGTATATATAATAAAACCTATTTAAAACTGAACTATT
>NZ_KI271338.1:0-35841 GCF_000469385.1 Leptotrichia sp. oral taxon 879 str. F0557
ATTTAGCTTTTGCCATTTTAATTTTTCCTCCATTATTTCTTTAGTTTTTAAATTTTTTTAAGATTTTTATTGTTATTTTAAATTTTTATTATTTTCCTTGTCTTTCATCAATTACTTGTTGAGCAATGTTTTTTGGAACTTCTACATATTTTTCAAATTCCATTGAGTAAGATGCTCTTCCTTGTGTTTTCGATCTCAAGTCAGTTGCATAACCGAACATTTGTGATAAAGGTACCTCTGCATTAATAATTTTTGCATTATTTCTGTCAGTCATTCCTGAAACTTGTCCACGTCTTGAGTTCAAATCTCCAATTACGTCTCCCATGTATTCTTCTGGAGTAGTAACTTCTACTTTGAAGATTGGTTCCAATAATACTGGATTAGCGGCTCTAAGTCCTTTTTTAACTGCCATTGAACCTGCTATTTTAAATGCCATTTCTGATGAATCGACTTCATGGTAAGATCCATCATACAATGTAACTTTTATATCTTGAACAGGGTATCCTGCGACAACTCCTGCTTCTAACGCTTCTTGAATTCCTTTATCTACTGCTGGAATATATTCTCTTGGAATAGCTCCTCCAGTAATTTCATTAATAAATTCGTAACCTTTTCCGTGATTAGCTTCAACTTTCATCTTAACATGTCCATATTGTCCACGTCCTCCAGATTGTTTTGCATATTTTTCTTCAATATCTGCTAATCCATTGATTGTTTCTCTATAAGCAACTTGTGGTTTACCAACATTTGCTTCCACTTTGAATTCACGTTTCATTCTATCTACGATGATTTCCAAGTGTAACTCTCCCATTCCTGCAATAAGTGTTTGTCCAGTTTCTTGGTTAGTTGATACTTTAAATGTTGGATCTTCTTCTGCAAGTTTTGAAAGAGCTGTTCCCATTTTTTCCTGATCGGCTTTAGTTTTTGGCTCTACCGCAATTTGGATAACTGTATCAGGGAATTCCATTTTTTCAAGGATAATTGGAGCATTTTCAGCACACAATGTATCTCCTGTTGTAGTATCTTTTAGTCCAACTGCCGCAGCTATATCTCCAGAGTAAACTACATCAAGTTCTTCTCTTTTGTTAGCGTGCATTTGAAGCAATCTTCCCATTCTTTCTTTTTTACCTTTTGTTGAGTTTAATACATAAGATCCTTTTTCTAGTACTCCTGAATAAACTCTAAAGAATGATAATCTTCCAACAAATGGATCTGTAATGATTTTAGACACCAATGCTGAGAATGGAGCATCGTCTCCCATTTCTCTTTCAATAGGTTCTTCAGTTTTAGGATCAGTTCCTTTAATTTTTCCACCGTTAATGTCTAATGGTGATGGCATGTAGGCAACTACTGCATCAAGTAATGGTTGAATCCCTTTATTTTTGAATGCTGTTCCGCACAATACAGGTACAACAGTTCCTTCAATTGTAGCAGCTCTTAATGCTTTTTTGATTTCTTCTTCAGAGATTTCTTCTCCTCCAAAATATTTTTCCATCAATTCATCATCAGTTTCAACTACAGATTCAATCATGTGTTCTCTTGCTGCTTGAGCATCGTCTAATAACTCTGCCCTAATATCAACAACTTCATAATCTGCTCCCATAGTTTCATCTTTAAATAGGTATTCTTTCATTGTTACCAAGTCGATAATTCCTTCAAAATTATCTTCTGCACCAATTGGTAATTGGATTGGTACACCATTTCCACCTAATTTTTCTTTGATGTCGTTTACACACATGTTAAAGTCTGCTCCGACTCTATCCATTTTGTTAAAGAAAGCCATTCTTGGTACGTTATATTTGTCAGCTTGTCTCCAAACTGTTTCTGATTGAGGTTGCACTCCGTCAACTGCTGAGAACACTGCAACTGCTCCATCCAATACTCTTAATGATCTTTCTACCTCAACTGTAAAGTCAACGTGGCCTGGTGTATCTATTATGTTAATTCTATGTCCATTCCAGAATGCTGTTGTTGCAGCTGATGTAATTGTGATTCCTCTTTCTTGTTCTTGTTCCATATAATCCATCGTAGCAGCTCCTTCATGAACTTCTCCGATTTTATGGTTTACACCTGTATAAAACAAAATTCTTTCAGTAGTAGTTGTTTTTCCGGCGTCTATATGTGCCATGATACCAATGTTTCTAGTATCTTTCAAAGCAACTTTTCTTGCCATTTAAATTTTCCTCCTTATTTTTGTAAGCTACTTCTTATTTAAGAAGTATATTTGAAATTTGAAACAATATTTTTATAAATCCAGTTCTGAAAAAATGAATTTTGTAAAAATATAACCATTTTTGAATACTTAATAATTTTCTTCAGGCAAATAAGATTACCATTTGTAATGTGCGAACGCTCTGTTTGCTTCAGCCATTTTATATGTATCTTCTTTTTTCTTAATTGATCCACCTTCATTGTTGGCAGCTGCAATTAATTCTTTTTTAAGTTTAGCAACCATTCCGTATTCTTTTCTTTCTCTTGTATATCTAACTAACCATCTAATTGCTAATGTTTGCTGTCTTTCTTTTCTTACTTCAACTGGTACTTGGTAAGTTGCTCCTCCGATTCTTCTAGATCTTACTTCTAATTGAGGTCTTACATTTTCCATTGCTCTTCTGAAAACTTCAATTCCTTCTTCTTGAGTTTCTTCAGTTATTTGTTGCAATGCTGTATAAAAAATATTTTCAGCTAATGATTTTTTCCCATCTTTCATTAATCCATTAATGAATTTAGTTACTACTTTATCGTTAAATTGAGAATCTGGTAATACATCTCTTCTTTCCGCTCTTCTTCTTCTTGACACTTAATTGTCCTCCTTACTTTTTTAAAATTTAATTACCCTTTTTTAGCTCCGTATCTTGATCTACCTTGTTTTCTGTTTACAACTCCTGCTGTATCCAATGCTCCTCTGATTATTTTATATCTAACCCCCGGCAAATCTTTTGTTCTTCCTCCTCTTAAAAGAACGATACTATGTTCTTGTAAGTTGTGTCCGATTCCTGGAATATAAGCAGTAACTTCGATTCCATTTACTAATTTAACCCTTGCTACCTTTCTTAAGGCTGAGTTAGGTTTTTTAGGTGTAGTTGTATATACTCTTACACAAACCCCTCTTTTTTGTGGATTACCTTTCAATGCAGGTGATTTTTTCTTTTTCTCAGTTGTACTTCTACCAAATCTTACTAATTGATTAATAGTAGGCATCTGTTTTCCTCCTCTCAAATTTCTTTGACTTATATATTTATTCTCGCGTTATATTTCAAAACTAAAACTTTTTATAAAGCTCATTTCTTCAATCTACATTTGATAAAGCTGCATTTGACAAAGTTTTTAATTTTTTGCTTTTCTTGCAAATCACTTTATCAAACATAACTGCATACTTATTTTAAGTATGTCGATTTACTCTAAAATTCACTTCAAAACATATTATTTTACAAATAATATATTTTTTCAAAATTTAGTTATGAGTTCTAACCTAACTATTTTATACTATAAAAGCCCTTTTGTCAAGGGCTATAAAAGATTTTTTATTCAATAATTTTTCAAAGAAGTTTTTATTTTAAAAAATATTTTAAATTTTCTTCCTGAATTTCCCATTTTCCATTCTGGCTTGTTCCTTCATACTTTAAAATATTCTTTTGCTTAAATTTTTTCATGTAATATTTTACTTTATTTACTGTCCAGTTTAGATTATCAGCTATCTGTTTTTGAGACATTTCAGGATTATTTATTATTGTGTTTATTATAGTTTTATCTGTTTCTGTAAGATTTTTTATATCTAATTTTTCTTTTTTGGAAATATCTTGGGTAGTGTTGATTCTATTTTGGGTACTACCTTGGGTACTTTGGGTAGTATTATAGTTTTTTCTGTAAATATTAACTCTAAAATCATTTTCAAAAATGATAAATTCAGGCTCTTGCAATCCATATTCCCTTATTTCATTCATAATTCTAGGAATACCGCTTCCCCATTTCTCAATAATATTTACATAAGCAAAAACTGAGGCGATTGCACGGTTACGAAGTTTGGAATACCCCTCTTTCATTCTTTTTACATTTACCCCTGAAAGCAGCATTCCTGGTGAAGTAATTTCTAACCTGTTATCATAAAGTGCAACTTGAATATCGTTTGGCTCAAGATAGCTTCGATGAATTACAGCATTTGCAATTACCTCTCTTATTGATTTAGGCGGGATTTCATATTTATCAACTCTGTAAATTCCAACAATATCTGAACCCAAATTTATTTTTTCAAGCACATATTGGTATGCTTTTTCCAGTTGCATAATAATTGAGCCTTCAAATTCTTTCTTATCAACAAATATGCTTCTAGTTTCTCCTTTAAACACACCACATTGTATCTTTCGTGAAACTTCCCAATTTCCCTTACCAGATAATAAAATATAGGCATTTGTCGGAAAAATTCTGCCATTTTTTTCTTCCAGAACTTTCCAGCTTAACAAAGTATTTCTAGTAATTTTTCTTATTTCTGTATCATTTTCAGAATTTTTCCTTGCCAATTTCTCAAGCCATTCACAAAACTTTTCAATTTCTTCATCGCTAACACTTTCTCCATGGCAAACTTGCTGATCAAAATATTTATTTTCCCCTTCTAAAACTAATTCCTTCAAAACATAATCTTCTTCGATAATTCTAGTTGTAGCGCCACTTCTAATATAAGTTCCTTTCTGCATGCCTTTTGACTTTAAATAATAGGGTTTTTTCTTACCTCCTTCAATTTCCACAAGGATAACTGTCTTATTTTCAAGCGTATGCAAACTTATATCTGGCATAATCATTGGATAGCAGCTATCTGAAATCGCATTAATTATTCCATCCATAACTTCAAACTCATTTTCAACTCCAACAATTTCTTTATTATCTTTTACTCCAAAAACTATTTTTCCACCATTTCCATTTGCGAATGCTACAACTGTTTTTATATAGGTATTAGTTTTAGCATTTTCCTTAAATTCAGTCTTTTCGCTTTCCCCTTTCAATATTTCCTCAATTAACATCTGAAGTCCCTCCTTTAATTTTTTATTTTTGTTCTATTATACAATATAAATTTATCCTTTTCAATTAAAAAAAATAAAGCACCTATCAAAATTTCTTCAAAGCACTTTATTTAAAATTTTAAATTATTTTTCTCTTAAATATTTTTCAATACCATTTACCATTCCCATTACCATTTTTTCCTGATATTCTGGTGTTGACATTTTTCTGTCTTCTTCCGGATTTGACATAAATCCAAATTCAATTAAGGTATTTGTAACTTTTGACCAGTTTGTTCCTGTCAAGTCATCTCTATATGAAACTCCACGATTTTTAGCTCCTGTTGCCTTTACATATTCTGATAATATGTCACGTGAGAATTTGTCGCTTGATTTTTGAACACTTTTTGTGTACGGATTTTTTGATGAAGACGTTAGTACCGAAGCCCCTTGTGTTGAGGAATTATTAATTCCGTCAGCATGAAGTCTTATGTATAATGAGCATCCTGCGTTATTTGTTTTAATCGCACGTTCTTTATTACTAATGTTGACATCATGTGTCTCTCGTACCATAAACACTTTATACCCTTTATTTTGCAACGCATCTCTTAATTTTAGTCCAACTTCAAGTGTAAGTTGGTATTCATATTTTTTGGTTGCCACTCCTCTTGTTCCAGATGATACTTTGGGCTTTTTCTTAGTCGAACCAGGCCCAATTTCTTCAAGTCCTGAGTTTCCCTTAAGCTGATGCCCTGGATCGATACAAATTAGTTCATTATTATTTCTCGATGTACTATTAGTTTCAGCTTTTACTGGAACAACTACAGCTGAACTTATCGCCAGCATTGATATTACCTTTTTTATTATATTAATCATTCCTTCTACCATATTTTCCTCCTAAATTTTTTTTCATTTCAAGTCTATCACATAATTTTATAATTAGCAATTATATTTTAATTAATTTTTTTAAAAATATACTTGTTTTTTTGCAAAATCAGGCTATTATATTAGTAGAATAATTTTAAAAATTTTTATATGATAAATAAATGAATATTTAAAATTATAGGAGGTTTTTATTATGATTTCTTTTATTTTGGCGATTATCGCACTTATTTCAGGTTATGCATTTTACAGCAAGTTTGTAGAAAAAGTTTTCGGAATAGAACCTGACAGAATGCCACCTTCAATCGAATATTACGATGGTGTCGACTATGTGGAAGTTAGCACTCCAAAAGCATTTTTGATTCAGTTTCTGAATATTGCTGGAACAGGTCCAATCTTTGGAGCTATTGCAGGAGCTTTATGGGGTCCAGCCGCATTTTTATGGATTGTCTTTGGATGCATATTTGGAGGAGCTGTTCATGATTTCTTGATTGGTATGCTTTCACTTAGGGATAAGGGAAGCAGTATTGGTGAACTTGTGGGACAAAATTTAGGTGTCGTAATGCAGCAGATTATGAGAGTTTTCTCAATTGTTTTACTTCTTTTAGTTGGAGTAGTGTTTATAAAATCACCTGCTGATATTCTTCACAATTTGATTCCAGGTGTGAGTGCCATGACTTTTACAATCATTATCATCGCTTACTACATTTTGGCTACAATCCTTCCACTTGATAAAATTATTGCCAAAATTTATCCAATATTTGGTTTTGCATTGCTGTTTATGGCGATTGGTATTGGAGGAATGTTAATTTATGGACAATTTACAGGTGCTTTTGCAATTCCTGAAATTACTGAAATTTTTAAAGGAAATCCACATCCTAAAGGAGTATCAATGTTCCCTTACTTATTTATCTCAATTGCCTGCGGTGCTGTAAGCGGTTTCCATGCTACTCAGTCTCCAATGGTTGCACGTTGTATAAAAAATGAGACTGAAGGAAGAAAAGTATTTTATGGTGCAATGATTGCAGAAGGTATTGTTGCATTAGTTTGGGCTGCCGCTGCAATGACAGTATTTGGTGGAATTAAAGAACTTGCTGCCGCTGGAACTCCTGCTGTTGTTGTAAATAAGGCATCTGTTCAATTGCTTGGTGTATTTGGGGCATTTCTAGCTGTGCTTGGTGTTGTTGCCTGCCCAATTACGTCAGGAGATACTGCCTTTAGAGGCTCAAGATTAATTATTGCTGATATTTTCAAAATTAAACAAGCTCCAATAAAAAATAGATTTTTAATTGCAATACCTTTATTTATTGTTGGTATTTACTTAACAACTATTGATTTTAACATTATCTGGAGATACTTCGCATGGGCAAATCAAACTTTGGCGGCAGTTTCGTTATGGACTGCGACAGTATGGCTTGTTAAAAAGGAAAAACCTTTCTTATTCGCATTAATTCCTTCAATGTTTATGACAATGGTTGTTACAACTTACATAATAATCGCTCCAGAAGGATTTGTAAGGTTTTTCAAGAATGTGCCTGTTCACACTATTGAATTTTATGGTATTTTAATTGCAAGCATAGTTACAATCATCTGTACAGCATTGTTATTTAACTATAAACATCATTTGCATGGAAAATCTCATCACGCTGGACATTTACATGTTGCAAAATAAAATAATTAAATAAACAAAAAAATACAGTCAAACAAGGTTTTATTCAGAATTCTTTGCTTGACTGTTTTATTTATTTTATTTTTCTCTTTATTTTTTAAATTTTTTCATATATAATATCCCTAAAAATAAATTATTTAGGAGAAAAAATGTTAAACTTTATACAAAATATTGATATTTTTATTATTAAACAATTTTACAATTTTCAGCACAGCTTAAATTCTAAGCTACTAAGCAGTATACTAATATTTTTTACTAACTTAGGAAATCACGGATTAGTATGGATTGCAATAACATTATTTCTGCTTTCTAGCAAAAAATATCGAAAAATCGGATATTTAGCCATAATTTCATTGATTATAAATGCAATTATTGTAAATGTCATTTTGAAAAACCTTACACATAGAGCAAGACCCTTTACAGAAATATCTGACATTATTCTTTTAGTCAAAGCCCCAAAGGATTTTTCTTTTCCTTCAGGACATACCTCAGCATCTTTTACAATGGTATATATTTTTTACAAACATTTAAAAAAATACTTTCCAGCTGTGCTGATAACAAGCATTCTTATTGCCTTTTCAAGATTATACTTAACTGTACATTTTCCAAGTGATGTTTTGGCTGGATTGCTTATTGGACTATTTGCAGGATTTTTGGGGGAGAAAATTTTTAATAAGAAAAATAATTTGATGAAAAGTTAGGATTTCCTAGCTTTTTTTGTATAAAAATTTATTTTTCATAATTAATACTCTGAACATTTTATAATCAGTTGCAGTATAAAAATTATAATTCCAAATATCATCCAGAAATTTGACTTTTTTCTTTCATAAGTTTCTTCCTTTATATTTCTGCCTTTAGAATTTTTTTCTATAAAATATATCAAATCGTTATCGTATTCAATTTCATAATTTTTTTCTGAAATTTTATCACCCGTATATTCCCCCATTTCTTCCAGAAAATCCTGTGCATTTCTTATTGCTTCTCTCCCAAGTTCAATCAATCCTGTTTCATTTAATACTTTAAATGCCCATTCCTTTGATTTGTTCCCATTTTCCTGTCTATTATTGTAATATATCATATCACTAATTGCAGGGGCATATTTCATATTAGCGGCTTTTTCATATAGCGTGTGTGTTTCCTCCTCACTTTTTCCAAATTCCTTACTGCATTCATAAAGTATCCCAAGTTTATAAATAGATTTTACATCTCCCATTTCCTGCCCAATTTTATACCATTTTTCAGCTTCTTTCTCATTTTCTTCAACTATATCAAAATATTTCCCCAGTTCATAAGCTGCCTCTTCCACTCCTAAAGAATAAGCCTTTTCATACATATCTTTGGCTTTTTCTCCATTGCCTGCAACATAATATGATTTTGCAAGCGACAAATATCCTCTTTCATTATATTGTGCGGCTTCAAGAAACAATTTTTGAGCATTTCCCTTATCTCTCTTTTCCAAAAGTTCATTTCCCTGATTAATCAGTTCCACGTATTTTCTATCTTTTTCATTTCCGAGCATAAATTCAATATTCTTGATTATTTTAGAATTCAATCCCATAATTTGCTTTTGATTTAACAATTTTTCCTGCCATTCTAGTATTTTTTCTCTTTTATTCTGTTTAAAGTAAATTCTTACAAGATTGTATATTAATTCAGCATTTTTTGTATCAGCGATTTTTAAATAAATACTTTCCGCTTCTTCATAATTCTTCTTTTCTTCAGCAATTTTTCCTAGCCTAATTATTGAATTAATTTCCCCATTTTCCGCACCTGCCACATACCAGCCTTTTGCAATTTCATAATTTCCCGATTCTTCTTCAATCAGACCTATGTAATACATAGCCTCCTTTATTCCTGAATTATATGCCAAATTTAATGCGTTTACAGCACTTTGGTTATCTTTCTCGCAATAATAGTAATACTTTCCAAGCTCGTAATTTGCTCTTTGACTAAATTTCAAGGATTCAGCTATTCTATCCCTTGCTTCTCCAAAAAATCCTGACATTATAAATATATTCGCTGTTCTAATATTTTCTTGGTATTCCTCGCTTTCTTTTTTATCATATTCTATAAAATCTTTTCCGTAATCTTCTGTAACAATATCATCCAACGAAACTATCTTCACGCCAAATTTATCTATATTCGCTTTTTCTCCATTTTGCTTAGGCACACTTTCCAAAGAAATTCTATTTTCATCATAAGCACTTTCGCTAAAACTCGCTATTTCTTCAGCTTCATATTTTTCAATTTCACGAACTTCTCTTTTTCTTTTTTCCCTCTCCTGCATTTCTCTCGAAAAGTCATCAAATTCATCCATTTTTTTACGATTTCTAAAATTCATTATTATCAAAATTACAATTCCAATAACTACGATTAATACCGATATTAATATTTCCATATTTTCTCTTTTCTCCTGTACTCGCTGTTATATTTACGATTTTATCCATTATCTTAAACATTATCAATTCAGAATCTATTTTTATCATTCAATGTAAACGCTCATTATTTTTTATTATTTTCTTCCAAAATCTTTTATTTTCAAAAAAACAAAAACTATGACAGCACAAAAAATAAAAAACACCTCAAGATTACCAGCGTTATTATTGCTATCAATACAATCCTGTCTTTCCTTAGCGTCAACAATACTTTCACAACTTCTCTGATTTGAACTTCCTGAATGAGATCCGTGACTTCTCCAAAAAGATGATGAATTTTCTTGTTCGTCGTCACTTGATTTTTTAGATTTTCCATTTCCTTCTCCATCTGAATGACCGCTCGAATGCTCTCCGCCACTATGTTCTCCACTGTGATGCCCACCACTATAATGATGGCTTCCTCCACTTCCATGAGAATGGCTATGTCCTCCACCGTGAAAATGTCCACCGCCACCTCTTCTTACTAATTTTTCCATTTTAATCTCCTTTTTTATTCGCTAATTTTCCTAATTCATTTGAAACTTCCAGTTCCTTCACATCATATTTCTTCATATTTTCATACTCATAAGATTGATTAATTCCATTCATAAATACATCTCTATCCTTAATATCACCTGTCAAATTCTCCTTCAAAAGAAATTTCAATTCCAAATCATTAACTACACTTCTTTTCATCGCCGATAAATAATCATTTCTACTGATATTTTGCCAATTCACACACATTCCAAGACTTCTTATCAACATCTGATCCAGCCAAATCCTAGTCGTTCTTCCATTTCCCTCATAAAACGGATGCATTATATTCATCTCAACATATTTCTCAATTATTTCCTCAAAATTATTTTCAGGCATTTTAGAAACTGTCTTTAAATTATCTTCAAGATACATCGCACGACAAAATACAGTATCGCCTTTCCGAATATCATGTTCCCGTATTTTTCCTGCAGTTCCATAACATTCCTGAAACAAATACCGATGTATTTCCTTCAATCCTTCAAAAGTTCCCACTTGAATACTTTTTAATATTCCATTATCAAATAACTCTTTTGCCCGTTTTTTACTCAAAAATTCTTCATCATCTTGTGAAACTAGCCTTTTTAAGATTTTGTCACTTTCGTTTTCCCAGTTGTCTTTATTATTTGCCATTTACTTTTCCTGCTTTCATAAAATTATTTCCATTTTTGAAAAACCATTGAATTATATAATGCCTCAAATAAAGGAAGTTTTACTACCGCTGTTGCCCTTTCAGAAAAAATTATTTCATCTTCTCTTGTTTTTATTTCTAATATTCCTCCAAAATTTCTAGAAACTTTTATTGACTGTAGTCTATTCCACGGATAAATTGCACCATCCACAAGTAATCCTTCTTTTTTTATTATCAACTTATTATTTGGATTTTCAAAAACTTTATGAGCTTCATTTTGAAGTCTGTCAAGAGGCACAACTTTATCTCTCATAGCTCGATAAACTCTATCTCTACGCTTTCCAAGAAAATCTCTTTTACGGTAGTCAGCTTTTATATCTTCTTCTGAACGTACGCCAAAAACTTCTTCCCCACCTGAATCTATAATTTCTTTGGAAACAGGGATTCTGTCAAGCAGATGATTTTTTAGAAGGCTTTGTATAGTTTGTGATGGAAAAGCTATTTCAGATATTGTTCTCCAGTAATTCTTATTATTTCTATAAGCCAGGAAATCCCCTGAATATGTTGTTATTATAAAATATTCCAAAGATTTATAATCTATATCTTCATTTTCAACATTTGTAACAAAAGTATTTTCCTTCAATTCCACAGTTCTTATCCCATTAAACAATATCGTCATCAATATCGAAAAACAGCAAAATACCGAAACTATCACACCAAGCATCGCCACTTGAAAAAAAGGCATCAAAATCCCAGAAATTCCACCAATAATAACCCATTTTATTAAATTTCTATACGTAACTGTACTAAATTTTATAAACACTTTCTGATTGTCTGAAATATCTACACAGTTTACTATTTTTTCTTCTTTCCTCCCTGATTCTGACTGCTCTCTCATTCTTTCCGTTTCTACGTAGCTTTTTTCATTTTGCATAATTTTTATCCTCCTAAGTTTTTTGTATTTTTATTTAAAATTCGTAATCAAAACTTCTCTTGTTATAGTATTTTTATTTTTTACCTGATAATTTGAATTATAATAATTAAAATCAAGATAGTTTACAAAAAAATTGTTTTTTGAGCACCAGTTCTTTAAAATTTTATTTTCATTCCCTTTATGTTCTATTACATTTGAAAGAGCGAATCTAATTGTTCTTTCATTACAATTTTCTAAAAATTTCAATAAATCCTTTTCATCATTTTCAGTCCAGGAATTATTTTCATTATAACTTGCTTGACCCAATAAATACGGTGGATCAAGATAAAAAAAAGTGCTTTTACTGTCAATTTTATCTAAATTTATATCACGAAAATCCATATTCTTAAATTTTGTTTCAGCTAATTGTAAATTGTAAATAAAATTTTTTAGTTTTTTTCGTAAATTAAAATTAAAATCCCTTTTTCCAACAGGTAAATTAAATTCATTTTTCTTATTAAATCTAATCTGATTATTAAAAGAATAAAATATTAACAATAAAAATAATATTTCCTTTTTTTTATTATTATAATCTTCTCTTAATCTCAAAAATTTTTCTTTATTGTATTTTCCTAAACCATCATAAGAATTACATCCATAATATTCATAGCCATTTTTAAAGGAGTTACTTAAACCATAATACTCTATTTTTTCTTCAATTTTTTTTTCCAGATTTTCGTAATTCTGTTTTTTCAAAAACTTTAGCAATTTTATTAATTCCTTATTTTTATCAATTCCAATTATCTTTTTTGCATTAAAATTTGCTCCTACATTAAAACCCCCACAAAAAATATCATAAAAAACATCAATGTTTTTAGGCATTTTTTCAAAAATCTGTTTCAATAATTTAAATTTTCCACCTGTATAATTAAGTGGTGACTGAACCATATTTTTCTTTATATTTTCTAATATAAAAAGTTGGTTTTCTTCTGCTACTGTATTCTCTTCTGTTATATTATTTATAATATTTTCTTTACTATTTTTCTTATTTTTTCCAACTTTCTTTACCCTACAAAAAAATACTCTTTCTGTATGATTTTTAATATTTGTTTTGCCGACTGTAAATGGACTAAAATCCTTTTCAAAAACTGTAACTTCTCCCTTAGATTTTAATATTTCCAAAATTTCATTATCGTTAATTCTTGCATTTGAACGAGAATTTGCCTTTTGTTGAGTATTATTATATGAAAAAAGAATATATTTTGCTTCAATATTTTTAATCAACTCTTCTAAAGTCTGTTTAGCACTCGATAAACAATATTTACTTTTTATATGAGTTCTATCCATTTTTTTAGCAATTCCAAAAACCTCAGGTTTACTATTTGTTGCTATATTTTCTAAAAAATGATAAGCATCACTATACTGCCTTGAATTATATGGCGGATCAATATACACAATATCTGCTTTAATTTTTTTTACCAATTCATTTGCATCCATACAAAAAATTTTATTGTTTTTATTATTTTCATTTTCAATTTGAGGAAATTTCAAAATCAATTCTTTTTCCAAATCTCCATTTTTTCTGTATGCATCATAATGTCCCACTGTATTAGCAATTCTATCAACAGCATATATCAAAGATGTTATTAATATTGCCTTCTCTCGTTTATTTATTTTTTTTTTCTCAAATAAATCATCAATATCATCTCTTATAAATCCAACTTTTTTTAAATTTTTCTCACTTAAATATGTATCTTTAAAATTTTCAGAATAATAATTGTTATTTTTAACAATCTTTTCATTATATTTTTTCATGATCTCAATCAATTTTTTTTCATCATATTCCAAATTTGAAAAAAAACATTCATAAGAAAAATAATTACATCTTAGCAAATCATTCAGTACAACATCATACTTTTTATTAAAATAATCTGCTACAACTCCTGTTCCTGCAAATAAATCTAAAAATATCTTACAATTTTTTGTATTTTCCTGCACTATTTTTTCAATAAATTCTAATAATTTATATTTGCTTCCTAAGTATCTTCTATTATATATTTTAAATCTTTTCAACATTTTCTCCTTTTACAGAGTTATTCCACGTGTCTTCGCACCAATTTCTGCCAATAAATTCTATTTTGCTGTAATTCTCAAAAACTTTATTTATAAAATATTTATAATTTATATTATTTTCAAGCAAATAAACTATCTTATCTATTGTCAAAGAATAAATCTTTATTCCATTTGTATATTTTTCTCTTTTTTGCGTTGATTGAAGTCGAATTTGCGAAGTTGCTCTAAAAATATTAATTACATTCATATCCAATTCATTTGCAACAAAAAAAGTATATGTTTTTTTATTTCCTTCCATATTTTTTATTGTCAAATTCGTTGTATGGCGTATTACAGGCTCAAGTTCTCCTCTTTTTTGAGTATTTCTATCCATCAATGTCGCCTCAATCATAACATCAAAATCTGAATATTCCGCAATTATGTCACCATCACCACCTGGAGCATGTGAAAGTGGAAATCCGTCTCCATCAAGTGACAATTTTAGACTTTTCTTTAAGTTAAACTCTTTATTAGAAATCCTATGCCAGGCAATTCCCAGCATATACTCAAAAATAGTGGGAATTTTTGCATTATCTGTAACTTCTTTTAAAATTTTTTCATCATTTTCCCTATTTTTAAACAAATTTAATATGGTACAGACTTTGTCATTTGAAAATCTTTCTTCCAATTTTTTCTCAAAATCTTCACCTATTTTGTCTGAAAAATGTTCAAAAATTGATATTTCTTTTGGAATATTATTTTCTTTTCTTAGTTTTTCTATAAAACTTTCAATTCTCTCTTCTGATAAATCAAAAATCTCTGAAAATGAAATATTTTTATGAAAATTATCTTTGACTACTTCATTATTTAACTTTTTCATACCTATAATTTCTGAAAAAATATTTTTACTCAACCATTTATACGATAAATTTACCAGTCCATTCTCAAAACTAATTATTCCTGAAAGATTAAATGTTCTAATTGTCATATCATTGTATTCAAAAATCAAATCATAGTTTTTAGAATCTCGAAATAATTCATAAAATAATTTATTGAACTCTTCAATATTTTTAGCTTCAAATATCGTTTCTTTATTCTCTTCAAAAAATTCCTTTAACGTCTTACAAAATTTAAATGGAACTTTATTATATCCGAAAGCCTTTTTTATACTCCCTTTTTTACTTATTTTTTCTAATTTTTTATATGTCTCCAAATTTCTATTTTCAAAAAAACTTAAAGATACCTCATAAAATTCAAAATAATCTTCTATTTTGTCTTTACTTTTTCTATTTAAAAAATATTTTTCAAATTTTTCTTTTGAAATTCTATACTTTTCTTCAAATTTTATTTCTGAAGCTTCTTCCTGTATATATCTTGAAACATATTCACCAAAACTCATATTTTTACTTTTCACTAATTTATATTTATCTAATGTTTCTCTATATTCTTCGTCTGTTTTACCAGCTCTGATTAAAGATAAAATTGTACAAAATTCCTTTTGTGGAATATCATCAAATTTACTAAGTAAATAAATTCCCATTCTAAATGGATAAATGTAATTTTCTCCTTCAGATTCATAAACTCTCAATTTCAATAATTGTCTTAAAAAAATAATGTTGTCTGCTGATAAATTAAATAATTTTTCAATATCATCCTGTTTTGTATCTCCGTCTAACAACGCTTCTCCAACTTCTGTTATTTTTCTTTTTTCATCTACAAGTCCAATTTTTACAAGTGCATTTGTATAAGTTCTTCCTCTTTTTTTCTGTTCCAAAACAAAATATTCCAGCAAACTTCTATAATCTTTAAGTATTTTATTATTTTCATATCTCTTATCTTTATATTTTTCAAAAATACTTTCTTTAAATTTATCAGATATAAAAGAATAGTAATCCCCATAAAATGTATCATTTATCAATCCACTTTTAGCAACATATTGATAAAAAATCATTTGTGAACTATTCTTCGTATCCCATTCTTCCAATTGTTCCGTAATTCCTTGCAACATTACTTTATAATCATCTAATAAATTTTTTCTTCTAAAACTTGTATCCCCTAAATTCATTACAGAATCTTTATTCTGTAGCTTCATTTTTTTCACTCTCCCATTCAAAATAAGCTTCTACAATACTATTATTTGAAATATTATCATTATTCTTAATTTTAGAAAAAATATATTCTCTCACTAATTTTATTAATTTTTTATTATCTTTTTCTAAAAGATTTTTTATTCTTATTTTTGAAAATTTCTCTAACTCATTTTCTGTAAATTCAGAATAATCAAAATTTTCTTGATTTAATATGTATTTCCATAATATCTCTGACTCATATTGTTCCAACGATTTAAAAAATTCCTTATTTTTATAGTTTTTTAATTTTTCTATAAAAGAAATCGGTAATCTATTATTTAAACCTGATTCTAATAAAAAATAAAAAATCTTTTCTTTTTCTGATGTATAGCTTATTAAATTATTTATATCTATATCTTTTTTTTGAAAAATTCTATCTAATTCTTCCAGTATTTTATCTTCTGTTTCTGGAATAAAGTCAATAAATTTTTGATTCAATAAAAAACTATAACTTTCTATATCTAATGTCTCTTTTATTTCTTTTAGTATTTCATTTTTTAACTCTTCAAAATATGTTTCATCTATTACTCTTAAAAAATAACCTTTTATTTTTAAATTATTTTTATTAATAAAGTTTTCTATTCTATCATTTTTTGAAATTTTTGGTATTTCTTTTTCTTCAAAATAATATGTAATATAATCTAATAAATTTTTATCTATTCTATTCCTATCAATTGAAAAAATCTTTTCTAATACCTTATCAAAAAACTCTTTATTCAAATTTTGAAAATTTTTATAAATTATTATTCTAAAATTATCTACTATCCCTAAAACATAATTATTTTCAAAAAAGATATTGCTATTTTTATCGTTTAATATTATATCAACTAATTTTTGAAATTGGGATTCCATTAAATCTAATTTTGAAATAATTAGTAAAATACTTTCCAAAGTATCTATTTTTTGCATAAATTCTTCATCATTTTCTTCTATCCAATCAAATATATTTTTTAGTAATACAATTAACCTGTCCAAAATTTCTTCTTTGCATTTTAAATCCTTTATCATATATTCATTAAATAACTTTTTCAAATCACTGTAACTTAATTCTAACATCATAAAAAAATCAAAATATTCAAATTCTTCTAAAAGATTTCTATTTTTAAACATTTGATTTTTAACTTCAACATTCTTATTTGTTGTATACGACATAAGTAAAATTTCAATATATTTTTTCATAAATTCTGAATAAGGAGAAAACGAATTTCCAAATATTCCATTTAAAGAACAAAAATAGAATAAATCTCTTGACAAAATCATAGCTTTGTATAATGGAGGCGTCCCCCCCACATATGAAGTTCTTTTTTCTTTTCTTACTTTATCAAATAATCTATTTATTTCCTTATTTATAGCTTCTAAAGTTGAATATTCAAATATTTCATTAAAAAGTTCCGTTTCATATTTAAAATATTCAAAATACTTATCTTCCAAACTTTCTTCTATACTTTCAAAAGTTTTATTTAAATTTTCTTCTGTATGTGTTATTTCGATAAATCCAATAATACTCAATATAAAGTTATCCCAAACTAATTTTTCATTTTTACTATTAAAATTTTCTTTTTCTTCTATCATACTTTTTATTATTTCTTTTGCTTTATTTATTTTTTTAAAAAATAAATATCCATATACAATTACATATTTGTTAATATTGTTATTTTCTTTGTATTCTTCTACTAAATTCTGAAAATTTTCGTAATCATAATCAAAAATTATTTTTAAAAATTTTTCTTCTACTTCTATTTTTTCTTCTAAAATATTTTTTTGTTCTTTTCTCTTAGGAGTAATTCCTTTTTCAGAAAAAGGAATTAGTATTTCCTTCTCACTTCTATTTATATTTTGGACAACTTTTTTTATCCTTGATTTAAAAAGTATCTCTTCGTATTTTTCTATATCTTTAAATTCTAATTTTGTATTCAAAATTCTTTTCCAATCTTTATCTATATAAATCTCAGAAAATTTATCAAGTTTTTTCCAATTATGTTTTGTTAAATAATTTAAATTTTTATATATTTCAAAATTTTTTTCTTGCCTCACATTCTCTTTTTCATTATAAATATTTAATAAAAACTCAGTCAAAGTTTTTTCATAATCATAATCAACTCTTCCTTTTTTATCTGCATACAAAATCTCATCATTATTTTTAGTTAAAAGCTTTAATGAAATTCTATTTATTTGCTCACCGTTTTCTTCTTCTTTATCATCTTTTTCCGTAAATTCAACAAGAAATGCTTTTCTAGTTTCTTCTTTTAAAATCTCTTTTATCCAATTCATAATTTGCTGTACATTTGTATCATTGTATGAATAACCTATAAACAGTATTGTATTCGTTGTAAATAATCCTTTTATAAGAGTTGAAATTAATTGAAAATTCTTTTCGTAATTATCATAATCACTTTTTTTCAAAACTATATTTTTATTTTTAAAATCGCCATGCATTTTTATAAGCATTTTATTTGAACTAGTATATGGTAAATCTTCATCCTTGCTTACAACCTGTAAATTTTTTATTTCATCTTCAATCAATGTATCATAATTAGTTGTAATTATATAAGTTAAATCCATTTTTTTTAATATTCTATGAACAGAATTAGGAACATATTTCCCTAAAAATCTTTTTTCTGCAATTTCATAATATTTTAAACTACCGTATCTTTCAAAAACTTCTTCTGGTATGGTTAAGTATTCTTTTGATGTAAATTCTTTTATTCCTCTATATTCTGCATAATCTTTTATTAATTCTTTCCAATCTGGCAATCCACTATTTTTAGAAACTCCTGCACCAACAAAAACTACTAACTTTCCTTTTTCTAATTCTTCAGCTAAAAATCTAATATCTTGTTCTAACACTTTTTCTCCCTTCTCTATTCCAAACTCTCCAACTCCCCACTCTTCAAATCCCACTCTTCCATCTTCTCCATCTCTTCTTCTTCCAGCTTGTCCAACTTTTCCTGCACTTCCATCAGTTTTTCCATATTGTTTTCTTTTCCAGCCTTTTCGTATTCAGTGTTTAAATTTTCTCTCATTTCTGTGATTTTTTCCATTTCCTTTTCCAGTTTTTCAATATCACGTTTCAATTTTGCGATTTTTCTTGACTGTTCCTTCTGCTCCTGATATGAAAGTTTTTTCTCTTCTTTCGTTTCAATGTCTGTTCCTTGAGAAGCTGTTTTTGCTGTTTTTAGGCTTTCTTTATAGTCTTCGTAATTTCCTTTGAATTTTGTAAGTCCGTTTTCGTCAAGGCAGTAAATTGTGTTGCAGATTGTATCTAAAAAGTGTCGGTTGTGGGAAACGACTAGCATTGTTCCGTCAAAATCCTCCAAAGCATCCTCCAGCACTTCGATGGAATAAACATCCAGATGGTTTGTCGGCTCATCTAAAATCAGAAAGTTGGCTTTTTCCATATAAAGTTTCAAAAATGCCACACGAACTCTTTCTCCACCACTTAGCATACTGATTTTTTTCTGCACATCATCTCCTGAAAACAAAAATCCACCTGCGAGTGTTCGCAAATATTCTTCTGTCAAGTCAAGTGAATTGTTTATTTCCTGTAAAATCGTATTTTCTCGTGAAAATTCATGATGATTCTGATCATAATATCCGATTTTTAGCCTTGTTCCAAACTCAATTTCCCCTGTATCCTTCAGCAACTTATCCAAGAGTATTTTTAGAAGTGTAGATTTTCCAATCCCATTTTTTCCAATAATTCCAACTCTTTCCCCACGGAAAAGTTCAAAATTTATATTATTCAAAACTTTTTTCCCATCAAAGCTTTTAGACAAGTTTCTAACTTTCAACACATTTTCCCCGCTCATTTTAGCCGCTTCAAATTTTAGCCTCATTCTTTGCGGATTAAATACAGGATCTTCCATTCTCTCGATTCTATCCAGTATTTTTTGTCGTCCTTTCGCCTGCCTTGCCTTTATTCCAGCTCGAAATCTGTCAATGTATTCCTCCATTTTCTTAATTTTTTCCTGCTCCTTCTCATATCGCTTGATTTCCCCCTTCAAAATCATCTCTTTTTGAAGAATAAACGACGAAAAGTTTCCATCATACTTGTGTAATTTTTTATTTTCCAACTCAAAAATTTTTGTACAGACATTATCCAAAAATATTCTATCATGAGAAACAAGCAAAAACGCCTTATTATACTTTTTCAAATAATCCTCAAGCCACTCAATCGAAATCAAGTCCAGATGGTTTGTCGGCTCGTCCAGAATCAGCAAGTCAGGTTCAGACAAAAGAAGTTTTGCAAGCGAAACACGTGTTCTTTCCCCACCGCTCAAATCCTGCAATAACAAATTCTCATATTCCCCAGTAAGTTCAAGCCCTGTAAGCACCTGCTTAATCTTGTATTCAATCTCATAACCATTTTTTGCCTCATAAATAGAAGAAAGTTCAGCAGATTTGTTAATCAGCTTTTCCATTTCATCCTCGTTCGCTGTTCCTAAAAGCATATTAACCTTCTGAATCTCATCCCAGATTTTTCTCTCTTCCTCAAAAATAGTCATCATTTCCTCGTAAATCGTATTTTTTTCATCTGAAAACTCTGTATTCTGCGACAAATACCCAATTTTTGTAGCCCCACTTTTCACAATTTCCCCAAACTCATTAAGATTATTCTCATTCCCATCAATCCCCTCTTCCCCCAAAAGCATCCTGATAATTGTAGACTTCCCAGCCCCATTTACCCCCACAAGCCCAATCTTATCTCTTTCTTCAATCGTAAAATTAACATCTCTCAAAATATATTCCCCCGCAAATTGCTTATATACCTTGTTAAACTGAACTAAACTCATTAAATTTCCTTTCCTTTTATCCGTTATTTATCAAATTATTTTTATTTAAATTTATTTTTAAATTATATCATTTTTGATATTTGTTTACAATGTTTGTGAAATTTTTGAAATCATATAAAATACAACAAAAATAAAAAAAGACTCCATTCAATAAAGAACAAAGCCTTTTTTCATAAATTTTACTTCTCAATTCCCAAAACTTTGCAATTTCTCACAAATAAAAACGAAATATACTCAATTATTATCTCAGATTTAGCAACAAAAATTCCAGTCATTTTATCTATTTCTTTTAAAATTATTTTCTCGTTATCAAATCTTTCAATTATCCCAAATTTTTCAGAATATGATTTCTCATACTCAAAATGCACTAATATTTTATTTTCAAAGCACTTTTTCAAAACTTCTTCTATTTTCATTTTTACAATATTTGGAAAAATTTCTTCTAAATTTATATCTTTTGTTTCTATTAAATTCATTCTATCATTAATTTCTTCAATATCGGACATTTTTAATATCGTAAATTTATAATCGCCAAAAAATAAATCCTTTTCATAAATCAAAATATAATTATTATCTTGAAAAATAATATCACCTAAAACATCGTCCAAATCATAAACTTTTATCAATTTATTTTTTTTAATTTCGCTATCTTCTACAATAATATCTTTTATAACGTTTTTTCCTGCTCTTATAATTTTTACTCCGTATTTTCTTATAATTTCTTCTTCGTTTTCATCTTCTTCATCACAAAAATGAAACCAAAAAAACTCATCTGAATTTTTAATTAAATAGCCATTGTTATTCCAATCTCTGTCATAAGAAATTTGCAATCTTATTTTATTTTTTACAAAATATTCAAATAAATATTCAAAAAAATTATCTTTTCTTAAAATAAGAGTTTTTCCCCCATTAGAAAGTCTCTCTTTTATATTTTCCTTCATTAATTCTAAATACCACTTTTTTCTTCCTAATTTCTTCAATTCTTCATCTTTTAAAAATTTGTAGCCTTCATACTTTCCATACGGATTAATAGATGTAAAAATATGAAAGTTATTACTGTTTCCAATATAATTCCCAACAGAAAATCTATCTCCTAAGCGTGAATATTCCAGCAACTCATCTTTCCCAATTTTTTCTAAAATCTTTTTCATAAAATTCTCCCATCATCAATCAACAAAGTTTCCAAAATAAATATTTCTCTAAATTTATTTCAATTCATCTTTATTTTCATCTGCTTTATCATCAACATTCTTTTCCTTATCCACATTTTGTTCATCAGAATCTTCATTTTTTCCTTTATCAGAATGAATAACGTATCTTGAGCCTGAAAACATTATTTTTGAAAACATGCTTTTTATTCGGCTGCTTCCTCCAGGATACACAAATGTTTTTTCAAATGAATAAACTCTCGTTAATTCCAGCAATGAAAATAATCTCAAAATAAATCCTATAACAAAGGCAAATCTTATTGTGTAAAATTGTTCCCCAAAAATATAAATTACTCCGTTATTTATGAATTTTCCCAGCATACCACCGAACAATCCTGCTGATATTGCTGAAAGTCCCGAAACCATAGCATAAGCTCCTACATAAGCATCAGCAGGCTCGCCTGAAACTTCCATCATAAGATTCAGTAAACTTAATGTTATCGCTGTAAATCCTATTGCATCAATTACTGCGGCTGCAAAAAGCATTGACATTTTATTGTCTTGAGTCATTGAAAAATAGGTAAGCACGTAATATGTCGTAAAAAATATTCCCATTCTAAGCATTGTCTTGTTTCCGTATTTATCAGATAATTTACCGTAAACTAGGTAAAGTACACTTGACAATATCGCTGTTAAAACTCCCATTTGGGAAATAAACATTGTATTTACACCAAGTATTTTTATCCTGTAATATTCTGTCATTGGCTTCAGAAATTCCCATGTAAACAGCCATACAGAAGCAAATTTTAAATAAACGACAAAATTTTTATTTTTAAATGCTGTCTTTATGCTCACTTTTTTCATATCGCTTTCTGAATCAGGCACATAATGAAGACACATAAATATTGCTGAACCTATTGCTGAAAGTGACATTGCCGTTGTCAAGATAAGCATTGCATTTTTCCTGTCTGGCATTGACAAAACATACCCATAAAACAAAGTATAAACCACAGTAGACAACGATGAAAACAAATTACGTTTCCCAAAATATTTCCCTCTTTCCCTTTTATCAACAATCTTCGTCATAACAGCTGTCCAAACATTATTTGAAAAAGGTGAAACAAGAGCATAAATAAACATTACCGCAAAATAGACTTCCTGCCTTCTTATATCAAAAAAAACAGCAAAAGGCATAACACAAATAACCAGCCTTGAAACAGTCGCCGCTATTACCATCGTCCTTTTCCTGCTCCCAAGCAGAAGATTTACCCGCTTAGTAAATATCTGCAACAAATATCCTGCTGTTGGCAATGATGATACAATTGATATAAAAAAAGAACTCATATTAAAATAAATCGCCAAGCTCAAAAGCACAAAACTCTGCATTCCTACTATATATCCATTAAAGAACATAACCTCCAGTATCGCATATCTTTTCGTATTTTCTATTGAATGTTCCTTATCCATAATAACTCCTTCACTAAATATCCAAGTTTTTATACCAAAATTTAATAAAAATATTAAAATTTTTTTACATTACACTTTTTATGCCGCTCTAACAACTCCCCTTCCAATAAAAACTCCTGCAACTGACAGCACAACACTCAAAATCGCATATCCCAATGCAATCCAAGTATTCCCTTTCTCAATCAAGTTATATGTTTCCAGCGAAAATGTAGAAAATGTCGTAAATCCTCCACAAATTCCCACTCTCCAGAATAAACTCCAATTCTGTGAAACCTGCTTCCCAGCCACCATCTCAACAACAACCCCAATCAAAATTGCTCCCAAAATATTCGTAACAAAAGTCTGCACAGGAAAACTCACTTTTAAAGGCACAGCACTAATCAAATATCGAAGAATCGCCCCAATTCCCCCACCAATTCCAATCATCAAAAATTTCATTATTTACCATCCTTAATAATTAAAAATTTATCTAAAAAAAAATTAGGCTTTTGTGAGATACCTTTAAAAATAAAATAGTCCCTTTGCCTAATTTCATACTTAATTTTTTACACTTTCTATTTTTTACCGCCAAAAAATTTTCCAACTAATCCCATTACATCATCCATTACGTTTCCATCTTTATTTGCATCCAGCATATTTGTAACCATGCTCATAATACCACCTTCGCCTGTAAAGTTTGCTGCAAGGTTTGAAGTTAAGTTACCAATTCCTTCTGCATCTAGATTATTTTCCTTTTTTTGCTGTCCTAATGCACCTAATACAAGTGGAGCCAACGTTTGTAAGATTTTCATGCTTCCTTGGTTATCTAGTCCGCTTGACTGTGAAACAGCGTTTGCCACATTTTGTGTATTATTTCCAAACAGATGTCCCAAAATTCCTGCTCCATCCTTTAAATCAGGATTTTGTAAATAACTTCCAAGGTTATTTAATATTGAACCATCATGCTGATTTAATGCGTTATTCAACCCTTCTGCTTTTTCACTGTTATTTGCATTTTTATTAACTGCTGCCAATATTGCAGGTAAAGCTGCCGTTACTCCATCTTTTACTTGCGTACTGTTTCCTCCTATCTGTTCTGTCAATTTTCCTAGATCCTGTCCCTGTAAAAGTCCAAATAATGCTTCTAAATTCATTTTACCTCCTAAATTCTATATTATAATTTATTCTATTTTTTCATATCTAAATCTTTTTCATATCAATAAAATCAAATAATATTAAAAGTTTGAACGAAATAATAATTTTTTATTTACAATCCAAGTTTATTTAGATTAATAAATATTTATTTTTTTTCTTTTAGGTTTACTATTTTTTCAGAAGTTCCTTCATTTTTATTATTAAATTTCAGATTTTGAATACTTGTAACTGCATTTTCATTTTCTGATTCTCTAGCAAAAAATATGAATTCACCTGTAATTGAGTCTATTCTTATTCCATATATTATTCCATTTGTATATGATAATAAGCTTGATAGCTCCTTTTCTCTCATGCTTGCTAAGATTTTTGTATAAATTGCTCTAGCTTCAGAGTCATTAATTTTCTCATCAGATACCTGTATAAGATTAACCACCATATTTTCAATTATTCCCAAGTTAGCTCCATCCACCTTGTTAACCTTCAGAAATATACTTGTTGCACTTATCCCGCTATAATCAAGTGCATAAATAGCATCTCCTCTAGAATGTATCTTGGCATAATAATAATTTTTGTTCTCATATACCAGTTTTTCAAAATTTCCTATACTTATCTTATTCTCTTTCGATTTTTTTGTAAAAGTTTCAATTATTTTCTCTATTGAATTATTCGAAAAAACATTTTCTTTTGTGGTTTTATTTTGTACATTATTGTGTTTCTCTTCTTTTTCTTTGCTCTCCTTTTTACTACAACCTATTATAAAAATAAATAAAAAAATTAAAAATAACCCCAATTTTTTATTCAACATTTTTACTACCGCCTAATTTTTATTATATAAAAAAATGTCTTTTTAAATACATTTGATACATTATACAATATAAATCTTAATTTTTCCATATTTTTTCACAAAAAAAGACTATCTATAACAAGTTAAAACTTATTTTAAATAGTCTAAATTTATCAAAAAATAAAATTACTATTATTTTTCAATTTTTGTATAAGGCATCAAAGCGATTTGTCTAGATCTTTTAATTGCTTTAGCAATTTTTCTTTGAACTTTAGCTTCTAATCCTGTTACTCTCGCTGGAGATATTTTACCTTTATCATTCATAAAGTTTTTCAATAATTCAACATTTTTATAATTAATATCTTCTACTTTAAATTTAACTTTTGGTCTTCTTTTTCTTCTTTTAAATTCTGTAACTGGTTTAGCTCTCATTAATTTACACCTCCTAAAAACTTTTATAGTAAATTTTATTTTTCAAAAATATTCAAAATATTTTAATTTACAAAATTTACTTAGTTATTATTAAAACGGAAACTCTTCATCGTCATCCATATCATCGTTATCATTTTCAAATGAATCATTTTGTACTGATTTGCTATTGCTGATGTTATTGTTAAAAGTCTGCTGTTGTTGGTATCCTCCACCATTACCTGAATTTTCAATAAATTCAAAACTATTTACAACAACTCTTGTCATTCTTCTTTTTTCACCATTTTGTTCATAACTGCTTACATTTAATCTTCCTTGAACAAGAATTTTATTTCCTTTTCTAAAATATTCTGCAATAGTTTCTGCTGTTTTTTCCCAAACAGTACAATCAATAAATTCTGCTTCATCTTTTGTTTTTTGTACAGCTAATGTAAAATTGGCAAATGCTTTCCCTCCTGAAGTATATTTTAACTCAGGATCTCTTACCATTCTTCCCATCAGTATTACTACGTTCATAAATTTTCCCCCTATTTTAATATTTTTAACATTTAAAATAACAAAACCTCAAATTTTTATAAGTTTAACCCTCTTATAATAACGCTATTTTAAATTAGTCATTTTTAACAATCATATATTTTAAAATTGATTCGTTAATGTTTAATTTTGATTCGATTTCAGTAAATTTAGTTCCATCTGCTTGGAATGTTGTTAAAACATAGTATCCGTTTTCTTTTTTCTTAATTGGGTAAGCTAATTTTCTATCTCCCCAAATTTCTGTCTTAACTTCAGTTGCTCCAGCAGCTGTCAATGTTTTTTCTACAAATTCAACTCCAGCTTGTTTTTCTTCATCTGTCAATTGTGTAGACAAAATAAACATAATTTCGTAATTTCTCATTTTCTTTCTCCTTTCCTATGGCTTTTTAGCCCTACTTCTGTAAATAGAGCAGGTCTTTTTATTATATCAAAAAAGCCTAATAAAATCAAGTTATTTTCAAAAATTATTATTTAGTATTTGAATACTTCTATACACAAAAATAAAACTATCTAAATTTTATTCAGTAGTTTTATATTGTATTTAGTTTGTAATAACCTTATTATTAGGCTTTTCTTTTTATTTATTAATAAATATCTTTATTCTTCAAAGAATGGAGGTAATACAAAATCCTCTGCATCTTCTTTATTTTCTTCATAATTTTCATCTTCATTTAGATGAATACTCTCGTTATCATTTTCTTCATCTTGATTTTCTGTTTCTAACTTATCTTCTTCAGATGGCGCAAATCTAATAGTATCTGAATTATTAATATTTGTTAAAAATTCTTCTTCAAAATCTGTTGCTACCAATGATACACTTATTGTACCTTCTAACTCGGGTTCCATAATAAATCCCCATAATAAATTTGCCTTAGCTTGTCCAGCTTGTTTAGAAACAGTCTCAGCAACTTCCTGTATTTCCTGCAACCCTATATCTGGTCCTGCTGTAATATTTATTAGTATCTTTCTCGCACCCTCGATTGATTTTTCAAGTAATGGACTGTTTAATGCTTGAGCAGTAGCACTCTTAGCTTTTTCATCTCCATTTGCCTCTCCAAATCCTAACATTGCAATACCTGAGTTTTGCATAATAGATTTTACATCTGCAAAATCAAGATTTACAGTTCCTTGCTTTATTATTAAATCTGATATTCCTTTTATTCCCATTTTCAGAACTCCATTTGCTTCTTTAAAGGCATTCATCAACGAAATATTCATCCCTGGTATCTCAAAAAGTTTATCGTTTGGGATTGCTATTAATGTATCTACATTTTCCTTTAAATTATCAATTCCCATTGCAGCATTATTTTTCTTTAGCGGCCCTTCAAAACTAAATGGCTTTGTTACAATAGCTACAGTTAGAATTCCCATTGCCTTTGCTACTTCTGCAATAATCGGAGAAGCTCCAGTTCCTGTTCCACCTCCCATTCCAGCAGTTATAAATAGCATGTCTGTTCCTTCCAGCACTTCTTTTATTTTTTCTTCAGACTCCTTTGCGGCAATCCTACCTTTTTCAGGATCTGCTCCTGCTCCCATTCCTCTTCCTAAAAGCACCTTTGTTGCCGCCTTTGATCTATCTAAATCCTGCTGATCCGTATTTATTGCTATAAAATCAACAGTTGTTATATTGCTTTCAATCATGTCATTTATTGCATTTCCACCGGCTCCACCTACTCCTACTACCTTGAGTTTTGCCACATTACTAAAGTTATCCATTTTCCCTTTGCTACTTACAAACGCTGGTATTATAAAATTTATTAAAGTAGCCTCTCCTTTCTCTTATTTACTACAATTATTGTTTTACAACAATATCTATGAATCTTAAATCCATAGAAGTTACTGGTCTTTCTTTTTTTATTCTTTCGTATAATTTATATGCATCTTCATATTTTTTATCTGTTACTTGTGTATCTGTTATAATTTTTACATTATTAATTAAAAGTATTTCATAATTTTTTTCAGATTGTCTTATTTCAGAAATCATAGCATAAAAATCTTTATTTTTTATTTTAGAAAGTATTGTTTTTATTGCATTTAAACTTTCATCATTTGTATATTCTATTACAGGAATATTTTTTGAAGGGTCTTCCAAGATATCTCCATAAATGACTAAATCCTTATCTGCAAGAAGAGTTTCATTTCCTTTTTTTACATATACATAAGGCTGCTTCTCTTCCAATGTAACTTCAATTTTGCTTGGAAAAAGTTTTTTTACTGATATCTTTTTTACTCTTACATCTTTTTTTATAAGACTTTCAATCTCATTGGTATTTAAATATACGATATTTTTACCTTTCATCTGTTCAAGTTGTACTATTATATCCTGTTTTAATAGCTTAGAATCACTATTTACTAGGACTTCCTGAACTTTGAAGTAATCTGTGTCAATAAATCTTTTACCAAAAAACATCATTCCTGCCAATAAAAATAGTAAAATCAATACATTAATCGACTTTTTCATATTCAAACTCCATTTTTTCTATTATTATACACTTTTTTTCAATTTTATTCAATATATTAAATAAATTTATTTAAATTTAATTGCGAAATTATTTTGAAACTAAACTTAAAAATTATAGATATTATTCTAAAATTCTTTATCTATACATTTTTTAAATAAATTATTATTAATTTTTTAAAATTATAATTTCTGTTTCCAATTTTATTCCAAATTTTTCAAATACCACTTCTTTTACGTGTTCAATAACTGAAATTATGTCATTAAAAGTTGCATTTCCCAAGTTTGTAACAAAATTTGGATGTTTTGGCGAAATTTCCACGTCTCCAACTCTATATCCCTTTAAACCAGCATCTGAAATTAATTTTGCTGCAAATGTCCCTTCTGGATTTTTAAATGTGCTTCCTAGATTTGGTAAATCTAATGGATGTTTCACTTTTCTTTGTTCTCTTTTATCCTCTGAAGCAGCTTTGTCAAACCCAAACCCAAATTTGAAAAGAGCAGAAATTACAATCCATTTATTTTCTTTTATTTCAGTGGTTCTATATTTAAAGTTCAAGTCTGTTGTCTTAATTTTTACAATTTCTCCATCATTTTTGCAAACTTCCACTTCTTCAATGCAGTCAAAAATCTCTGTTCCATAAGCACCGCCATTCATATTTACAAGTCCACCAACAGATCCTGGAATACCAGTAATATTTTCTAGCCCTGAATAATTATTTTTTTCCATAAAATCTATCAAATCATCCAAGTCCAATCCAGCTTCCACTCTTACCAGATCATAGTCGACTTTTTTTTCTTCAACTATTATATTTTTCAATCTTTTTAATGATAAAAAACTTATATCCAAATTTCCATCATTAATAAGAGTATTTGTTCCATTTCCTAAAAGAAAAATATTATTTCTAGTTTGTAAAACTTCCTTTAATTCATTTTTATCATCTATGAAAATAAGCTCTTTTGCAGTTCCGCCAACTTTCATATTTGAATATTCCTTCATCTTGGCATTTTTTATTATTTCCATTCTTATTTTATTCTCACTTTCTACGAATCTTTACATAAGCATTATTATATTAAATATTTTCTTAATTAATAAATATTTTTGATTTTCTCTATTTCAGATTTATTTTAAGCAGGTAAATCAAGCACCATTTCCCTTCACCCCGCTTGACGCAAAACTTTTTTATAAAAGAAAAATAGAACTCGCTTTTGAATAAGAGTTATTTTAATAACAAGTAAATAAATTCAATTTAAAATATATTTCAAAAGCTCAAACAACTATTTTTTCTAACGAAATTTTGCTTGAAAAAACATACTTTATTCTATACTAACTATCAATTTCCATCTTTTTCAAATCATTTGCAATCTCATGAGCCACTCTCGACACGCTTCCAGCTCCCATAAACACATATGTATTTCCGTTATTTCTATCATTTTTTATAAGGCTTTCTATTTCTTCCTGAGTTTGCACTCTGACATTTCCTCCAATTTTTTCTGCGAGCAATTCTGAACTTACGCCGTAAGTATTGTCTTCGCTTGCCGCATAAATTGGAAGCAGAATCAAGTCGTCAGCATCTTTTAATGAATTTACAAAATCATCAAAGAAAAACTTTGTACGGCTGTATCGGTGAGGCTGAAAAATTACAGTTACTTTGCCTTTTTCAGTATTATGTGCCGCATTAATTGTTACTTTTACTTCTGTTGGATGATGTGCATAATCATCAATTATTCTCAAATTATTGTCATAAATAACTTGGTATCTTCTATTTGCACCTTTAAATTTAAAAATTCTCTCTTTTACTTTTTTCATATTACATTTGAACTCGTGAGCAAAGTAAATCACTGGAAGTGAATTTGCAACATTATGATCTCCAGGAATATTCAAACTAAATGTTCCTAAATCCTCACCTTTTTTTATAACTTCAAAACTTGTTATTCCATCTTCTACTCTTATATTTTTAGCATAAATATCAGCTGTTTCATCTTTTATGCTATACCACACTACATTTTTATTTTTTATATTAAGACCGACTTTTTCAACTGTATCTTTACAAAGTATGGCTATTTTTTCTGTACTATCAATAAACTGTTCAAATGATTTTTTTATATTTTCAAAAGTTCCATGATGATCCAAGTGATCAGCTTCAATATTTGTTACAACAGAATATTTGGGTTTTATGTACAAAAATGAATTGTCACTTTCATCAGCTTCGGCAATAAAATATTCTGAATTACCAATCTGGCTGTTACTGCTTATTTCTGGAATAATTCCCCCAACTACTATAAATGGCTCCTTTTCCAAAAGTGCCACGCTCATCATTGAGCTTGTAGTAGTTTTTCCATGAGTTCCTGCCACAGCAATTCCATCAAATCTATTCATTATTTCAGCAAGTAATTCTCCCCTTTTGACTTTTTTTATATTATTATCTACAATATATTTATATTCAGGGTTTGTTTCTTTAATCGCTGTTGAATATACAAACAAATCTATTCCTTTATCTTTCACATTTTCTTCTATTTGTCCGATATAAACTTTTATTCCCATATCTTCCATATCTTGTGTTACAGACTTTCTTTCCAAATCTGAACCTGCCACATTAAATCCATCTGCTGCCAAAATTTTTGCAAGTCCACTCATTCCAATTCCGTTTATTCCGCTAAAGTATACATTATTCACTTTTGTTAGCATAATTTCCTCCAAATTTTCTTTTCCTTAATTTATTTAATTCCCATTTCATTTACTATTATTTCTGCTGAATTACCTTTTTTCAATGTTTTTACATTTTCACTCATAAATTCCAGCATTGAGGCCTGACGCACTATTGATAATGTTTCGTCTATTGCTTTTTCTACTGTTTCATTTGTAAATATTTTTGCGCCATTTACATATTCCAGTACATCTGCATTTTCTTTTTGTCCAACAAAATCGTATGGAATCAATACTGACGGTTTTTCAAGCTGAATAAGTTCAGAAATTGTAGAAGCTCCAGCACGGCAGATTACAATATCAGAAGCTGCCATGAGCTCTGGAACATTTTCAAAATATGGCTCAACTACTGCTGTTCCAAAATCTCTTATTCTATAAGTCGATGCTTCATAATTATCTTTTCCAGTTGCCCAGAACAATCGTATTCTTCCATCTTCTGTTATTGTTTTCCATTTTTTCACAATAGCTTCGTTTATATTCTTAGCTCCAAGACTTCCACCTATAACAAGAATAACTCTTTCATCATCTTTTATTCCAAGTTTTTGCCTTTCTTCCTGCTTATTTTTCCCATAAAACTCTTCTCTTAACGGATTTCCAGTCACAACAAATTTACTTTTATATTTTTCCTTAATACTTTCAAGCGTATTTTCAAAAGCAATAAATACCTTCTTTGCACCTTTATAAAACCATTTGTTAGCCTGCCCCATGGTATGATTCTGCTCTTGCAAATAATACGGTATTCGTAACACATTAGCCGCTATTAGCACTGGTATTGTTATATAATTTCCAAATGCTATAATTTTTGTAGGTTTTTCTTTTTTTAACAATTTTATTGCACTTATTGTTGCCGTTATCATTTTAATTACTGATTTAACACTTCTTAATGGCAACACATCAAGTCCTATAAATCTAAAATTTTCATTTGGAACAATATCTTTTTCCATTCTATGTTTTGTTCCAATAAATAATGTATCTATACCTTTTTCTCTAACTTTTTTTGCGATTGACAAGGCTGGATAGATATGTCCGCCTGTTCCTCCTGTAGTAAATACTACTTTTTCCATTGTTTATTATTCCTCTCATTTTTCAATTTATTTTTAAAGCTTTGCAAAACTACATCAAATAGTCAACTTCATTCAGCTCATCCAGACTATCTCCCATTTCCTGCTTGTACAATGCTCTTATTATGTTATATGCTATTCCAAGTGCTGTCATTGCTGTAATTATGGAACTTCCACCATAGCTCATTATTGGAAGCGGAATTCCTGTAGAAGGAATTGCTCCACTTACAACTGCTATATTTCCAATTATCTGAGTAGCAAACATTACAAAAATCCCCACTAAAAGATATTTTGCATAGGCATCCTTTATTTTTTTCAAGGTAACTGCCATTATAACAAGCATAGCCAGGTATAGCCCCATAAGGAACACTACTCCTATAAATCCGTTTTCTTCAGCAAATCCTGAAAAAATATAGTCAGTATGTATTTCTGGCAGAAAATTATATTTCTGAAGCCCATTTCCATAAAATCTTCCACTTAGCTTTCCATTTGCTATTGCAATTAAAGAATGATGTGTCTGATAAACAATGCTATCCTTTGAACTGTAGGCCGCTAGCCTGCTTGCCCTATATCCAACCTTTGTTATTGAAAGCCAGCCCCCTATACCTATTAAGGATGTATATACCAATATTACAGAATACTTTATTTCTGAAATAAAAAGATATGTCATTCCAATTATTATGATTTGAGCTGTGCTGCTAAAAGATTTTTCCAGTATGACAAGACCAGCATATATAAAGACTGGTACCATGATTATAAAACTTGATACCCACGGGATTTTCTTTATCCAGTTTATTACTTTTTCACCTTTATTTTTTTTCGCATCTTTACTTTTTAGTATATAAATAATTGTAGAAAGCGTGATAATCAATATTATTTTTACAAATTCTGAAGGCTGTATGGATATTGGTCCTATGGAAATCCAACGTGTCGCTCCCTTCGTATTTTTACCCACTATAAGCACCAGCATTAGAAAAAATATACCTATAGCATAGTAATATTTTGTATATTTTTTGTAGTTTCTATAGTTATAATTTGCTGTAAATACAAATCCTACGCCACCTGCAACTAGCCATCCTGCCTGAAAAGCCAGATAATGATAGCTATTCCCATATTCACTCTGAGACTTAGGGAAACTCAGACTTGCCATCGTTATAAGGCTAAGTGCTGAAAGAATTAAAATTATTATTATAAAACTTGTTCCCAATATTTTTTTACTATTCAATTTTTTCTCCTAAATTACATTTTTTCTAAAAAAATAAAAATTATTTTCCTATAATTTTTTGTGTCAATTCCTTAAAAACTTTTCCTCTATGTTCAAAACTCTTAAATTGACAAAAGCTCGATGTTGCAGGTGAAAACAGTACTGTCTGATTTTGTGAAAAATCCACATTTTCCTTCAAGTAATTTAGTACATTTTCAACTGTTTCCAAATTTTTATAATTTTTATATCCAACCTTTTCCATATCATCAATTAAAATCTGAGCATTATCTCCAATTAAATAGACAAAGTCAACTTTCTCCTTAACTCTTTTAATCAAAGGCATATTGTCAATTTTCTTATCATCTCCACCAAGAATCATAATAATCGAATTATTAAATGAATCAATTGCTTTTAATGTTGATTCTACATTTGTTCCCTTAGAATCATTAATAAACGTTGTATTTTCTTTCACAAAAAAGTTTTCAAGCCTATGTTCAAGAGCGTTCGTTGATTTTAAAAATTCAGCTAATTTTTCATTTTTTACATTTAATATTTTTGCTGAACTTATCAAAAATAACATATTTTCCAAATTATGTCTACCTTTTAATGACAATTCTTCAGTTTTTAACAAAATTTCTGAAATTTCATCAATTTTTTCACCAAAATTCTGAATTTCATCAACCCGTTTACTCAAATCCTTCATTATACGAATATTATTTTCATAAACAAAAACTGTTCCTTTTGTTTCTTTACTCAAATATACTTTTTGAGCCTTTATTTTCTCCTTTATCTCATTTCTTTCATACAGTTCTGCAAAAACTTCATCATCCAGATTAATCAATGCAAAGTCATCATCTGTCTGCTTATCAAAAATCGCAAACTTTGTAATATAATAATCTTCTACCGAATCATATCGTGTCAAATGGTCTGGAGTTAAGTTGATTATTCCAGCGATATTTGAATGAATTTGCGGATTATTTTCCAATTGGTAGCTGCTAAGCTCCAGTACAATATAATCAAGCTCTTCTTCATCAGCCACCAGTTTTGCAAATGAAAAACCTGCATTCCCAGCAAGTTTTGCACGAAACCCAGCAAAATTAAGTAATTCTGCCATTTTAGTAGATGTAGTAGTTTTTCCGTTTGTCCCAGTGAACGAAATAATTTTTATATTTTTATCCACATATTTATAAGCCAAATCAATTTCTGAAATAATCTTAACACCTTTTTCCTTGGCAACTTTCAAAAGTTCTGCCTTCCACGGAATCCCAGGACTTTTTACTATGAATTCAACCTTTTCCTCATTCAAAAGCCTTATTCCTTCTTCCGATGGCATTGCAACCTTATCATCTATCAAATACACTTCATATCCATTTTTTTCTAGCAATTCCTTAGCACCAAGCCCACTTAACCCAGCACCAAATACAATTCCCTTTTTATCCATGTGATTCTTTCCTCTTTCTATTATTTATTTTATATTTCTAAATTCCAAATTCTTAAGTACTCAACTAAATTATTTTTTATAAAAGTAAATTATTGTTAATAAATATTATTTCTTTTATTTTTTATGTTATTTTTTATTTCAACGCAAAGGGGAACAGTCGCCATCCCCTTTGCAATCCCCGCTCGTCTAAGTATTTTTTGAAAACAAAATCAAAACTCGCTACGTGTAACTTCGCTCAAACAATTGATTTTATTTCCAAAAAATCACGACACTTTTAATTTTAATTACGAAAGTTATTTTAATAAATTAAACAAGCAAAATTTCGTTAAAGAAAAAAGAACTGTTTGAGCTTTTGGAGGTATTTTAAATAAAATTTATTTATTTATATTGAAAATAACCTAAGTTCAAAAGCGAGTTTTCTTTTTTCTTTATTAAGAAAGTTTTGCGTTAAGCGGGGTTGTAAGGG
>NZ_KI271338.1:35941-60310 GCF_000469385.1 Leptotrichia sp. oral taxon 879 str. F0557
GGGCATGGCGTCTGATGCCCTTACGTTAAAAAAATTAAAATATATAATAAAAAATAATTATTAACAAACATCAAAATAGAAAAATTATTTAGTTAAATACTCAAAGACAAAATTCAAATTAGTTTGCAGGGGAAAAATCCCCCGCTTTATTTATCTTAATTTCAAAATTACAAATGTTAATAGACATGTCATTATTGAAACAATCCAAAATCTTATTGTAACTTTTGTTTCAGGCAATCCTAGCAGTTCAAAGTGGTGATGTATTGGTGCCATTTTGAATACCCGTTTTCCAAAAGTTTTAAAGTGCCAGACTTGAATCATAACTGACAAGGCTTCCATAATAAATATAAATCCAGCAATCGGCAATAACAGCTCTTGCTTTATAAAAATAACAATAATTCCTAAAATTCCACCCAATGTTAAAGAACCTGTATCTCCCATAAACACTTGTGCTGGATAGAAATTATACCATAAGAAACCAATTAAAGCTCCGATTACTGAGGCTAAATAAACTATCATTTCAGCTGCCTGCGGAACGTAATAAAGATTTAGGTATTTTGCATATTTTACATTTCCAGTTAAATAAGTAATAATTAAAAGCGTAATACTTACTACAATTGTAGGTCCGCTCACAAGTCCATCCAGTCCATCTGTCAAATTTACCGCATTTGAAGAACCGATTATTACAAATGCCACAAAAATAAAAAACAAGATTGGAGTTATATATAAATATGAATTTTTAATTAACGGATTTATTATTGAAAAATCGATAGTTTTACTTACAAGTCCGAATTTATATACGAATCCGAATGTTAATGCTGTGATTATTAGTTGTCCTAATATTTTTTTCTTCCCAGAAAGCCCTTTTTTGTGCTTTGTCAATTTTAAATAGTCATCATAAAATCCAATTGTTGTAAATAAAATTGTGATTACAAACAAAAACACAATGAATTTATTTGTAAAATTACCAGCGATAGCAGTTGCAAATAAAATTGCACCAATTATTAGAAGTCCTCCCATTGTAGGCGTTCCCGACTTGTCAAAATGTGATTTAGGCCCTTCTTCTCTTGCTGTATCTCCATATTTTTTCTTTTTAAGCCAAGCAATAAACGGTTTTCCTAAAATTAACATAAACAGAAACGCAATCATAAACGCCACAGACGCTCTTAACATTATTGATTTAAAAATACGTAAAACTCTCCAGTTATTGATAAATAACTCTTGCAGTAAATATAACATTCTTTATTATAGAGTTTTTTTACCCAACAATCCATATTTAAACAAATTATAAAGTAATAAAAAACTCTTCTCCTTTCTTTGTTTATAATATTTATTTTTCTATGATTTCTTCTAATCTCATTCCTCGTGATGCTTTTAACAGCACTGCCTTTTGTTCAGAAATCTGTCTTATTTTTTCTTTTATTTCTTCTTTTTCATCAAAATGTCCAAATTCCTTGTTTTTTAAATTTTCATTGTCCACATTTTCCTTTATTTTTTCGAATAGGCTTTTCATCCTTTCTCCAAATAAATAAAGTTTGTCAAATTTTGTAGTTTTTATTGTATTAAAAAGGTTGCTATGAAGTTCAAGCTCATTTTCTCCTAGTTCCAGCATATCTCCCAGAACCACAACTTTTAGCCTGTCGTTATATATTTGGGAAAATGTTTCAAGTGATTTCTCCATAGACATTGGACTTGCATTATAGGCATCGTTAATATATGTTGTATCGCCGTTTTCAATTATTTGAAACCGCATTCCAGTCAAGCCAATATTTTTCACAGCTTCACTGATTATTTTATCTTCCATTCCGAATTGTTTAGCCACAGCGATTGCCATAACTAAGTTTAATACATTATGTTCTCCTAGAACATTCGTCTTATAATTTCTCTCAACCGTACTTTGACAAATTTTTCCAAAATATTTCAGAAAAAAATCAGTCCCGCTTTCGTTAAAATTAACGTCTCCATAATAAAAATCAGACGTCTTCTCCTTAAACTCATTATTTCCTAAATTCAAAGCTCTTACAACTTCAATATTTTCAGCTTTTACATTTTTTAAATAATCATCATCTCCATTGATTACAAGTGTATTTTTAATATACGGAATAATTTCCGTTTTCGCCAAAAATACATTTTCCTTCGTTTTCAAAAATTCCAGATGTGATTCACCAATGTTGGTAATTACATTAATATCAGGCAATGCAATCTGTCCCAGAAGATCAATTTCTCCAAAACCGCTCATTCCCATTTCCAAAATAATAAATTTGTCATCTTCTTCAGCACGCAACAAAGTGAAGGGCAATCCAATATGATTATTGTAATTTCCTTCAGTCTTTTTTCCTTTATATTTTTGTGAAAGCAAATGGTAAATCATGTCCTTTACAGTAGTTTTCCCATTACTTCCTGTAATTCCAATTACTTTTATATCTAAATTTTTTCGCCATTCCCTAGCAAAATTTTGTAAAAATTCAATACTGTCATTTACAAAAAATGCACGATTAGCATATTTTTCATCTATTTTTAAAGTTTTACTGTCGTAAACAGCAAAAGCACCTTTTTCCAACGCTTCATTAACAAAATTGTTCCCACCTCTAATGGCAACAAAAATATCATTTTTACCAAGTTCTTTCGAATTAATCGAAATATTATTTATCTCAAAATCTGATATTTTTTGCTTGTTAAAGAAGCTTTGAAACACTTCAGCTTTATTCATAAAATTTCTCCAGATTCCTATCTAATTTAATACTTTTTTCACAATTATTCGCATTATAAAATTATATCATTTGAAGAGCATTTTTTCAATATATTTTTATTTTTTTTTCAAATTTTTCTAAAAGAATTTATCTTATGCACAAATCCGCTTAGAGTCAAGCTGGAAAAATTATATAAACCTAAAATTTCAGCAAAATAACCTCAATTTTTAAGTATATTTTTAAAGTAATTTTACCATAAGTATCTAATATTTATTAATTTTTTTTAATATCCCAACCATCAATTTCGTTAGTTTCAGAAACTTTCTTTATCCAGTATCCTGATTTTTTTATCGTTTTTATTTGTGTTGGCAAATCTACCGAGATAAATCCGTATCTATTCTTGTAGGCATTTGTCCAAGACCAGCAGTCTATCGGTGTCCAAGTGTGATAGCCAAAACAGTTTGAGCCTTCTTCTATTGCTCTATGAAGATGTGTCAGATGTTCCCTAAAAAAATCTATTCTGTAATCATCTTCAATTATCCCCTCTTCATTTTTAAATTTTTCTTCTCCTTCAACTCCCATTCCATTTTCTGAAATAAACCATTTTATATTTTTATAGTTATCCTGAATATTTTTAGCAATATCATAAATTGCCTGTGGATAAATTTCCCATCCTCTGTAAATATTCATTCTTTTCCCCGGCATATCATAATTTTCAAAATATTTATCAGGCAACCAGCCATTTTTAGAAATATCAAATTCTGTTTCTCGAGCCTTTATTCTTCTTGGCTGATAATAATTCACTCCTAAAAAGTCAACTGTATTTTCTGCAATAATTTTTAGTTCCTCTTCTGTACTTTCCCACAAGGCTCCGTCCTTTTCCAGTATTTCTATCAATAATTCAGGAAATTTACCATAAATCGCAGGATCAAGAAATGAATTGTTAAAAAAAGCATCTGATATTTTGGCAGCTTTTATGTCCTCTTCATTTTCACTCCTTGGATACGATGGCGTTAAATTCAAAATTATTCCTATTTCCCCATCTTTTTTCAGCAGCTCTGTTTTTCTAAATTCTTCAATTGCCTTTGCTGAAGCGAGTGCTGTATTATATAAAACCTGCATAGCTTTTTTCCCATCTACAATAAGCGGATAATGGAATTGATACATGTACTGTGCTTCCACAGGCACTATCGGCTCATTAAAAGTCGTCCAGTATTTCACCTTATCCCCAAACAGCTCAAATGCTTTTCTGGCATATTTTACAAACAATTCAACCACATGCTTTGATTCCCAGCCACCATATTTTTCCTGCAATTCTATTGGCATATCAAAATGGAACAAGTTCATTACAAGAGTAATCCCATTTTTCTCAAATTCCTCTATAACCTCTGTATAAAATCTCACTCCATCCTCATCAACTTCCCCAGTTTCAAAATTCTTTATGAGCCGTGTCCATTGAATCGATGTTCTTAGTGAATTAAGCCCTATTTCCTTATACAATTTTATATCTTCCCTAAAGCTGTTATAAAAATTTGAAGCCACATCAGGCCCTACACCATCAAAAAACGCCTTCTTATCCATATCAAACCAGTAATCAAATATATTTCTATTCTTTTTATTAAATCTTCCTTCACTCTGCGGTCCAGAAGTAGCCGATCCCCACCAAAAATTATCTGGAAATTTCAATTTTGCCATACAATATCCCTCCATCTATCTAATTATCCATATTTTTCCCTTATTTTCAATATTATTATATTTCCATTTTTAATAAAAATCAACTCTCTATTTCAAAAATATATATCTTTTAACCTATAATAACAATTCCCTTATTCTATAACGAATATATAGAAAAAATAATACAATAATGCTATAATAACAAAACAAAATCTACTAGCAAGAGAGGTAACTTATGAAAGAACTATTTAAAAGCAAAATTGAAATCATTGAATTTTTCAAAAAATTTTTTATACAAAAAAGAAAAAAAGAACTAGAAAATGAACCAAAATTATTAAATGAACTAAATAAAAAATCAACCTTCCTAAGCAATCAGCTAAAATTAAAAAGTACAAATAAAACTAAAATAAATAAGCAATTGGAAAAAATTCAAAATATAAAAAATGGCAAAATACAAATTATAAATGTAAATAGATATGTTTTAAGGTTTCTTCTAATAGTCCTATTTTATATTTCATTTTTAAATCTTGCGTTAAATCTAAAAGGCTACAACTACTTTATATATGCTTCATCTGTTATTATAATAATACTATCGTTTTTGTCAATGCTTATAACTTTTATTATTAAAAAAAAAATTTTTACTGCTTATTTTTACGACTATAGTATTAAAAAAATTTTTCTAATGGCTGTAATTTTCTTTGGAGTAGGCTACTTCCTTAATTCTTACAAAAACGAACTTGAAATATTAAATAAAAAATCCATTCTAATAAAAAATGCAGAAATAAATTCAATAGACGAGTTAAAAAACAGCACTCTCGAAATTGTAAACAAAGATGGAAAAACAAAATGGAAAGTAGATAAAAATTTAAAAATTCTTACTTACGAAAACTCTCAAAAGGGAAATATAAATATTACAGACACAGTAATTGACGACAATAACAATGTAAATTTATCTTTTATAAATGAAAAAAATGAAACAATATGGCTAAAAGGAAAGATAATTTATTTCAACTGGGATACCGTAAAAATAAAACTAAAAAATAAAAAAATTATTGAAGGAGAAGTATATGGAAAAATAATTAAGCTGGAAACTGGTGAAACTTTAATATTAAACAATAATTTTGAATTACGGGATGAAAGTAAAAAAATTAGTGATTTTGGTGTGATGGGAACTAGTTTAAATATCAAAAAAATTATAAATAATTTTTTGTTTACATTTTTAATAATTTTTATTTTGATAGAATACGAATACTACAATTTTCCATTTGAAGAAAAAGAAAAAATAGTATCCAAATTAATGCTAAATGAAAAAAATACTCTAACAATAAAAAAATCTGTTTTTTCAATCCTCAGAACAATAAAACTGCTAATGTTTCCAATAGCCTTGATTCAAACGTTACTAATAAGAGATTTTATCTTCAGTCTATTTTTTGACAAAAATCTAAAAAAAGGTTACGACATAATAAACGTCCTCGTATCCTATTTTTCAAAATCATACTTACTAATTTTTATAATACTCCTGCTCCCAATACTCACAGAATTATTTAATATTCTAAAATTAATTAAACGCTACATAATATTAAACAAGATAGACAGATTTTCTAACATAAAGAAAAAAAGAAATTATTCTCGAATAATGATTTATAACAGAAAAAAAAATAACCGCTATCTAAATTCTTTTATAAAAAGAACTTCTAAAAAAGGGTAATTCTACTAAAAATTTTCCTGTATTAAAATCTAAACTAGATTATATAAATAATATAGAAAATATAATTTGAAAATACGAATAAAGTAAAGAAAGGAGATCAACTATGAATAAGTTTTTCAAATTATCATTGTTATTTACTTTTATAGTTGCTATTGGTCTATTTTATAGAAATCGTTTAAACAAGGCAAGAATAAATGTATCCGATTGTCCAAATAATCGCTATATGGCAAACAGAAAAGAATACTACGAAAAAAATTATAAGATTTTTAAAGAAAGGAAAATAAAATTTTATATAGATGATGAAAATGGAAAAATGCGAGAAATTGCTAATCAAGATGAATTTTTTGCTTCATTAAGAGAAGCTAGAGATTATGCTTATGAAATAGTTGGAAAAAAATGGTTCTATACAAAAAGAAAGTTATTTGGAATAGCATTTGGAATTGATAAGGAAGCAAAAATAAAATATATTTCAGTACCAGAAAAAGAAAAGAAGAATATATTAAAAAATATAGACAAATATCCTGAAAAAAATATAGAAAATAGATGTGTGCTAGTAGAAGTGCTGAAAGGTAATTATTAAGAATACTAGAACAAAAATAAAAACAACTTTAAATTTTAAATATTTTTAAAAACAAAAATGAAGCATTAAAATTAAAAAAGGAGATAAAAATGTCAAAATATAAAACAATATGGGCAGCAGTAAGATTTGGAACATTAAAGGATGTTATAGAAATATTCAAAAAAGGAGATGAAAAAATTGGAGATGCATCGGGAGATAGTATCTTATTTGATGCATTAGCAAACACTAATAGCATTGCACGTTATGAAATTACTAATTTTTTAATAAATAAAGGAACTGATGTTAAAGCAGTAACAGAAGATGGGATAAGTTTATTTTTTCCATTATTCTCATATGGTTGGACAGATATAGTAAAAACAACAATATTGTGTAAAACATTATTGGAAAAAGGCGCGGATATAACAACAATATATAAGAAAGAGAAAACGGTTGCTTTCAAGGAATTATTTAATATTGGTGCTCCTGAAATGGAAATGTTACCACTATATCAGCTAATATTTTCTCAACCAGGACTTCCTCTTTTAGTAAAGGATAAATGGGGATTAACAGTAATTGAATTTGCCAGAAGATCTAACAGGCCAATAGCAGTGAAAATGATGGAAGATTATGTAAAGAAATATAATTTGAAAGAAGAAAATTAGAATTTTTAGATAACCGTTGTTGTAAAAGATAGCGGTTATTTTTCAGGATTAGTATATAGCATTTTCGCCATTCTTTTTAATATTATTAGAATAATTATTATTGCGAAATAAAGGGAAATACTGACTGATTTGACTTGCGTATATCATATAAAAGAAAAAACATAAAATTATGAAAAACATTTATTAATAATAAGCAGTTTTTCAAAATCTGAATAAAAATCTCCTATACAAATTACTTAAAAATTAGATTTGATTTTTTTTTACAAGACTATCAAACTAATTATTATAAAATTTTATTACTATTTTTTAAGTGAATTTAATATAAGTTACTTTATTTCAATATTTAAAAATAGGCTGTGTCTGAAAATTTAAAATCTATGTTATTTTTAATATTTTTTTGATTTTAGAATTTGTACAAAGTACCATAAAATCAATATTTATTATTTTTGATTTTAGAAAAATTTGTTAAAAATTCATTATTTTGAGAGTTTTCAGACATGCTCTAATCTAAATTCTAGATTTTAACCCTGTAATTAGTTCAATAACCAAAAACTATATTTTAATTTCTTGTTAAAAATATTTTTAATAAATTAGTTATTTAAATGTTAGTATCAAGTATACTAAATACACTCTGTTTCAACACTTTCCAAAAATTCTGAATTTATATTAAATTTTTATGTTAAGTATGTGTATTCCAAAACTTCATTCTTCTTTTCTCCCTTTACTTTTATCAGCAGACAAATTCTATTATCCAAAATCTTCATTTCTCCATAATATAAATCAGGACTGCACAAATACTCTTTTTTCATCATAAATTCCCCATTACAAAATAGAAATTCAAATATCTTCTCATAATCCCCATTTCGAAACCTATAAAATCCAATGCAATCTTCTTTAAATTCCCATAATTTTCTATCATTATACCTAATATCATTATCAAGAATAATTTCTTCAATAAAATACAACCTGTCGTCGCCTTCTCTAACCACAACATTCCCTTTACCAACATAATTCCAGCCTGTTGAAGACCCTTCCAAACTCTTCGCCTGAAACAAAATCCTTCTAACATTTTTCATCATTTCATAAATATCCATCATTCTATCCATACTATCTTTACCCATAATTTCCAACATCTCCTAATAGATTTACTACAATATACCAAAAATAAAATATAAAAATTATAGAAAAAACAAAAAAGACTAAACTCAAAGTTTACTACTCCAAACAAGTCTTTTCCTATTTCATTTTAATATCTCTAGTAATCTAAAATTTTTACCTTTTCAAACGTTGCTTTGCAATCCATTCAAATAAATTCTTCCCTTTATCATTTATAAAAAGATTATTTTATTTTTAACTTCCTATACCTATTCACCGCCGCACAAAATTCCTGTTTTCTAGGCAATGCTAAATTTCCTGGATGCCCTGTGTACGAAGAAATTGAATCAAGCCCGTCCTTTTCAATCTTTTCATAAATCCTGTCAGCTGCTTGCGAAAGCGTGAGTTTTTCATCCAGCACTTTATTTTTAAAATAGTCAACCATTACAGCAATGCAGTTTGTCTGGCTGTCATCCACAAGCTGCTCCAGCCCTGAAATATCAATTAATTCTTTTCCATACAGAATGCTATATTTCCCTTTGGCTTTTGTTTTATCCAGTTTTCCAGATTGCAAAAAACTTTTTTTGAGTGGAATTCGCTGTGTAACTCCTTGAAATTTATCATTTGAAGAAAATTCTCGCTTGTTTTGATCTAATTTTGCAATCTCTTTTGCTTTTTCCGTTACATCTTTTGGCACATATTCATCCATCATTATAACATGATTTGCCACATCAAAATAATCTCCAGAGCCACCGACAATCAATACCGTAGAAACTCCAAAATCGTCATAAAGTTCCTTTATTCTGTCAATAAACGGTGTTATCGGCTCTTTTTCCTTTACCACAAGTTTTTGCATTCTTCCGTCACGAATCATAAAATTTGTAGCCGAAGTGTCCTCATCTATCAGAAGTAAAGAAGTCCCATATTCCAGTGCTTCTGCAACATTTGCTGCCTGCGATGTGCTTCCACTAGCATTTTCAGTCGAAAAAGCCCTTGTATCCTTATTTTGTGGCAAGTTATTGATAAATCCGCTTATATTAACCTTTTCCACATTTCTTCCATCTTCCGCACGTATTTTTACCGCATCCGATTCAGAAATTATAAATTCACGCCCATCTTGAGCAATGTGATTGTAAACCCCTCTTTCAAGTGCCGAAAGCAACGTAGATTTACCGTGATAACCTCCACCCACAATTAGCGTAATTCCTTTTGGAATTCCCATTCCGCTTATTTCTTTCCCACTTGGAAGTTTTAATGTAATCTCAAATTTTTCTGAACTTTTAAACTTAACTGCATTTTTCATAGGTCTATCCGAAACTCCACTTTCACGTGGAAGCACAGAATCATTAGCCACAAATGCAACAAGCCCTTTTTCTTTCAACATTTTTCTTGCATATTCCTGATCCAGCACTAAGATTACCTGCTCATTTAATGCTTTTTTATTCAAATTATCATAAATAATCGATTTTTCTACAATTTCAGGCAACTGCTCAAAAATAATTTTCTGTGCAGCTTTTCCCATTATCCGTCTACCTCTCGCAGGCATCCCCATTTCAAACCTCACTTCAACTTTATCTCTCTTTATCAGAACTGAAGTTCTTTCCAAAATTTCCTGTCCACACCTATCAATAAAAATTCTTCCACTTCCTCCAGTTCCTGTACTATCATTCCCACTTTTCTGAATTTCCCTGTAAAAATTTCTCGTAAGAAAATCCGAAACTGCAATATCCTTATCCTTCGTATCTGTCAGCTCACAAGGAATCCCACAAATTTTCCTATCCATTATAACTCTCATTTTTGAAGGCGGAGCATAAGGATCCGACTGCACATGATCAATCGCAAGAATATATTTTTCAAACCTATATTCCCCTTTAAGCGACTTATACAGCGAATAACTTTTTCCATCCATTGAAAATAATATTTTTTCTAATTCTTTATAATTTTTCATTTCTGTAAACTCTCCTTTACTAGCCATATATCTTTCTATTCTCATTTTAACACACTTCTCTTTTATTTCCCAAATTCTTTTTTACTTTAATATAAAAACCCCCATAGATATATTTACCTATGAGGTTAAAAATTCTGATAAAATTTAACAATCTTTATTTAATTTAACTAAACCTATCTTCGTCTAGGTCTTAACGCATTCTTTCCATGATACAATATTATAAATAATAGCGGACTCCAGGCATTTCTATGAATTTTTACAGGTTTATTCTCTGCAAGTCTTCGGATTTGCTGCTCATAATAGCTTAACCCTATAAGACCTCCTAATTTTTTATCCAATCCTCTAAACCCAGTTGTTAATCTTTCTAAGGAAACTGATGATATATGCCCTTCTTTGACTTCATTAGGCAAATTTGGATATATTACTATGGGTCTTGCAATTCCTATCATGGATATTTTTTCTTTTTCGATAGCTTTTTGCATAGTTTCTACCTTTTTAAATCCTCCTGTAACTACGATAGGCGTATCTATTAACGACAATACTTTTTTAGCATAATCTATAAAAAATACCTTTTCATTATCTCCTCTTTCAGAAAGCATTTTAGAATTTTCATAATTTCCGCCTGATATTTCTATAAGATCTACTCCTATTTCGGACATTTTTTTTATAACAATAATAGACTCCTCTTCTGTAAATCCATTGTTACTAAAATCTGATGAATTTATTTTTAATCCTATCGGAAATTCTTTTCCTACTTTTTCTCTCATTTCATTATATACATCAACTAAAAACCTCATTCTATTTTCTATGCTTCCGCCATATTCATCGTTTCTCACATTATCTGCAGATGATAAAAACTGGCTTATTAAATATCCGTGTGCTCCATGTATTTGAACTCCTGTAAAACCTGATTTTTTAGCAATTTCAGCTGCTTTTCCAAAACGTTTTATCAAATTTTTTATTTCATCTTTTGTAAGTTCCCTTGGCTTTACAAATCCACTTTTCAAATCTCCTTGAATTTCTATCGCACTTGGTGCAACAGATTCTTTTGCTACACTTTTAGGAGCCTGTTTTCCTGGATGGTTTATCTGCATCCATATATGCGTATTATTTTCCTTGCCTGCTTCTGCCCATTTTTTAAGCATTTCCATGTCTCTTTCGTCTTCTATCACTACATTTCCTGGCTCGCCTAAAGCCTGTCTATCTATCATAACATTTCCCGTTATAAGAAGTCCTGTTCCTCCGTTTGCCCATTTTCTATATAAATTTACATGCAATTCATTTGGAGAATTGGTTTTAGAATTTGCCATTCCCTCACTCATTGCAGATTTTAAAAAACGATTTTTTATAACTACTCCATTTTTTAATTTTAACGGAGTAAATAATATTTGATTTTCCATATTTTTCCTTTCACTTATTATATTTTACCATACAAGTTTAACATATTTATTTCTATTTTGAGAAACTTTTAGTTATTAAAAGTGTCTTTTAACACTTTTGGTAGAAAAAAGTTGCATTTTAGTATTTTTCATTGTAAAATTCCTTATAGCATAAAAAATTTAAAACTATTACAAATTATCAATTTATATAATTTTTATTATTTGAATTTTAACTATTTTTGAGTTTATTTTAGAAAGGAAACTGGTAAAACTATGATTAATTATGAAGATATAAGAATAAAAAAAACAATAAGGAATATTCACAAGTCCTTTATTGAACTTTTTAAAGGAAAGGATTATGAAAAAATAACTGTAAAAGAATTAATTGAAAAAGCTGAAATTAGCAAAAAAACTTTCTATCGTTATTATTCATCTATTGATAACTTATTTTTAGAAATACAAGATAAAATTACTGACGAATATATACAAAAATTTTCCTTGCTTGCTTTTCCTAAAGATTTAAAAAATATTATTAATACTTTTATTGATTTTTCAGAAATTTATGGAAATGCTCACGACAAAATAATAATTGATTCAAAAAATGATTATGTATTACAAAAAATGATAAACAATATTATTAAAAAAACATGGGAAAAGTCAGAATTTTTTAAAGAAAAAGAGCCTTATCTACGTAATATTATTTTATCATTTGTATTTTCATCTATTTTAGGAAGTTATAAGCAGTGGATAAATGATGGAAGAAAAATACCATTGCAAAATTTTATAGAGACAATAGAAAGTCTTATTTACAATGGTATTAAAAATTTTTAATTTAAACAATTATCATTTTTTAAAATAACCTTTCTTGAAAAACAACAGAATCTTTGATTTTAATAACTTCCAAATTCTTCTTAAACTTCCTGAAAATTAAAATTCAATCCCAATCTATCGCCTGTTGAGGTATATTCCCTAAATTTATAAATTAATGGTTTCCATTTCTTTGTATCGATGTGAGAATCATCCATCATTATTTTTTCATTGGCAAAAATTCCCTGTATTTCACAGGTTACTATGGCAAACCAGTCTTTTTTTTGAATATCTGTAACTTTTGCCTCTATGTGAATTGGACACTCCTTTATTCTCACAGAATTTACCATTTCACCAGCTAATTCAGTAAATCCTGCAATCTTAAACTTATCTTCACAGTATATATATCCAAGATTCTGCTTTACTTCTGATATTTCTGTATCGCCTGTAAATTTTTCAATCTTTTTCACACTTTCGTACAAGTTTTCATCTGGAACATTAAAAGTTACATCCGATCCAGCTTCAATATTCTTAAATCCTTTATTTCCAAATCCTATTCCCACAACTATTGATTTTCCAAGTACAAATGAAGACGATAACGGAGTTACGTTATTTTTACCTGTTTCTTTATCCTTTGTAGTCATCAGTAATACTGGAAATCCATAATAAAATCCATTTTTTTCTAATTTCTTAAACATAATTACCACTCCTTAATATATGAAAATTTTTATGTATCTTTTTAGTAATTATACTCTCCAAATCTTTTTTCTCAATTTGCAAACAAATATTTTATCATTCCGTTATTTCAATCAAATTACCTTCACAATCCTCAATAACGCTCTCATAATATCCATCTCCAGTCGTCCTAGGCCCACTTAAACATCTAAATCCATCATTTACAAGTTTTTTTGTCAATTTATCGACATTCTCTTTGTTTCCAACGCTAAAAGCAATATGGATAAAGCCTTCATTCATTATTTTATCATTTCTTTCCGAAAGTTCAGGACGTGACATTATTTCAAGCCGTGCTTCACTATCTGGAAAAGTTAGGAAGTAAGTCTGTAATCCAGTATTTTTATTATGATATTTCTCATTTGCCTTTGCTTCAAAATATTTCTCATAAAATTCCTTTGTTTTTTTCAAATCTTTTACATAAATTGCTACGTGATTTATTTTCATAATTAATCCTTTCAATATTTTTTATTTCAATCCTTCTATTTCTTTTTCAATTTGACTTTTCCATTAACTAAATCCCATTTTTCATAGATTTTTTCAATTCTTAACATAAATATTCTGAATAAAGGTCCAAACAGAACCATGCTAATTATCGTTCCTTCGCGCAGACTCTATTCTAAATTCCTATTTTAAAACATAGTCTCAATAGCCCCAAAATTAATAAATGTACAGGATAAAACAAATAATTCAAAATTTTATTCTGTTTTCCTCTTTTCCCATTATAAGTAAGTGTCAAGCCAAATCCTAGCAAAGCCCACGGAGTCTTAAAAATCGAAAGATATCCTCCTATAATTGATAATATTGGATTATTACGAAATATATAGAAAAAATATGCAATCAAAATTCCGTGATATTCATAGTCCAATCCCCAAATCATCGACAACAGGCAAACAGTTATAACGATTATTATTGAAACAGGAAACCATAATACTGGGGGAATTATATATGATTTTGGCACTTTCAATTCATCAATAACCCAAATCATAACTAATGCTAAAGCCAATGTAAACATTACGTTATTTGAATTTGGCTGAAAAAATACTGCCGACTGGAACAAGTCAAATGGGATTTCAGAAATAATTCCAAAAATAATCAAATTTAAAAGATATTTGAATCTATTTCCTGTTTTAAAAAAGCCTTCCACAAGAAAAAACATAAAAATCGGAAATGCAACTCTTCCCAAAATATCAAATACATCGCTCACATATCTCAAAAATCCGTTTTCTGTTAGCAAAGGATACATCAAAGCCTTATTCACATGATCAATCAACATTGATAAAAAAGCGATATATTTTAATTGTGCTCCTGAAAAGACTCTTATCTTGCTAAATCTATTATTTCCATAAGTTGTGCTCATAACAATTCTCCCTTTATATTTTTATTTTTTCTATAATCGTTATTTTATTTAAGTTTCTCAATTTCATTTTAATACTAAACCCCTGTTTAAAAATAAAAATAAATTTTTATAATAGGGTTGTTAAATAGCTAATCCATAATCATTTAACTTTTTTATCTTTTATTTCTGTAGGATTGCTCATTACCGCAAATCCTACAACCTATGGCTAGTCTACGACACTTTCCTGCACTGGCAAAAAACTCGCTATGCTCAAACAGTTTTGTCAGCACAGAAAAATGCTCCGACGGATTGTTTGTACTAGAATCTATTAATTTATATCTTAAATCGCTTGAAAACATTAGGTTTATATCATTTATTAGAAAAATTTGTAATAAATTCATTGTTTACATAGAGTTTAGCATAAAAAGTTTCACACAAAAGCAAAGGGGATTCGCTATTTTAAAAATCCCCTTATTTTTTTACTAATTTTTTCAACAAATAATTTCAAATGCTAATCCAAATCTTCTCCATTACTTGCAATAACTTTTTTATACCAGTCAAATGATTTTTTCTTGCTTCTCTTCAATGTTCCATTTCCATCGTTATCTCTATCTACATAGATAAATCCGTAACGTTTTTTCATTTCTCCTGTTCCCGCACTTACTAAGTCAATAGGTCCCCAAGTTGTATATCCTAGAAGTTCTACTCCATCCAGTTCAACCGCTTCCTTCATTGCCTTTATATGATCTCTCAAATAGTCAATTCTATAATAATCTTCCACGTATCCATCTGCATCTGGAACATCAACAGCTCCAAGCCCGTTTTCCACAACAAACAACGGTTTTTGGTATCTGTCATAAATTTCGTTTATTGTAGTTCTAAATCCTAACGGATCTAGTCCCCATCCCCAATCTGTTACTTCGATATACGGATTTCTCATTGTTTTTAGCAAGTTTCCTTCTCCAAGCCTGTCAGCTTCAGCAGAGATACAGCGAGTTGTATAATAAGAAAAACTTACAAAATCAACTGGATTTTCGCTCAAAATTTGCTCATCTTCATCTGTAATTCCAATGTTTATATTTTCTCTTTCAAAGAATTTCTTAGCATAGGCAGGATAATATCCACGAGCCTGCACATCTATGAAAAAATAATTTTCTCTGTCTTTTTCAAGTGCAGTCCATACATCTTCAGGCTTAGAAGTAAGTGCATAAAATTTTCCAGCTGCAAGCATACATCCAATTTTATTTTCAGGGTCAATTTCATGTCCAATTTTTGTAGCCCAAGCACTTGCCACCAATTCGTTGTGTGCCGCAGTATACAAAACCTGATTTTTATTTTCCCCTTCTTCAAAAACGATTCCTGCTCCCATAAACGGTGCATGTAATAAAATATTAATTTCATTAAACGTAATCCAATATTTTACAAGCCCTTTATATTTAGTGAAAATTACAGTACACAATCTTTTATAAAAATCAATAACTTTTCTGTTTCTCCATCCGCCATATTCCTTGATTAAGTGAATAGGAAAATCAAAGTGCGTTATTGTAACTAATGGCTCAATACCATATTTTCTACATTCCTTAAATACATTTTCATAAAATTGAAGTCCTTTTTCATTCGGAGTTTCTTCATCTCCATTTGGGAAAATACGAGTCCATGCTATTGACATTCTATAAGTCTTAAATCCCATTTCTGCAAATAACGCAATATCTTCCTTGTATCTATGATAAAAATCAATCGCCCCTTTAGCAGGATAAAAATGCTCATCGTCAAATTCCAACATCTTTCGCTCCCCAGTAATTACAGCAAACCTATCTTCCCCAACTGGCGACAAATCTACATTTGCAAGTCCTCTTCCATCCTCATTATAAGCTCCTTCAAGCTGATTTGCGGCAGTAGCTCCACCCCACAAAAAGTCTTTTCTAAATCCCATTTCTATCTCCTCCTAAAAAATTTTCGTATTTAATATTTTTAATAATTTTCTTTACATTAAAAATATAACACTAAAATCTTACAAAAACAAGAGCATTTATCAATTTTCCCCATTGTTTCAAAATTATGTCTATTGTAATTATTTTTTTGATACTTTCGGTTCATTTGTCTCATAATTTTTACTGACTTCCAGTGAAGTATTTATATTTTTGTAGTAATTCGACACTAAAAGCGAAGTGAAAAATATGTCCAGCACATAATTAATCCCAGTAAATAGCGACACCATCTCAAAACTCAAAATATAATTTGGAGCATGTATTTCAATATATTCTGAACACGCTTTTTTTATTTCCTCAGACGAGCCATTCCCAATTCCTACAACAAATACATTCCTTTTTTTCAAATATTCCGCAATTCTAATCATATAAGGATTAGTCCCTGAAAGCGAGATAATAAGAGCCATGTCTTTTTCCCCTTTTTCCGTAGAAATTACATAATGCTCATTAAGACCATCATAAGCCGCACTCTCTATTCCAAGCGTCATAAATTTAAATGAAGCCAATTTTGCTAATATATATGAAATTCCAGTTCCATAAATCTCAATTTTCTTAACATTTTTAAGTTTTTCAATAATTTTTTCCACAACAGGTGTATCCAAATTAAGTTTTGTAGCCCCAATAACTCTTTCATAAAGCAATGGAATAATTGAGATAATTTCATCATATTTTGTTTCACTGTTTACAGGTTCTTCACTAAGCAGTCCCTTTATTTTCAACATTTCCTCGACTTCCTTATCCAGACTTCTCTGAAAGTCCCTATACCCTTTAACTCCTAGTTTTCTACAAAATCTCACAATAGTAGCCTTACTCACAAACGCCTTTTTAGCCAAACTCTCCGCTGACAGCAAATGTACCTCATCCAAGTGTTTTAAAATGTAATCTGCTATTTCCTTTTCATTATTCGTAAAATTCTCCTTTTTCTCTAATTTACTAATAATCATCCTTCACCTTCTTGTTAAATAAAAAAGGCAAAACCAAAGGGGGAAAACATTAATCAGAAGCATTTCCCGCCATTTCAGTTTTGTCTAATCCAAATAGTAATAACTATATTCTATAACTTCACATATTCTTTACATAACCATTATACCCCAATTTTTTTATTTGTCAATAGTAAACTTTTTTCATTTTTCTCAATATTAAAACTATTCTGTATAATCAAAATCCTGTATTATTTTTTCCAAATTCTCCATAGTAAAATTTTTTCTTAAATACTCAAGTTTCCCCTTCAGTTCTTTTTCTTTTTCAAATATTCCAAGTTTACTCTCATACTCATCTAGTTTCTGAACACCTTTTTTTATGTTATCAAAAACAGCCTGCCTTGTAACTCCGTACTGTTCAGCAATTTCTGAAAGAGAACTATTTTCCTCTAGATAAAGTTCCAGATATTGCCTCTTCTTTTTAGGAAAAAGTTCACTATAATAAGAAAAAAGCACAGAATATTTTAAAAAATCTTCCAATTTATCCATAATGCTTCCAAATTCCTTTTTTAATTTTTTATTTTTTTTACAATTTGATCCTTCCAAACATATTGTTCCATCTTATGTTTTTCAATTTTTTTCTTTACAATTGAAATTTTTTCTAAAATATTTTTATAATTTTCATTTTCAGTTCCCAAGATAATTTTACATATATGTTCACATTTTTCCAGTAATATTAACGCTATTTTATAACTGTTGCTTTCAAAGTAGACATTTGCTAAATTATTAATTATATTCAAATAAAGATTCGAATTTTCCCCAACTTCGTTGCTTAATATTTCCAATGATTTTTCCATCATGTTTTTTGCCAATTTTTTTTCATCAAGTTTGATATACGATTTTACCATATTACTTAGTATTATTGCTTTCTGTACATCGTTATTCTGAAAATTTTCCAATATTTCCAAACTTCTTTGTTGCCATTTTATTGAATCCTCATAATGTCCATTTTCTTCACAAAATAATCCCAAATTATTACAAATACCTGAAAAAACATATCCATTCTTAAAATTATTTTTTTTGTAGATTTTTATCGCCTTAGAATATTTTTCTTCTACCTTGTCATATTTTTTCATAATTCTGTAGACTTCTGCCAAATTTGCACTACAAGTAACAAACGCAAGACTATTTTCCCCATATTTTTTTAAAACTATATTTTCTACTTTAGATAATAGCCTTAATGATTCCTCAAATTTTCCAACATATTTCAAAGCATTTCCCAGTTCCGTCAAAACCTTTATATTCTCATTACTTTCATCTCCATACACTCTTCTAAACAATACCTTCAATTCTCTCAAAGCCACAATTTCCTTCTCAATTTCTCCATTATTTACGTACTCTTCCCTTTTCACAAGCAATTCTTTTATCCTAGCCTCTTTAATTTCTTTTTCTTTATTAGTCATCTATAAATTTCCTCTTTTAAAAAATTTTATTTCTTAACCTACATACTCCTTATTTGTCTATAATACCACAAATTCTCCAATAAATCTAATTTTTTCAACAAAATTAATTTTATCTTCATTTTACCCTTATCTTTCACTAATATTATATCAAATTTTTTTGACAATTTTCTTTTATTCTTGTTATTTTCTTAATTAAAATTATCCTAATTTTTGAAAGTTTTCTCTATTCTATAATTAATATATAGAAAAAATAATATTGTACCCTTTTTTATTTATTTTTTTCATCCATTTATCGTGATTTAAAAAATAAATTTGAATAATAAATATATATTATGGTATAATATCAGTAAACTGTAAAATAAAAAATGGAGAAAAAATGATAAAATTAATTTTACTGGATGTAGATGGAACACTTACTGATGGCGGTATCTACCTTGGAAATAGCGGAGAAGAATTAAAGAAATTCAATGTAAAAGACGGTTACGCTATTTTAAATGCACAAAAATTAGGCATTGAATTTGGAATTATTACAGGTGCAGAATCAGAACTATTAAAAAAACGTGCCGAAAAATTAAACATAAAATACTTGTATCAAGGTATTTCAGAAAAAACTATTATTTTAGATGAAATAATGCAAATATCAGGTCTTCAAAAAGAAGAAATCGCCTATATGGGTGATGATCTCAATGATATAAAAATCATGAAAAAATCCGGTTTTTCAGGGACACCGTTAGATGGAGTAAATGAAGCAAAAATAATTGCTGACTTTGTTTCAACAAAAAATGGTGGAGAAGGAGCTGTAAGGGAGTTCATAGAAATTATTTTAAAAAGAGAAAATTTATTTCAAAAATTTTTGGCAAATGTCAAATAATATAAAAGAAAAAATTTAATCAAAAAATATAAAAAATTATTTTTTAGGAGGAAATAATGGCAATAAAATATCTAGATGCCAAGAGACTAAAACTAGTATTCATTGGCGGAGGAAAATGGGTTACAAAACATGAGGAGCTATTAAACGAACTAAATGTTTATCCTGTACCCGACGGAGATACAGGAAGCAATATGTCAATGACATTAAATTCAATGATAAATGATCTGGAAGAAAAAACAGACGATAAAATAAAAATGCCTGAATTAATAGAAGTAGTTGAAGAGGCTGTATTAATGGGAGCTAGAGGAAATTCTGGAACAATTTTATCACAAGTAATTACAGGATTTTTAAAAGGTATTGGAGATAAAGTTAAATTACTTCCAAAAGATGTTGCAGAAGCTCTTTTGAGTGCTAAGGAAATTGCTTATAGCGCTGTAAGTGAACCTATAGAAGGAACAATTTTGACAGTTATTAGAAAAATTTCTGAAAAAGCTATGGAATGTGCAGATAAATTTGAAGATTTAGTAGAATTTCTAAGAGAAATTGTTGTGGCTGGAGAAAAAGCGGTAGAAGAAACGCCTGAACTACTGCCAAAATTAAAAGAGGCTGGAGTAGTTGATGCTGGAGGAAAAGGGCTATTCTTCTTTTTTGAAGGATTCTATAAAGTTGCAACAGAACTGAATCTGCTGGTTGAATTACAAAAGGCTCAAGTTAAAGAAAATGAATTTGACAAGACAATAGCAAATATTGACCACGATCCTGAAAGCATACATTTTCAATATTGTACAGAATACATTATCCTAAACGGAGACTTTGACACAGAAGAATATAAAAAGCGTGTGCTTGAACTAGGAGATTCTGCCGTATTTGCACAAACTTCCAAAAAGTTCAAGACTCACATTCATACAAACCATCCTGGAAAAGCAATGGAAATAGCACTTGAATATGGGCCTCTTGAAAAAATGAAGATAGAAAATATGAAACTGCAACACGATAATCTTCAAATTTTTAGTGAACGGGATGAGGCTAAAATCTTTGTAAATCCAAAAATTGATAAAACAAAATCTGCATTTGTAATTTTGGCTGATTCTGAAAACTTAAAGGATGAATTTTTAAAAATCGGTGCAGATGTTGTAATTCTTGGAGGGCAAAGTAAAAATCCAAGCGTTCAGGAAATATTAAATGCAATTGACAAAACTGAAAAAGAAAACATTTATGTCTTGCCAAATAATAAAAATGTCATTACAACAGCTAAAATGGCGGCCGAAAAATCTCAAAAAACAGTAATGGTTCTAGATACTAAGACAATGCTTGACGGATATTATTTCTTAAAAAATAAGGAAAGTGACATTGACGAAGTAAAAGAATCTGCTGCAAGAAACTATTCTGTGGAAATTACAAAAGCCGTAAGAGATACGAAAGTAGAAGACTTGACAATAACAAAAGATGATTTTATAGCACTTGTAAATGGAAAAATAAAATATGCAAAAAAATCATTAAAGGATATTACAGACACAATATTAGCTGATTTGGTAACTAAAAATACAATAACAGCTGTTGTAGTAAGTGGAAATGAAAAAGATGAAGAATCACAAAAAAATATTGAAGAAAAATTATCTGGAATAAAGACTGCTATTATTAATGGAAATCAGGAAAATTACTATTATTACCTATACATTGAAAATAAAGACCCTAATATGCCTGAAATAGCTATTTTGACAGATTCTGTATCAGACTTGACATATGAAGACATTGAAGGGCTACCAATAAAAATTGTACCTTTGAAAATTGATATAAATGGTGAACTTTATAGAGACGGAATAGAGATTACAAAGTCTGAATTTTGGCACGAAATGCTTAACAATGATGCAACAATAAAAACATCACAGCCATCGCCACAGGACTTTTTAAATGCCTACAACAAACTATTTGAAAAAGGATATAAAAAAATTATCTCAATTCACCCATCTTCAAAACTAAGTGGGACAATACAAGCTGCTAAGGTTGGAAGAAGCTTGACAAATAGAGAAAATGATATCGAACTGATTGACAGTTTAGGAGCTTCATTGCTGCAGGGATTCCTTGTATTAGGTGCTGCAGGAAAATCTATAAGAGGTGAAAGCTTTACTGAAATTATCAACTGGGTAAATAACTTTAGAACAAAAGGAAAACTTCTTATGATTATTCCAGACTTAAAATATCTTGAAAAAGGTGGAAGAATAGGAAAAGCAAGTTCAACAATAGCAGGAGCATTAAATATGAAACCTATTTTAACTGTAAACCAAGGAGAAGTTACAGTTGAGAAAAAAGTTCTAGGTGAACGTAATGCCCAAAAATACATTGAAAAATACATTGAACGTGAAAGCAAGAAACAAAGTATTGTTCTTATGAGTGGCTGGGGAGGAACTCCAACAGAACTTGAAAATGTAGTGAGAATTTATTCAGAAGTGGAAAATAATCCAAAAATAAGTTCATTAATATTAAATAGAGAAATTGGAGCAGTAATTGGAGCTCACGCAGGCCCAGTTTACGGAATATTTATATTTCCAAGATTAAGTTAATGGCTACAAAATTAAATTTTAAAATCAGATAAGCAGAAAGAGGTATATCTTTGAAATTTAAATTTTTTGATGAAATAAATTCAACAAATACTTATTTAAGACGACAATTAAGAATAGAAGAATTTGAAGTAATAGTAGCAAAAAAACAGACAGATGGGAGAGGAAAAAGAGATAGCGTATGGATTTCAAATGAAGGAGCTGCGCTTTTTTCCTTCGCTGTTGCAGATAATAATTCTGAATTAGATGAAAAAATAACAATTTTTACTGGCTATATTGTTTATGAAGTTCTTAAAAACTATATAAAAAGTAATGAAAAACTGACTTTTAAATGGCCAAATGATATTTATTATGAAAATAAAAAAATATGTGGGATTCTATGCGAAAAAGTAAGAGAACACATAATAGTAGGAATTGGGATAAACATTAATAATACTGATTTTGGGATGTTTCGGGAAAAAGCCATTTCACTTGTAGAAATTACTGGAAAAATTTATTCAGTACAAAATATAATAGAAGATGTAGTATCAGCCTTTGAAAATGAATTTCACAGTCTTAACAGAAAATGGGAAAATATATTAACAGTTGTAAATGAAAACAATTACCTAAAAGATAAAAAAATAGTAATCAAGCAAAATGGAAAATTTTTAGATAAAGAATACAAATTCCTACGTGTAGACAGAAGAGGAAATATCTCTTTAATTGCTAAAGGAGATAGTGATGAATTAAAATTTGCCTCGCTGGAATTTAAAGTTATATAAAAAATAAAGGAATATCTTTCTAATCAACATATAGAAGCATATTCCTTTTTATATTATTTTTTAATTATTTCTATTTCCTCTAAATATCTGTCAATTCCACTTTTCCAGTCTGGAATCCTTTCTCCAAGAAGTCTTTCCACCTTTTCGGAAGATAATTTTGAAAAATGAGGTCTTTTGGCAGGAAGATTGAAATCTTCTGTTTTCGCAGTTTCAAGAGTTCCTTTCCAACCTATTTTTTCAAGCACATATTTTGCCTGTTCATATTTGCTGGCAATTCCATTATTTGTAATATGATACAATCCAAACTGTTCAGTTTGTATCAATTTCCATGAAAATTCTGCCAAATCTTTTGAATAAGTAGGTGCGGAAATCTGATCATCAACAATACTTAATTTATCACGAGTTTTGCTCCAGTTGATGACTTGGGTATTAAAATTATTATTAGCTTTTCCAAAAACCCACGATGTTCTTATTACAAATGATTTTTCCCAATCAGTTAAAACAGCTTTTTCCCCTTTATATTTTGAGATTGCATATTTAGAAAGTGGATTTGGAATATCCTCCTCAACATAAGGCATACCTTTTTTCCCATCAAATACGAAATCTGTCGAATAAGTTATAAATATTGCATTCATTCTTTTTGAAAATTCTGCTAACTTTCGAGGAGCTTTTTCATTCACTAAAAATACATTGCTATCTATTTCTGCCTTATCTACATCGTTATATCCAACACAATTTATTATATGTGTAAAATCATTATTTTTTTCAAAAAACTTTTCTAAATTTTCTTCACTTGTTATATCTAGTTCCTGATAATCAGTTGCTATATATTTTATATTTAGATTGTCAAATAGTTTTTGAAAGTCATATCCTAATTGGCCGTTAGAGCCAGTTAATAGTATTTTCATTATTTCTTATCCCTTCATTTTAAAGCTAATATCTTTGCTTATCTACTTTTCAAATATTTTTTACATAAATATTTATAAAATCTATTTTCAATTAAATATTTTGTTAAATTTGATGATAAAATTACTATTATCAAATAAATACACAAATTCTTACTAGAATCTATTTTTACAAATTTTGAGAATATATAAAATACAGGTATATGTAAAATATACATAGAATAACTCAAACTCCCTAGACAAATAAAAAATTTATTTGATAATAATTTACTCACTATCACGACAAACGCATGAATATTTTAAACTATTT
>NZ_KI271339.1:0-313 GCF_000469385.1 Leptotrichia sp. oral taxon 879 str. F0557
TTTTCATTGCAGCCTCTCTGCCATGAGCAGTAAGAATCTGTAAAATAGAATTCTATTCCCATCTTCTCCACCTCTTCCCAGCACGAAAATTCCTTCCCCCTGTCTGATGTGAAAGTCTTGAATGCTCTTTTTGAAATATTGGCTGTCAGCCGTTTTATTGCTTCCAGCATTGAATTTTTGCTTCTATCTTTCATCTTTATTGCCACATAAAACCGTGTCTTCAGCTCCACAAATGTTGCAAAGCAGGCTTTGCTCTCTCCTCTTGCTGAAACTACCGATTCTAGCTCCCAATGCCCAAAAACTTCTTTTTTCT
>NZ_KI271339.1:413-3396 GCF_000469385.1 Leptotrichia sp. oral taxon 879 str. F0557
CAATTGACTTCCCAATATTGAATTTTCCTCTTGTTTCTTTATTAGAAGTCTTTGTATTGGCATCTACCAAGAGTATTCATCATTAGTTCATTTTATCTTACAATAAATGATTGCCTTGTGCCTATTAAGGATTTGAGCAATTTTAGAAATTTTGTAATTTTTTTAGCAGAACCTGCAGAACCTCGAGTTTATTTCTTTCATTCGTGGTAAAACATTTATGGCTCATGATATATTTCTTTTCGTTATTTTTGTCATTACTAAGATTTTAACACAAAATTATCATGATTTTTTAATTTTTTTTAGTTTGTCGCAATTATTATACAATCTATGATAAAAAAATAATTTTATGTCTTATTTTGAAAAATTAATTGTATTTTTTTATATAATTTGATATAATAAGAGCAAGTGATGATGAGTAAGTGATATATTTAGTGGTTTCACATTCATTTATTGTTATGAAATTAAATAATTAGGAGGAAAAACGAATGAAAAAGACAATATTCTTTTTAGTTGGAATAATGATGGTTTCATCAATAGGTTTCTCTGCTAAAAAACAAAGCATCGAAAGTAGTATAGATTCAATTGATAACCAATATGAAGAATTGCTAAAAAAAGAAGAAGCGCAAAAAGAAAGTTATAGAAGCCAAAAAGCACAATTAGAAGCTGAATTGGAAAAATTGAAAGTTCAACAGTCTGATAAAGAAAAAGTAGTTGAGAAATTAAGAGTAGATTCTGAAGTAAGATGGCATAGAGAAAAATATAAAAAAATTCTTAAATATAATGAACCTATTCTTAAAAATTTAAACAAGAATATAGCAGAAAAAGAACAAAAGATAGCAGAATTGGATACATTATTATCGGTAATGAATTAAGAAAGGAATGGTAATATGAAGATGAAAAAAATTTTATTATGTGGAATAATAGCAGTATTGAGTATACCTATGATGGCAGAATCTTCACAAGAAATATTGAAGCAAGCTAGAAATGAATACTATAAAAATCTAGATATATCTGACGACATACAACCAGAAGTAACTAGAGAAAAAATAGTAACAATTGATGAAGAGGGTGTGGTAGATGAATCATCTGAAAGAGTTAAACCAAAATCATCAATTGAGAAATTAGAATACAATGTGGCAAAAGCCATGGATAGAATTGATTTCTATGAAAGAGTAGTAAGAAGTGTACAAAGAGAAGAAAAAGAATTAGGCGTATTTGATAGTGTTTTAGCAAGAGATGGAGTTAAAAAGGCTAAAAGAACTAGAAAAATAGCTAAATAAGTATATTCAAAGTAAGAAAAGACAATATTTCATAAATATTATCAGAAAGGAAAATCAATGAAAAAAATATTAGGATTAATAGCTATAATGACGTTAGCGTCAAGTCAAATATCATTTTCTGCTAAATCGGATACTGATGCTGCAGTTCAAAGATTAGTTAAAGTGGCTAAACAAAGACAAGCACAAAAAGCTAGAAACGCAGCAAGGGGTATTTCAGAAGATGTTACTGTGGTTCCAGTTGAAGAAATAGAAGAAGTTACAACCACAACATTTTCTCCAGATTTAAATGAAGCTGCACGTCAAAAAGCAGAAGAAGCAAGAGAAGCTGCACGTCAAAAAGCAGAAGAAGCAAAAATTCAAGCAGCTATAAAGGCTGCTGAAGAAAAAGAAGCTGCACGTCAAAAAGCGGAAGAAGCAAAAATTCAAGCAGAAGCAAAGGCTGCAAAAGCAAGAGAAGCTGCTCAGAAAAAAGCAGAGGCTAAAAAATTAAGAGCACAAAGAAAAAATATGTCTGAAAGTAAAATGATGGACGTAGAAATTCAAAGAATTAAGAGTAGAGTTGAAAAAATCAACGATAATATTGAAAAATATCATAAAACTAACGAAATGTTAGATCAAATGGAACAAAGATTAGACAATATTCAAAACAAAATGAACTATTAATTTAGAGTTTTGTAAAAAATAAATTCAGATATATTAGAAAGGAAATGAAAAATATGAAAAAGTTAGCATTATTATTAGTAGGATTAGGAGCATTATCTTGTACAAATGCAAAATTAGTAGATTACAATACAACTAGATTAAATCATATTGAAGATTATTTGAATGAAAATAAACCAAATCCTGGTAGCCAAAGATACAGATCTTTAGAAAGAGAGGCTGAAAAATGGGTAGAAGAACAACAACAAGAACAGCAACAATAATTGCATTAGGGTTGTTAGTTGCTTCACCATTAATGGCAAGAAAGCTGACAACAACTCAAATGAGAGAAAATACAATCAGAATTAATGCTCTTGAACTTGAAGAACCAGTACCACAACCGGTTCCAGAGCCACAACCAGAACCACCAGTAAACGAAGAATTCGTACTTGATTCTGGAAGATTGAACTTCGACTTTGATAAGTCAGTAGTTAAACCTCAATACTTTGAATTATTAAGAAATGTAAAAGATTACGTCGAACAAAACAACTTGAGTTTAACAATTATTGGACATACAGATTCTAAAGGTACAGACGCTTATAATATGGCTTTAGGAATGAGAAGGGCAAATGCAGTTAAAGCTAAATTGTTAGAATTTGGATTAGATCCTGCAAGAATCGTAAGAGTAGAATCAATGGGAGAATCAGAACCAATTGCTCCTAATGATACTGAACAAGGAAGATTCGAAAATAGAAGAATCCAATTCAAAGCTACAAGAGATTAATTTTAATTATATTAAAATTGTAAAAATATTTTTATAAATTGTCTAGTTGTTTCTTTATTGAAACGATTAGACAATTTTTTATTTATAAGGAAATTATAGTGAAACTTATACAAAACCGACCTAAAAATATGGTATAATAACTTTATGGCATATGAAAAAATTATAGAAAAAGAATTTTAAATTTTTATTACGAAATAAGTTCCAGCACATTATACGGATGGATAAAACTTAAGAATGAAACAGGAAATCTTTCATCAAGAACACGGAAAAGAAAATTTAA
>NZ_KI271340.1 GCF_000469385.1 Leptotrichia sp. oral taxon 879 str. F0557
GAATTAAAAGTATCGTTTTGGGAGATTAAAAATAGCATTTTTATTGAAGTGTTATTTTTAATATGGTATAATGATTTTTGAGGAGGAATTTTAAATGGGAAATGAGATTGTGAAATATAATAATGATTTTAATAATCAGGCATTAAGAAACTTTTCGTCAGAAGAACTAAATTTATTAGTAACGTTTTTTCATAAACTTAAAGAGAAAGGTACAGATGTTATTGAATACTCTTTTTATGAATTGAAAAAATTAATAATGCTTGAAAAAAATATGACTGTAAAAGAATTTACTAACACGATTATGAATGTTAATAAAAAATTATTATCATTGAACTATACATACAGAGAAAATAATACAATTGTACAAATGGCAATTTTTAAAACTTTTAAAATAAATTTAGATGAACAGATATTAATGATTTCTTTGAATGAGGATTTTAGATTTTTACTTAATGATTTTAATAAAGAGTGGACTAGATTTGAGTTAGAAGAATTTGTGAATTTAAAGTCTAGTTATGTAAAAGAATTTTATCGTAGAATGAAACAATTTAGAAAAACAGGATTTTGGAGATGTAGTATTGATGAATTTAGGTATTTGATGGATATTCCTGAAAATTATAAGATAACTAATATTGATACTCGTGTTTTAAAGCCAATTATGAGAGAGTTAGGAGAAAAATACAACTTGAAAATTGAAAAAAAATATGGTTTTTCTGGTGGACGGGGAAGAAGCCGAGTTACTGGATTTGAGTTTAAATTCTCTACTGAGAAAAAAGTAGATATTGTAGTAGGTAATGAAGAAGAAGATAATAATAATCCAATTCCTTTGAGTAAACCTAGAAAACCAAAAAAGAAAGAAGAAACAAGGACAGTTCCAGAAAGAAAATCAAGAATAATTGAAGTTGTTCCAAAACAAGAAAAAGAAAAAACTTTAAGAGAAAAAATATCGGATAAAATTAATGAAAATACAAAAACAATAGAAAATTTGGAAGCGATATATACAGGACTAAAAGATAAGATACAATTTAAAAAATTA
>NZ_KI271341.1 GCF_000469385.1 Leptotrichia sp. oral taxon 879 str. F0557
GGAATAAGCCTTGGAATAAGTGCAAACGGAGTGCCAAGCTCTGTAAACATAAACGGAAGCAGAACAAATGGAGATAGAGCATTCGTAGACAACCAAAGCACATTCATTGTCGGAGAGGGAAGCAGTCTTCATGTTGGAACTCTTGAAAATACAGGAGCTGTAGTTGGCAAGGAAGGAAACTCCACATTCAAGATTGATAATTATATTGGAAAAGACATTCAGAATCACGACACGATGAAAACAACAGGCGGATCAGTTGGAATTTCAACAGGAAAACCGAGAATTACAAATGTTGGATTTAATCAGGACAGCAGGGACAAGCAAGGAATCACAAGAAATACAGTAGTCGGAGATGTTGAGATAGCAGGAGCTGAGGGAAGTCCAATAAACAGGGATATTACAAGAGCAAATGAAGTAACGAGGGACACTCACAGCAGCACAAATATCAATGTAGAGAGCCAGACTATTGAGTATGCTACTAATCCTGCTAAGCTGAAAGAGGATATTAGAAAAGCTAAAAAAGAGATAGCAGATGTGAAAAAAGCCATCAAGGAGTCAATTCATGATAGGGGAGATGACAACAGAAACTTCTTTGGACAGCTTAGAGAGATAAGGCTTAATGAAACTGTAAATAACATAGCAGGGAAAAGACTTAATGAAGCTGACAAGCCAGAAGATGTTGTTGCAGCCTGGAAAGATGCCTATAAGGATTTAGGATACAATCTTGATGTAAAATATACAACTGGCGAAGATACTCCTGAAATGAAAAACAAGGCAGGAACAGCATATGTTTCAAAAGATGGAGTACATACAATAATAATCAACATAAATGCAGAAGAGAACTCAACAAAGGCAGGATTAATCGGAACACTTGCAGAAGAGGCAAGCCACATTGTAAATGGAGTGGCAGGAAGACAGATAGCGACTGGAACTGAAGAAAAAGGACTGGAAAGTACAGGAAGAGCTGCAAATGCTTACTTCAAGGAAGAGTACAAGGGAAGCAACCAGAATATGACGTACAGGTCTGACGGGAAGATTGATACTAGCAAGCTGGGAACTCATGTCGGGGATGATGCATTAAAATTTAAGTTAAATGGAAATATTACTGTAGGAGGATTTACTCCTGAAGTAAGTGGAGCAGTTTCTTTACTTAGAAATCCCAATAAAAAAAATGAAGTATGGTTAATTTTTGATATAGGGGCAGATGTAAAATTAGAAAATGCAATTGCAAAAGCAGGTTTTAAATTGGGGTTAGAATACTATCCAGGAGTAATAACAAAAGAAGAATTTAATGAAAAAAGAACTGAAAAACCTTCAGCAGTTCTTAGTGAACTTTTGACACAAGCTATACAAATATTTACCCAAAATCCTCATTTTAATAGTTCTTTAGGAATTTTAAAAAATAAACAGGGTAGTAATAAAACAGCTGGTGGATTTCTTAATGTAGGAATGAGTGTAGGATTAAAAAATCCTATTTTGCCTGAAAAAATAAGTATAGATTTAGAAAAAATAATTAAAAAAGAAATAGAAAATGCAATAAAAAGTCAATTAAAGTTAAGTAAAATTACTGATTCAAAAAAAGTAAATTTAAAGGTACAAAAAACAATAAAAGTTCCTGATAACATAGCTAAATTTTTAAATCAATTACCAGATCCAACTAATTGGTGGAGGGCTATCACAAAATGAATAATAATTCATTTACAAAAATTTTTATATTTATTTGGCTTTTTAGTTTTTTATTTATTTTTATTACGTTAATAAGTTTAGGTGCTTTTAAAGAAGATATTGATGTTAAAAATATTAAAGATAAAATTTTAGAATATATTAATGAAAAAGATACGGAAATATATTTAGAAAATCAAAAAATAGAAGGTAAGGAAAAGGAGATAATAAATGAAATTTTTACAGGAAAAAATTACGATGTTTCTCCTTTTCAAGAGCAAGTATCTAGCACTCTTAAGGATATGAAAGGAATTGAAATAAAATTAAAGAGAAAAAATACAGAAATAAGTTTTGAAATATTTAAAAATTTTGATTGTGTTGATAGTAAAGATTCAAAAGGAAATACTTGTGATATGGATGATATACTAAAAATTAGTTATAATGGTCAAATTAAAAAAATAAAACTTTATGTTGCAGATGAAGCGAATGAAATTTTAAAAAAATATTGGAGTATATCCCAAATTTTGAACAAATAATTTAAAAATCAATCTTTTTTTAATATTAAGTTTTCAATACAACACCGAGTTTTCTATTTTCAAATATTTTCTTAAATAATACTTGTTGTAAAAGACAAAAGAACAAAAAGGAAAAGTTAAATCAGTTGGTAAGAGAAGTTATATAGAAAAAATACTACCTGATATTATGAAAGGACGAAAATGAAATGATATATGATTTATTAGATTTGTTAGAAGAATTTTTCTTAAAGATTATAAATTATTGTAAAAAAAAATAATAAAAGAATTTTAATTTTTTTTATATGTTTTTTTATTTCGTTTTTTGGAAACTTAATATTTTTTCTCAAAAATGAAAGAATTCTATTGTTAAAAGAAGACAAATTATATCAACTCTGGTTTTTTCGTTCTGAATCAGAAAAAAATCCACTATATATAATGAATTATGATTTGAAGTTTTCTGAGAATTTTGAAATTAAAAGATATTTAATTGGACGTAAATTACAGATAAAAGATAAAGACATATTTTTTATTTTAATTACTAATTATAAAGTAAAAAATGTATATGCCCCAAATAAACAAATATTATATTTTAGTAAAAAAGAATATTCTAAAAAATTAGAAAAAGATGCTAGAAAATATATGGAGAATTCTGTTTATGCAAACTTGATTGAAACTAAATTTATAGAAAATGAAACAAATTACAAAATAAAAAAATTTATTGAATTTTTAAGGATAAAAAATTAAATTTTTAAATAATCGTTGTTGTAAAAACAGCGGTTATTTTTTTGTGAAATAGGCTCATATTAGTCCCATAACGAAAAAATTTTACATCAGGCAAGATTTATACCAAAAATCAATTTAACGAACGCTATGGGCTTAATATAACGCAATATGAACTTTGATTTTTATCATCATCAATTTTATTTTATAATTTTAAGAAATTTTACCCTGCTTTTTCTGATATATTTTTTTAATCAAAAAAAGAGCTTGTACAAACTTTTTAGAAGAAAACTCCCAATAATCTGTACATAAGCTCAAATATTTTATTTTTTATTCAATTAAATTTTCTTTTGATATTTTAAAATGAGTTGAAGTAAAATTTCTTAAACTGTCCATCCACCTCCGAAAACTGGACTCTCATTTTCCACGCTGTTTTATTCTTGTGCTAATATTACCTCATTTCTTTCAAAAAAGCAAGCCCTTTTCCATAAAAATTTTTACCCGTAAACTTTCCAGAATTTTTAAATTTTGGAAAGCACGCTTACAAGTTTCTCAAAAATTAAAAAATTTTAGAAACTTATCGTGATTTTTTCAGCACATAAAATTTTGAAAAAATGGATTTCGTTTGCACTCAAAAACTCATTTCATTCGTAAAAATAAAGTTACAATTCTTAAATTTAAAGATCATATTTTGCATAAATTTCTACAAATTTTGTGCAAAAAAAATCTTCATAAAGACAATTTTTAAAGATAAATTTTTATGTATTATTGAACTTTAAATATGACATTTTTTTAATTAAATTTTTTACAAAACAGCAAAAATAATTCCAAATTTTTCAAAAAAATACACCTGAATTTTTAAGAAATTGCAAATAAAAATTTTTAATCATAATTACATCTATAGACAAAATTTTCTTTTAAAAATAACAAAAAAAGAGAACTAAAAATTCTTCTTTTTTTATATAATTATGCTTTTTATTTTACGATATTTTAGAAAAAGTATAGTATTTTTTCTAAAAAAATTTACAATTTGTGCAAATAATTTTAACCATAAAAATTCAAAAATTGTTATTCAGTTTTAATAATTACTCCTCACTTTCAATCAACTTTTCAAACTCTCTAGTTGTTTCAGTTCGTTCAATTCTCTTAACAACTTCATCATCAAATTCAATTTCAATATCAAAAATATCTCTATCATATTCAAGATTATTTTCCTCATCATCTATGTTTTTATCTTCAAAAAATCCATCAGTCATAATTGAAATTCCTTTCATTTTAGTTTTTAATCAAGATACTTATATTTTCAATTATAACATCATTTTCCAAAAGTAAAAAGGAGCAGAAACAACTACTCCTTTTTTAACTCAGGTGCTAAGACCCATTTATTTTCTTTTTCTAAAATTATTTTAACACCTTTTTGAAATTTTTTCAATCGTACGGAACTTTGTAGCTTAATGCAAAATACTCTCTTAAATCTCTTTAAAACACAAATTTATGTAGTTTTATAAAGTATTTTCCTACTCACAAAACGTTTTTTTTACTCTAAAAAGTGTCGAGCGACTTAATCCAGTCAATTGAATTGCTTCTGATGTTTTAATTGCTTTTAAAATCCACCTGTTTATAATATCTTTTTGTTTCTTTGTTAAATTTTCCACCTTGTTTGGCCGTCCGCAAATTTTTTTGCTTCCGTCTTTATTAATTTTTTTATTGCTCAACTTTCTACCTTTACTATCGACTTCCAATTGTGCATAGGCTTCAGTTTGACGTTCTTTAATCAATTCCCTTTCATGTTCTGCAAAATATCCTAATAAATGTAGAATGATAGGCTGCACGAGTTTTTGGCTTAATTTATCAGTTTCTGTAACAGGTTTTCTAGTATTTAAAATGTCATTGTCTATAAATTCCAAATAAACTTGTTTCTTTGATAAAAGTTCAAAAGTTTCCTTGATTTCCGCATTATTCCGTCCAAGTCTATCTAAACTTTTAACAACTATAACATCACCGACAACCACTTTTGACATTAATTTTTGCCATTTTTGTCTGCCTATAAAATTTTTTCCTGATGCTTTTTCAATAATAATCTCTTGAACTCCTTTATTTTTCAATGCTTTAATTTGTCTTGCTTCGTCTTGTTCTCTTGTACTGACTCTTGCATATCCGTATCGCATAAAAAATTTTCTCCTTTTTATTTATTTTAACACATTAATTTCAAAAAGTCGAGTGTTTTTTTGATACTTTTTTTGATATTTTTCTATGAAATTTTGTCCTAAATTCGTTATCTTTCACCAAGTCTAAAAAAGTAATCCTTTTTATACTGATGAAAAACTTTATAAATTCTCAAAAAAAATTTTATAATTTTCAGTCTAAAAAACAAATAACTTACACTCGACTTTTTTAGACTAAAATGTTATAATGAAAACAAAAAGGAAATAAACAATGAAATATGGTTATGTAAGAATTTCAACAAGGGAGCAGGATGAAGCAAGACAGGTGGAAGCAATAAAGTCAGCAGGAGTAGATGAAGATAACATCATAGTTGAAAAAGCGAGCGGAAAGAACTTTATTGACAGGAAAAAATGGCAGGAGTTAATGGCCAAAGTTGTAGTTGATGATATAATTGTCATTAAAAGCCTTGACAGACTTGGCCGAAATAATACAGAAATAAAGGATACATTTGAACTTTTATCAAAAAAGAAAGTATATTTAAAATTTTTGGATATGCCCATTCTGAATACTGAAGTTCCAAAAAATGAAATGGAAAAAACGGCAATGGAAATGGTACAGCCTATCGTTTTACATTTAATGGGATTTTTTGCAGAACAGGAAAGAAAAAATATAAAGGAACGGCAAAGAGAAGCCTATAAACTGCTAAAAAAAGATGATAAAGGACGGTTAATAAGTAATAAAAAAATTGATAAGAAAACAGGACAGGGTATTATATGCGGTCGTCCAAGTAAAATTGAAAATCTGACACAAAGTCAAAAAGAATTAATTAAATCATGGATAAATGGTAATATTAAAGTCGAAGAGTGTGCAAATTATTCTAAGATAGGACGTGCGACACTCTTCAAAATAAAAAAAATGATAAGAAATAAGAGTATGAAATTATAAATAAAAATATTTTTATTTAATAAATAAAAAAAGGGTTATTGTTAAATCAAGAGCAACAACAGAAAAGATGTATTGTCAAGTTAAGTGTAATATAGAAAGTAAAAATAGTAAAAAAAAGTGTTGACAAAATTGTAAACATATACTATAATGTTGTTGTAAACGAAACAGTTGTCGTATAACAAATGGATGACATGTTCGTAGTGTAGCGAACA
>NZ_KI271342.1:0-1192 GCF_000469385.1 Leptotrichia sp. oral taxon 879 str. F0557
AAATAGTTTAAAATATTCATGCGTTTGTCGTGATCCTGCAAAGTTTTCACTTGGCAAAATCAAAAAAATAGGTTATAATACAATTGAAGAAAACATATGTTACATAAAATTGATAAATATAAATTTATATTATTTAAGGAGTGATTTTTTATGAAAAAGTTTGTACTAAAGAAAATGTTTCTAGTTTCAATTCTATCTATGGGTCTTAGTGCCATTTCAATGGGAGCGGCATTTATAACATCGTCAAAAGATAATGCGATTAATATAAGACAGTCTGCCAATACAGATTCTAAAGTTGTTGAAACCATTACAAATGGTCATATACTTGAAAGTAATGAAAAATCTGGTGAATGGCATAAAGTAACATATTATAACAATGATATTAAAAAATCATTTACTGGTTACGTGCATAACAGTCAATTAAAAGAAATTGTAGGAAAATTAACTATAACTTCGAGCGAAGGATACAGTAATATAAGAGAAAAACCAACAACAAAATCTACGATAAAAACAAGATTAAAAACAGGACAAACTGTTTACGCAATAAGCAAAACAGACGATGATTGGTATTATATTAGATATAACGGAAATCAATATGGATATATTTATAGTAATCAAGTAAGTAAAAAATAAATTTAAAATAGTTTAGAAATGATTAATTATAAAATAAAAAATAGCAGGGAGTATTATATACAATCCTGCTATTTTTTTGTAATGTAAGGGCATCAGACACCATGCCCTTTTTCGCAATAATAATTATTTTGACATGTATAACTGGCTACTACTTAGAGATAATGGCAAAACGTTCTACGAACTACCCCGCTTAACGCAAAACTTTCTTATAAAGAAAAAATAGAACTCGCTTCGTAAAACTACGCTCACTTTCACAAACAAGAGTTATTTTAACATAAATAAGTTTTATCATTATAAAAATTATGTCGAAAGAAATACATATTTGTATTTAGTTATTTTTTCTTTAACAAAATTTTGCTTATTTAATATTTTCCAAATGTAAAAGCCTAAAATTTAAAGATAATAATCTTTATAATTTAATATAGAATGTCGTGATTTTTTTGGAATAATAACGACTAAACACATTTATGTGTTTCTTTCGCCAGAACCTTTATAGCAAATATATTTTATAGAGTTTTTCTAATATTTATTTGCGAAAGTGAGTGTTAGCGAGTTTCGT
>NZ_KI271342.1:1292-12662 GCF_000469385.1 Leptotrichia sp. oral taxon 879 str. F0557
AAGGGAAATGGCGATTGATTTCCCTTGCTTTATAAAAAGAAAAAACATAAAAACTATAGGAAAAATATTTATTATAAGCAGTTTTTTTAATGAAAGTCCCTTATACGGATACTTAATGATAAATTTAATTAAAGGGTATTTTAATAGTTACATAAGCTGTATAATAGAATAATCTTGTAAAAAAATAATTTTAAATTCATAATTTTTTATTTCTGTTCTTTAAACGGGAAATAGCACTAACTATACATCTCATTCAGCCTTGCTTCAACAGTTTCATCATTTAAATAATCATCGTATTCCATTTCTTTTTCTAAAATACCTTTTGGTGTAATCTCAATTATTTTGTTTGCGATTGTTTGAATAAATTCGTGGTCGTGTGTTGTGAATAAAATTGTTCCGTTAAATCTTTCCAGCGATTTATTTAACGATGTAATTGATTCAAGATCTAAGTGATCTGTTGGGTTATCTAATAGTAGTACATTTGCATTGGATAGCATCATTTTTGAAAGCATGCAACGAACTTTTTCCCCTCCAGAAAGTACTTTGGCCTTTTTTTTCGCCTCTTCTCCTGAGAATAGCATTCTTCCTAAGAATCCACGTACATATTCTTCGTGCTGGTCAGGTGAAAATTGTCTTAGCCAGTCAATCAATGACAAATCTACCCCTTCAAAAAATTCAGAGTTGTCTTTTGGGAAATAACTTTGAGAAGTTGTAACTCCCCATTCAACAGTTCCTGAATCTGGTTCTAATTCTCCAGCTAGAATTTGGAAAAGAGTAGTCTTTGCAATATCATTTTTTGATAAAATAACAACTTTGTCTCCAGTATTTATCGTAAAGGAAATATTGTTAAGAACTTTTTCGCCATCAACAGTTTTGGTTAAGTTCTCAACTTTTAACATATTGTTCCCAGCTTCTCTTTCAGGCTTAAACTCAATGTATGGATATTTTCTGTTAGAAACCTGCATATCTTCAAATTGTAATTTTTCCAGCTGTTTCTTACGGCTTGTAGCCTGTTTTGATTTTGAGGCATTGGCAGAGAAACGTGCAATAAAGTCTTGCAATTCCTTTTTCTTTTGCTCCATCTTTTTATTTTGGTTTCTGATTAATTCTTGCATTAATTGATTTGATTCGTACCAGAAATCATAGTTTCCAACAAACATTTTAATTTTTCCGTAATCAATATCAGCAATGTGAGTACAAACCTTATTTAAAAAGTGTCTATCATGTGAAACTACAAGTACAGTTGTGTTTTCCAAGTCCATTAGAAAATCTTCTAACCATTTTACTGCATGCAAGTCAAGTCCATTTGTAGGCTCATCTAATAATAATATGTCAGGATTTCCAAAAATAGCCTGTGCAAGCAGAACCTTTACTTTTTCAGGTTCTGTTAATTCTTTCATCAGTTTATGATGAAGTTCAGCGGGAATTCCTAAACCAATAAGGAATTTTTCAGCATTTGTTTCGGCTTCCCAGCCGTCTAGTTCTGCAAATTCTCCTTCAAGTTCAGCCGCTAAGTTTCCATCTTCTTCTGTAAATTCAGTTTTTGCGTATAGGGCATTTTTTTGCATCATAATATCGTATAATTTTGCGTGTCCCATCATTACCACATTTAATACTTCTTCGTCTTCATAAGCAAAGTGATCCTGTTTTAGAAATGATAATCTTTTATTTTTTTCTACAATAACTTCTCCAGAAGTAGAATCAAGCTCCCCACTTAATATTTTTAAAAACGTCGATTTTCCAGCTCCATTCGGTCCAATAATACCGTAACAGTTCCCTTCTGTAAATTTAATATTTACTTCATCAAAAAGTTTTCGTCCACCAAACTGGACAGATAAATTACTTGTTGAAATCAAAAAAATTTCCTCCTTAAATATTTATATTTTTCTTACATTATATCAAAAATTTTCACTAAAAACAAAATAAATTTATTTAAAACCTTTATTTTTTTCAAAATAATTGGTAAAATATACGAAAGAAAAAATTGAAAAGGATAGAATGGGGAAAAGTATGAATAAGACAAATTTTCACACTCACAATTACCGATGTGAACATGCCGTTGGAAATGTGGAAGATTATGTAAAAGTAGCAATTAGAGAAGGTTATACTGAACTTGGAATTTCAGATCACGCTCCAATGCCTGAATATTATGAAAATAACAGAATGAAAGAAGAAGATTTTAACGGATATTTGAAGGAAATAGAAGAAGCACAGAGAAAATATGGAGATAAAATCAAGATTTATAAATCACTAGAGATTGAATATTTTCCAGAATTTATTGAAAAATACGATAGATATAGAGAAAAATTAGATTATCTTGTTTTAGGACTGCATGCCTTTAGAAAAAACGGAGATAGCACAAATTACAATGCTTGGAAGATACAGACAGGGGAAGATGTGCTAGCTTATGCGAAATATATGGTTGAGGCTATAGAAAGTGGTAAATTTGACTACATTGCACATCCAGATTTGTATGTAATAAATTATCGGACTTGGGATGAAAACTGTGAAAAAGCAGCACACATGATTTCAAAAGTGGCAGAAAAAATGGGTGTACCGCTTGAAGTAAATGCAAACGGAATAAGAAAAACATTTGAAAGACATCCAGACTGGGACAGATATATGTATCCATACAAGGAATTTTGGGAAATTGTGAAGCAGTATAATGTTAGAACGATAATTGGTTCGGATGCACACGATTTTAACAGAATGGAAGATAAAGAGATGGAAATTGCAAGGGAGTTTGCAAAGGAAATTGGGCTGAATGTAATCGAGAGTATTTTTTAGAATTGTAAAATTTAACAGGAGGAATTAAATTGAAGAAAATAATTTTATTTATTTGTATTTTAATAGAAGTGAGTTCGTGTTCTTATATTAATTATGTAAAACAATATACTGCAAAAACTAAAAATGAGGGAAGGCAAGATAAAATAGGGAGAGAACTTTTAGAAAAAAATACACAAAAAATAGTATGGAATGAAATGGAATTAATAGTTCCAGAAAATACAACAATAGATACAAATGGAAGATTAAATTATAATAACCAAGAATTAGAAATAGAATTTAAAAAAACTAATAATAGAGAAGAACTTTGTAGAAATAAATCTTATAAAATACAATGGTTTAAAAAATATAATGAAGATTATGTTACTTTGGGAGGTTATAGATACGATAATTTAAAATATCACTCAGATAGTAATTTAAAATTGGCTAAAAAAATAGCTAAAGAAAATAATTTTACTAAATGTTAAAGAAAGGAGTGTATGGTAAGTATTTTTTATTATCATACAAAAAATAAATGGATAATAGTTTTAGATTTTTAAAAGGTTCAAAAATGACACATCCTACGACAGGGATAACTTTAGAGTATTTGGATAAATCTGATGCTGTTTGTTTTGTCCTGTTTAATGAGAGTAAGGAAAAAGCAATATTAGTAAAGCAATTTCGTCCGGGGTCTAAGGATTATGAAATTGAAGTTTGTGCTGGATTAATTGATGGTAATGAGAAGCCTAGAGTTGCTGCATTTAGAGAGCTGAAAGAGGAAACTGGGTATTTGGAAAAAGATGTGACAGATATTGAAGAATTGCCACAAGGGCTATATGTATCGCCAGGATACACAACTGAAAGATTATATTTTTTCAGTGCAAGACTAAAATCTGATGATGTTAAGCCTATAGAGCAGTCACTCGACCATGGGGAAGAAGTGGAAGTAGTATGGGTCGATGTGAAGGATATTACAAAGGTGTCAAGAGATATGAAAACAATACTTGCAGTAACTTATTTTTCAAAAGAAGCTAAATAATTTTAATCTATAAATTGACTTTTGTACTAAAAAAGGAAGGGAGGAGATTATGAAGATTTATTTGCCGTTGCCTGTAATAATACTAATTTTTTATCTAATTTATATAACTTTTTTAATAATTATGAAAAAGATTAGATTTAATGCAGAAAATTTAGAAGAATTGGGTGGAGAATTTATATTCACTTTTATAAAAAAAATAAAAAAAGAACAGATATATTTTAATATTGATGAAGTTAAGATGTGCGTTTTAACAAGGATTTTTATTCGTCAGGGAACTTTTAGAACGATAAATTTTAATATCTTTTTGAATGATGGATATAGCTTAAAATTAAGGAAAAAGAATGAATGCTTATTATTTTTGCAAGTATGCCGTGAGAAGAGAGAGGAGCTGTATCAGAAAATTTTAAGTATGATACCTGCAGATATGACAGTTATTTCAATTATTGAAAAAGAGCTTGATAATTTTAAACGTTAAAAATAATACTATGAAAGGGGAAATAAGAATGGGTTTATGGAATCTTTTTAAGAAAAAGAAAAAAGTGCAGTCAGGTGTCTGTTTTTCAAATGAAAAATCCTCTATAGAGCTTGTAAAAAGTTTTTTGGAAACTTATGTAGATGAAATTAGCACAGTTTCAACAGAAGACGGGAATAAATTGACTGAAAAAACGAGGAAATTTTATTTTGAGCTAAATGATGGAAGAAAAATAACGGTAGTCGTAAACCCAGATAGAAATTTTCTCTTAAAAGAAAAAATAGGAATAGAAATCTTTTTAGAAAAACTGAATTTAGAAAGTTTTAGAAATCTAAGTGAAGAGGAGCTTACTAAATATAACAAACTATTTGTAACTGTAGAGGCTGTTGATAAGGAAGAAATGAAAGATGAAGAAAAATTATTGGATAAAACCGTAAATTTTCTAGGAAAATTTCATAAATTTATTATACAAAAGAGATTGAATCATTATCACTTTGGCAATAGAAAGATGGTTCAAAATCCTGAAAAATGGGAAGTTTCAGATTTTATTCCGCCACTTTCAGAAAAAATGTTCACTGAATATAATTTAGAAATAACAAAGAATGATATTAAAAGAAAGAATAAAAATATAGACAGAATAAAACAGAACGGTCTTCCATATAATGAAAATATGGAAGTAAACATATCAGAAACAAATGTGCAGATATGTAAAAAGTGGGATATCATAAGAAGAATAGTGGCAATAGTGATGATACGTCTTGCCGCTGAAACTTATCTTGAAAAAAAAGAAAATGGACAAAAAGAATTAGAAACAATTATTGATATTTTTGAAAAGAAATATGAGTTTAAACAAGTCTTATCAGAGCGTGAAAAAAATTATCTGGAAAATCCATCAGATGATAAGGAATTAAACCTGGAATTTTATTTTATGTTAGAAACTGCAAAAATGCTATTGTGGGTGTTATCGCTTATTGATATTGAATTTGAAGATTTTAATACATTTTGTGATGTTTCTATGTTTATAGATGGATTAAAATACGAAAAACTAAAATCTTTTGCAAGAAAGTGTGAGATACGCTCAAAAAATAAGATTTTAGATATGCTAGACTATACATATAGGTTAAATTGGGCAAATGTTGAGATAAAACTAGAAGGGTATGATAGAATTGTAAATGAGAGTATTGTGTATTTTAGCAGGCTTGCTTTGGAATGGGTAGTTCAAGATGGAAAAAATATGGAAGAAATTATAATCCATACATAAATTTATAATGTTGGTTAAAAATTTTTATTTATAATTTTTTTATTTTTATAAAAATCTAAAAATAGTTAATAATCAAACTAATTAATTTTAAATAAAAATTTAGACTATTAAACAGATTTAATTAAAAAAAGGGGCGTATAATAAAATAATTTGAAAAATTAATTGACAATAGATTTCAAAAATGATAATATTAAAACATAGAATTTAAAAGAAATTTTTGTAATTATAATGTGTAGAAGGAGAAAATTTAAGATGAAGAAAATCGCAATCTTAACAAGTGGAGGAGATTCACAGGGGATGAATACAGCGATAAGAGCTGTCACTAAAGCTGCTATAAACAAAGGAATGGAAGTTTATGGTATAAGAAGAGGATACAAAGGTATGCTTGAAGATCAGATTTTTCCATTGACATTGTTAGATGTAAGCGGAATTGCTGATAAAGGAGGAACAATTTTATTATCAGCAAGATTGCCAGAATTTAAGGATCCTGAAGTTAGAGCAAAAGCGGCGGCTAATTTAAAAAAATATGGAATTGACGGATTAGTTGTAATCGGTGGAGATGGATCATTTCATGGAGCACACTATTTGTATGAGGAACATGGTATTAAAACAATTGGAATACCTGGAACAATTGATAATGACGTAGCGGGAACTGACTATACAGTTGGTTATGATACAGCATTAAATATAATTTTAGATGCTATTTCTAAATTAAAAGATACAGCAACTTCACACGAAAGAACATACTTAGTTGAAGTAATGGGAAGAAACTGTGGAGATTTAGCTCTTTATTCTGCAATAGCAGGAGGAGCAAGTGGAGTAATGATCCCAGAAGCTCAAAGTTCTATCGATAAAATAGCCGAAGTAATCAAAAAAAGACGTGCAGAAGGTAAATTGTACGATATAATCGTAGTTGCAGAAGGTGTTGGAAATATTATGGATATTAAGGATGAATTAGCTAAAAAAGTTGATACAAATATAAGAGTTACAATCTTAGGACATATTCAAAGAGGTGGAGCACCAACAGCATTTGACAGAATATTAGCAACAAGATTAGGAGTAAGAGCGGTTGAGCTTATCGAAGAAGGAAAAGGTGGATTAATGGTTGGAATTCAAAGTGAAGAAGTAACAACTCATAAATTATCTTACGCTTGGGAAAACTATTCTAAAGCATCTGCTTCTGATTATGCAATAGCAAATATGTTATCATTATAATTGTTAAAATCTTTTTTAGGTTTAACAGTTTAAAAAAATAAATGAATATTTCTTACGGAAGTAAGAGTTCATTGATAAAATAATACAATGAAATTTTAAATATCAAATTTTAGGAGGAAAAATGAAAATTAAAATGACTAAAGTTGTTTGTACCATTGGTCCAAAAACTGAAAGTGTTGAAATGTTGACAAAATTAGTAGAAAGCGGAATGAACGTAATGAGATTAAACTTTTCTCATGGTGATTTTGAAGAACATGGAGCAAGAATTAAAAATATTAGAGAAGTAATGAAAAAAACAGGTAAGGAAATAGGAATTTTATTAGATACTAAAGGGCCTGAAATCAGAACTGGAAAATTAGAAGGTGGAAAAGACGTATTATTAGAAACTGGTAAAAAAGTAACTATTACTACTGACTACTCTTTCGTTGGAAATGCTGAAAAATTTGCAGTTTCTTATCCTGGAATTGTTGATGACTTGTATGAAGGAACAACAGTATTATTAGATGACGGTTTAGTTGGATTAAAAGTTGAAAGTGTTGATAAAGCAGCTGGAGAAGTTCATTGTGTTATTACAAATACTGGAGAATTAGGAGAAACTAAAGGTGTAAACTTGCCGGATGTTTCAGTTGGATTGCCAGCATTAGCTGAAAAAGATATTGCTGACTTGAAATTTGGTTGTGAACAAGGTGTTGACTTTGTAGCAGCTTCATTCATAAGAAAAGCATCTGACGTTGCTGAAGTAAGAAAAGTCTTAGATGACAATGGTGGAAAAAATATTCAAATTATTTCAAAAATTGAAAGCCAAGAAGGTGTTGATAACTTTGATGAAATCTTGGAATTAAGTGATGCAATCATGGTTGCCAGAGGAGATTTAGGAGTAGAAGTACCTGCTGAAGAAGTTCCATTTATGCAAAAAATGATGATTAGAAAATGTAACAAAGTTGGAAAACCAGTTATTACAGCAACACAAATGTTAGATTCAATGATCAGAAACCCACGTCCTACAAGAGCGGAAGCAGGAGATGTTGCTAACGCTATTTTGGATGGTACAGATGCAGTTATGCTATCAGGAGAATCTGCAAAAGGTAAATATCCGGTAGAAGCTGTTAAAATGATGGCTACTATTTCAAAAAGAACAGATGAATTCAAGAAATTTAAAACAGTTGAAACTCCAGATGGATCAGAAATTTCTGTTACAGAAGCAATTTCAAGTGGTGCAGTAAGTACTTCTCATGCATTAGATGCTAAATTAATTGTATGTTGGACAAAAACTGGTAGAGCGCCAAGAATGATTAGAAAATATGGACCAACTGTACCAATTATCGCTTTAACTGACAACGAACAAACTGCAAGACAGTTGGCATTAGTGAGAGGAGTTAGAGCTTACGTAGCAAAAGGATTAGATAAAACAGATGATTTCTTCACAAAAGCAAGAGAAATTGCAGCTAACCATGAAGAAGCTAACAAAGGTGATTTAGTAGTAATGGTAACTGGAATTTCTAAAGAAGGAACAACTAATACATTCAGAGTAGAAAGAGTTGGAGAATAATTAAAAATCTGATTATTTAACCGCATCACACACAACAAGTAATTATAAATATTTTATGAGGGAAACGGTCTTATGCCTTTTCCCTTTATTTGTATACGATAAAATAATGTTGTTAAAAAGTTTGATATGGCAGGGAAATTAACTTGAACGTGGGTTGGAAGAGGAAAATGATTTTCCAAAACGTGCAATATATAATGAGAAGGTGAGATAAGATGAGAATGATAAAAATTATACTATATTTGATAATATTTCAAATATTAACTTTTTCTGAAACTAGAGAGACATTACGCACTATAGTGTTTTATAATTACTATCCAGTTATTAATCAAGAAATAAAATCGGGACTTGAAATTCAAAGACTGAAAGGCTATTGTTTAACACATAAAAATACTGGTCATAAATACTGGTCATATATGTATGGGATTTATATTTATACCTAAATATTATGAATTTGAATCAGAAGATGAATACGAACCTGAAAGATTAAAAGTGGATGCTATAAAAAAAATAAATATTAATCTGTCAACTTTTAAAGCAATGTCATATGGCGATGTTGATTTTAAAGAAAATTATCCCAAATTTAATAAGATAAATTCGATAACATTAAAAGATTATAAAATACGAGAAAGGATAAATAAGATAAAAAAAATGTTATTGGTCTATGATGCAATTGAAGAAACGAGAGTATTAATAAATCTTGGGCTAGATTATTTTAACATACCATATATTGAAAGAAATTATGATGATTTTGGAAGAAATTTTTCACATTATATTGTCATAAGAGGTGCTGATATTATACATCCATATATAATGGATATAAAAAATTATAAACCTGATGAAGTAAAAACTGAAGTAAAAAATTTAAATCAGATTTATCAATACTTCAAAAATAATCCATATAGAGATATTGATTATACAAGTAGTAAAGTTGATGAATATGAAGAATTTATAGAAAAAAATATAAATATAACTGAATTAGAAGTTGCATTACAAAGAGAGATTTATGAACTGACTAAAGAGTTGGATTTGCAATAAAAGAAATAGAGGATTTTAATAATAAATTTTTGGAAAAAGAAATTTATGAAACAAATTTTTATTCTGAATTAAACAGGGAAATTGTAGAATTATTCCAAAAATTGGGGTTAAACTAAAAAATGTGTAGGAGTGAAATTAAAATGAGAATTAAAAAAATTATTCTGTATTTTTTCGCATTGCAGATAATGATGTTTTCTGAACCAGTAAAGCTTAGAAAAAGAGTATATTATCTATACTATCCAACTTTCAAACAAAAAATAAATTCTGGAATGGAAATTCAGAAGGTAAGAGGTTATTGTATACTTTTAGATATGAAGTGTACGGAGGTACTGTATGTAGCAGAAGAAATGGATGACTGGAAACAAGGACCAGGAGAAAGTACCCTAAAAAAAATAGAAATTGATTTATCAAATTTTAAAAAAACTTTTTTCATAGGCGAATTTAGAAACGATTATCCATATTTTAAAAATTTAAAACAAGAGATTTTAAAAGAGAATAAACTAAGAAAAAAAATAGAGAGAATAAAAAAAATGTTATTTATAAATGACATCATGCTCGAAACGGAAATGGAAAAAAGTTCTTATAGAGATTATTATACAATGGGAATTGATTATGAGGAACTAACCAAAAAAATTTCAGATTATATCATAATAAGAACAGATGAAATTTCAAATCCATATATAATGGATATTAAAAATTATAAACCTGACGAAGAAAAAATTGAGTTAAAAAATTTGAATCAAATTTATCAATATTTCAAAAATAATCCATATAGAAATCTTGAATACACATCTGAAAAAGTTGATGAATATGAAAAATTTATAGAAAAAAATATAAATATAAATGAATTTGAAAACATTTTGCAAAGAGAAATTTTTGAACTTATTAAAGAGTTGAATTTAGAATAAAAGAAATAGAAGATTTTAATATTATAAAATAAAAAGATTTAAAACTATTCCTATTTAAGTAAGGTTTAGTGCAAGAAAGGAATAAAAAAGTGAAAAAACTTGATGATCTGATAGATGTTTTTGCAAAATTGCCAGGAATTGGAAGAAAAAGTGCGGCAAGAATTGCGTTTGATGTTTTAGATAAAAGTGAAGCTGATATTGATAGAATGCTTGAAATAATAAAAGATTCACATGCTAATATTAAACATTGTGAAATTTGCGGGAACTTATCTGAAAATGATATTTGTGAAATTTGTGCCAACGAGAAAAGGGACAAGGAAGTGATATGCGTTGTTGAAGGAGTGCGAGATGTAATTGCATTTGAAAAGTCTGAAACTTATAATGGACTTTATCACGTGCTTGGTGGAAAAATTGACCCACTAAATGGAGTTACAATTGAAGATTTGAATTTAAGAAAGCTAATAAATAGGCTAAATGGAGATATAAAGGAAGTTATACTGGCTTTAAATCCTGACTTGGAAGGTGAAACTACAAGCCTATATTTGACAAAATTCCTGAAAGAAAAAAATGTCAAGATTTCTAAAATCGCTAGTGGAATTCCAATGGGTGGGAATATTGAATATACGGATATGGCGACGCTGGGAAGATCGCTTGAGGGTAGAGTTAATGTAGATGATTTAGATTAAGTTGTGTTTAAATATATATGGTTTGAAAATTTGAGAAACAAGTAGACATTTAAAATGTTTAGTGTTATACCAAAACCTATTTAAAATCAAATTATCTTATTTCTTCTTTTTCTATTGAGTTTAAATCCGATGAATACAGTGGGTGAAATGATAGATAATGTCCCGTTTTTTTAATTATTTTTCTAATATTCTTGTCATTATTCAAAAAATTCACTTTCCGTTGTCTCTCTGTATTTTGTCTGAATTTTTGGGATTTTCATATATTGATTAAGTTTTTCAGGATTAGGCATCTTAAATTTTCTTTTGCACTTTCTTGATAAAAGCCCTCCCTATTTCCTTGTTAAGCTTTATCCATCCGTACAATATGTTGGGATTCATGTTGAATTGAAATAACGTTTTTGTTTTTTCGATTTCATAATAAAATTTAAAATTCTTTTTCTAT
>NZ_KI271342.1:12762-13079 GCF_000469385.1 Leptotrichia sp. oral taxon 879 str. F0557
AATAAAATTTAAAATTCTTTTTCTATAATTTTTTTCAGGCTCTTTTTTAAGTGTGGGAGACGTAAAAAGTTTGATAACCTTAAGAAATTCTAAGTATAATAAAGTTTTTAAGATTGTCGAATTTTTTTATCCCATAAGATTTTATCTTGTTATTTTCTCCTTCTACAAATTCATTATTTATATTATATTTTCGTATATTAGACCTGTTCGACAACCTTGCGTAAAGAACAATATCAAGGTATAATAATACTGGTAATAAAATGATAAATAACGTTGAAAGAATAAAAAACTTAAAGAAGAAAACTATCAGAAAATTT
>NZ_KI271343.1:0-72431 GCF_000469385.1 Leptotrichia sp. oral taxon 879 str. F0557
TTTCATTCTTAAGTTTTATCCATCCGTACAATGTTCTGGAACTTATGTTGGACTGAAATAAAGTATATTACATAAATTTCAATTAGAATTTAACTGCGTTTATTTTTTGATAATATAAAATGTATTAAAATAATTAAAAAGGAGAGAGTCTGTGCAATAGATATTCTCATAACTAATAACTTATCTATACTGCCATCTTTTGATACAACATGTAATATATTTATAATGGTATTATTAACAAAATGATCTCCCATAGACATATACAGGCTTCCTGTAAGTTTTGTCATCATTGAAAATTTGAATCCTACCAATGTAGAAGTTACAACTAATATTACTATATTAATAAACATTTCTTCAAAACCTATTGTTCCATCGTAATAGCTTCTAAGAAGAGCTGCTACATGCCAAAATCCAAATAATAAAGAACTTAATATGGCTGAAAGTAAAAAATTATATTTTTGTTCAAATAATTTTTGAAACAATCCTCTAAAAATTCCCTCTTCCATAAGGACATTTATTATGTTTCCTAGAATACAAATTACAAAGAAAATAATTGCAGTTTGTTTACCTATATTACCTTCAACAGAGTATGTACTTACATAAAATTCCAATGACTTAAATTGACCATGTGATATATTTATTAGAATTTCTATTCCATAACTAATTATGTATATAAAAATTCCAAAAAGTAGACCTTGTCTTAGATAAAATATAGCTTTTCTCCTTGTAAAACCTATATTTTCACAATTAAATGACATAGATTTAGCAACTATATATAAAACTATAATTCCTAGTATTTTATGGATAAAAGCTTCTCCAAAAAATGTTTTATCAGTTCTTAAAATAAAATACTCTAATATTCTAAATATATAGCATATTGTATAGATTACTAATATAATAAATAACCCTTTTTTTTTGCTCATTTGCTTATCTTGCTCCTTTATATCTTTTAATTGCTTTCCTACTAATTTCTCACTGTTTCTGTTTCCGTTTCCATACATTTCTGCCGTGTCTAAATATTATTTCTTTTTTTATAATTTAGCCTTCCATCCCTTTTCCTAACTTTATTAAACATATACAGAAACACCGACAAAGTTGTAACAAGCATTCCAAAGCTGAAAAGCATCACTTGCACTTTTTCTGAAAGCGCTTTTTGCAACGCCGTATTCAAAGGCAATATTTTCCATAGTTCTATAGTCACGGTAATATGAAAGCATAATTACAAGCCTGTTAAGGACAGACAGTTTTGGCGGATGTCCGCCTCTTAAGTGTTCAATTCTGTATGCCTCGTTCAAAAGTTTCAATATTTTATCAAAAGTATTTTTTTTAATACCAAAAATTTTCTGATAGTCTTCTTCTTTAAATTTTTTATTCTTTCAACATTGTTTATCATTTTCATCACCAGTATTATTATACCTCAATATTGTCCTTTAAACAAGGTTATCGAACAGGTCTAATAATTAATATTTTGTAATTAGATACTCAAATGCTCCAAGTGCCGCTTTTGCACCTTCTCCCATTGCAATAATAATTTGTTTTTGTCTGATGTTTGTAACATCTCCCGCAGCAAAGATTCCAGCTACAGAAGTTGAATTATTTTCAGGATTAATTACAATTTCTCCAATTTTATTTGTTTCAACCAAGTCTTTTACAACTTCGCTTCTTGGTGACAACCCAATTTCCACAAACATACCTTCTACATTCAATGTTTTTTCTTCATCAGTTTCTCTACTTTTATAAACAATGCTTTCAACAAATTCATTTCCATTCACTTTAACTGTTGCAGAATTTAAAATAGTTTTTACATTTGGCTGCTCAGCTAATTTTTCCTGTAGAACTTTATCTGCCTTTAATTCTGGCATAAATTCGATTAATGTAACTGATTTTGCAATTCCAGATAAATCAAGCGCTGCTTCTACACCTGAATTTCCTCCACCAATTACAGCCACATCTAGCCCTTTATAAAAAGGTCCGTCACAAGTTGAGCAGTAATGCACTCCTTTACCAACATATTCAGCCTCTCCAGGGATATTTAAACTTCTAGGTTTTGCTCCAGTTGCTACGATAACTGTTTTTGTTTTATAACTTTTTCCATCATCAGTTACCAAAATCTTATCTTTTCCATCTTCCTTGATCTCTTTTACCAAATGCCCTTCTTTAAACGCAATTTCATGTTCTTTTAAATGTTTTTCCAATGTTTCAGCAAATTTAGCTCCAGTTGTAGAAACAGTCCCAATAATATTCTCAATTTCATTTGTATCAAGAACCTGTCCCCCAATCTTCACTCCAATCATTGCCACATTAAGTCCTTTTCTAGCCGCATAAATTGCTGCAGAGACAGCCGCAGGCCCAGAACCAACTACAGTTACATCATAAAGTTTATTTTCATCAATTTTTACTAATTTCCCTTCATCTAAAGCACCAAGATTCAAGCTAAAATCCATTTTCTATACCTCCAAATTTGATTTTTATTTATTTTATAATAATTTATTTAATTTTGTAATCATTACAATTTATTTTAATATAATTTTCCAAAATTGTCAACAATAAAATTTTAACTTTAATAAATGTTATATTTAATTTATCAACAATTTCCAATATTTTCTTACCTATTAAAAAATTAAAAATAAAACCCACTAGTTATAAATAACCAGTAGGCAAAGGTAGGAGAAAATCAATTCAAGCTGACTATCTTTGATGGCTAAAAATTAAGAAAAGAATGATTATAGCCAATAAAACAGTCCAGTCTTGATTAATCATCTTGACCACCCCCAATCTATATGCTTTGTTGTCGTTTAAGTTTGCGGAGCTTAATCGACAGAATATTATATCATAAAAAATACCCCCATTCAATTAAGAACGAGGGATTTTCCGCATTTTTTCTATAAGCATATAGATTGTTTTTTATTCAAAAGTATTATATCATTTTTCAAAAAAAAAATCAATATTAAAATTTTATATTTTTTATACAGGAACATTTCATCAATTTCTCAAATGTTTTTTTATACTTCTTCAAAACTTTAGAAGTAATTATTTCTAATTCCTTATCTTCTGCAATTTTTACTTATTTATTCTCAACTTTCTTTGTTAAATTTCTTAATTTTATCTCCATATTACTTACATCTTATAAAAATAATATCATAAATATGTCATCAAATTCAATCTATTTTCCAAAATATTATTTCACTTTAAAAAATTTCAATCTTAAAGCATTACCCAAAACAGATACTGAACTAAATGACATTGCAAAAGCCGCTATCATCGGATCCAATTTTGGTCCATTGAAAAATGCATAAAATATTCCAGCGGCAAATGGTATTCCAAGTACGTTATAAAAGAATGCCCAAAATAGATTTTCCTTTATATTTGTGATTGTTGCTTTACTTAATGCTATTGCACCCGCAACATCTCTCAAATCGTTTCTAATTAAGACAATATCAGCTGATTCTATCGCAACATCTGTTCCGTTTCCTATCGCAATTCCAACGTTTGCCTGAGCCAGTGCTGGTGAATCGTTAATTCCGTCTCCAACCATTGCAACAAATTCATCTTTTTCCTGAAGTTCCTTTACTTTTTGAGATTTCTGATTAGGCAGCACTTCTGAAATTACATCATCTATTCCCACTTGTTTTGCGATAAATTTGGCAGTTTTTTCGTTATCTCCAGTTAGCATTATTGTCTTGATTCCCATTTTTTTCAGTTTTTCTATAGCTTCCTTGCTTGTTTCCTTGATAACATCTGCAACTGCAACAAGTCCTGCCAGTTCGTTATCAATCGAAATGTACATTGGCGTTTTTCCTTCATTCGACAAAATATCATAATCTTTTTGAGAAATTTCCACATTGATTTTTCGATTTTCCATCAATTTTCTATTTCCAATTTGAACTTCCTTGCCTTCAAATGTTGCACGAATACCGTAACCTGGCATTGCCCTAAATTTTTCATACGGCTTAATTTCAATATTTTTCTCTTTTGCTTCGTTTACGATTGCTTCTGCCAATGGGTGTTCTGAATCATTTTCCACACTTGCAGCAATTTTTAACAATTCATTTTCATTATATTTCCCATAAGCAATCAAATTAGTAAGTATAGGCTTTCCTTTCGTAATCGTACCAGTCTTGTCAAACACAACAGTTTTAATTTTATGTGCTGTTTCAAGGGCTTCCCCACTTTTTATAAGAATACCGTTCTCAGCCCCTTTTCCAGTTCCAACCATTATCGATGTAGGTGTTGCAAGTCCCAATGCACACGGACACGCAATTACAAGTACAGCAATGAAGAACGACAATGCAGTAACCAATCCACTTCCACTCAAAAACCAAGCAATTCCTGTAATTATCGCAATCCCAATAACAATCGGCACAAAATATGCCGCCACAATGTCTGCCATTCGAGAAATTTGAGCCTTTGACCCCTGTGCCTCCTCAACCAGCTTTATAATTTGTGACAAAACTGTATTTTTACCAATTTCAGTCGCCTCAAATCTGATACTTCCATTTTTATTTATACTTCCTCCAACAACCTTATCTCCAACTTTTTTGCTTACTGGCAAACTTTCTCCTGTCAACATTGACTCATCAACAGAAGTCGCCCCTTCCACAATTCTTCCATCCACCGCAATTTTTTCTCCCGGCTTCACAATAACAATATCTCCAACTTTCAAGTTTTCAATCAGAACTTCCTTTTCCGCTCCATTTTCAATAATTTTAGCCTTTTTAGGTTGAAGTCCGATAAGTTTTTTTATTGCCGATGAAGTTTGACCTTTTGTTTTTGCCTCCAGCAGTTTTCCAAACAAGATTAACGTAATAATTGTACCAGCCGACTCATAATATAAATCCATATGTGCTTCAGGGTCTACAGTTACAATTCTAAAAGTTGCGTAAATTCCATAGAGTACCGCCGCTGTTGCCCCAATAGCAATTAATGAATCCATTGTTGGAGATTTTCTTACTAAATTTTTAAATCCATGTGAAAAAAAATCTCTCCCAGCATAAATAATAGGCAAAGTCAACACAAACTGTGCCAATGCAAAATTAAGCGGATTTACCTTAGGATTCAAAAATTCAGGAAGTGCTGCCCCAAGCATATGCCCCATCGAAATATACAAAAGTGGAACAACAAAAATAATTGCCAAAATTAATCGATTTTTCAAGCTTTTTATTTTCTCTTGATAAAGTTCCAGCTTTTTATCTTCCGTCATATCCTCAACCAGTCCATACCCAGCCGACTCCACTATTTCCCTAATTTTATCAAAATTGTACTTCTTCTCATCATATTCAATATTCAATTTTTCAGTTGCAAAATTAACTGAAGCGTTAATATCATTATTTTTATTAAGTGCCTTTTCCACAGCATTGGCACAAGATGCACAGCTCATTCCAGTTACTGTATAGTTTTTTTCTGCCATAATCTTTTCCTCCTTCATTTAGTACAATATATCTTTAAATATGCTTATGTCCATTATGCTCACAATTACACTGCCCTTCAACACAATCACACAAAACTTCTTCCACAGCCGTTTTCCTCCTGTCCTCTACAGCCTTTAAAATCAAATCCAAGTCGTCAAAACTCAGTTCACTGTTCTCAATAACTTTCCCTATCATTTCTCCAACTTTCGTTTTACAAATTTTATCAAAAGTTCCTAATATATAACTGTTAGCAACTTTCTTTTCTGTAAAATCTGTCGAATAAATATACTTGTTCCCAATTTCCCTCTTTTTCAAAATATTCTTTTCCAGCAGCCGATTCAACAGCGCCTTTATTGTAGCCTGTTTCCAGTTCATTTTCTCACAAAGCACCTCTGCCACAAACTTGCTCGTAACTTCGCTATTTGCCCACACAACTCGCATTATTTCCCATTCTGCATCGGTTATATGCTGTTTTTTATCGATTCTGCAATTTTCTTTCACATTCTTACCTCCTTTAATGTTTACGTTTGTAATCTTTTTACATTATATAGTTTACAACAGTAATCGTTTTTTGTCAAGTATTTTTTGTTATAATAATTTTACAGGGTTTGTCACTCTAAAAATAAATTAAAATGTGAGAGCTTTTACACTCTCACACGAAAAAATTCAAATATATAAATTTTTTAGACTTCTTTTGTTTCTGATACTTTTTTATACCAATAGGCACTTTTCTTTGGATAACGCTTTTGTGTTTCAAAGTCTACGTAAAATAGTCCGTAACGTTTTTCATAACCATTTGACCATGAGAAAACATCCATTAGTGACCAGAGGAAGTAGCCTTTTACGTTTGCTCCACCTTTTATTGCATCTGAAATTACTTCCAAATGTTGTCTTATGTAATCTATTCTTGCATCGTCATATACTGTATTGTCTTCAAAAACATCTTTATAGCCTAAACCGTTTTCAGTAATATAGATTTTTTTGTAATTTGGATAATCTTTTTTAACTCTTGAGATTTGATCATAAAGACCTTGCGGATAAATTATCCAGTCCCAGTCAGTTCTTGGGATGCTTTCATTGGCTTTTCTTTGCCCTACCCCTTTTATCTGATATTTGGAACTTCCTTTATTTCCTGTTGCATTGTGAATAATTTCAGTTTCACCATCATATTCAGCCATCCAGTCACTCATATAATAGTTTATTCCAAGAAAATCGTTCAAATCTTTTGCAGCTTTCAATTCTTCAAAATCTTCTGCCCTTAAATCTAATTTTCCGCCATTAACTTTTAAAATATGATTCACACCATCCATTGTTTCCTTTGAATATTCTCCTTTAAAAGTAGCATCCAAAATAAATTTATTATGGATAATATCGTCTAGTTCTGCGGCTTTTACATCTTTAGGATTACTTGAATCATAAGGATATTTTGTTGGCAATGCACAGACCATTCCTATTTCTCCATTGTATCTGTTTTGCTTGAATAAATTTACTGCTTTTGCATGTGCCAAAACCATATTATGATGTGACTGAAACAATTTTTCAAAATCATATTTTATTCCTGGCGGAAATTTTCCAACTAAATATTGTCCATCTCCAATAGGTCCTATTTCATTAAACGTTGTCCAATAGTTTACTTCAGTAAATTCTTCAAAACAAAATTTAGCATAATCTACAAAATGTTCTATATTTTCACGATTTAAAAAATCTCCGTTGGAGTGCAAAACTTCTGGTGTATCAAAATGGTGAAGAGTTACAAAAGGTTCTACCTTTCTTTTTTTACATTCTGCAAACAATTTATGATAAAATTCCACTCCTTTGTGATTCACTTCACCATAACCTTTAGGAAAAATTCTTGACCATGCAATTGAAATTCTTATTCCATTTATACCGAATTCTTCGCAAAGTTTCAAATCTACTGGATATTGATTATAAAAATCACTTGCTGGCTCAGCTGTATACCAGTAATTTTCTTCCAAAAAAGTATCCCAGGCTACACGACCTTTACCATCTGTTTTTGTTGCACCTTCAGCTTGATATGCTGCTGTCGCTCCACCGAAAATAAAATCTTCTGGTAATTTTTTTGACATAATTAAACCTCTCTTAGTATTAAAATATATTAATTAATCTTCAAATTGTGCTTGTACAAAATCTAATGCACCTTTACCGTCACGAGTCAAACTAATATATTGAGCCCCTTCGGTTTTTGCTAATTTAATTCCTAACTTATCAGTTTCTGCCTTCATATCTTCAAAATTTGATGCAACTTGCGGTGCAAGAATAACTAAATCAAATTCAGGAAGTATTTCACGGTGTGCACCATATCCACCTGCTGCAGCTTTAACTGGAACATTATGTTCTTTTGCCGCCTTATTTAAAGCATTTGCTAAAAGTCCGCTTGTTCCTCCACCAGCGCATAATACAAGTACATTTGTTTCTTTCGTTATATTATTTTGAACAACACCGGCTTTTTCAAGAATGTTATCTGCTTTTTTAGTGTTGAAATTTGCAGCAACTTTTTCTTTTAATTCATCGTTTGTTTTTCCTAAACGTTCTTCCTCAAGAATCTGCTTATCATATACTTTTACAAATGGATAATAGATAATAAAATCTACAACAATTAAAAGTGCTGCTAAAACAAATGATAGTACTTGAAGATTTGTCCCTAATATTATACCCAATGGTCCTGGAGTTGTCCATGGAAGATTAGCAGTAAAACTGTTCATTCCAAGTACATCTATAAATATTTTAAAAATCCACACATTTACTATTGGTGCAAAAATAAACGGTATAAAGAATACAGGATTTAATACAATCGGAGCACCAAATAAAATTGGCTCGTTTACACCAAAGAATGTAGGTACAGCAGAAGCACGTCCAATAGCCTTATTTCTCTTAGATTTACAAAGCCACATAAACATAAATGGCACAATTAAAGTAGCTCCAGTTCCTCCCATTGTAACTATAAACATTTGTGTTCCCGAAGTCAAAATTTTATCTGCATGATGTCCAGCTCTCATAAGGTTTAGATTTGCATCTATATTAGCATAAGTAACAACTGCAATAGCTGGCTCTACAATTGAAGGCCCATGAATTCCGACAAACCAGAAGAAAGCATAAGCTCCAAATATAAGAGTAATTCCTACATATCCATCTGCTGCTGAAAATAACGGTCCAAAAAGTTTACCTACTGCTTCTGCAACTCCTGTTCCGATAAAGTGACGTACAAAAATCTCAAGAACATAAAGTAATACTATTGATAAAGTAAATGGTATTACATCTTTAAAAACTTGTGAAATATTAGGCGGAACTTCTGACGGCATTTTTATAGTTACTTCGTTTTTTACACAGAATTTATAAATTGTTACAATTATAAATGCTGCTAAAAATGCAGTTAAAAGTCCTTTTGTACCCAAGAATCCAGTTGAAATTCCACCTTCAATCGGATCTGCCGCTAATAATAGCAGTCCAACCATTGATGCTAAAAGTGTAGAAAGATAATTAATTTGATTAGTTGCCGGCATAGAACGATTTACAGAATCTGTTAATGATTTAGCTGTTGTTCCTGCTACTAAAAATGCTAAGATTCCCATAGAATAACCGTATGGTTTCATTAATAAAGCCTCTATATTTTTTGACCAAAAAAATCCAAAAGCATTTGGTACATAAGCAATTAAGATAAAAATACTAGAAAATAGTATAACTGGCATACCAGCTATAAAACCATCACGAATTGCTCTTAAATATATATTCCGAGATAATTTTTCAAAAAAAGGCTTTCCTTTTTCTATAAATTCAATCAGTTTTTTCATTTACTTTGCTCCTCTTTTATATAATTCTATCAAATGTTTCATTAATTCTTTCAATAATATTGTTGTCATTAAATGATCCTGTCCATGAACCATAATAAAACTCATTTCCAAATTTTCTCCAGCTGCTTCTTTACCTAAAATATCTGTTTGTGAATTATGAGCACCAACCAAACATTCCTCAGCTTCTTTTACTAAATTTTCTGCTTCCTCGAACTCTCCATTTTGTGCTTTATTTAATGCTGTCATCAATTTAGATCTTGCATCTCCTGCATAAGCCACTATTTCAAATCCAACCATTGTAACATCTTCTTTAGTCATAATTTTCTCCCTTTTGAAATAATATTTTTAATTTTTCTAATCATACTTTATTTAATTATTGCTTTTTTTATTTCTTAATCTATTTTTCTTTCCAAGATGTTGCTGTTCTTTCAACCACTTCATTTAGTTCTTCGATGTTTTTTCTTCCAATTGTATTCAACCATTCTACAGTTGCTTTTTCACCTTCCTTAGCAAACACTTCTACTCCATTTGCCCAAGTAGCTCTTCCACATAGTACCCCATTAAATTTAGCACCTGAATCATGAGCAAATTTTAATGTATCTTGGAAAAGTTTTGCACTTACTCCAGCACTTAGGTAAATATATGGCAATGATGTTGATTCTTCCTGAAGTTTAAAATAATTTGCAGCTTCCTCTTTTGTGTAAACAGTTTCTCCATCGCTAAATCCTTCTACAAATTTCATATTTACAGGAACTTCCACTTTTAAAACATCAACATTATATCTTGGATCTGAAAATACTTTCATTGCTTCAATAACTTTTCTAGGTTTTACTTTTGCATATTCTGCTGTGCTGTTGTCGTCAATTTTACAGTCGTAACTTAAAATTTCCAAAAAGAAAGGTATATCTTCTGCGACACATTCAGCTCCTACTCTTTCCATATATGCTTTTTTCTGAATATTAATTTCTTCACTTTCATCAACATCATAATATAATAAAAATTTTACTGCATCTGCCCCTTCTTCTTTTAGCCTTTTAGCCGACCATTCAACAAGGCAGTCTGGCAATCTTCCAACTGCATTTGCATCATATCCTGTCTTTTCATAAGCTAATAATAATCCAGCATCTTTATCTCTAGCTTTTGCTGCATCCAGTCCGTATTCAGGATCTAATAAAATTGAAGAAGAATATTTTGTTAAATGTTTTGAAACTAATACTTTAAACTCCTTTATTTGTTCAGCTGTTGCTTCAGATTCTTGATGTTTATTTAACATCTTTTTCAAAGCTCCTCTTTGGTCAATTGCTAGTGCTGATATAAATCCATTTTTATCACTTAAATTTTCTAAATATTTTCTTTTTTGTTCAGTTAATTTCATTATTTATTCCTCCTTATAAATTTCGTTTAATATTCAACTATCTCAATTTTGCTAAATACTTTTTCATAATTTTCCAAATTTACAAATCCTGTCAATTTTTCCATCGCATTTAACATTCCCAGCGTATTAGCCTTCTTCAATAAATTTTCATCACTTGCATTTTCATAAATTGCCGATGTAATTCCTGCTACAGTAGAATCGCCAGAACCTACAGGATTTACAACTTCTATTCTTGGAATATTAACTTTATAAAATTTGTCATTATGTTTTGCAAAAGCACCATCTGCTCCAAGCGAAACTATAATCCATTCAATTCCGTCAAATAATTCATTTTTCAAAGTTTCCTTTAATTCTCCAATGTCTTTCGATACTTCTTTCCCAATCAACTGCGATAATTCTTCTGTATTAGGCTTTATAACTTTTGGCTTATATTCATGCTTTAAAACTTCCAGCAACGCTTTTCCTGAGCAGTCAAGAACAACGGTTTTTTCACATTTATTACAAATTTCAATCATCTTTGAATAATAGCCATCTTCCAGTCCATTAGGTAGACTTCCTGAAATTGAGATGATTTCAACTTCTTGTACTAATTTTTCAAAATATTCTAAAAATTTTTTACTTTCAAGTTGACTTATTGTAGGCCCATTTTCCAAAATTTCCGTCTGATTTCCTTCGTGTAGAATTGCAATACAGTTTCTAGTTTCCCCTGAAATTTCAAAAAAATGGTTTTCTATTCCCATTTCTGTTAATTTTTCCTGAATATCCATTCCTAAAGCCCCGCCTATAAGCCCTGTTGCTATAACTTTATCATCTAGCTGTTTTAGCACTCTTGTTACATTCAGACCTTTTCCTCCAGGTGTCTTGCTTACTTTAGAAATTCTGTTTACTGTATCTAAATTAAATTTTTCCAAAGGATATGAAATATCAACAGATGGATTCATTGTTACTGTTAAAATCATTTTATCCATCCCCTTTAATCTTTATATTCTCCTCTGTCCCATTTTTCCAAAAATTCTGTGAAAAAATTATCGTTTTTTTGTTCAGGATTTATAGTTTCCACTTCTTTTATTTTTGCAATCAGTTTTTCACTTTCATCATTTTTTTTATACTCAGCCTTTATAAATGCTTCCACAATATCAAATAATAGTAGTTCTCCTATTATCTTCCCACCAAATCCAATAACGTTTGCATTTAAATATTCTTTTGCGTGAATTGCAGTCGTCATATCACGTACCAATGCTGAACGGACTCCAGGAACTTTATTTACACTGTTATTAATTCCAACACCTGTCCCACATATACATACTCCTAAATCAGCTTTTCCGCTGACAACAGCTTCTCCAACTCTTTTTCCATAAATTGGATAATGAGTACGTGTGAAATCATAAGTTCCACAATCTAATACTTCATAACCTTTAGATTTCAAAAAATCTGACAATGCAATTTTCACATCTGTTACAATATGATCACATCCAATAGCTATTTTCATATCTTTACCATCCTTTTTCATTCATAATTTAAATTTATCTATACATATTTACTCAATTCTTTTGTCCTAATTAACACATTTTATTTAACATATCCACTCTTATTTGATGTCTACCGCCATCATATCCTGCTCTTAAAAATTCCTTTACAATATTTTTGGCAAGTTCTGTTCCGACAATTTTAGAACCCATAGTTATTATTCTTGAATTATTATGCCCTCTTGTCATATATGCTGAACGTTCATCTGAAACTTCTGCAGCAATCATTCCCTTTATCTTTGTAGCCACCATAAAACTTCCATCGCCATACGCATCAAATACAACCCCAAGACTATCCTTGTCTGCAAGAACCTCCTTGGCTACTGCAACTGTTGTATCAACAAAATCTCTATCTGCTGATTTGTCAACAACATCAAATCCATTTTGAATCAAATAATCCTTGACAATATCTTTTAATTCTTTACCATCTACGTCAGCACCTAATACAACTTTCATTATTTTTCCTCCATTTTCTAATTTTTTCTCTACGTAGTTTTACTTTTTCCAAATAATATATTATTTATCCCACAATTGAAATATACCCCAAAAAATCGAAATTACAACACGTCAACACCCCTAAAAATAAGGGTTGTTTAGTAAACAAAATTTTTTTGTTTATAATTTTATGTTTATTTTAAAAATTGATTTTGGTAAACAGATAAGTTTTTTCTTGATTTGAAATTTAATTTTTTTTGTAAATTTTTTAATTTGAAAAGCAGTAACATCATTTTAATACTAAGCTCCTTTTAAAAATAGAAACAAATTTTTATAACAGAGTTATTTGACAACTAATTCATAATTATCCAACTTTTTTATTTTTTATTCTTTATCAAAAAGATTTATAATAAATTCATTATTTAAACGAAATTTAGTATAAAAACTGAAAAGTAAAGATATAATTATTCTTCTAAAATTTAAAAAAAATGAAACAAAAATAAAAAATGAGGACATTTATTGTCCCCATCAAATACTTCCACAGCTCTCCCTTTCAATCAGTTCCACAGGCAAATAAACCTTTTTCCTGTAACTTCTATTGTGTTCTATAAGTTCCACTAGTACATTTATTGTTTCTTCGGCAATAATTTTTGTATCAATTCTAAGTGTTGTTAGTGGTGGATTCATATATTGGGAGATTTTTAAGTCATTAAATCCAATAATCGAAATATCATCAAAAATTTTCAGTTTCCTCTCCCTTACAGCTTTATAAGCTCCCATGGCAATAGAGTCATTTGCACAAAAGACTGCAGTTGGCCGTTCTTTTAACTTAAGCATTTCTCTCATCATTTTATATCCTGATTCTGCAGAAAATTCGTCCACTTTTACAAATTTTTCATCATACAGTTCATATTCCTTCATAATTTCAATAAAATACTCCTCCCTAAAGTCCACAAGATTTCTAACAATCTGATTTCTTCCCACTAACAGTCCAATTTTTTTATGACCCAACTTCAGCAGGTAATCAATTACAATTTTTACTGAATGTTTCATATCGAATTCTATATAATCAATGGAATTATCAAAATTATAGGCATCCACACAAATAATATTATCATTCAGCGACTTTAAAAAATCCAGCTGGCTCCTTTTTATCTCCCCAATTACAACAATGGCGCTGGAAATAATGAAATTCATCAAGATTTCCTCATTTTTTTCAAATGTCTGCAACTCAAAAACTTTACTTTTTATCCCTTTTTTCTTCAACGCATATTCCAAATCCAGCCGTAATGATACAAAATATGGATCCTCACTTTCTATCCTTTCATCAAATGACTTTATAATTGAAATATTTAACTGCGTACTTTTTCTTTTTGTATTTTTTTTCTTATAATTTAGCTCCTTAACGGCTTCCAGTACCCTTCGCTTAGTTTCTGCTGTAACCCCAAAATACTCATCATTATTCAAAATCCTTGAAACAGTAGCAATTGAAACTCCTGCGCGCCTTGCAACATCTCTAATCGTAGACATCTTTTTACCTCTCAGCAATCTTAAATTTTATTATCATTATATAGTATGCTTTACTTAATTTTCTATTTGTTTTTTAATATATTTTTTCAATCTTTTTAGTAAAAATACCAGTTAGTTTACTAAACGAAATTTTATAGGATCAAGTTATGGAAAAAATTATGAAAAACTGGTATAATTAAATTGCTTAAATTAAAAAATTATTTAAGTTTAACAGTTTACAAAAAGGAGAATTATTGTGAATAAAACAAATATTTTAATATTTATATTTTTACTATTGGGAACGGTTTCGTGTACGCCACTTTCAGAAGGGCTCACAATGAAAAGTGAGGTTTATAATGCGGATAATGTTGAATTTTACTACGATTTAACGTATAAAAAAGATGGAGAAACTCATTATGAAAGGCAGATTTGGGAGCAGGCTTATGATATTTTGGATAAGGCGGAAGACTTTTTCCTAATGGATATTTTTGTATTTAATGACTTTCTTGGAAAAGGTGTTAAGGAGAAATTGCAGCCATTACCGATTGCAGAAGAGTTTGCACAGAAGATACTTGAAAAAAGAAAAAGAGATCCGAATGTTGAAATATATTTGATACTTGATGAAAGTAACACTTTTTATGGAGCGTTTGACAACAAAACTCATAAGAAGCTGGAGGAGGCTGGTGTAAAAATTGGATATGTGGATTTGACAAAATTGAGAGATCCGATGCTTGTTTATTCGGCTCCATGGCGTCTTTTTGTCCAGCCTTTTGGAAATCCGAAAAATCGTGGAAAAACTAAAAATCCAATTTACGAAGGTACTGACAAAGTTACAATCCGTAGCATTTTACGAGCGTTAAACGCAAAAGCTAATCACAGAAAACTAATTATGAATGAAATTACGGCAATGCTGACATCGGCAAATCCACATGCAGAAGGTTCAAAGCACTCAAATGTGGCATTTAAGTTTTCATCGCCAATTATTAAGGAAATTTACGAAGGAGAAAAGCCGGCTGCAAAAATTACTAAAAAAGATGGGAGTTTAAAGCAAAAATTACCAGATAAGGATTTTAGTAAAATTCCATTTTCTAAAAATGACAAGCTAAAATTACAATATTTTACAAATGGAGCAACAGCTAAGGATATTTCAGAAGAATTAAAACACACACAGTTTGGAGATAAAGTCATTATTGCCCAGTTTTTCCTTGCAGACAGAGGGATAATTAACGATATAAGAAAAGCTGCACGGCGTGGAGTAAAATTTGAGATAATTTTGAATAATTCAAATGCAGGACTCCCAAACAAAGCTGCTGCTGGAGAACTAATGAAATATGCAAGAAAACATAATTATGACATAAATGTCAAGTTTTACAATAAAGGAGAGGAAATGTACCACGTAAAAATGCTTTCCATCTTGAAAAAAGACTATTTGATAACTTATGGAGGTTCAACAAACTTCACAAGACGTAATATGCGTAATTTCAATTTGGAAAATGAACTAAAAATTATGTCAGCTTATGATCAGAAAATTTCCAAAGATATTTTGGATTATTACGACAGATTATGGACAAATAGAGATGGAGAATTTACATTACCTTATGACACAGAAAAAAATGAGAAATTAATGAATGATTTGTTATTCAGGTTTATGGAAATGAATGGATTTGGGGCATTTTAAAAGATATATGCAGAATTGTTTATTGCCTTAAATCCTTATCTTGTGGGAAAGGTTTATTCCAATATTTAAAACAATTTATTTGAAAAAATTAAAGAATAAGTTATAAACTGTATTAAAAGAAAAAGAGTGATTTTTATGGAAAGTGAAATTAAGACGAATAAAATTAAAATACAAAAAATAAATGAGAATGATTATAATCGAATTTTTATAATGTCAGATATTCATGGACAGTATGATTTGTTTTTGAAAATGCTGGATAGAATTGACTTAAAAAGAGAAGATTTACTTGTAATTATAGGGGATATTTGTGACAGAGGGAAAAAGTCTTACGAAATTTATATGAAATGTATCAAAATGATAAAACTTGGGTATAACCTAAAGTTTATTTTGGGAAATCATGAAGATATGTTTCTTGAGGACTTGGAAAATGATTATCCATTAAGATATGAAACAGAATATTCAATTTATAGACATTCTAAATATTTTGAAAATAAAACGATGGCAGAATGGCACCAAGAAAATTTTTTTGATGAAATTAGATGGCTTGTAAAATGGCTCAAAAACTGCCCTTTGATAATTTCTGGGAATGAAAATATATTTGTACATGCAGGGCTTGATTTGAAGAAGGTTTTGGAAAAACAGGAAAAGGAAACAGTGCTTTGGACCAGAGAAGAGTTTTGGCTTATGGAAAATGCAGAACTTGAAGAATACAAAGGTAAAAACATATATTTTGGTCATACGCCTAATATAAATGGAAGAATTTCTGAAAAAACTGATAGAATAAAGGGAATAGACTGTGGTGCATTTTTTACGCATTTTTTAGGATGTATAGAAGTAAAGAGTCAAGAGGAAATTTATGTTTATGAAGATGAATTTATCCAGTTTAGCGAGGTTTCAGGAAAGGTATTTTTGGAACTTTGGAATGAGGAAGTGGCGGGGTTTATAGATTCTGAAAAGTATAAGATTAAAAGTGGGAAAGGGGAAGTAATAATTTTAGAAAAATTAGATAAAAATGAAAAAAAAATTTTAGCAGATTTTTGGAAAAAATATGAAAAATTGCTTGGAAAGAATATTGCAAATTATATTAAAAAGAAGAAATTATAAGTTAAAAAAATTTAGGGGGATTGACATTTTTATAAAATATGCTATAATAAATGTGTAAAAATCCCTAAGGGAGACTTTGTATAATATTTAAAAAAAATGTGCTATAAATTAGACTGGATTTTTCCAGTCTTTTTTGTTATAATATTTAGGTGAATTTAACTATAATTCATATATTAAAATTATTTAATAAATATATTTTATAAATTTATTTTAACGAAAGATCAAATAAAATCTTGCTTATTATTTTTTGTTTAATATAGCATTGTGAAACTAAAAATATAAAAAATTATAGAAAAAATAAATATTGATTTAAATATTAGTTAGGATATATTTGTAAAATAAAAATATTGAATAATCTATTGAAATTTTAAAAATTTAAGGAGGAAATATTAACAAGAAATTTGTTAAAATAAAGGATGAACAAAATTAAAAACATTGCAATTATTGCACACGTAGATCACGGAAAAACAACTCTTGTCGATGCTTTATTGAAACAGGCAGGAACATTTGGGGAACATGAAAAAGTAGATGAAAGAATTATGGATAGTAATGATTTGGAGAGAGAAAGAGGGATTACGATTTTTTCTAAAAATGCTTCATTTCATTATGATGGTTATAAGATAAATATTGTGGATACTCCTGGCCATGCGGATTTTGGTGGGGAAGTACAGAGGATATTGAAAATGGTAGATTCTGTTTTACTTCTGGTAGATGCATTTGAAGGTGTTATGCCACAGACTAAATATGTATTGAAACAGGCGTTAGAGCATGGACTTCGTCCAATTGTGGTAGTTAATAAGATTGACAGGCCAAATTCAGATCCTGATGCAGTTGTGGATTCTGTTTTTGATTTATTTGTGGATTTAGGGGCAAATGATATTCAGCTTGATTTTCCAGTAGTTTATGCATCTGCAAAAAATGGATTTGCTAAACTGGAACTAGAAGATGAAGATAAGGATATGAAACCGCTTTATGATAAAATTATGGAGCATGTGGAAGATCCTGAAGGAGATGTGAATGAGCCACTTCAAATGCTTGTTACAAATACTGAATATGACGAATATGTAGGAAAATTGGGAACTGGAAGAATTTATAACGGAAAAATTGAAAAAAATCAGGAAATTACATTAATTAAGAGAAATGGTGACTTGGTAAATGGTAAAGTTACTAGAATTTATGGATATGACGGACTTAAAAAAGTTGAAATGGAAGCAGCGTTTGCTGGAGATATTGTAACAATTGCAGGAATTGAACAAATTGACATAGGAGAAACTGTGGCAAGTAGAGAAAATCCTAAGCCATTACCATTAATTGACATTGATGAGCCAACACTTGCAATGACTTTTATGGTAAATGATTCGCCATTTGCAGGGCAAGATGGAAAATTTGTAACTTCGAGAAATATTTTGGAAAGATTACAAAAGGAAGTAAATCATAACGTGAGTATGAGGCTTGAAATGACAGATTCGCCAGATGCATTTATTGTAAAGGGAAGAGGAGAGCTTCAATTATCTATTTTGCTTGAAAATATGAGAAGAGAAGGTTACGAAGTAGCAGTTTCAAAACCTGAAGTTATTTTTAAAGAAGAAAATGGACAGAAACTAGAGCCAATTGAACTTGCAATTATCGATGTTGCTGATGAGTTTGTAGGAGTTGTAATTGAAAAATTAGGACTTAGAAAAGGTGAGATGGTAAACATGAATCAAGGAAGTGACGGATATACAAGACTTGAGTTCAAAGTACCATCACGTGGATTAATCGGATTTAGAAATGAATTCTTGACGGAAACAAGAGGAACAGGAATTATAAACCACTCATTCTTTGAATACGGATCTTTCAAGGGAGAAGTTACAGGACGAAGAAGAGGAGTTTTAATCGCAATGGAGCCTGGAACAAGCCTAGGTTACTCATTAAATAATTTACAGCCACGTGGAATCTTATTTATAGGACCAGGAGTAGAGGTTTACGAGGGAATGATAGTTGGAGAGCATTCAAGAGAAAACGACTTAGTTGTAAATGTATGTAAAGGTAAAAAACTTACAAATATGAGGGCCGCTGGAAGTGATGATGCTGTGAAATTGGCGCCTCCAAAGGAATTTACGCTGGAACTTGCACTTGAATATATTGAAAATGATGAATTAGTGGAAATTACACCTAACTCTATCAGACTTAGAAAAAAATATTTGAATGCTAATGATAGAAAGAAATTTGAAAATTCTAAAAATTAAATATTAATATAAATTAGTAGCGATGTGATTTTTATGGATAATATAAAACTGCAAGAAAAATTAAAAGCCGAGTTGTCAGATGAAAAAATAAAATTTATTGAAAAATATAGTTTGGAAATAAATTCCAGAAGGCAATGGGTAACTAGAAGAAATAATACACCAGAACGTTTGTATTTTTCACATAAGTTTATTTCACAAAATAATATTTTAGAAATAGTTTTTAGAAAATATCAGCTTTGTTTTGCAAAATTGAAATATTTTAGAGCAAATATTGAAAAGTATGATTTTTATAAATATACTCCCAAAGAAGGTTTTGTAAAAACGCAATTGTGGGATGTAGAATTTTTTTATCATAGAAAATCAGAAAAAATAATAGATTTAAGATATTTGCAGCAAATAAGAAAAGTGGAAGATTTTTTGGAACTTATCGAATGGCTTGATAGTTTTGAAAAATAACAAATAAAAACTGGAGCTAAAAAAATTTAATAGTTCCAGTTTTTTTTAATTGTTTTAAATTTATAAAATTTATTAGACTTGTTCGGAAATTTAATATTCCTTATCTTTTTACATGTAATATTTATTTTGTTATATTTCTAAATTTATACAGTTATTAAGCAAAGCTGTTAATTTTTTTTAGTTTCTATCATTTTAGCCTGTTTTAAAATGCTGTCTGGTATTTTCATTCCCAATAATTGCATGTTTTGCTTATTAATTTCAATTTGTAAATTTTTAACTGTTTCTATTGGAATTTCGCTTGGCTTCTTGCCTTTTAGTAAAATTTCGGCTGCTATTTCTCCAGAACGGTAACCGATATTGTAGTCGGTAGTTCCTTGTGAAATTAGCCCTCCTGCATTCGAGTAAACGTCATTTGTAGCTAGAATTGGGACTTTTGCACTATTAAAAACATCAAGTATTGCTTTAAAATATGATGCTACTGTGTTGTCCTGAATGGCATAGTAGATATCAATGTTCTTTGAAATAAGATTTGCCGCAGCAACCATTTCTGTACCATTTGTAACAGCTTTTTCTACTACTGTGAATCCATACTCTCCTGCCAGTTTTTTTAAATTATTTACTTCAGAAACTGAATTTTGTTCAGACGAATTATAAATGATTCCTATTTTTTTCGCTTCTGGTAATAATTCTCTCATTAATTTTAAATTTTCTGTAATTGGGGCTGCGCCACTTGTTCCTGTAACATTAGGAATTCCTACTAGTCCTGCACTTTTTGGATCTGTAACTGAACCAAATATAACTGGTGTTTCTTTTCCAATCTGATTTTTAGCCGCTTGTGCAGTTGGTGTTGTAATTGCAAATACCAGATCTTTTTTGTCTGCTGCAAATTGCTGCATAATCAGAGTCTGATTACTCATGTCATTATTTGCAATCTTATCATCATAATCAGCCTTTACTCCGGCTTTTGCTAATGCATCTTTAAAACCTTGCTTTGCTGCATTTAATGCTGGATGATCTACAATCTGTGACAATCCAATCTTATAAACCTTTTCACTAACTTTGGAATCCTTTTTTTGCTCTTGAGAATCATTACTTTTTTTATTTCCGCAAGACAAAAGCATTCCTCCTAACATACCAAATAATAGTACACCTCTCATAATTTTTTTCATCTGTTTTCCTCCTAAAATAAATAATTTTTAAATCGTATTATTATTTTACCATATTTTTTAAAAATTTCCAGCATATTTTCATATTACTTTTCTTATAAACAAAAAAAGAGACTACTATTTCTAGTAGTCTCCTATAATTAAGCTATTTTTTTGTAGCCATTAAGATATTTTTCGCTATTAAAGCATATTTAGTTTCTGATTAGTACATTAATTTCAATCCTAATCCTGCTTTAAAGTTATGTCCTTGTGTATCATATCCTGTATTAACAGTTAATCCCACTCTTCCATTATCCAATCCAAATTTCAAGTCAGATTTGAAGTTTCCTCTTCTATCTTCTTTATCACCTTTGATTGTGTAATAGTCTGTCCAAGCTCCTCTAATTCTTGCTTCGTTTTCTACATTGTTGATTCTTCCAAGTTCGTTTTCGTAGCTGAATCCAAGGTTTGCAGTAAAGTTAGTGTTCTTGAATACAGGTTGACTGTAACTGAAATCAATTCCAGCTTTAGGTTTGATTGAGTAGTAGTCATCACTCTTAATATCAAGTGCCATGTCTCCATCTTCATGGATTCCTGAGAATCTTCCATATTCAAAGTTTAATCCTATACTTGGAGTTATACTGAATCCTTTATTAAGTCTGAATACTTTTTGAAGATTTGCATTAACTCCTGCACCATAAGTATAATAATCAGATTTAGCTCTGAATTCTTTGTCGACTACCCAGTATCTACGTTTAGTGTTAGTTCTTCCGAAGAATCCATCTCCACCTATAGTTAACGTAAATGTTCCATACTCATCAAGTGGTGTTTGTTTATACAATCCTGATTTAAGCATTGCTTGATTTTCATATGATCTTGCAAGATCTTTAAATGTGAAGTAATTATTTACTGCACCTACATAGAATCCTGAACCTTCACCTAATCTAACTGTTTCATCTCCATGTAAATATACGAATCCTCCTGCATTACTTTCCCAATCAGGTTGTCCTGCTGTATCTGTCTTATACTCATTCTTTTGTCCGAATGCTTTGAATTTATTTGAATCTTTAGTAGCGTTTCTTTCACTTCTTAATTGAGCTACTTCACCACTAAGGATATCTGATGTTGCTTTAGTTCTTTGTTGGATTCCACCATAAATGTGTCCTCTCATTTGATCAAACGCTTGAGCAAGGATATGTCCTTCACCATTACCTAAGCTATTAAGTTTATTGAAGATCATTTTTTCTTCACTTCCAGGTCTTGCAATCTCATAAAGATTATCAAGGTTGTTAGTAAAGTTAATTAATGACTTATCATCGTCGAATGCAAATGAGTGATATGGAACTTTACTCATATACAATTCTCTAATTTGGTTATTGTCATCAATATTTGCAGAAACTTGCCATGTTAAGCTTGCTGATAATGGATTTACAGTAGCTCCTCCAGGCAATCTTCTCAATGCATCATTAAATGGTTTCAAGAATGAACTTCTTTCGATTGTTCCATCAGGATGTGTAATATCTCCAAATCTTAATGCTTTTGCATTTGTATACATTGTAGCTTCTGTACCGAAGTATAAATCAACTTTTCCTAAGTGTGTTAAGTTTTCAATACCATTTATAGGATTTGTATATCTAACACCTGATGTATCTACATACATTCCAATATTTGTTACTTCAGAAAGTTGATTTGTACGGTAGCTTGGCCATGCAGGGTTTCCAAATTCATCTCTAGTAGAAAGATCAATAATTCTAGTTCCACCTGTTTGAATACTATTTGTAAGAGTTATGTTACGTGCCCATTCTCCTATATTCTTAGCATCTGTATCAATATTTGTTATAGGTACTTGCACACCATCAATTGTAACTGTTGTAAGAGGTACAATATCAGGTCTTGTTATTGTAGTTCCTACACCTGTAGTCTTAGGATTTCCATTGCTTCCTTCTACAATTGAACTTTCAGATCCACCATACAGATCAGTTGCACCTTTACCGTCATTTCTTCCGTTATCTGCATCAGTCTTACCATTTAATTCTCCTGCAGTCTTAGCAGTTGCGTATCTTGAATCTTCAGATGTAACGTGAATAACATTTCCAGAACCATCTACAACGAATTTAGATTTATCTGTAACAATACCAGTTGAACCTGTTCCTGTTACGTTGATTACCCCATAGTTCTTAATGAATCCACCGTTTATCGCGATAACACCTTTAAGATTTTGAGCATTACCTGTGATTACTCCTGTAGATTCATTTACTCCCATAGCTCCTCTGTCGATATACATTCCAATCGCACTATCTCCAATCAGGTTAATAGTACCATAGTTTCTAGCTATTGAACCTTTACCTGTTGCTAACATACCGATTCCTGCTTTTTCTTGTACGTTGATTACTCCATGGTTTTCAATGTTTCCTTGTCCACTAGTTCTATCATATACAGTTTCACCTTTATTGTTTGTTCTGTAATGGTTACGTCCTGCTCCCATACCTACTGAATACATTAAGTTTACAGTATCTGAAAGACCTGTTGTTATTGTTCCATAGTTTTTAGAAGCAACTGCGGTATTTTCAGATATAATACCCACATTACCATATCCTACAGCTTCATGAGTAGGATCTAGGCTACGTTTAGCAAGGTCATATTGCGATCTTAAATCAATAGTTCCTTTGTTTACTACGCTACCTTTTGTATAGTATGCAGTATTGTAATCTCCATCCATTGTAACATTTGCGTATGATGTTGCATCTGATGCGTCATCTGCTGAGTAATAGTACACAGAGTTACCTTGTTCATATATTTCTAAAGGTCTTCTAGCTGGATTTTCTGTTGGTTTTGTAGATTTTACATGACCGCCTTGGTTGTTATCAGTAGAGTATGCAAGTTTAATTACAGGTGCATTTCCAGCTTCTCCAATTGTTACATTAGTATAGTTTCCTATGCTTCTTCCACCTGTTCTTTCAGCAAGAACAATTCCGTGTGAGAATCTATCAATTTCCATATTTGCACTTACATTTACGTTTCTTGAAGTATTTGAGAAATCTCTATTAGAATCAATATATACACCAATTGCAGAATCACGTTCTCTTCCAAGTTGAGATAACAAATCATTAGGCTGTGCATATCCATTAGGTACCCCTGCACTTTGCTGTCTAGTTAATGTATATGGATTTCCATCTACATCAAGTCCTGTTGGTTGTATATGTCCAAGTACAGTATCATTACCTACTTTAATATCTGATTTTTTGATTTCTACATTTCCATCACCAGAGTAAATACCGTAACTGTTTCTATTTACTACAAACAATGAGTTAGTACCGTCAGCTTTTGCACCTGTAGTGATGTTATGTCCATAGATAGACCAGCTTCCGATATTTCTTGCACTTGTAGTATTTGATTTACCACTTGTAGTATCTCCTATCTTAATATCTCCATGATGTTCGATTGATCCAGAGTATCTGTCCATGTTATTTGAACGTATTCCAACATTGACTTTCTTCATATCTTCACGTGTCACATCAGAAGCTTTTGCTGGCATTAATGATTCATTAAGCTTGATATCTCCCCAGTTTATAAAGTTACCTCTATTTACTACAGCTCCATATGCTCTAAGGTTTGTAACTGAACTTGAATCCTCTTCAATATTTCCTTTATTTATAACTGTATCATTTACTAGAGGAGTAGCAGTATTTAGACCAGTATTAACTAATATTCCTGCAATACCTTTAGATGTTCCAGCATGAGAATTAGTTCTTTCATTTACTAAATTAACTTTATTTGTGGCAGATGCTGCAGCTTTATTTGAGAATAAAATATCAAGATCATTTCGTGCAGTTGTAACAAGTGAGTTATTTCTAGATCCAAATGCCATTGCGAATGCATTTTTATCGTTAGCACCGTTATAATTGTATTGGAATTTCTTCAGATGGCTTGAGTTTGTACCTACTGCTACATTTGTTGCATCCATTCCCCATAATCCTACTCCGTTATCTTTAGTTTCAACAGTGAAAGTATTAGAGTTTAGTGTGATATTAGTAGCTTCAGCAAAAATACCTACTCCATTTTTACCAGTAAGAATATTATTATTATTAGCACCAAATTGTCCTATATTAGTATTACTACGACTGTTTAATGTAAGGTTTCCACCAGCATTTGTAGCATTTGTAGCAGCATTATAGTTTCTATTGCTATTTACAACTGCGATACCTACACCACGTGCGTCATTATTTGTAACATTAGCATTTTTTACATCTATACCAGCTACAGAGAGTCCGGCATCATTATATGTTACGTTGATATCAGATCTTAATGCATTCCCTCTATTTTCTGCATAAATACCTACAGCAAGATCTCCTTCGGCATTAATCTTACCATCAATGTTCAAAATATTTATTTTGTTGTATGAAATAGACTCATCAGCATTCTTATCATAAGTTGCACGAGCATCTGAGATACCTACGATACCATAGTTTTCACCGCTTGGTGTTGATTCAGCACTTGCTGAGAATCCTCTGTTTGCTCTTAGTGTAGACAATGAACTGTTAGCATTATATTTACCTGTTATTGTAATTTCACCGCTATTTGAGATGTTACTTGAATCTGTTGCAAATATTCCATATCCATGATCTACAGTAATTTCTGCACCAGTTTTATTTTGTGCTGTTCCGAATATCACATTAATACCAGCAATATCAACTTTAGTACCGTTATGTCTAGTTCCTCCCCAAACATTAATCTTTCCAGAGTTTATAATTCCTGATTGATCAGCACTTGTTTTTTCCCAAACAGATTTCCCATTTACATCACCATCAAGATTTCTCCAACGACGAAGTGAATTTGCCATGCTAAGTCCTTGACCAGCTCTATATCCAGTAGCTATATCTCCAAATACTTCCTTAGTAGCATTAATTTCGATTATTGTACTTTCCATAGAGATATCATTAAATGGATCATTTAATTTACTGCTATCATTATTTGAAGTTAATTTAACATCTTCAAGGTTTGTCTTATCAGCTGAAATTACTAAATGACCATTAAGTATTGTACTCTTAAATCTATTACCAACATCTGTATTGGTATCAGTAGCCGTATTAGGTGCAGTTGCAAATTTTTTGTTTTGAATTTGCATTCCTTCTGCATAAAATTTACCTATACTATCTAGATAACTAGCCGTACCTGTTGGTGATGTTCCTGCTGCATTTGTATTACCTAGATTATTCCATACTAACTTACCTGATGGTTGATTTATAATACCTAATTGAACTGCATAGTCATCATTCATAATAGCTGCTTTTACATTTTCCATTCCACGGTATTTAGCTCTATTATATTTTCCACCTGAATCTGCAGTATCTTTTGCATAATAATCTCTGATCAGTTCATAGCTTTGTCCTACTGTATAAGCTCCAGCTCCATTTCCACCATGAACGTTACCTGATAGAAGAATACCATCATACATATCTATGTTTGTATATCCTGCAATAGCTTGATCGTTAAATGTAATTCCCGCATTATCAATATCTGATCGTCCTTCATAGGCTCCACGGTTTACATAGAATGGCGTAGTATTAGTGTGATCATTTGCAACACCTACACCATTTCCTCTACCATATCTTGCTACAGGAGAAGTTAGATCGACACCAGTTACAGCTTGAGTAACAGAACCAACTTTAGATTTCGTAGAAACTGTATTTCCTACATTATTTTGATTTATGATGTCTCCTGCAAAGTAAATTTGTCCATTCTTTTCAGCAAATAATGCACCATGTTCACCTGAAATTACTGTAATATTTCCTTTCTTAGTAGCACTCTCTTTTGAGAATCTTACTGATGAAGATATTTTATTTGTTGGATTGTTTGCATCAACTGTACCTCTCGCATAAGCTCCCATTCCATATATTAATGAAGAATTTGCTCCTGCTGGTGATGTAGTTGTTCCTTCTTTAGAACTTGCTGATCTTCCAGCATTCTCAATAACAACAGATCCACCATCAATTGCAACAGCACCTATATTTTGATAAGTGTTTGCTAATTTAGAATCAGTAGCTACTAGTAATCCGTTTAGATTTCCAGCTCCATCATTAACAGTAGTATTTAATAAGTTATTATCTGCGGCTATCATTTGACCTTTTATTAAAATTGACGACGCATTGGCGTTAATAGCATCTTGCCCATCAGCATAACCAATTATTGAACGATATCCTCCTGCTCTTACATTTGCGGATGTTACTTTCCCACCTTTAGTAGCAAGAAGTGCTGTTCCTTCACGTGATACTAAGTCAACTCCTACTGCTGTAGTGTCAATTTCTGATCTGAATGCTGCAGATGGAAGGTTATAATATCCTGATAGTCTTCCATTAAATGTTCCAGTTGCATAAGCATACACTGAATTTTTTGAAGTTACTTTATCTGGAACATTATATCCAAAGTCTGAAGTTCCATTTTTAACATTAACTCCATCTGAAACTAAATTAGCTCCACCATTAGTAGTATAATGGTTTCCAGCAACTACAACCTTAGTTCCATTCTCAGACCAAATTACAGTACTATCATTAGCTTTTTCATTAAGACCTATGTTTAATCCACCAAATTTAAGATCTGATAATTGGTCTGCACCGATAAATCCAACTATACCTTTTGTTAGATCTGATCTTTGTCCAGTATTTGCATATACCCCAACACTTCCATTAGAATCTAATCCAGAACCTGTATCTGCTCCAATTACACCTTGTACAGATATTTTATTTGTACCTGTCAAATTAAAGACACCTGAGTCTACATTGGTTCTATTAATTTGATTAAAAGTATTATTGTCTCTATTATTTTGGTAAGTTCTATTATTAAAGGCTAAGATCGCACTATTAGTACCATTCATGCTTACGTAGTCTAATCTTAATTTTCCGTCATTTACATAACCTAAATTTTCATATCCAATACCTCTGTTACCAGATATTCTAATTACCCCTGTATCATTAGAAGCTACAGGTACATAATTTAATTCATTGCTTAATGTAAAAGTATCCGCAAATGCATTGTTTAAGATACCAACATTATTAGCTCCTCCAGTAAGGGATATATTCCATCCTTTGTTAGCAGTTCCTTGTGTTATTGTTAAAGTCTTACCTAAGGTAGCTACATTATGTCCACTTTGGATATTAATACCAATATTATTAGCTCCATATCCAGTTATTCCTGTAGCTTGACCAGATCCACTCTCACCTTCCATAGTTAATGTATTGTTATAATCTCTGTTTCTTATTGTGATAAATACATCATTACCTGCGTCTCCTGAAGCTGTTTGGATTTGAGTTGCCTTACCAATGTTAACATCTCCATTATACATAAAGATTCCAGTACCAGTACCATCTGATGTTCCATTAGTTGAATCTATATTTATTGTTGTATTTTCAATTTTTTCAATTTTTGCTTGAGCAGTATAACTATCTCCTACTAAGATACCAATATTACCGTTCTTTCCGTTAGCATTTCCATTAACATTGATAGTAGTATTTGTGATTGAAGCGATGGTTCTGTCGTTACCAACATAGATACCAGTATTATTTGCATCTCTTGTTAAAGCTGGTGATGTATTTACATCAAAAGTCATATTTGAAATCGTTACTTTATCACCAGTAGCACCACCAGCACCACCATAAGAACTACCTACAACATAGACACCATTACTGCTTGTTGCACCTGAAGCAAGAGGAGCTACAGATCCGATTCTAACTGTACCATTTTTCAGATCTAATTTACCACCTAGTGCATAAATTCCATTTGAATTTGTTCCACCATCTAGATAGAAGTTTGTACCATTAACTGTTGCGACTTGTCCAGCTATACTTAAATAGATACCGTTATTGCTATTTCCAGTATTTGTGAAACTACCCCCTGAAACACCTAATGAAGCACCATCTAATATTCTTAAGCCATTACTTTCACCACTTTCTACATTAAAGTGCGTATTGCTTATTACATGGGCCCCTGTAGCACCTGTATCAATAAAGATACCATTGTTTCTCGATCCTGTGCCTTTTACAGTGAATGATGCATTAGATACGTCCAGGATACCTTTTTTAGTATAAATACCATTACTGTAACTAGGATTACCTCCTGAATTTCCTACAATAAATGTTGGAGTAGTACCAGTTCCGAAATTATAACCTATTGTTAATTTAGCTGCATCTTGGATGTTAATACCGTTTGAATAATTGTTATTTACATGAAAATGAGTTCCTGTAGATTTAATATTCTTACCAGTCGAATTTATGTATATACCATTAGATCTAGCTGAATTTATAGTAAACGTACCATCTTCTGTTTCTACAACACCTGTACTTGTTATACCATTTGCCCCTTCAGTTAGCGGTGCTGTTGTAGATGTTGCATTTGTAGTAAGCACAAAATCTGTTTTCTTAGTTTTTACTGTACCGTCATTACTTCTAATACCATTCGAATTTGTTGCATTTACAGTAATTGTACCTAATTCTGTAGTAATAGTTCCTTTTCCGTGATTATTAATACCATTTGAATTTCGTCTATTAATATCAATATCAACTTTATAAGTATCTATTGTTCCTGTATCTAAATTCATAATACCATTTGAGTCTTTTTGACTTACAACTATAGAACCTTTTCTCAATGAAATTGGCTTAGCTTTTACATTTACTATACCATTTGAACCAGTTGGTACAGGAGAAGTTCCCTCTGTAATGTTTATTTCAAAGTTTACTGCATCAAGTGTAGTTGCATTCTGGTCATTATAGATACCAGTATTACCTGAACGTTTCAAATTAATTATATTTTTATCAGTACCATTACTCAATAGGTATAAACTTCCATCATTTCTTATAGCATTTGAATCATTTTGATCAATAGTAAAAATATTATCTTGAATCTTTGTTGTACTAGCTTTCGAATTATTAATCGCATTTGAATTTTTTGAGTTAATTTCAAATTCACGTCCAGCTACACTTAAAGTAGCGGCTTTTGTTCCATCTCCATTATAAATAGCACTAGATCCAGTAGCATTTAAGTTAAGAGTGAATTTTTCACGATTACCTGTAGTATTAGTAATTAATGCATTACCAGTACCAGTATTAACTATAAGGTTTGATCCATTTGATCTAAGTTCAAACGTTCCTCCTCTAACTGTTAATTCCTTATTACTATAAATGGCATTTGAACCTGTAGCATCAACTATAAAATTACCATCTTTAGTAGTTGCCGTAGCCAAGTTTGTTATAATATTAGAACCCGCTCCAGAAACATAAAATTGTCCTCCGTTAGTAGTCAATTTTCCATCAGTACTAGCTCCAGCTTTATTTAAGATACCATTTGAACCTGTACTTGCTATGTTAAAAGTAGGAGTTGTAAGATTTACATATCCACCTTCATTATATATTCCATTACTTCCACTTGCACCTGATTCAAGTATATAGCTACTTGATGTATCATTATAAGTTCCTACAGTATTACTTGTTCTAAATACAGCTACAGCATTATGTCCTGAATTACTTTCAATCTCAAATCTATTTCCATTAGCTGTTACAGTATTAGAATTAGTACCTCCACCTACAGCAAGACCTATACGTGCAGTAGAACCTCCTATATGGAATGTATTAGTATCAAAATTACTCATAGTACTAGTTGCATGAACTGCTGCATTAACACCTGTGTGGTTAGCATCGTAATATGTATACTGCATACTAGTATCAAAATTACCACCTGGTATAGTAACACCTGCATATGTAAAACCGCTCCAATTCATACGGTGTGTTGGTCCTGATCCCCAAGTACTATGATACGCACCGGAGTATGTTGTCGCTGCAGTTAAAGCTTCTGACCAAGTTAGACCTGGATTACCAGCTATTAATCTTGTTGCTAACCATTTATTCACATCAGTTACAGCACTTGAACTAGCAGTTATTGTAACAGTACTTCCTGTTCCTCCACTATCATCATCTTCTCCCCAACTATCTGAAGAAACATTTGTAGAGACATTATCATATCTGATTTTAGCTTTTCCTCCAGCACCACCATAGAACCATCCAGATACTGTTTTACCTTCAGAATCAGCATTTCCTAAATAAAATGTACCACCTGTTAATTGAGTTATAGTTGAAAATTTCATTGGATTTGTATATCTTGCCCATCTACGTAAATTATAAACTTCTGATTGTGGTATAGCTGCAGAATTTGCTGTTAAGAAAGTCGCTTTTGTTGGCATTGTAGCGGAAACACTAGGATTTACACCTGCAGCAGTACTTGCAGAACCACCATTAGCTGTACCTACACTACTATTAGAAGCTAACCCTGCATTTTCTACTGTATTAGAAGTATTTGACAAATACGTCCAGCTTTTATGACCTGTACCATTTCCAGTATTATTATTATCTAAAGAAAACGTTGCTCTATCAACTGTTGTAGTAAGAGTTCTACGTGTATGTGTAAAGTTATTACTTGGTGTTAAGCTCACATTTGTCCCTACTGGTGATTCTACTGCATATGTATATTCAGGCGCAGTAGGCAATGATAGTGAATCAAGTCTATCTATTTCATAAGGTCTATATGGCTCATGTATATTTGCAGGATTGATTGCCAACGAATTTGGCTCCTGATTTCTTGGTAAGTTTAATCTAGTTGCTCCATAAGCATTTTTCTTTGCATCAAACACATATTTAGTCAAGTCATTGTTTCTTCTAAAGTATTCTAAATATTTTCCTCCACGACCTCTGTAAGAAGTTCTCCAGTCGTTATTAGTAAATCCTGTTGCATACTGGAAGGAAGCCCAAGGACTTTTTATAACATGTTCTCCTTGTTCCATAAGCATTACAAGTTCTCTTTCAGCCCCTTTAAGAGATTTTTCATTTTCCTGTCTTGCACGCAGGAAGGACTGTCTGAGATCCATTATGGATTCATACGCTTGTGATGACACTTCCTGTTGTTCCTGAACAACATCTGCTCTAAGAGTCTTAGGTGCTATTGTTAACATTCCTGTTACAAGGAATGTAATCAGTAAACTATCAGAATAATGTACATCCTTACATCTTTTTACAAACGATCGCAGATCTTTAGCAATCTGTCGTAAATTATTACTCATATTTTCCTCCTTTAAAGTTGAAATAGTCATAAGGACTATTAATCAATGTTTAAGTTTCATACACTCCTAAAGTTACAGGAGATATTAGTCTTGTTAATCAGAAAATTATAACGAAAAATTCTAAAAACTGAACAATTATGAAATCAGACAATACAAAAGCATTTTTCTAAGGAATATATTTGATAAAAGTATTAGGAGGTTCTTACCAGATATTACAAGTGATTTTTTGATGTAACAGTTAATTTATTGTTAAAATTTCTTAAATAAGTGATTGATAGTGATTTCAACAAGTGATAAATCCATGGCAATGCCATAAGTTTCCTGGGAACTATGTAATACATATTTAACCAGGCTCTTCGGATAGATTCTACCCTGCTCATTTAACACCAAAAATATACCATTTTTGAACATAAAATATTTTATAGAAATAGATTAATTGAATTTTTATAAAAAAGCAATATCCATATCTATTTTAATACTCTAATAAGTCCTCAAAATAATTTAAAACTAACTTGACAACATTTCAACTTATCAACTTAAAATTTTCTAAAAATAAATCCCTTGGAGAATAACTTAAAAAATCAGATTTTCGGTTTAATGAAAAATAACATAATACAAAAAACTTATTGAATATTATGTTATATATTAGACCTGATTTTTCATGATTCTTATAATGAAATTATTTAAATTCAATTTTTAGAGACGAGATGAATTCTATGTCACTTTTTTATTCCTTTGTAGAATATTTTCATATTTTTCTGAAAATTCCATTCCATTGTCCAATTTTCTTAAAACTTAACGGATACAATAGCTCAATTAAAAAAAACTTATTATTCCTCAAGATTTTCCTTTTCATATTTAATAAAATTTTTATCCGCTTCATTTTAAAAGACTATTGAAACTATCTTAGTATACCTTATTAATAAAAATATGTCAAGTTTTTTCGATAAATAACATTTTCTATGTTATTTTATTTAATCAAAAATTAACTTATCTAACAATATTATTTCTTTGAGAACCAAAATTTTCCTAGAAAAAATAACTGCGTTTTTTAAAAATCTTAAATAAATAAAAAAACTATAAATTTTTTATTTATAATATTTTAATTTGTATAGATTTAGGTAAAAAATTTTTTCTAAATATAGTTATTTTACTTTCTAAATATCTATAATACTTTCAAAAAATTTTGAGTTCTTTCATGTTGTGGATTTAAAAATACGTCTTTTGGACTTCCTTGCTCTACGATTTCTCCATCAGCCATAAAAATTACTCTGTCGCACACTTCCCTTGCAAATCCCATTTCATGTGTTACGACTATCATTGTCATTCCATCTTTTGCGAGTGATTTCATTACCTGTAGCACTTCTCCCACCATTTCAGGATCTAGAGCAGAAGTTGGCTCGTCAAACAATATTGCTTCTGGATTCATTGCTAAAGCTCTTGCTATTGCAACTCTTTGTTTTTGTCCTCCAGATAGGCTTGAAGGATAAAAATCTGCCTTTTCTTCCAAACCTACTTTTCTTAGCAGTTCTTTTGCCTTAATTTTTGCTTCTTCCTTGTTAATTTTTTTTAGTGTGACTGGAGCTAAAATAATATTTTCCAATACTGTTAAATGTGGAAACAAATTAAATGACTGAAACACCATTCCTATTTTTTCCCTTAATTTGTCAATATTCAAATTTTTATCAGCCATATCCTCATTATCCACAAAGATATGCCCTCCATCAAATTCCTCAAGTCCATTTATACATCTTAAAAATGTACTTTTTCCTGACCCAGAAGGCCCAATTACACTTACAACTTCTCCTTTTTCTATATTTACACTTATATCTTTCAAGACAACATTATTTCCAAATTGTTTTTTTAAGTTTTTTATTTTTATCATACTTTTAGCTTCCCTTCTATTTTCTTAAATAAAGTTGACAAAATCTTGATTACAAGATAATAAATCAATGCAATAATTAGCATTGTTTCAAATGTCTTATAATTTGTTTTAAATGCAATCTGGCCTTTTCCCATCAAATCAGCAACTCCTATAACCATTAGTAATGAGGTATCTTTTAGCGATGTAATGAACTGATTCAGAATCGCAGGTATCATATTTTTTATTGCCTGCGGCAAAATAACTTTTCTCATTGCTTTTCCAAAGGATAGTCCCAAACTTCTGGCAGCCTCCATCTGTCCTGTATCAATTGCCTGTATTCCTCCTCTGAAGATTTCAGCCAAAAATGCACCAGCATTCAAACTTATTATGATAATTCCAGCAATTTCAGGAGACATTTGCTGTCCACCCAGAATCCCTTTATTTATAATTGGTACAACTCCGAAATAAAAGAATATCGCTTGTACTAGAAGCGGCGTCCCCCTTATCAAGTCAATATATTCCTTTCCAATCCATTGTAAAGTCTTAATCAAATAAAAAGTAAAATTCTTCTTTTTCGTAGGTACAAAATTTATATATCCCACACTAATACCAATTAATACAGCAAAAAACAACGATATTACTGCAATTAGAAGTGTTGTCCCCAGCCCAATTAGAAATTCAATTTTGTATTCCATTAATATTTCAATATACGTCTTTAAATAGTCAAACATATTTTTTCCTTTCTAAAATCCAAGTTTCTAATTTAAAAAAGCAAATTAGCTCCAAAACTTTATATTTAACATTGTAAAAGAGCTTCATTGCTTTTTTCCTTTATTATTTTGTATATTTATCCACTATTTTTTGATATTCTCCATTTTCCTTTAATGTTTTCAATCCTTTATTAAATTTTTCTAATAGTTCCTTATTTTCACCTTTTTTAACCATAAATCCATATTCATTGCTCGTCAATTTTTCTGTTCCTATTTTGACATTTAAATTTGGATTTACTTTTATTGTATAGGCAATTACTGGATAATCCTCAAATGCAGCATCTGCCTGATTATTTTCAACTGCCTTTAATGTCGAAGCTGAATCTTCAAATACTCTTATATTTGCTTTTCCTTTTAAATTATCTTCAGCATATTTTGCTCCAGCTGTACCATTTTTTACAGCTAATTTTTTCCCTTCTAGATCCTTTACAGTTTTAATCCCACTATTACTTTTATTAACTAATGCAACAAGTCCTGATTCATAATATGGATCAGAAAAATCTACACTTTTCTTTCTTTCTTCAGTAATGCTTGCTCCTGCAATTACTCCGTCAAGCTGTCCTGACTGCAACGCTGGAATTAAACCTCCAAAATCCATTGGCTTAAATTCCACTTCAAATCCTTCTAATTTTCCAATTGCTTCTACTAATTCTATATCAATTCCAGTATATTTGCCATCTTTTTTATATTCAAATGGCGGAAAGCTTGTATCTATTCCTATTGTATATTTTTTCTTGCCATTTGCTGATTTATTTCCACAGGCAATCACTAACATTAATACCGTCATTAACATAATTATTTTTAATATTTTAGATTTCATAACAATCTTCCTCCAAATTTTAAATTTTATTTTGTGTATTTATTAATTATTTTCTGATACTCTCCATTTTCTTTTAACGCCTTCAATCCTTTGTTGAACTTTCCTAGTAATTCTTTGTTTGTCCCTTTCTTAACCATAAAACCATTTTTATCATTTGTTAATTTTTCTGTTCCTATTTTTAATTTTGCATCTGGAGTGATTTTTAAGGTATAGGCAATTACTGGATAATCTTCAAATGCAGCGTCTGCTTGATTGTTTTCTACTGCCTTTAGCATTGATGTTGTATCTTCATATACTCTTACTTGAGCTTTTCCCTTTAAATTTTCTTCAGCGTATCTTGCCCCAGCTGTACCATTTTTTACAACAAGTCTCTTTCCTTCCAGATCTTTCGCTGTCTTAATAGCTTTATTATTTTTATTTACAACTGCAACCAATCCAGCATCATAATATGGCTCTGAAAAATCTACCACCTTTTTTCTATCTTCTGTAATGTTAGCACCTGCAATCGCTCCATCAAGCTGTCCTGACTGTATAGCTGGAATAATTCCACCAAAATCCATTGGCTTGATTTCTACTTCAAATCCTTCTTCTTTTGCAATCGCTTTTATCAGTTCTACATCAATTCCCATATTCTGATTATTTTCCTTATAGGAAAATGGTGGATAAATCAGGTCTACTGCAATAATGTACTTTTTCTTTCCATCTGAAGTTCTGCCTTCATTCTTTCCACAAGCAACAGCTAGAATTAATAAAAATATCGTCAATGATATTTTAAAAATTTTTTCCATCTTCATACTCGTTTCCTCCTTCGTTTATAACGATTTTCTTAATATGATAAAATTCTAGCACAAAAAAAAATTATTGTCAAAATTTTGAAATTTTTGGTATTTTTTCTTATTTTTTCAAATTTTCTGATAAATTTTTCACATATTTATCCAAAAATTTTATTTTTTTATGTAAATAAAGTTTCAAATCGCGATTTAGGATTCTATAACTATTTTTATTAGCTATTTCAGCACTTTTTTCTCACTTACAACACAATCTAAAATTATATCATGTTCCTCCACAGGCACTTCATCAATTATCTGAAAATCATAACAAACTCCAATAAATAGAGCTTTATTATTTTTCTTTCTGACTTTTTCCAAAAAAGTGTCATAATATCCTCCACCAAACCCAATCCGATTTTTCTTAGAATCAAAGGCAAGAGCAGGAACGATGACAACATCCAATATTTCTTCATCATAAAAATCGTTGGAAGAAGATTCATAATATCCAAATTTGTGTAAAATAAGTTCATTTTTATTATATTTATTAATTTTCATTTCTCTATTTTTGCTATTTGTAATTTTAGAAATAAAAAAATTTTTTTTGGGATGAAGTTCTAGTAGCTTTGTGATTTTGACTTCAGTTTTCATATCCATAAAAATCATTATATTTTGAACATTCTCAATATATGAAGTCAAATTTTTTATAATTAAATCACTTTTTTTATTGATGTCTTTATCAGAAAGAATATTCCTTTTTGCCAGAATTTCTTTTCTAATTTTATCTTTTTTTATTTGTAAATCTGTTTTTGTTTTTTTCATATGGAAATTCTCCTTTATAAAATCCCGCCTATTATTAAATTATTTTATTTTCATTGGAATTCCAGAAACTACAAAATATACCTCATCTGCCTTTTCTGCAACAATCTGATTCATTTTTCCAGCAATTTCACGAAAATACCTTCCAAGAGGATAACTTGGAACAAGCCCCATTCCCAGTTCATTTGATACAATTATTACATTTTCAAAATTTTGACTGACTTTAAGAAGTTCATTTACCGAATTTTCCACATTTTTATTTAATTTTTCCACAATTTGAACATATAAATTTTTATCAAAATTATCCCAGTCAATATCTCTTTCTTCAAAAATTATATTAGTAATCATATTTGTAAGGCAGTCTACAAGCATGTTGTGCTGTGTTTCATTATTATTTTTAAAAAAATGATTTAATGAAATTTCAAAATTTTTGTAAGTTTCGACGGTAATCCAATTGTTTTCACGTCTTTCTTTGTGTAGTCTCACCTTTTCCTTCATTTCCTCATCAAAGACAATTGAAGTTGCTAAATATATATTTTCCTGTTTTCCATTATTTAATTTTAGCAGCGTTTCTTCTGCGAACTTGCTTTTCCCGCTTTTTGCTCCGCCAGTAACAAAAATTAATCCCATTTTTTCTCCTTTTCGTATTGATAATTTAGTAGTTTGATATTCAAAAAAAGAGAAAAATACATTGTTAAATTTCTCTCTTTTTCTGAAAAAATTTTAGTTAATTTCTATTTTTTCTGCTTTCAATTACTTTTTGTGCCAAATCTCCCATTAATTCTTCGTATCTTACAAGTTTCATTTCAAAATATCCGCGTCCTTGTGTGATAGCTTTTAATTCATTAGCGTATTTGAATGTTTCTGACATTGGAGCTTCAGCAGTAATTTTTTGTTTTGTTCCTTTGTGAGCCTCCATTCCCATTACTTTTCCACGTTTTTTGTTAATATCTCCTATTATATCTCCAATGTATTCTTCTGGAACAATGATTGTAAGCTCCATAATTGGTTCGAGCAATATAGGTTTTGCCTCAAGCATTCCTTTCTTGAAGGCCAAGTTTGCTGCAATTTTAAAGGCCAGTTCAGAAGAATCAACATCGTGATATGATCCGTCGTATAAAACTGCTTTTATGTTAGTTACAGGATAACCTGCCAGCACCCCTTCCTTAAGAGATTCCCTTAATCCTTTTTCTACCGCTGGAATATATGATTTTGGAACGCTTCCTCCTGTAATTGTTTCTTCAAAGACAAAATCTTCATCGTCGACATATGAAAATTTAATTAATACATCTCCATATTGTCCATGTCCCCCAGACTGTTTCTTATGTTTTCCCTGAACATCAGAAGTACCTTTAATTGTTTCCCTGTACGGAACTTTTAATTCTACAGTTTTTATTGTTATTCCGAATTTTGCTTTTAATTTTTCAATAACTGTAGCAGAATGAAGTTCTCCTTGTACTCCTAACACTGTCTGCCCTGTTTCAAGGTTTCTATGCCAAGTGAAAGATGGATCTTCTTCCATTAGACGATTAAGTCCAGAAGACATTTTTTCATCATCATTTTTGTTTAAAGGCTCTATTGCCACGAATAATTGTGGTTTTGGAAAAGTTATTTCCTTTATGGCAGTTTCTTTTTCATTAGTTGACAATGTATCAGAAGTTTTTGTACTGTTAAATTTTGAAAATACAACAATATCTCCAGCGATTCCCTTTTGAACTTCTTCCATTTTATTCATAACGAATGTGTAAATTTTTCCAATTCTTTCTTTTGATTTTCTATTTATATTAAAAACTTCGCTATCTTGCTTAACTTCACCAGAATAAACTTTTGCGTATGAAACTTTTCCTAAGAAAGAATCAATTGTAGTTTTAAAAATTTGGCATGTAAATGTATTTTTTTGAGGCTCAATTTTTTTATTGTCATTAGGTGATGGCAAGAAATCCTTTACCATGTCAAAAGTTGTGTGAAGTCCAATATTTTTTAGAGTCGCACCGCAAATAACAGGAATTACAGAACAGTCAAGCACTCCCTGTCTAAGTCCACGATGAATTTCAGCTGTTGTAAATTCAATCCCATTAAAATATTTATCCATTAATTCTTCATCTGTTTCGGCTACCGCTTCCAAAAGCATTTCACGAATTGAATTTATTTCATCATCCATATCAGCGGGCATTTTCACAGTTGCACATTCATTTTTGTTTTTATCAAATTCCCTTGCAAACATATCAATTACATTAATATGCCCACGAAATTCGTCTCCTCGTCCCCAAGGTACATGAAATGGAGCGATTCTTTTACCGTATTTTTCTCTCAACTGTGAAAGAATCTTTTCATAATCAGCTTTTTCATTGTCAATTTTATTTACAAAAATAAATCGTGGAATATTTCTACTGTCTGTAAGCTCAAGAGCCGTTTCTGTCCCAACTGTTAAATCAGTAGTCCCGTCAACAATAATAATAGCTCCGTCAACTGCCGCAAGTCCAGATTCAACTTCTCCAAAAAAATCACTATAGCCTGGAATATCTACAAAATTATATTTTGTCCCCTGATATTCTATGGCATGAAGGCTGAGAGAACTTGTAATTTTAGTATCATTTTCATTACCTGTAATACGGCTGGCAAGTCCTGCTGTAAATTCAAGACCTTCCACCATATTACTTTTTCCAGAACCACTATGTCCTAAAATACCAATGTTTCTAATGTTATTGCTGTCATATATTCTCATAACATTTCCTCCCTATACATTTCTATTTTTAACGAATTCTATCCTATATTAAATTTTAACTTGAAATTAGAAAAAATCAAGTTAATTTTATGATTTAATTATTTAAATTACACTTGTTATATTTCTAGAAAAAATTTTCCTTGTAATTATAAAAAAAAAATGCTAATATATATGGTAATATTCTTTAAAATTAATAACTAAATTTCCCAAATTTCTATTGGTTAAAAGGAGAATTTTATAATGAAAGGAGATAGTAATGAAGGAAAATTTTGAGAATAATACCGATTCTCTTTGGGAAAATACAGATGAAATTTATGATATTATAAAAAATAATTTAAAAAATGAAAACGAATTTAAAGTGGATTTTGGCTATACAGATGGTTTTCATAAAAGCAACAAGGATGATGATAAAAAAAATAATCACATTATAGATAATGACTTTGCAGAAAATGAAGCAACAATTCCTTATGTCATTATCAATCCTGCAAATGGTCCTTCTGACAAGGCTGATTATGACTATGTTGTTCAAATTAAAAAAAACAAGGAGCTTGGAATTAAAAATCTTGGATATGTAACTACAAATGAATATACTAAAAGTATCAAAAAAGTATGTTTTGAAATTGACAAATATATACATTTTTATGGCTCTGATAATATTTCTGGAATTTTCCTTGATGAAGTTTCATCAGGTACAAATCCATTAGAAATTGATTATATGGCACAAATATATAATTATATAAAAAATAAGTATCCCGACTCAATCATAGTCGCAAATCCTGGAGGAACAATAACGGATGAAATGTCCAAATATTCTGATTTATGGCTAACGAGTGAAGTATCTGCAAATAACTACATCAATCATTGGACTCCAAGAACTTACAATTTTGAAAATAATCCTGAAAATGCAAGCCGTATTGTCCATGTGGTTCACTCTGCAAAACCAGAACAATATGAAACATTACTAAAATTGTCAAAAGAACGAAATGCAGGATTTTTGATGATTACAACCGATGTTCCAAACGTTCCTTATGAAAATTTGCCACAAAATTTTGAAAACTTAATATTATCAATAAACAATCCTGAACTTGAAAATCTTTCAAATACAAGAAATGATTTAACTGAAACATCAATATTAGATAATTCATATATAAAATCCGAATCTATTGATTCAAAAAATTCTACATCCGAACAAATTGTGAAAAATATCCAGACGGAAAACTTCAATCATAATTCAGACCAGTTTATAGCTTCTGGAAAATACAGTATCACTGGAAATCTTGAAATATCAAGTCTTGATTTTTGGAAACTTTTGGATTTTCATTATAAAGACAGTGTAAAAAATTTCTCTAAAAATATATTCAATCCCCATTTTGACTTTGGATACAATATTTTAGAAGAATTTATCATAAATGCTTCAAATAAAATAAGTGAATCTGGAGACTTTGAAATTGATTTTAACAAGAACTGGAATATTTAACAAAAAAATTAGCTGTTTCATAAATATCATGATACAGCTTTTTTATATTATTATACTACTTTTCACTCTTATCCACAATTACTTTTAATGAATGCCAGCTAAGTGTCGCACATTTTACTCTTGCAGGCATTTGAGCCACATATTCCATAAGAACAGCATCTCCTAATTTTTTACTTTCTTCTCTTGTTAATTTTTCTTCCTGCTTCATCATTTTGAAAAACAAATTTACTTTTTCCTTTGCTTCTTCCATTGTCTTCCCTTTTACCAAGTCAATCAGCATAGCCATAGAAGCCGTTGAAATGGCACATCCGCTTCCAATAAAAGCGGCATCTGTTATTACTCCGTTTTCATCAGTTTTTATTTCAAGCGTCAAGTCATCTCCACAGTTTGGATTATGCCCACGTTCTGCAAATGTCGGATTTTCAATTTCACGGTTTAGTTCCTTACGTCTGCTGTATTCCAGTATTGTCTGCTGGTATATTTTTTCTAAATTCATAATAAACCTCCTTTTCAAATTTTTCTCTTTTTATTTATTTTTCCTATAATTCAAAAACTTCCTTCACTTTTAAAAGCCCTTCTATCAGTTTATCAATATCCTCTTCATTGTTGTAAATACTAAAACTTGCACGGCAGCACGAAGGAACTCCTAAATACTTCATTAAAGGCTGTGCACAATGATGTCCTGAACGGACTGCCACATTATACGAGTCAAGTATAAATGCCACATCATGAGAATGCACATTTTTTACATTAAAAGCAATAATTCCAGCACGTTGAACATCTTTTGTAAAATATGTTTCTACAAAATCTAGCTTTTTCAATTTTTCTAAAGCAATTTCCGTAAGAGAATTTTCAATTTCATTAATTTTCTCATAACTTATTTCTTCGATAAAATTAATTGCTTCTTCCAGAGTTACTGCTCCTTCCACATTCTGAGTCCCGCCTTCAAATTTATTTGGAAGTGGTGCAAACGTTGATTCCTGTTCTGTTACAAATTCAATCATATCTCCGCCGTATAAGAAAGGTGGCATTTTATCAAGAATATCCTTTTTTCCGTACATAACTCCAATTCCCATTGGTGTAAATAATTTATGTCCTGAAAATACAAGAAAATCTGCATCCAATTTTTGAACATCGTGTTTAAAATGCAGCATAGATTGTGCAGCATCCACAAGAATGCGTATATTTTTATTTTTATTTCGTGCAATTTCAATAATTTCCTTTATTGGCTGAATAACTCCTGTAACATTTACCACAGCGGAAATAGCTACAAGTTTTGTTTTATCTGACAATTTGTTTTTAAAATCTTCAATATCAAATTGCCCATTTTCGGTAAGATAAACAAATTTTATCTTAGCATTTTTCTTTTTAGCAACAAACTGCCAAGGGACAATGTTTGCGTGATGATTTGAAATTCCTAGAATTATTTCATCATTTTCGTTTATAAATTCCATTCCGTAAGAATAGGCGATTAAATTAATTGATTCTGTCGTACTTTTTGTAAAAATAACTTCTTCAGGGTATTTTGCATTAATAAACTTCTGTACAGTTTTACGTGCATTTGCCATCAAGTTTGAGGCTTCCATGGATAAAGTATGCGAACCACGCCCTGGATTACCATTATATTTCTCATAGTATTCCATAATTTTATCCAGCACTCTTTTAGGCTTTTGTGAAGTTGCCGCTGTATCAAGATAGTGATTATTTCTGTTCTTAAATATTGGAAATTCTTTTCTGTAGTCCATTTTTACCTCCCTATACAATTTTACCCACAAGCAATACAAAAATTATATCACTTAGTGGGTATTTTTTCAAATTCATATTCTATTCTTTTAGATTCTTCTTTCCAGCTCTTCAAATAATTTTTCTCTTAATTTTTCATCATCAATGTTATCCATTATTGGACGGAATGAAGATTCTACTATTAATTTTTTTGCTCTTCCTTCAGAAAGTCCACGGCTCATTAGGTAAAATAATTTTGATTCATCAACTTTTCCGACAGAAGCAGCGTGTTCTCCGATAACATCATCTTCACTACAAAATAGCGTTGGAATAGAGTCAGCCTTTATTTTATCATTTAATAAGATAGCAAATTCTCCTTCACGCCCTTCAGACTTGCTCGAACCTTGCTTAAAGTAAAGGTTTCCACGAAATACTTTTTTAGCTTCATCTTTTACAGCCCCTCTTCCTTGAAGTTCCCCAATCGTTCTACGTCCACGGAAAACTACAGAATATTCCAAGTCCAGCTTTCTATCCTCATCAGCAAGGTATGCAGGCCATACATAAACTTCTGATGAATCTTCCTCAAGATAAGATTTATGGCTTATCGCATTAATCTTTCCACCTAGTTCAACGCTGTAATATTGAGTTTTTCCTTGACCCAAAGTTTCAATTTTTGATGACTCAAAATTAGAACTTTTTGTATTTAAAGTTTGTATTTTTATAATTTTTACTTCTGCATTTCTCCCAGTGAACACTTTTATAATTCCATTGTGATAAACTGGTGTGTCGTCTTCTGAATCATAAGTAATAATTACCGTAACTTTTGCAAAATCTTCCACTTCAATAACATTGTAGTCAACTAGAAAATTATTTTCTTTATTTGCACGATAATTTAAGTAAATTGGCTTTTCAATTTTTTTTCTTTCAGCAATTTTTAGATACTTCCCTTCATTACAAAAAGCAAGATTCTGTGTCTTAAAAAAGTCTCCTAGTCCATATTCATTATCATTTTTTAATCTTTCCAGCTCATCTACTGAATCGCTAATATTTTTTATAGCAACTCCTTCTTGATTTCCATGCTTTATTTCTAGATTATTAAATTTCTTAAATGTTTCAGGCTCTTCGTATTGATAGCCTACTCTTGTCCAATTAACTTTTTCAAGCTTTTTATATTGTTCAAACTTTTTCAGTCTGTATTCACTATTTTCAAGATTTTGTATGCTTGATTTTTCTAACATTTTTGCTCCTTCCATTTTTCAGCAATTTGAATTTTGCCTGTTTATCCGATTGTTCCTTCCAGCTCCAGCTCTATCAATTTATTAAGCTCTACAGCATATTCAAGCGGAAGCTCCTTAGAAATTGGCTCAACAAATCCTCTTACAATCATCGCCTTTGCTTCATCTTCGCTTATACCTCTTGACATAAGATAAAATATTGCTTCGTCGCTTATTCTTCCGATTTTTGCTTCATGTCCAATATCAACGCTATCATTATTTATATCAATTATTGGTATAGTGTCTGAAGTTGATTCATTATCCAGCATTAATGATTCACATTCTACAGTTGATCTTGCTCCAGTTGCTTCTGGCAATACTTTTAAAAGCCCTCTATAAAATGCTGTTCCTCCATTTTTAGAAATTGATTTTGAATGAACTGTCGAACTTGTCTGTTTTCCTTGATGAATAATTTTACATCCTGTATCCAAATATTGTCCAGCTGCTGCAAATGTAACTCCTGTAAATTCACATCTTGAACGATCACCTTTTAGAATACTCATTGGGTAAAGCATCGAAACTCTTGATCCAAATGATCCAGAAATCCACTCAACTACTCCATCATCTTCCACTATTGCTCTTTTTGTATTAAGATTGTACATATTTCTTGACCAGTTTTCAATTGTTGAATATCTTAATCTTGCCCCTTTTCTTACAAATAATTCAACCGCTCCTGCATGCAATGCATTTTTTTGATATTTTGGAGCAGAACATCCCTCGATATAGTGCAAATCAGCTCCTTCATCTACAATAATAAGCGTATGCTCAAATTGCCCTGCTTCAGGTGCATTCAATCTAAAGTATGATTGTAAAGGCATATTTACCTTTACTCCTTTTGGAACGTAGATAAATGATCCTCCAGACCATACTGCTCCATGTAATGCCGCAAATTTATGATCATTAACTGTAATTAATGTCATAAAATATTCCTTTAGCATATCTTCATATTCTACCATAGCAGTTTCAATATCTGTATAAATTACACCTTGTTCTTTCAATTCTTTATGAATGCTGTGATAAACTACTTCCGAATCATATTGTGCTCCTACTCCTGCAAGTGACTGCTTTTCAGCCTCAGGAATTCCAAGTCTGTCAAATGTATCTCTTATATAGCTTGGTACATCATCCCAGTTTTCATTCATAGGTGCCGAATCAGGTTCTAAATAATGCACAATATCATTTACATCAAGATCTGATAAATCTGGACCCCAGTCAGTCATAGGTTTTGAATTGTAAACTTCTAATGCCTTTAATCTAAATTCTCTCATCCATTCAGGCTCATTTTTTCTTTCTGAAATTTTTTTGATAATTTCAGGAGTAAGTCCCTTTTCAGCCTTATATTTATAATGTCCTTCGTCTTTTATATCATAGACACCACGTTCAATATCTGCAACATATGTTTTTTTTCTATTTTCCATTATTCCCACACTTTCTATTCTGTATTAATTATAATCCTAATTCTTCCTTCATTTTAGCATAACCATCTTTTTCAATGCTTTCAACTAATTCTTGCCCACCTGTCTTAACAATTTTTCCATTCATCAAAATATGAACAAAATCAGGCTTTAAATAATCAAGCACTTTATCATAGTGTGTAATTATAAGTAAAGCTGTATCTTTAGTCTTTAATTTTTGAACACCTTCAAATACAACTTTTGTAGCGTCAATATCAAGTCCAGAATCAGTTTCATCTAGAATAGCCAATTTTGGCTCTAAAACTGCCATCTGTAAAATTTCATTCTTTTTCTTTTCTCCACCAGAAAATCCAACATTCAAATGTCTATCTGCATATTCAGGATTAATGTGAAGTTTTTCCATTTTTTCCACTAATTCATTATGAAATTGCATTAAATACTGCTTTTCCCCAGTAACAGCCTCTTTTGCCGTTCTCAAAAAGTCCTCCACAGTAAGCCCTGGTATTTCTTCAGGATATTGAAATGATAGGAAAATTCCTTTTTTAGCTCTTTCATCAACAGCATCTTCATTAATATTCTCTCCATCCAAAATAATTTCTCCATCAACTAATTCGTGTTTTGGATGTCCCACAAGAATACTTGCAAGCGTAGATTTTCCAGCTCCATTAGGCCCCATAATTACATGAACTTCTCCTTTATTTATAGTCAAGTTCAGTCCTTTTAAGATTTCCTTTCCCTCTACTTCAGATTTTACGTTTTTCAATTCTAACAAACTCATGTTAATTTTACCTCCAAAATTTTTCTAAATATATCTAATATTTCACCAAACTTAATCGAATCAAGAATTTAAGTGAAACATATCAATTTTTAATTATTTCATAAACTGATTTTATCATAAATTTATTTGTTTATCAAATCAAATTATACTTGTATATTTTATCAAAAAATTGTAATAAAATCAATTGTGAAAATAATTTATTTATATTTTTCTATATGATAATTTGTATTTTAATATTTAAATTAAGTAACCGGCACAATTATTGAGTAATTTTCTGTCCATTCTTTCCATTTTTCAGGTGTCAATGTTACCAAATCTATTTTTTTCATAAAATCGTATGGTTCTTCATAACTTTGTAGTGAGGTATTATCAATTAAATTTTTAGGAGCCGTTTTATCGTTAATTCCTAAGTCAAATCCATGTAATAATGCTATTTTAGAATACATTAATACATAAATATTCAAATAAAAACTATAATTAATATCCGTATCAAAAAGAATTTTTTTAGCTATTTTAGGTTCTAATAATTTATATATTGCTCGTTTCATTTTTTCTGAATTTTTATTTACTAATGCCTCAAAAAACATAAAATCATATTTTGTATATGCATAATAACTTTTAGTTAATGGTTCTTCCAAATATTTTTTGCTTCTTTTTTCTACTTCTTCAAAATCTCCTAATAGTGCTAAAATAGTTGTTTTTGATAAAAAAGAATTTCGATGTAAATCTTTTGATTTTATATAGGTGTTCTCTTTTGAATTAAAATCATTTGAAGTTATATAGTTTAAATTATTTTTTAAAAAACTTATCCATTCTTTATTATTTGACATAATTAATCCAAATAAACTATAGCTAGCCTTATAAAGTTTTGATTCTTTAGAAGTTCCTAAAATTTTTAATTTTTCTGAAATATGACAGTTTAACCTAAAAGAATTTAAATTATTTTCTATCAATAATTTTTTTGAAGCAAGTACTTTATACTCTGATGATAATGTTCTCATACAGGATAACTGATTTCCCTTTTTATTTTTAATGTAATCTATACATCTTTTTTCCATTTCAAAATCAAATTTATAATCAGATAAAATTTCATAATTTTCTTTGAACTTTTGTTCATCAATTAAAACATTCACATATATTCCTCATTTCCACTCTAATTTTTATTATTTGCTTAATCTGAAAAATTATATCTTTCCAACTGCTCCATTGCATGTTTCCTTATCATTTCTTCATCACTCTGCAACAGTGATTCCAGCTTTTCTTTCACCTTAGGAGTATTAATATCTCCCAAAGCAAAACAGCATTTTCTCACTAATGCAAAATTATCATCCCAACTATATTTTTCAAAATTTGAAACTGCCAGTTCGTATATACAGTCTATTGTAGAAGGTAATTCTAGTTGCTGGAGATAAAACACTATATCTTCGTGTTTTCCATGCCATTCTTCTTTTGTTAATTTGCATAAAATATATACGCTGTCTCCATTTTTTTCATTATATGCTTTTTCCAACTCTGTTTTTATATACTCTATTCTTTCATCATCATTTTTTAAAAATTCCTTTTGTAATTGTTGAAAACTTATTTGTTTTTTATATTTTTTCCACATCAAATTTTCCAATTCTTCAAGACTAATTTTTTCCATTATTTATATTCTCCTATTTGATTTTCAGATAAAAAAATGTTGCATTTAATATTGCAATTTATGATAAGTTAAAATTTTACAAAAAAAGTATCCTCTTAAACACCTACTCCAAAGAGAATACTTTTTAAAAAATATATTTTTATTACTTATTATTTTAAAGCAAATGCCTTATGATTCAAAGGTCCTGTATAATCATTCAATTTAAAGGATTGTTTCAGTCCTTCTGTAATTAATTTTTTTGTAGTCGCAACTGCTTCGCTTACTGTCGAACCTTTTGCTAGTTCTGCTGTGATTGAGGCAGAAAAAGTACATCCTGCACCATGATTCCATTCTGTATCAATTTTTTCAGATTCAAAAAATTCAAAATCTTTTCCATCGTATAAGAAATCAATTGATTTTTCTCCAGCGAAAAATTTTCTTCCTTTTATAACAACATTTTTTGCACCTAAGTCACATATTTTTTTAGCTGCTTCCTTCGCTTCCTCAAGCATATCAATTTTTTCCATTCCAGCTAACTGTGCGGCTTCAAATAAGTTTGGAGTAACAACAGTTGCATAAGGCAATAAATGATTTTTCATGGCAATTACATTTTCTGGGAAAAGATTTTCAGTAGAGCCGCTGCTGACTTTACATACCATGACAGGATCTATCACAATAGGATTTTTCAGATTCTTCAAAATAGAGCCTACATACTCTATGATTTCTACTGTCGGAAGCATCCCTGTCTTTAATGCATCTACTCCAATTCCGTTTACAACAGTATCAACTTGCTCTTTTATAACATCCAATTCAATTGGAAAAACTTTGTGAGCCCAGCTATTTCTAGGATCCATTGTAACAATAACCGTAAGAGCATTCATTCCATAAACGCCTCTTTCCTGAAATGTCTTCAAATCTGCTTGTATTCCAGCTCCTCCACTCGTATCCGAACCTGCGATTGTTAAAACTTTTTTAATAGACATATTGCTACCTCCTATTTTATATATTTTAAAATTTATCTTGCAAATTCAATATTTTTCATAATTTCTCTTGCAATTTCAGGCTTGTTCATTGTATAAATATGAATTCCTTTAATTCCGTAAGCTAGCAATTCTATAATCTGTTCGCTCGCATACATTATTCCAGCTTTTTTCATTGACTCTAGATTATCTCCATATTTTTCTAATAGTTTATCCAATTTTTTAGGAACAGAACATTTTGACAACTCTATAATCCTTTTTATCTGTTTTGCATTTGTAACTGGCATAATCCCAGCAACTAAAGGAACTTTTATATCCAGCTTTTCAGCTTGTTCCTTAAATTTTATAAAAATATTGTTATCAAAGAACATTTGGGAAGTCAAAAAATCTGTTCCAGCCTCAACTTTATTTTTTAAATGGAACAAGTCCACTAAATCATTATTTTCATAATGTGTTTCAGGATAAAATGCTCCCCCAATTGAAAAATCATGAAATTCTCTATTTTTTCTCAAATCCCTAATTAATTCAGAAGCATACTTATAATCTCCTTTGTTATAAATCTCTTCTGTTTCCCCAACTGGTACATCTCCACGTAAAGCTAATATATTTTTTACATTATGATTTTTTGCTTCCTGGAGGTAATCATTAATTTCACTTTTTTTACTTCCTACGCAAGTTAAATGAGCCAGAACCTCAGTTTTTAGATTATTTTTTATATATGATGCCATTTCAATAGTTCCACCTTTAGTTTTCCCACCAGCACCATACGTAACGCTTATAAAATCTGGTTTATATTCTACAAGTTCAGCTGTAACATTTTTTAATTTTTCTTCAGAAAAATTTTTGTTTGGTGGAAAAATTTCAAAGGAAATTAGATGCTCTTTCTGTTCAAACATATCCTTTATTTTCATTAGACCTCCTAAGTTAGATATCAAATTATTCTTAATCAATTTATGCATTTTAAGCAGTTTTTATTCCTCAAAAAATTCCCCAATTTTTCTATATTTATCATATCTTCTTTTAAGCAACTCTCTTAGTGAAAATTTATCAATCCGTTTAAATTCCTTCACAACCATTTCTTTTAAATTTTGCGCTGTTTCTCTAAAATTTCTATGAGCTCCTCCTAAAGGTTCTTTTATAATTTCATCTATTATCCCGAGACTTTTTAGACTAATCGCATCCATTTTTAAACTTTTTGCAGCTTCTGCAGCTTTCGTTGAATCATTAAAAAGAATTGAGGCGCATCCCTCCGGAGAAATAACAGAATATACACTATTTTCAAACATTAAAATTGAGTCTGCCACACCAATTCCTAATGCTCCTCCACTTCCTCCTTCTCCAATAACAACAGACACAATTGGTACACGGAATCCAAACATTTCTGCTAAATTTTTAGCAATAGCCTCTCCTTGACCTTTTTCTTCGGCTTCTATTCCAGGATACGCTCCAGCTGTATCAATTAATGTCAGAATTGGTAATTTAAAACGTTCTGCCATTCTCATTAATCTAAGAGCCTTTCTATACCCTTCAGGACTCGCCATACCAAAATTTCTAAAAATATTTGATTCAATGTCTCTTCCTTTTTGCTGCCCTATTATCATTATTTTATAACCATCAATTGTTGCAAGCCCTCCTACAATGGCATTATCATCCTTTGAAAGCCTATCACCGTGAAGTTCTATAAAATCCTGCGTCAATTCCTTTATATAATCCAAAGTATATGGTCTCTGAGGATTTCTTGAAATTTGAATTCTATTCCAGGCATCCATTTCATTTTCCTCAAAATCTCTATATTTATCTTCGAGTTTTTTTTCAAGTTCTGTTATTTGAGCAGAAAAATCAATGTTTCTTTCAGCTGAAAATCTTTTTAATTCGGCTATATTATCTTCCAATTCTTTAATTTCATCTTTTATACTCATATTTTTATCCTTTCGTTTGAAAAATTTTAAAGTTTACACTAATTTTTCCAATACTCTATAAATCGTTGTTTTTAAGTCTTTTCTTTCTGAAATTATATCAATCATTCCGTGTTCTAGCAAAAATTCTGCCCTTTGAAACCCTTTTGGCAATTTCTGATTTACAGTCTGCTCAATAACTCTAGGTCCTGCGAAAGCGATAAAAGCATTTGGCTCTGTTATGATAACATCTCCAAGCATCGCAAAAGAAGCTGTCACTCCACCTGTAGTCGGATCAACAGGCACAGAAATAAATGGAATTCCTGCTTCATTCAATCTTTTTACTGCCCCTGAAGTCTTTGCCATTTGCATAAGTGACAAGATTCCTTCCTGCATTCTTGCACCACCAGAGCTTGAAACTACTACAACTGGTATTTTTCTTTTAAGCCCTCGTTCCAATGCCCTTGTAATCTTTTCTCCAACAACTGAACCCATGCTTCCACCCATAAAACTGAATTCCATTGCGGCAATACTAACTTCTATCCCATTTATTTTTCCGACTCCACTAATTACACCATCTAACATACGACTTTTCTCACGTGAAGTTTCTAATTTTTCCTCATATCCAGGAAAGTTCAGTACATCTTTTGAATTAAGTGTCATATCTCTTTCCATAAAAGTCTCCTCGTCAATTAGAAGCTCAATTCTTTCAAAAGCTGTAAGCCTAAAATAATTTCCACATTTTGGACATACATTTAAATTATTTTTCAGATCCTCGTTATAAATAATCTCATTACATTGATTACATTTTTTCCACTTATTGTCATCTACAATATCAACTGTCAATTTTGATTTGGATGTAAGTGTTACATATTTATTTTTTGATTTTCTACTTGAAAATAAACCCATTTTCTTCACCTCTCAAGAATTTTATATTTTTAAATTAAAATAACAGGTGTTACAATACCCTATATGATACTATATTTATATTAGATTTTTCTTTGATAAAAATACTTTTAAAAAAATACTTTGTCTATAATCGAAAAATTATAGTTGTCAAAAGAAAGTGAATAACAGCAAAGAAAAAATCTGCTACTTCCATCTTTTATACCATACTTCTTATCACCCACTATAAAAAGACCTTCGTGAGCAAGTTGAGCTCTTATCTGATGTTTTCTTCCAGTAATCAGTTCAATATCTAAAAGTAAAATATTTTTATTATTTTTTTCTAGTAATTTTAATATCTTTTTTGAATTTTCTAATTTATCAAGATTTATCTGCTTAAAATAAGTGATACTTTTTTTAGACTCTCCTAAAATATGCTTTTCAGAGACAATAACTTTATTTTCCATTGTTGTCAAATAATTTTCAATTTTAAAATCTTTCAAATTAAGATTTTTTTCTTTAAACTTAGGATGTTCAGTTACGTTTCTATTATGAACAATTGCAAAATATTTTTTATGAACTTCATTATCTCTAATTTTTTGAGAAATATATCTAAGAAACTTTAAAGTTTTACAACCAATAACAAGACCCGATGTTTCAAAATCCAGTCTATTCGCAAAATTAATATTTTCACTTTTATAAATTTCCTTAAAAACTTCAGCAAGTCCATATTTGTGCCCTGTTCCTTTATGCATCGGAATATTTTCCTTTTTATTCACAATAAAAAAATCGTCATTTTCAAAAATAACCATTTTTTTATATTTTTCTAGATCACTTTCTAAAATTTTTAAATTTTTCTCCTTGGCTATATTCACACTGTTTCCTGTTTTTCCAATATTTCCTGAAGATAAATTTCTAATTATAATTTTATCATTTAGCAAAAGACGATAATTCTCTTTTGATTTTTTTCCATTAATTTTAATATCTCCAGACCTTATCGCTCCAAAAATCCTACTAAGCGACTCTTCCTTAAAATTTTTTCTTAAATATCTGTCAAGCCGCATTCCTTCCATCTCAGAATTTACAATAACTTCCTTTTTCTCCAAGAATTTCCTCATTTCTTAATTATTATGAATTTTTATACTTTCAACTATCCCTATCATTATAAATGAAGCTAGAAACGAGCTTCCACCATAACTCATAAATAACAATGGTTTCCCTGTAACCGGAACAAGTCCAATTGTCATTCCTACGTTTACAATTACGTGCATAAAGATAACGCCCGCTATACCGTATAATATGAGGCGACCAAAATCATCCTGTACGATTCGTGATATCCTCATTATTTCAAAAATTAATGCAAAATATAGAAGCAAAACTAATGAGGAACCTACAAATCCCAGTTCTTCAGACAATACTGAGAAAATAAAATCGGTCTGTGCCTCAGGCAGAAATTCCAGCCTACTTTGGCTTCCTTGCAGAACTCCTTTTCCTAAAAATCCTCCAGCTCCAACTGATATTTTAGACTGTATTACATGCCATCCGCTTCCTTTTCTATCTGTTTCAGGATGTAAAAATGTCTCCACACGTGTTCTCTGATAATCACTTAGTACAAACTTGTAAATTGGATAAACTGATAACATTAGGACTATCCCTATTATCCAAATTGGCTTCATGTTTGCGCCATATAGAAAAATCATAAACAGAAATGCTGAAACTGTTATCAAAGTTGTTCCCAAATCAGGCTGGATAAGGATTAGCAAAATAAGTGGAGTTACTGGCAAAACTGCCCCAATAATGTCATTTAAATTATTAATTCCACTTTTGTACTTGTTTACAATCCAATAAGCAATAATTATAACAATCGCTATCTTTACAAACTCCGACGGCTGCAGTTGAAACGGCCCTAGTGCAATCCAACGCTGTGCTCCAAGAGTCTTTTTCCCTGCAAATCGTACAAGTAAAAGCAAAATAACACATATACCGTAAATATGTCGAATGAAATATTTTACATTTTTATAATCAACTGCTGCTATTAAAAATACTAACACTGTTCCTATCCCAATCCACAGCATATTTTTTACAACCATCCCGCCCTGTCTTGTCGCACTATATACAAATATTGTACTTATCATTACAAGAGCATACACAATCAGTAATATCATTTTATCTATCCGACGGATATTATTTCTCATATCATTCAATCTTTGGTTTTGAAACATTTTATACTCCTAAATTCCTATTTTTATTTTTTAAATTATAAAATTTTTTTACTTTATTTATTAATATTTCCCAAAACTGTTATATTTTCTGCTAAATATTTCGTTTTTGCAAAAGTATTTACATCCTCAATTTTTACGTCATTAACTTCATTTTTCATTTTTTCAGTATCTAAAATTTCATTTTTTCTAATATAATAATTTCCCAAAATTCCCATTCTCGAACGTGGATTTTCCATTGCAAAAGCAATTCTGCTCATATATTTATTTTTTGCCTTCTGAAGTTCATCCTCTGTTACTCCATTTTCACGTAACTTTTTAAACTCTGAAAGCGTTATTTCTATTGCCTTTTCATAATTTTCCAGATTCGTTCCAATATATGTTGATGTCAAGCCTCCTGATAAATAATATTGATTATATGTGTAAACAGAATAGGCAAGTCCATTTTTCTCACGGATTTCCTGAAAAAGTCTGGAACTCATTGAACCACCAATTATATTTGCTAAAATATCTGTATATATTTTATTTTTGCTGTTGTAGTCTTCATTTTGATGAGAAATACAAATATTAACCTGGTTTATGTCCTTTGTGACTATTTTCTTTCCAGCATTAAATGAAAAATCTATTTTGTCACGTCTATTAGTCTTTTTATCGCCTAATTTTGAAAAATATTGATTAATCTTCTGGATAATCTTATTTTTATCAAAATTTCCAGAAACAACAATTAAAATATTATCTTTTGTGTATCTTTCCTTGTAGTATTTTCTGATTTCATCAGCAGTAAAGCCTTTTACACTGGCTTCTGTCCCAATAATAGGCTTTCCATATTGCCCATTTATACTGTCAGCATAATTCATTTCAAATACCAGATCATCTGGCGAATCCTTATACATCTTAATTTCTTCCACAATTACATCTTTTTCTTTTTCCAGTTCCTTTTCATTAATCGTAGAATTTGTAACAATGTCAAACAAAATATCCACAGATTTTCCCAGAAACTGTGTTAAGGCATTTATATAAAAAACTGTTTCTTCTTTAGTCGTATGTGCATTCACATTTGCCCCAAGATAGTCAATTTCTTCAGAAATTTCAAAATAATTTCTAGTTGGAGTCCCTTTAAATATCATATGTTCTAGTACATGAGAGATTCCTTCCTCCGTATCACTTTCATCTCGTGAACCAGTTTTTACAAATACTCCAACTGAGCAGGTAGAAATACTTTCAAGCCTATCAAAAATAACTTCTATTCCACTATTTGTCCTTATCTTTTCTATCATACCATTCCCTTCTTTTTCATTTTATAAAAATCAAAAATATTTATTAATATTCAGAATCCCTAAATAATTTTATTCCAACTATTAAAAATATAATTAACGGAATAAAACAAGCTGCATAAATTGGAACTGCTCCAGATACTGCCATTGAACGTAAAATCGTGCTGACACCATAATAGGCATAACCAATTATTACAGATAATCCTATATTTAGAGCTGCTCCCCCTCTTACATACCTACTTCCTAGTGAAAGTCCAATTAGACACATAACGAATGAAGATAATGCAAAAGATATTCTATAATAAAATTCTATTCTTAAATTTAAGGAATCTGCTCCAACTCTTGTAAAATAAACTACCTTTTCACGTAATTCAGGCATTGTCAAATTTTTTGCCTTGACTGGACTTGCCAGTACATCCTCCATTTTTGCAATAAATTTGAATTTTTTTGTATCAGCAGGTTTCATTAAATTAGTTTTATCATCGTACTCCTTTAAGTCTTTAAAAGTCCATTCATTTGTTTTTGGGTTAATTTTTCCAAAAGGAGAAGTGTATATTTTGCTTATTTCCTTAAAGCCTTTTTCAAATTTCAGTATTTCAATATGCTCCATGGTCCCAGTATTTTTATTTACGTGTTCACTAAAAAGTACTGTTTTTTTATCAATTTTTACAAAAATAAATTTTTTCTCCACCTTGACAGGTTCCTTATTATCAATTTTTAAAGATTTTAAATTTTCTTTTTTAGTATTTGATTTTCCTAAAGCGTCGTAATTTAACCAAAATACGCCCATACTTACAAGAAATGAAAAAATCATTGGAAATAAAGCTATTCTTGCGAAACTGATTCCACTTGTTTTCATTGCTGCGATTTCCAGCTGTTTTGCCATTTTGCTTATACACAGAAGACTTCCAAGCAGAACTCCAAGAGGAGCTGTATTTGTTATTATTTCAGGTGTTCCGTATCTCAGATATCTTATGGCATCATGTCCTTTAAGCTTTCCGTCCATAATCCATCCTGTAAGACTAATACTTTCAGCTAGTAAAAATATTAAGAAAAACATCATCATTCCTAAAATAAAACTTTTTACATAGTTTAGAATTATATATTTATCTAATTTATTCATACTCCTCCTTTCGCTAATTTCCCTTATATTTCTTTATTGAAAAATATATGCACATTATAAATAAAACAAAATTAGGAACCCACATTGCAATGTTTGCAGGTACATTATTTTTTAGCACCATAATCTTTGCATAACTTGCCATTCCTATATAACCAAATATAACAATCAAACTTATTCCAAAACTTATTCCTCTTCCACTTCGTCTATGCCCTACCGAAAGCAGTACTCCCAGCCAGCATAAAAATGTACTTGCAAATGGTCCTATAAGTCTTTGGTAAATTTCTACCTGTGCTTTTAATGCAGTTTCCTTTTCTTCAGGATTTTTTATATTCTGTTTATAAAATTCATTCAATTCTTTTATATCCATCTCTTTACGGCTTTTTTTTACTTCTTTCTTATTTTCCCTAAAAAAAGTAGTGATTGGTATTTCCTGCTCCTGATATAAAGCAGAAACTTGACTATTACCGTCTTTATCAAAAGCGTATCCTTTTACTTTCTTCAATCTTATAATTCCTGGATCAAATTTTGCATTTTCTGCAAGAAATACTATTGGATAAGGATTATTACCTCGTTTATTTATAATCAGAAAGTTTTTAGCTGTAGCTTTTTCATTATTTACTTCATCAATGTAAAATCCAAAGCCTTTTTCCTCATTTGTCAAAAAAACTTTTTCTTCTGACAATGAACTTGGTTTTGAAGCTAGAATTTGTTTTGTCTGTGCATTTATATTTTTTAAGGCACGGGGATTTACATATATTTCAAGTCCTAAACCAATCAATGTCAATATTATTCCAAAAATAAATGCTGGTCGAATTATTCTAAAAAGTCCTATTCCAGAACCTTCCATTGCAACAATTTCATTCGTTTCTGAAAGTCCTCCATAAACAAGCATTACCCCAAGAAATGCTCCCATAGGTATTGTTTGTACAAGAACTCCTGGTATAGCATAAAATAGATAGTCTATTATAGATATAAATGGCAAATCACTTGCAAACAGACGTTCCATAACTTCCATTATCACATTTAACATCATAATAAATGTAAATATGCTAATTCCAAATATTGACGGCAAAAAAAGTGAATTGTAAATATATCTGTCAATTATTTTCATTTTTATCAATTTTCCTTTTTTATTTTTCTTTTTATCTTATAATCATTTTTTTATTTCTGTACCAAGGTGTTTATTCAATATCTTTTGTTTTTTCAAATTTATCTGGTTTTGGATTTTTATAATTATTTAAAACGTCATCTATTACTTCTTTCTCTCTCTGGCTAACAACATATCTTTCCACATCATCTTTTATGAATTTTGGAAAAGAATCTGCAAATTTTAATGCATGTCTTGTCATAAACTGAACAGAAAGGCTTTTGTCCCTTATTTCACGTATTCTTTTGCTTCCTATAGATCCTGTAATTACTGTAATATAAACAATAACTGCAACAAAGAATAACTCCATTATTCCAAATATCATTCCAGAAAATTTATCAAATCTTTTTATTTTTATACTTTTTAAAAATTTTCTATTGGCTATAAGAACGACAGAATAGACAATACATTGGACTAAAACTATAATAACAAAAATTTTTAACTGATTTTGAGGTTTAATTTTCTCTGAATTAAAAAAAAGTTTACAAATATAATTTGTTATAAAAATAATAAAAATATATTTAAACATATTGAAAAATTCCAAAGAGAATCCTCTTCTATATCCAAGAAAAATAAATATTATCAGTAAAACTATAAAGCCAATATCCAGCATCATTTTCCCTACCTCTATTTTTCCACATAAATTCTAGGTACTCTCTGACTTATTCCACATAAAATCTCATACGAAATAGTATTACATAAATCAGCAACCTCTACAACACTTATATTTTCACCAAAAAATTCTACAACATCGCCTTTTTTAGCTTCATTTTTCAATTCTTCAGGAAGTAAAATTATAAGCTGATCCATACAGACACGCCCTACAATCTCACATTTATATCCTTTATAAAAAACATACCCTTTATTTGACAAGTCACGCCTTACTCCGTCAGCATATCCAATAGAAACTGTAGCATAGGTCTTTCCAGCTTTTCCTTTATAAGTATTTCCATAACTTATAAAACTATCTTCCTTTAATGTCTTTATATAGCTGATTTTTGCAAAGAGAGACATTACTGGCTTAAATTTATACGGAGCTGTTTCTTCGTCTGTAACCCCTCCATAAAGTATAATTCCCACTCTCACAAAATCTTCTATGCTATCTTGAAACTTCAAAGTTCCAAAACTGTTGTGCAGATGTCTGTATTTTATTGATGATATTCCACTTGATATTTTTTCACACATTGCTTTAAATTTACTTTCCTGCAATTTTGTATAGTCTTTGTCACTATCCGATGATGAAAAATGCGAGAAAATTCCTATCGGATTAATATGACTGGCATTTTTAAGAATTTCATTCAGTTTTTCAGTCTCACTTTCCTGAAAGCCTACACGCCCCATTCCTGTATCTATCTTTATAAACACATCTGTAGTTTTCCCATTTTCTTTCCCTGTTTTTTCCAAATATTCTATTTCCTCAAAATCTGTCACCATAAAATAAATATTTTTATCTGCAATTAAATCCATGTACTCATTTTCCACGGGCCCCAGTATCAGCACCATAATATCATCATGAAGTTCTTTTATTTTAAGTGCCTCATCACTTGTTGCAACTGCAAAGTTCTTAATTCCCTTTTTTATCAGGGCATCACATATTTCAAGCATCCCATGTCCATAGGCATCCGCCTTTATAACTGCTATTATCTTATCCTTTGCTACAATTTTTTCAATTTCATCAACATTGCTATATAGATTTTTTATATTTATTTCTGCCCAGCATCGCATTTTTCAATTCACCTTCTAAATTTATCATTTTATTTTTAATTATACCAGTACTTTATCTTTTTCATCATATCCATTTACTGTTTTACCAGAACTTTTTATAACATCTTTAGTTTTTGGCTCATTTTTACCTTTTTTCATTATATAAACCAAAGGACTTGCTACAAATACTGATGAATAAGTTCCAACAAGCATTCCTACAAATAGAGTCATACTAAATGTTTTTAATGTATCTCCACCTAAAATCAGAAGTACAATTACTGAAAATAGAGTTGTCAATGAAGTATAAATTGATCTTGTGAACACTTGATTTATTGATTTTTCAATAACTAGATCAAATGGTTCCACAGTTTTATTTTTACCTTTTCTATTTTTCTGAATATTTTCACGAATTCTATCAAATACAACAATCGTATCGTTAATAGAGTATCCTAAAATTGTAAGAATTGCAGCTATAAATGGAGTATCGATTTCATATTTAAGTAGCGCTATAACTCCAAAGGCAATAATAACATCGTGAATAAGCGCTATAACTCCTGCCAGAGCATAAACAAACTCAAATCTTATAGTAACATAAATAATAATCAGGATACTTCCTATTATTAAAGACTGAATTGCATTTGCAGTTAATTCCTTACCAATTACTGCTCCCACAGTTTCATTTTTTACAACTTCATATTTACCAGTTTTTTTACTTAATTCTGACATTATTTTTGTTTTTTGCGTATTATCAAGCTGCTCTGTTCTTATGATAACAGTATTGTCTGTATCTGAAAACTGAACTCTTTTGGCCTTTAATTTAGGAATTTCGCCAATTAAACTGTTTAATGTCTCATTTACTGCATTTTGGTCAATTTTCTTATCATATTTTAACTGAATTAATTCTCCACCTTTAAAATCCACCCCAAGATTTAGCTTTATTACAAACAGCGAAATCAATGAAACTACAACCATTATCGTTGAAATACCTAAATAAAGCTTTCTACGTTGTATAACTTTTAAATTAATCTTCATTTAAAGCTCCTTTCCAGAACAGCTGTTCCCTTTTTATGTTAAATGTCTTTATAAACAGTTTTAAGAATACTTTTGAAACAAATACTCCTGTAATTACAGTAGCAACCACACCAAGTGCCAATGTTACTGCAAATCCTTTAATCGGTCCAGTTCCTAGGAAAAATAGCACAGCAGCTACAAGCATTGTAGTCAGATTTCCGTCAATTATGGCAGGAAAGGCATTTTCATAACCTCTTTCAACCGCATCATGAAGCGATTCTCCAAGCCGTAATTCTTCCTTTATTCTCTCATAAGTAATTACATTTGAATCAACTGCCATACCAAGTGTAAGGATAAATCCTGCAATTCCAGGAAGCGTCAAAGCTGCTCCGATACCGCTAAGCAGTCCTAAAACTAGAACTCCATTTATTAAAAGTGCAATATCTGCAACAATTCCAGGTATTCTATAAATAGCAATCATAAATACTGAAATTACACCTAAGGCAATCAGCCCAGCTATTCCAGTCTGTCTTATCGAATCTACTCCAAGCGTCGCTCCAACCGTTCTATTTTCAACAATTTTAATTTCCACAGGCAGTGCCCCTGATTTTAACAGATTTGCAAGATTGTTTGCTTCTTCCATTGAGAATCTTCCAGTTATAATTCCACTTCCACCGTTAATTTCACTGTTAATTGTAGGTGCTGACTGTTCCTTGTTATCAAGCATTATTGCCAGCTGTTTTCCTATATTTTCCCTTGTAATCTTAGCAAAAGTGTTTGCTCCTTGTGAATTTAATTCAAAACTTACAGAAGGCATCCCAACCTGATCTCTAGAAACCCCTGCTGTCTTTAATGCCGAACCTTCTAATAAAACAGGCCCGTAACCATCCTTATTTTTTATTCTAAACTCAAGTTTCGCTGTTGTACCAATCAATTCAATAGCCTTTTGAGGATCTTTTATCCCCGCAAGCTCCACTATCAATTTGTCATTTCCACTAAGCTGAATAACAGGCTCAGCAACTCCAATACTATTTACCCTTCTTTCAATAATATTTTTAACCTTGCTCATTGTATCAGGCTCAATTTTTCCCTGTGCCTGTAATACAACTGATGTTCCACCACGTAAATCAAGTCCCAGTTTTACTTTATTAAAGTACAAAATAAGAGCTGGAACAAAAATTACCAAAAGTAACCAAACATAATGTGATTTTTTATTCTGCATTTTTTTATCCTTTCTTTTTTTATTTAAATATCTATTCTTATAAATATGTTTAATATATTTTTATTACTTTTTAAGTTTTATTTATTTTTAAGTTTATTTAAGCAAGGACATCAAACGCCATGTCCTTGCATCCCGGCTTTACGCAAAACTTTCTTATAAAAGAAAAATAGAACTCGCTTTTCAATTTCAATTATTTTTAATATAAATAATTAAATATATTTCAAAATTTATTCCAAAAGCTCAAACAGCTATTTTTCTTTTAACGAAATTTTGCTTATTAAAAAATACATCAACTCTTATAGTATTAAAAATTTTATATTTAGACTTTTTAAGACAATGTGTCGAGATATTTCTGCAAAATTATTGACGCTGCAACCATATCTACTACTTTTCTACGTTCTTTTCCATTCTTTTTGGAATAGTTTTTTAGATAATGCTCAGCCTCTGTTGTTGTGTAACGCTCATCCACAAAGATAACCTGAATATTTGGAATACTCTTTTTCAATTCTTCCACAAATTCCTCTACTTTTTCCACCTGACGTTTTTTTGTGCCATCAAGGCTCTTTGGCATTCCCACAACAACTTTTTTTGTGCCTTCATCATCTAGTATTTCCTTTATTCTTTCAACAGGATTTGTCTTTGTTCTGTCAATTACTTCGAGAGCAGTTGCAAGAATTCCCAAAGGATCGCATTTTGCAACTCCAATTCTAACATCTCCCACATCTAATCCAATAAATTTCTTCATTTTTTATTTCTCATTTCTTAAACAATTTACCATTTTATAGACTTAATAATATCTACTTTAGTAAAAATCTAAATCTGTATATCTAAAAGTAAATTTATTATAATTTTTCAGTTACAAATTCAAATGCTTTTTCAACAGCTTCTTTTACAGCATTTCCATCTTTTCCACCAGCCTGTGCAAAGTCAGGACGTCCTCCACCGTTTCCGCCAGCGACTTGTGCTGCAACTTTTACTATTTCTCCAGCCTTCACTTTTGAAATCAGGTCTTTTGTAACTCCAACTACAAAAATTGCCTTTCCATCATTATTTGTTCCTAAAATGATGATTCCAGACTGCATTTTTTCTTTTCCTCTGTCTACAATCTCTTTCAGTTCATCAACATTTTTATCTTCAAATGAAGATTTTAGCACTTTCACACCATTTACTGCTTCAACATTTTCAAGCATTTCATTAATTTCGTATTTTACAAGTTTTGTTTGCATTTCTTCATGCACTTTTACTGCCGCTTTCATATCTCCAATATATTTTTCGATAATATCGACAACATTTTTTTCATCTGTTCTAAAAATATCAGATATTTCCTTTATTTTATCTTCAAGCCTATTTACATAACTTAAACTTTTATATCCAGTTGTAGCTGTAATTCTACGTGTTCCTGAAGCAATTCCATTTTCAGACTCGATATTGAACAATCCGATTTCTCCAGTTGATTTAACGTGTGTTCCTCCACAAAGCTCGATAGAATATCCGTCAATTTCAACGACACGAACTATATCTCCATATTTGTCTGAAAATAATGCCATCGCCCCTCTTGCTTTTGCATCTTCAATATTTTCATAATTTATTTTTACTTGTAAATTTGATAAAATAATGTCATTTACACCTTTTTCAATTTTTTCAATCATTTCTGGACTGATTGCTTCGTAATGTGAAAAGTCAAATCTTAATTTTTCATCATCCACAAGCGATCCAGACTGCTCTACATGTGTTCCTAAATTTTCTCTTAAAACTTTGTGTAAAATATGTGTAGCTGTATGATTTCTCTGAATATCTTTTCTACGGTTTACATCAATTTGCATTTTCACTTCTACGCCTACCGCTGGAGCAATTCCCCTTGTGATTTCAACCTGATGAATAAAGACATCGTGTTTTTTAACCACGTTTACAACTCTTCCTTCAAATTCTCCAGAAGTGATAATTCCTGTATCAGCAACTTGCCCTCCAGATTCAGCATAAAATGGTGTTTTGTCAAAAATCATCTCATATCCTGAAATTCCTTCACTTTTGGCAATATGTAAAAGCTTGCTTTTTTCCTCAAAATTTTGTAAATATCCAGTAAATTCTGTTTTCCCATGTTTTTCAAAAAATTCATCTATAAATTCATCTTTTATCATATCAGAAATTGTTGTTCTGCTGTCTTTTGAACGTTGCACCTGTTCTGCCAGCTTTTTCTCAAATTCTTCTTCTGATGCTTCAAATCCTTGATTTTCCAAGATTAATTTTGTAAGTTCAAATGGGAATCCAAAAGTGTCATACAGTTTGAAAGTCAATTCAGCTGGCAATTCTTTCTGATTTTCCGCTTTTAATTTCTGAATTTCTTCTTCTAGCATTTCAGTTCCATTTTTCAAAGTTGTTGCAAATCTTTCTTCTTCCAGTCTTATAACTTTTTCAATATATTCCTGCTTTTCAGCTAACTCTGGATATGCTTCATTCATTGTTTCAAGAACGTAAGGCACTAATTTATAAAGAAATATATCTTCTTTTTCAAAAACTTTCTGTTTTGCAGAACTTCCAGCTCCAAAAGCACGTCTTATAATTTTTCTTAAAATATATCCACGCCCTTCATTTGACGGCAATACTCCATCTCCAATCAAAAATACTGAGGCTCTAACGTGATCAGCAATAATTTTTACTGCTTCCTCACTTTCATTTCCTTGAATTTCAAGTACAGATTTTATCCCTTTTGTAATATTTGTAAATAAATCAGTATCAAAGTTGTTATCCTTGTTTTGTACAACTGAAGCAATTCTCTCAAGTCCTGCCCCTGTATCAATATTTTTTTCTGGAAGCGGTACAAGTGAACCGTCTTCAAGTCTGTTCCATTCAGTAAATACCAGATTCCAGATTTCTAAAAATCTATCTCCATCATCTCCTGGCTTTCTGTTAGCTTCTTCGTTATTTTTTCCCATATTCTGAGTATCGTAATAAATCTCGCTACAAGGCCCGCAAGATCCCACAGGTCCTGCTGCCCACCAGTTATCCTCTTCTCCAAGCCTAACAATTCTTTCTGCTGGCACTCCAATTTCCTTGTTCCAAATTTCATAAGCCTCATCATCTGTTTTATACACAGATACCCAAAGTCTGTCCTCTTCCAGTTTCAATACTTTCGTTATATACTCCCAAGACCATTCAATAGCTTCCTTTTTAAAATAATCTCCAAACGAGAAATTACCTAACATTTCAAAAAACGTATGATGTCTAGGCGTTCTTCCTACATTTTCCAAGTCATTAGTTCTAATACATTTTTGATAAGTAGTGATTCTTTTAAATGGTGCCTCCTTTTCTCCTAAAAAGAACGGCTTAAACGGTACCATTCCTGCTACAGTCAGCAATAAGCTCTTATCATCCGGTATAAGCGATGCACTTTCAAAATGCTTATGCTCCTTCGATTTAAAAAAATCTACAAAACTTTTTCTTATTTCATTTCCTGTCATTATTTGTTTGAGATTGTCAAAACAATCCCGCTCCTTTCCTATTGTATCTTTATTTTATTATTGTAAAATTATTATTTTCAACCAGTATTGCTTCTTTATTATTAATCAATTTCAAATCCAATTTATCTTTATATAATTCAACCATATTTCTCGAACCTTCCACAAAAGGCTCTTCCTCAAAATGAGGAACTATGTAAAAGTCTACTAAATTTAATCCTGTATAATCATCTAATTCTGTTGCCAAAGTCTTGTCATCCACTATAGAAGCATACTCTATGTCAGGAGCCGTTATTACTGAACCTGCTGATTCTCCAATATAGAGCAGTCCATTTTCTATTCTTCCCTTTAAATAAGATGTTAAATTTTTTCTTTTTAATTCTTGTAATAAATAGAAAGTATTTCCACCAGAAATAAAAACTATCTTCGCTTGCGACAATTTCTCTTTTGCAATTTCTTCTGAAAAAATAGAAATATCAAAATTTTCCACTTCATAACCAAAATCTTCAAATGCCTTTTGAGTAAGATGTATGTATTTTTTATATTCGTCTACGTTAGTTGCTGTTGGAATAAATAGTATTTTTTTACTTTCAGTATTTTTATTCAAAAAATTTTTTACAAGTTCTATACTTTCGTATAAAGACGATGTTAAAATCATATTTTTCAAAAAAATCATCCTCTCTAATCAAGCTTAAAGTTATCCCCAAGATACACTCTTCTAGCTGTTTCATCATTTGCAATCTGCTGTCCTGTTCCTGCAATCAGAATTGTACCTTCTGCCATTATGTAAGCTCTTTCCGTAATCCTCAATGTTTCACGCACGTTATGATCGGTAATCAATATTCCGAGTCCACGTTCCTTTAACTGCATTATTATATTCTGAATATCCTCAACTGCAATCGGATCTACTCCCGCAAAAGGCTCATCAAGCAGTATAAAGTCTGGATTTGTAGAAATAGTTCTAGCGATCTCCACACGTCTACGTTCCCCTCCAGAAAGTGCATATCCCAAGCTTTTTGCTACATGAGATAATTTAAATTCCTCAATTAAATTCTGCATTGTAGCAATTCTTTCTTTCTTTTTGACTCCTCGCATCTCTAAAACTGACACAATATTTTCCTCCACAGTCAAGTTTCTAAAAACAGAGGCCTCCTGTGGCAAATATCCAAGTCCTAATCTAGCTCTCTTATACATAGGCAAAGTTGTAATTTCCTCTCCGTTGTACATTACTCTTCCATGATTTGGCCTTACAATGCCTGTAATCATGTAAAAAGTAGTTGTCTTTCCTGCTCCATTAGGTCCAAGAAGTCCTACAACTTCACCTTTTTCCATCGACAGGCTCACACTTTTTACAACTTCCCTGTTTTTATATATCTTTTTCAAGCTATCGGCTTCTATACTAATTTTTCTAGCCATATTTTCTCCTATTTCATCATTATCATTCAAACAATTTTGCTTTTATAAGTTATTACTTCGCTATATTATAAATCATTTTTACTTTTTTTTCTACTTTTTTTTAAAATTTACAAGCTTTCTAAAATTATTATTTTATCTTTCTATCCAAATACTCTACATTCAAATATATTATACTATGTAAAATTATAAAAAATATAACCATAAAAGTATTAATAAATTCCCCAGCAATTACACCAAAATTAGAAATCAAGAGTAACAAGTTAATACCTAGCTCTTCAAAAAGTGAAACTATTGGAAGTAAAAAAATAAATATTGCTGAAAAAGAAAAAACAAAACAAAGAATACCAGGAAATACCATTTTTAATTTATTTCCTTTAATTAAATGCAAATTATAATCCCAAGATTCTCTTAAATCAAATGGTCTTGCAGAAAATAACGGTATGAAGTAAAATAAGTAAATCCAAAAAATTACTAGCACCACCAAAGACACTATTCCAAAAGCTAAATTAAATTCATCCAAAAACAAAGGGAAAGGCAAATATCGAAATATGTAACTAATTATGTAATATATCAAATATAAAAGGAAAAATTTTGAGGCTGATTTATCTAATCTTGAATAATTTTTCTCTTCTATTTTAAAAATTATTTTTTGATAAAACAGAAAAAATGCCAAATAATAACAAAATTTAAAAATTTGAAGTATATTTGTAAATGATGAAATTCCAGTACTCACACTGATAAATCCTATAGTAATTTTGACACAAGATATAAAAAAGAAAAAAAGTATCCACCACACATCATTCTTGTCAAATATAAATTTCCCTAATACAAAAGAAGTATATCTTATTTGTTGAAAAATATTTAAATTCTTTTCTGTTAATTTCTCCTGTAATTCTTTCATATCCATAATTTTTTAATTCCTCTCTTTTTCAGTTTTGTTCAATAAAATTTTAATATATCTAAAGAAAAGTGAGTATTCTCTACCCACTTTTTTCATATTATTAAAATTGTTTTTGATAAGATGCACCGCCATACCTTAATGTTGCCACATTTCTATCTCCATTTTTACTCCAAGAAATCGGTACATCTATTGTTCCTTTATTTACGTTTACTCTTACTGATGAAGGTAAATTTTCGCCATCTTCTGGAACATAAATATTTTTTGCAGCTCTAACGAGCATTTCGTGAGCTGATTCTGTTGGAACACTTACATTAAATGTTCTTTCTGCTGTATCTACACCAGCTTTAGCTATCGCAGTTAAAGTTACTCCTCTGCTTCCTCCTCCATAAAATTGTTTGTTAACTCTTCCAGACACTGAAAATAGGCTTGAGTTTGAGGAACGCCATCTTATTGTAACTGGGACTCCATTTGAGGCAGTCATTGATTTTGGCAAGTTAATTCCACTCCTTGTGCTTACTTCCCCTTCAGGAATTGACAATTTGCCTATTACTTCTTGAGTTGCTGCGGCATTTTTAGGATCTGACCTTCCTTGCTCTTCATTATCCTGAATTTCATATTGCATCTGAATGTTACCTTCATTTTCAAGAATCTTTCTATCTATATCATAAATTGCATTTTTCGATGAAATTTGTGTTTTACCTTGATAAGTTACAACATTTCCGTTTAATTTTATTCTCTTATCTTTTAAATAAATCGTAGCTTTATCAGCACTTGTATTAATTGCTCTAAATTGTGGTAATGTACTTATAATTTTTACGTTATTTCTAGCATATCCTTCCTGCTTATTCATATCCATATACAAGTAGTTTGCAGTCATTTTAGTATTATTCTTAAAATCAACCATAACCTTATCTCTCGCAAGAATAAGGTTTCTTCCAGAATCCATTTCATTATATTGTGAATCAAGAGTAATGTCCTTATAAGTCATGTGAACGTTTTCTTTAATTTCACTACGTGTAATACTCATATTGCTTCCATTTTTGTGAGAAACAAAATAAACTTTGGCAGTATTTCCTATGAAGTTTACTGCTTCTGATTCTACAAGTGGTCTTGGATCATTTACAAGATCTTTTACATTTCCACGAATTTTACCTTTAACATGTCCATCAAACCTAAATTCCTTTTTCTCAAAGCTTCCACGTCCTGTATCAGATGTAATTCTATCTCCCTGAACACTTGTCATTTCCATTTTATTTGCAAAAATATCTTTTGAAATGGTATTCATTGTTCCAGTTGCACCGTGCACATTAAAGTTTTGTTTTCTCACATTAAACGGTCCTTTCATTGTGGCATCTCCAGTTGGGAAAACATACACAAGTCCAGTTCCATACATTTTATAATCATCATAATTTGCAGTATAGTAATCATTCGTTGTAAGCGTTTCTGTCTTTAAGTCATAAACTCCGCTTCTATACGTTCCCGTTGTTTTTCTTGGTAAATAGTTATAAGTTCCGTTTCCATCCCCATTTAATATTTTGGCAACTTCATCATAAAATACATGATCTCCTGTTACTATTAGAGTTGGACTTGTATATTTCACATGTCCTCTTCCATCAACCTGCTTTTTCTTTATAAAATATGAAGCAATATCTGCTGAAATCACACTATTTTTACCAGTATAGACGATATTTCCTTGTCCATCTACACGCTCATCTTTCATATAATAATCAACTTTATTTCCAGTCAGCTTATTTTCAGGATCTGTATAAATTACATTTCCTTCTGCGTTTCCAATTTTATTTATATCATCATAACGCATTGTATTGGCACGTAATTCCCTCTTTGTCTGCTCTTCCTTATAAACTACATGACCTTCTGCTAATGATACTTTTGTCGGGTCATGATACGTAATCTTATCTGCTGTTAATGTCTTTTTATCTTTCTTATTGTTATAACTAGCATGCCCTTTTGCTACGATTGTTTCAAATTTTGTCGTTGTTTCAACCCTGTCCGCTTCAGAAACCGTGTCGTCAACAGTATTTATTAACTTTGTCCTTACTGGTGAAACTAATGTATCTCCTTGTTTCTTATATTCCACACGTTCTGTATAAATTTCCCATTTTTTGTCCTTCGTTGTTCCAACAACTTTTTTCATTAATGTAACATCAGATGTCTTAGTATTGACTTCTCCCTCTTTTCCAGAAATTAACATTTTTTTCTTTATCAGATCTACAATTACATTTTTAAATCTGATAACCTCATCTCCTTCAGATCCAATCTGTTCATCCGCATAAATAATTGCATCATCTTTTAACCTATACATAACTTTTTTGGCTTTCATATCTTTTTGCATCTGTTCAAGCGGTGTTGGAATTTTTTTAAAAAATACTGCATATATAAAATATATCAGTATTAATATAAGTCCTCCATAACCTAGTTTTTTCCACATTATTTTTCTCCTATTTTACCAATTTTAATTCTCTCTTTTGATTTCTTGCTTTAGTTCAAACAAAAATTTCATTGCATCCATTGGTGTGATATTATTTATGTCATAATTTTCTATTTTATTCATAATTTCTAACAAACTTTCCTTTTCTTCTTCAACCTGTACTAATTTCTCCACATAAAACTGATTATTTTCAATATTTTCAAAATCATTTACACTTTCAATTTCAAATTCTTCAAAATCATTTTCAAACTCTGAATTTCCTCCAAAAAGTGATAGCTGGTGAACATCTACGGTTCTTTCTATCAATTCCTTTTTCTGCTCCAGCCGTTTCAATATTTTCTTGCTTTCAATCAATATTTCCTTTGGAAGCCCAGCCAATTTCGCCACTTCAATACCATAGGACTTGTCTGCTCCGCCTTTTACAATATTTCGCAAAAACATTACTTTTCCCTGCTTTTCATCCACTTCTATCCGATAATTTACAATGTGTGCAAATTTATTTTCTAAATCAGTCAGTTCGTGATAATGTGTTGCAAAAACTGTCTTGGCACCAATTTTATCATGAATATACATTGAAATGGAAGTCGCAATGGAAACACCGTCGGTTGTGGAAGTTCCACGTCCAACTTCATCAAGTATTATCAGGCTTTTTTCAGTCGCATTGTTTAGAATGTTGGAGACTTCACTCATTTCCACCATAAATGTACTTTGCCCAGTCAAAATATCATCAGAAGCCCCAATCCGTGTCAAATATTTGTCTATAATTGATAAATTTGCTTTTTTAGCAGGGACAAAAGAACCAATCTGAGCCATTATGGAAATTAATGCGATTTGCTTCATATACGTTGATTTTCCCGACATATTAGGTCCTGTTAGCACAACAAAACTTTCCTTTTCAGTAAAAACTGTATCATTTGAAACATAATCCGTCCTTCCAATCAGCTTTTCTACAACTGGATGCCTTCCACCCTCAATTTCAAATGAATATTCCTCATTCATTTCAGGTTTTGCGTAATCATTTTCAATGGCACTTACAGCAAAAGATACCATTACATCAATGTATGCCAGCCTTTCTGCAAGTTCTGACAAAATTTTCCGATGTTCCTTGAGTTTTCCGCTAATTTCCTTGAACAAATGATATTCCAAATCTTCGATTTTTGCCTTGGAATTTATTATTGTGTCCTCATATTTTTTCAGTTCAGGCGTGATGTATCTCTCTGAATTTGAAAGAGTCTGTTTTCTTATGTAATGTTCTGGCACCATATCCAGATTTGCTTTTGTAATTTCAATAAAATAACCAAAAACCTTGTTAAATTTTATTTTCATATTTCGAATTCCAGTTGCTTCCCTTTCGCGCTGTTCAATATCCAGCAAAAAGTCTTTCCCAGAATTCATAATATTCCTTATTTCATCCAGTTCCTCATTATATCCAGATTTTATAATTCCGCCTTCACGTACTGAAAACGGCGCATCTTCATTTATACTGTCGTCAATTATTTTATAACACTCAAACAAAATATTTGCATCAATATCCTTAAAAAAACCAGTATTTCCCAAAATTTTCATTATTTCAACAGCCGATTTTATCGTTTTTTTCAATGCTGTCAAATCTTTTCCATTTTCGCTTCCAAAGATTATTTTCCCCAAAAGCCGCTCTAAATCGTAAATATCCTCAAGTTTTTCCCTCAAATCCTCACGAATCAAGATATTATCGATAAAATACTGTACATCTTCCTGTCTTTTTCTTATTTTATCAACATTTAAAAGTGGATTATTTATAAATCTTTTTAAAAGTCGTGTTCCCATTGAAGTTTTACACTCGTCCAGCACCCACAGAAGCGAGCCATAAACAGTTTTTTCTCTCTGATTTTTTAAAAGTTCCAGATTTCTGCTTGTAATCGCATTTATTTCAGCGTAATTGGAAATATTCACAAACTCAATCTTTTCTACAGTCAGCTCATGTTCAACCTGCATAGTAGCCGCATAATCAAGTGCCATGGCTGCAGCTCCAATTATCGCCTTTTTATCCTTAATCCCATAACTTTCCAGCGACACAATCTCAAAATAATCCATAAGATACTTTGCACTGTCCCGAACTTTACTCACAAAAGTTACAACTGAATCATTCTTTTGTAAAAAATCATCTAACTTTTCCTTTATTTCTCCATAAAAATCCTCTGTAACAAGCACTTCCTTAGGCTCAATCTTATTAATCTCATTAAATAATTTTACAAAATCATCATCCTTTTCAACTTCCGTTACCTTAAATTCTCCAGTCGTTATATCAATATACCCAATTCCAAATTTATTCTCAATTTTCAAAATACTCATCAAGTAATTATTGCTCTTGGCATCAAGCGCCTCCACATCCACAACTGTCCCAGGCGTTATAATCTTCACAACTTCTCGTTTTACAATTCCCTTTGCCATCTTCGGATCTTCTGTCTGCTCACAAATCGCAACTTTATACCCTTTTGAAACAAGTTTTGTTATATATGAATCTGCCGAATGAAATGGAACTCCCGCAAGCGGTATATCCACATTCTTCTCCTTATTTCTCGAAGTAAGTGTAAGTCCAAGCTCTCTTGACGCTTTCACCGCATCCTCAAAAAACATTTCATAAAAATCACCCAATCTAAAAAACAATATAGAGTCCTCAAAATTTGATTTTATCTCCTTATATTGCTTCATAAGCGGTGTATCTGCCATCGTTATTTTACCTCTGTTCTCTTTATTTTTTTATCTTTAAATTTTATCATAGTTTATTTTCTTTTTCAATTTTTTAAAAAATTAATAAAAATTATCCCCTGCTTATTTCTTATTAAAATTATATAAAATAAATTTTTGTTAATAAACATTTTTTCTATATTTCATATTTTTTTTCTTTTTGTATACGTAAAGGGGATCAATCGCCATCCCCTTTACAA
>NZ_KI271343.1:72531-95676 GCF_000469385.1 Leptotrichia sp. oral taxon 879 str. F0557
TTGAAAACAAAATCGAAACTCGCTACGTAAAACTTCGCTCAAACAATCGATTTCATTTCCAAAAAATCACGACAATTTTAATTTAGTTATAACAACTATTCTAATTAAAAGATTTTTGAGCAAAATTTCGTTAGAAGAAAAATAGCTGTTTGAGCTTTTAAAATATTTTTTAATTATACATATTTATTTAGATATAAAATAATTTTTGTTCAAAAGCGAGTTCTATTTTTCTTTTATAAGAAAGTTTTGCGTTAAGCGTGGTTGTAAGGGCATGGCGCTTGATGCCCTTACGTTAGAAAAGATTATAATTATAAAAGAAAAAACTATTATTAATAAAAATAATCTAAAATAGATATCAAAAATATAATCAGTTTATTTTTTTTGAAATTTCATTGTAAACTCTCTCACAATTCCCCTTATCCACATACTTCAAAAACTTTTCTCTCAACTTATCAGATTTTTGCTTCATTTCCTCGTCATAATGAAAATTATTTTCGAAAATTTCAATGATTTCTTCAACGCATTTTTCTACAGTTTTGGCTTGTTTTCCGAACAAGTCTTTGTCTAAGTCTACATAAGAGCCGACTTTTTCTTCGTATTCACGTTTATCGAACTGGAAGAAGATAATTGGCTTGTTCAGATAGTAAAAATCGTAGGCTACGCTTGAATAATCTGTTATTAATAATTTTGATTTTTGCAGTTCTTCAGTTATGTTTACTTCTTTTGGGAGTATTTTTATATTTTTTCCAAGCTTTATATTTCCAAAGTTCTTTAGATAATCTTGCATTAACTGATGAATGTAAATGTTTAATTTAATATCATTTTTTTCCAAATAGTTATTTAATTTCTTGTCTGTAATTAAATTTGCAATATTTTGGAAATATTTTGTTTCTTCAAATTTTTGGTTTTCTGAGTTTTCTGACTTTAGCCAGTTTCGCCATGTCGGCATAAAGAATATTTGTTTTTCCATAATTTTTAGATTGTATAATTTATCGTATCTTGGGTAGCCTGTTATAACTGCTGTTTCCTTTGGAACTTCCCACCAAGTTTCTGTTTTTACTTTTTTTTCAAATTCTGAATCGCAAATATTTAAATCATAGGATTTTACAAGTGCTTCTGCTACTTTTGCCGTTTTTGGATTCATTGCCTGTCGGATTTTAAAACCTACTGTTCCGTGATTCAGGAATACTTTGAATACTTTTTTGTGAAATTTATTTATTAATGGCACTACAAATAGGTAGGGAACAATGTCCGCAGAAATTGAGTGAGAAAATAATGCAACTTTTGCATTCATAAAATACAGATAGCTTTTTACACTTCCTTTTATCAGTTTTTCTCCCGGAATTTTTTTTGCAATTTTGGCATTTCTGTTTATTACCCAGTACACTTCTTCCTGCTGTCTTGACCGTAAATACTCATACATCGCACGTCCATTATCCACAAAAAGTTCTCCTGCGTTTCCACCCATAAGCCATATATTTCTATTTTTGAATTTTCGTTTGTTAAATGGATAAATGAGATAAGCTATTATCATATTTATCAAGCATTTTATCTTATCCATATTCTTCTCCTAATTTTTAGATTTTATATTTTGTATATCCAATTTTTCTACCCTTCATCACAACTCTATGATATGCCCTGTTTCTTGTAACAATCATTCCAGCAAAACTTCTAAATTGTCTCTTCCAGTATTTCAGAATATAAAATCTGTTTTTTCTGCCCTTTACTTCCTTTTTTACCAATGCTCCAAATCCCAATGCATATCTATAAGCACGTTCCAGATCGTTATAGTTTCCCTTTTTAGCTGGATGGTAAATTATATCATTTGCAAAATATCTTCCCTTATAGCCTTTGTGAAGCAATGTCAGCACATAGTCTGTTTCCTCCCCACTTCCAAAAGTTGCACCAACGCCTAGATTTTCATCAAATAAGACAATATCATCCTTACCGTAATTTACAAAAAAAGTTATGGATTTCACAGTTGTATCCACATTATCCTTCGTTATTTCCATGTCCTTTTTCTCCATAACGCCTGTTCCATAGTCTTTTCCCCGTTCAAGTGTACGACACGAATAAATCTGATAATTTTTCTTTCTTTCAAAAAATTCTGCAACTTTTTCAAGTGTATCAGGCCGATATTCACAATCATCATCAGGAAATCCTACAATTTCACCTTTCATCAGGATAAGCCCTCTGTTTCTATTCAAGCTTAGCCCTTTTTCATCACTTCTTACATATTTTATCTTAAATTCCTCTTCATAATCTTTCACAATTTCAAAAACTTCATTTCCTTCATTCTGATCTACCACAATCAGCTCAAAATCCTTATAAGTCTGTGCCTTTAGGCTTTTTAGGAATAAATCAAGTTCAGTTGTAACATTAATTGTCGGCATTACAAGGGAAATTTTCATACTCTATGTCTCCTTCTTTTTTTATTTTATATCCAAAACCGTTATATATGGAAGATGATCTGACAGTTTTGTCCAGTCCTGCGTTGCATCATTAATAAAATAGCTTGATTTTACCTTCCATTTTTTCGACTGGCTACCAAAAATATAGTCAATACGTGGATCTGAAAGAGTTCTTACACCACTAGCATTGGATTCCATATAAGTATCTCTCCAGTCTTTCGTAATCTCTCCGTAATATTTTGTCGTTGGTAAAAAATTAAAATCTCCACTCAAAAACTTTATATCATCTTTATCAAAAAATTTTGTAAGCAAGTCCAGCGACTCCATTTCTTCAGGCTTTATCTGTTGCTTAAAGTCCAAATGCGTATTCATTACCAGCACCTTTTTCCCAAAAGTTTTTTTAGAAAGCTCTGCAACTATCAGCTGTCTTTTTTCAACACCTTCCGACGGCAATTCATAAGTATATATTTTCTCAAGCGGATATTTTGAAATAAATGAAATTCCATATTCCCCACCATCATAATCTCTTGATTTCTTAAAGAAATAATAGTCATAACCAAGAACTTTTGCAATATCAGAAGTTATATCACGAAAATTACTTCTTTTCGTAAACTTGTCAACTTCCTGAAGTGATACAAAATCAGGCTCGTACGGCTTAATGCTTTCACCTAGTTTTTGACCATTCGTAAGTCTTCCTCCATAAATATTATATGTCATTATTTTAAATTCTTTTGCCCAGCTAACAGTTGCCCCACAAATCATAAGCGACAACAATATTTTTTTTAAATTACTCATTTTTCCAATATTTCTCCTAATCCTTCTTTATTTTCTCAAAACAACAGTTTCTCTAATAAAAATTTATCTGTTATTCCAAATTTTTCATTCAATTATATCACTTTTTTTAGTATCTACCAAACCTTTTTATTTTTACTTTTTTATTTCTATCTAAATAATCCTTATTTTTATCTCTTTTCCTTTAAATAAAACCTCGCAATTATCCTCATCTTTTTAACCAGTTTTTTTACTCCTGACAAATGTTTCGTTTCCAAAAACAACCTTGCCTTCAAACTGCTCCAGCTGTCATTCCACCAATGAATTCCGTATGTTTCAGGTTTTATGCAATCATCAGAATAAACTTCCTTAAATCCATAAGGATAAAAATATTCTTTCGGAAAAATAACTATTTCTCCGTTTTTTAAAGTATTTTCCCTTTTCTCGCTCAAATTATATTTTTTCTCAAAAGTATAGGTAAAAATCTTAGGAATCGTCCAAATTGGCTTTTTCCAAATGTCATTCTCGTAAAAATCTTTAATGTCCTTTAACACTTCATTATGCTTCGTTGTCCCAAAAATTCCAACACTTATGTGTTTTTCATCCTCATACCCAATAAAAAAATTCATCTTCCCATTTTTAGAAAATTCATCTTTTCCTTCCAAAATCGGTGTCAAATCTTTAATTATTTCCATATCCGTATCCACATAAATTCCAGAATTTTCATACATAAAATGCACTCTCATATAATCCGAAACATACGCCCAAAGCCTTCTTTCGTAACATTCACGAAAAAATCTATTTTTCGCAAGGTGTTTTTCCATATCAAAATTTTTCTCATTTATCTCTATTATTTCAAAATCAGGCAGATTTTTCTTCCACGATTCTAGACATTTATAAAAAATATCTGGCTTTTTGGTATTCCCAATCCAGACATAATATATTTTTTTTTCTATCATTATTTTCTCCTATTTTTCATCTTTTTTCATAATCATCATATACTTTTTCATCGGATTTTCAGTAACATTCACAACTTCAAATCCAACTTTCTCATACAATTTCTTTGCCCCCGCATTATAATCGAACACATTTAACGTAATCGAATTCACGTTCTCATCTTGAAAAATTAAATTTATAAACTCTATCAAAGCCTTTTTTCCAAGTCCTTTTCCAGTAAATTCAGGATTAATCAAAAATCTTCCAATATGAACATTGTCTATCTCTTTTCGTATTTTCTGAATAATCCCCACAAACTCATTCTCACAAAAAATCGAGTAAATATCCTTCAAATCATCAATTTGACTTTCTGTAAGTGGAAAATCAAGACTTTTTCCAGCCCATTGCTCAAGAAAGTCCTTTCCCTTTTCATTAGTCCATTTGACTATATCGTTTTTATTATTGTCATTTATTCCATCTATTATTTCTATATTTTCTATTTCCATCAACGTTAAACTCCTATTTTTCTACACCAACTCATACTCAATTCCATTCACAATACAAAATTTTACTATTTCTTCATAAAAAGTCTCGTAATCCTCATCCTTTCCAGAATTTTTAAATTCTGAATTTTTAGAGGTAATTAGTGTATAAACCTTTTTTTCATTATTTCCAAAAATTTTTAATATTCTGTATCCAAAATCTATTGTTTCACTTTTTGTATTCGGACTTGTAATCATCAACTTTTTTATATCATACTTATTGTATTTTTCATCATCAATACCTATAAAATTACTAAATATTTTTATAATTTTTGGTGTATAAATTTTCATTCTAATTAAAGAAACAATTTGTAAAATAATAGCTCCCAAAATAATAATTATCAAAACGTAATTCGAAAAAATATTATCAGAATATTTAACTACTATCAAGACAATAATTATCTTAACAGCATTATTTTTAAAAATATTTTTACATTTTTCTACAAGTAATTCCTTTTTTGGAATCTCAAATACTGTATTTTCAATTTTCTCTTTTTCAAGTTGAAATTCACAAATAATTTTTTCAAGTTTTAAGCAATTTTTCTTTCCAAATAAAGAAATAACAACATAACAATAATCTATCGAAAGATATTTAACATCACCATAAAATAAATTATTCTCGTTAAATATCCTAACATTATCCTTTCCTATTCTTCTACACCAAACTTCTTTTCCTCTTTCATAATATGTCATAATATTATCAAAGACTTCAATTTTTTTGTTAAAAACAAAAATAGATAAAATTAAAAATATTATGATTGAAAGCAGAATAGTTAAAAAGCATTTAAAAAGTATTTCATTTATTGAAAAATCCAAAGAAAATCTCCATCCCCAAAAAAACAATAATGGAATACAAATCAATTTAAATACCATTTTTAATTTCTCTGCCCAATGAACTTTAAATACTAGTTCTTTCTCATTCAATCCCACTCAACTCCCTAAAAAATCAAATCAGTTCCTTCTTTTCCACAATTTTCCTATACATGTAGTCAAAACTGAAAATTATCACATAAACTGCTATTAGCATTGCCATATTTTTTATTAGACCTTCTCCGAAGAATGAGCCTCTTGGGATATAAAATAAATTGGGTATAAAGTAATAGCTTGTTAATAATAAAAATCTATTTTTCACAACATATTTTTCGTATTTTATAATAAAAATTCCAAGCAGAATTGAGATTATAATTAACCAGAAGTAGCCTAAATCATACATTTCTGCAATATAGTTTGAGCCGATTCCTTCTCCTTTTAAATAAGCACCTGAATTTAGATAATATGTTAATTTATCTGCAATGGAGTTGGTTGTGGCAAGTGTTTCCAACGACTGTGGCTTAAAGCCAAATATTCCCTGCAAGATGTAGGGGTAGCTTCCGTTTCCTACAATGCTGTGCTTAAAATTGATTGTGTAGCCAAGCACAAGATAACTTACTCCTTGAGAAAATAGAAAATTAAAAATTGTGTTTACCAAATCCAGACTGAATATTTTTTTACTTCGCACAGACACCAGAATTTGTGAAAAAATCACGGTAAATCCTACTAATTTTACCATTGTCTTGGCTTTTATCCTGATTCCATATACTTTTGCGTAATACCACATTATAAAAAGAAGCTGTGTCAAAAATATTGCTCTTGCCCCTTTGAATGAATCCAGCAGTTTTACCATAAGATAAAGTGAAGAAATTGTCAAAAATTTTCTTTTGGATGGAATTGAAATTAAAAATATCAAAAATCCAATTGTCATCACTGTACCAGAGCCTTTTGTAAATGCAGGATAATCAACTCCCTTTAAAATTCCAGTATAATAAGCCTCGTATCCAGCCCGCAAAATAACCCTTAGCTGAATAAACATCTTGTAGGCTAAAGCAGGCAACGAAATTATAAACAGAGCCATTCCAACATTCGTAAACAGCTTTCTGCTTTCAAGCGTAACACTGCTTCTAATCTCACTAATCTTCTCGTTTGAAATCGCAATGAAAAATCCTAGATGCGTAAATAGTAATACTAGCAGAAAAACATTTATTATCTCATTTCTCACATCATAAAAAAAATAAAAGTTAGCAAACTTCGTAGCCCATCCAAATTCCCTATAATTCACAATATCCAGAAATATCCTTGTAAAATTAAACAAAAACAGCGTATACAAAAAAATCATATACGAATTTAGCCATTCCAAATAAATTTTCGCTGTAAAAAACGTATAAATATAAACACCCATAAGCAGACATTCCAAAAATTTCATCTCCAACGCTTCATTCTGAAAAGCAACTACATTTTTCAAAAACAGCACAAACGCAATAAAAAATATATGAAATATCAAAAACCCAATTTTATCTTTTTTCATCAATTTACCTCTATTTTTCAAAATTTTTTCTTATATTATTTTCTTCTAAAATTTTATCATATCGGTATTAAAACTTCAATCAGAAATGTTATATCCTTATTTAATTTTTTCACTTTGAAATAGTTTGATGAATAATAGTTCGCATTTAATAAATAAAAAAAATCAAATTTTTCATAAATTAATTGAAAAACTTGACTTTTTTCTTACACTATTTTATTGTGACTTTAAATATTTTTTTAAAGTTTTATAAAAATTTTCTCTTGTTCCTGCTAATAGTATAATAACTATTTTTTTATCTTCTATCTTAATTGTATACGCTAGTTCATAGTTAATTTTATTGTAAAAAATATCATAACCATATATGCCTGCTAAATCGGATTTTTTCATTTCTCCTATTTCAGGATTTTCCTTAATTTTTTTAATTGCTTCAGCAAATTTTTCTTTTAATTTTTTGTCTTTTAATTTCTTAAAATATTTTGCCGCACCAGTGGATATAATTACTTCCGTTTCCATTATTAATCCTCCCCAAATACATCCTCATAACTTACTCCGTTTTTTTCTGTGTCTGATATTAATTCCTGAATTGCAGGCTTGACATTATTTTTTCTCACTTTAAATTCTTTTAGAAGTTCTTCTCCTGAATATCCTTCCTTTATCAAGTCCTCCAAAATCAAATCTGAAAATTCCATATCTTCATTTTCTTTCACAGGCGTTACAATCAAAGAGCCTTTGCTAACCTTTATTTTTGCCTCTTTTGTAAAACCTAGATATTCCATAACTTTTTTAGGAATTGTAATCTGATTTTTAGAAGAAATCGAGATTGTCTTATTCATTTCCAAAATATTACTTTCCATAAAAAATCTCCTTTTTTTGGTTTCTTTGTTTCTTGGTAAAATTATAAACCTAATTTCGAGTTTTGTCAATTACATTTTAGAGCAAAAAATGGAGTGCAACATTACAGTTCTACTCCATTTTATTTTTTAAAAATTAATAAGATTTAGCTAATTCATAAAGTTTTTCATATTCTCTTGCTGATCTATCCCAAGAAAAATCAAGATCCATATTTCTTTTTACCAATTTTTCCCAAATGTCAGGTCTGTCATAATAAATTCCTTCTGCCACTTTTATTGTAAAAAGCATATCATCTGCATTAAAGTTTGTAAATGAAAATCCGTTTCCTTCATCTGTAAAAACGTTGTAAGGCTGTACAGTATCTTTTAGTCCTCCAGTTTCCCTTACAATCGGTATAGTTCCAAATCTCATTGCTATCATTTGGCTAAGTCCGCAAGGCTCATATCTTGATGGCATGAGGAACATGTCACTTCCAGCGTAAATTTCATTTGCAAGCTGTCCGTTGTACCCAAGATAAACTTTGAATTTATCAGGATATTTCCATGCCAAGTGGTTATAGTAGTCTTCGTAGAATTTATCTCCACTTCCTAAAATCACTATTTGAACAGCATCATACTGCAATAAGTTTTCAAGCGCCGCTGATACCAAGTCTAGCCCTTTTCCTTCTACAAGTCTTGAAATTATCGAAATTAAAGCAACATCTGATTTTGGCAACCCTAATTTTTCTTGTAGTAAATATTTATTTTCTTTCTTTTTATCTAAAGAATCTTTATTAAAAGGAATTATTCCTTTTGTTGTTTCAGGATTGAATTCTTCAACGTCTATTCCGTTTAAAATACCGTGAATATATTTTCTATTTGTAATCCATTCCAGCCCTTCACCAAAGTAAGCGTATTTTATTTCTTCGGCATAAGTTGGACTCACTGTATTTACAACATCTCCATATCCAATTCCAATTTCCATAAAGTTCAAGTCATGTCTGTCATCCATATAATATCCCATTCTTTCAAATGAATATTTAGAGAATTTTCCTTGATACATTAAGTTGTGAATTGAATAAACTGTTCTCATATCCCAGTAAAATGGATCATAATTATATCTAACATTCAAAAAATATGGAACTGGACCAGTTTGCCAGTCGTTACAATGCAAGATATCCGCCTGCAAATTAATTTCCTTCAAAAATCTAAGTGCCAATTCTGAAAACATCGCATATTGAACATCCTGATCAAAATCTCCGTAAACATGTCCTCTTTCGTACAATGCTTTATTTTCAATAAAGTAATAATTTATCTTATCATCTGGGTATCTTACTAAATTAAACACATCTCCGTGACTTTCAAGCCTTGCTACCCATTCCAGTTTTTCAAGATACTTTAACGGTATTATATCGTATTTAGGCATTATTATAGAAACTTCATGTCCTAATTCCTGCATTTTTTTAGGCAATGCCCCCAAAACGTCAGCTAGTCCACCAGATTTATAAAACGGAGCCACTTCAGATGCCAAATATACTATTTTCAAATTAATCACTCCTATTCTTAAAATATTTTTAGTACAATCATTTTAAAACCGAACTGCAAAATTATGATTATTCTATTACTCTGCTATTTTGCCAAAATCTTTTTTATTCTACCAGTTCGATTTTAGAAGATTTTAGGCATATTCTAAAATATTCAAGCTACCAAGATTTACCATTTAAAATAGTTTAAAAATCTCAATAACTTGAATTTTTTTAATTATTAATTTTAGATAGTCTAAACTACCATTTTACAGTCTCCCCTGTTTCAATTAATCTGTTATGCTCATCAATTTTTACTCCAGAAAAAATTCTTACATTTTTACCAATAATTGAACCATCAGGAATAACTACACCTTTACCAATTACTGTTATTCCTGAAGATAATAAATCTGGACGTTCCTTGTTAGGAATATTTGCATTTCCATTCCCTATAAATGAATTTTTACCAATGTATGTTTTTTTATCAGCAATAATTGTATCTAAGTGAGAATTTGCATCTACATACGTTCCAGAGAAAATAATACAGTTTCTAATAGTTGCACCTTTTCTAACAGTAACTCCAGGTCCTAATACTGAATTTTCCACACTTCCTTCAATTTTACATCCATTACAGATTAATGAATTTTGAACGCTTCCTGTAACTCCGATTCTTACAGGTGCTAAGTCTTCACTTCTTGTGTAAATTTTCCATCCTTGGTCATACAAGTTAATTCCAACTTCTTCAGATTTTTTGATTAAATCCAGATTTGCTTCCAAGTATGAATCATAAGTTCCTACATCTTTCCAGTAGCTATCATAAGTGTGAACATAAACTTTTCTGTCTTCCTGTATCATTGCAGGAATAACGTGATTTCCAAAATCTAAATCGTGATTTTCCAATTTTTCAAGGTATTCTAATAATGAATCTGTGTTAAAAATATAAATTCCCATTGAAGCTAGGTTACTTTTTGGTTCAGCAGGCTTTTCTTCAAAGCTTAAGATTTTTTTATTTTGATCAACTTCAAAAATACCGAATCTGCTTGCCTCTTCAATAGGTACTGGCTGTACAGCAATTGTTAATTCAGCGTCATTTTCTTCGTGTTCTTTTAACATCCATCTGTAATCCATTTTGTAAATATGATCTCCAGATAAAATCAATACATATTTAGGGTTTTTACTTTTAATAAAATCAATATTTTGTCTAATTGCATCGGCAGTTCCTTGATACCAAGAATTTCCGCCAAGTTTTTCATGTGGCTGCAACATTGTGATTGCAGTGTCTCTTCTGTCAAAATCCCATGGTTTCCCAGATCCGATGTGTTCATTTAATGATAATGGCAAATATTGAGTAAGCAATGCAACATCATAAATACCAGAATTTGAACAGTTACTTAGTGCAAAATCAATAATTCTGAATTTTCCAGCAAAAGGAACACTTGGTTTAACTCTTTTTTCTGATAGAATGTCAAGTCTTGAACCTCTTCCACCAGCTAAAATCATAGCTAAAACTTTCATATAAATACCTCCATTTTTGTTCTTTACACTAAAAGTATACCCCCATTTTTCAAAAAATCAAATTATTTTTAAAAAAATTTTACTGCATAATAAAATCACTTTAAAATTAGGATAATAAGTTTTTACTATTTTATCCAATCTTCAATATTATTTAATTTGATAGATTTTTGTCAACTAAAAAAACCACCTTTTATTATATTTAAGATGGCTTTTTTAGTAAAACAGTATTGATTTTATTCTTTTGCATGAGTAATAACTTTATAAATTGAGCTTTTTTATTATTTTCTTTTTCCTTGAAGAACTGCATGATGTCTGTTAGGCGATTTTACATTTCTGCTCTTTTTCTTAGCAACCTTTTTATTTGACTGAATAATTTCAGCTCCAGGCTTCCTTGAAGGCAACTCTTTAGGCGGTATCGCGAAAGATACAATTGATATTCCTGCTATTCCTAGAATTGCAACCATTTTCTTAAAAGTATTTTTCATATTCATATTAATCATCTCCATTTCAATTTTTATTTTTATGCTCCTATCTTTTGAACAAATACATAATACCATTTAATTTTGACAAAAATATGTAAATTTTATGTCTTTTTTGTGAAATTTAAAATTAAAAATATTAATTACAAATTAAAAATATATTGACAAAAATATAATAATATAGTATTATTTAATTAAAATTAAAGAAAAATTAATAAAGAAGGAAGAGGCATGGATTATTATAAAATACTGGAAGTACCTGAGAATGCAGATGTTTCTGAAATAAAAAAGAAATATAGAAAAATGGCAATGAAATATCATCCTGACAGAAATACAGGAGATGAAAAAGCTGTAAAAAAATTTCGAGAAATAACAGAGGCTTATGAAGTTCTTTCAAACGATAAAAAACGGAAAGAGTATGATTACAAAAGAAAAAATGAGAGAAATCCTCAAAAAAATAAAAATAATAAAGAAAATTTTAAAAGTAAATCTTTTCAAAATAATTTTACTTTCGGAAAAGAGTTTTTTAAAAGTGCAACCGAAATGAAAGGAATGTTTGAAAATAGTTTTGGGCTAGATAAAATGGGGAAGAATAAAGCAAAAGCTGAGAAGGAAAGTGTGAAAAGCAGGTTTGAGAGTTTTTTTGATATGAAAGAGAAAAAGTAAGAAGGGGAAATTAGAAATGTTGTGGGGAATTAGAAGAAGTTTTACAAATTGGGGAAACATTTTTAGGCGTCCATTTGGGCGTGGGAGCATTTACAGGCTGGAAAGGCTTAGAAGCGTAGCACGGCTTGGAAAAAATAGAGAAAATGGAAAAATTGACGATGAAAGAAATAAAATTAGTGTAGATAAGGGAATTAAAAAATATGAAAAACGTAAATTGAATGCAAAAAATCAAAAAAGTTACAAATTTTTAAATATAAAAAATATTTTGATAATGACAGTTTTAATATTTACATTCATTTTTGTACATCTTTCAGGATATTCTACAAAAAGCCTTTATTTTTCAATTTTTATTTATATTGGAGTTACACTTTACCTGCTTATTGTGGAAAGATTTTTTGAAAAGGTGGAAGTTGAGGAGGAAATCAAAAATATAAAGCATGAGAGAGAAAGAGAGCATAATGTATTTTTAGAAAGAGTGAAGGAAATAGAGGATTTGGAGAAAAAGCAGATTGAGCATATATTTTTGAAGGATTCGGAAGATTATGATATGAAAATTTGGAAAATTGGGAGAGCAACATCGCTTCTCATTGGGAAGCAATCGCCAAGAAACAGGGTGGATATAGATGTAAGTGAAGGAATTTACTCAAATTTAGTCAGCAGGGCTCATGGAATCTTAAATCGTGTCAATGGAATCTGGTATTATGAGGATTTAGGCTCACAAAATGGAAGCGGAATAGAAAGAAGTTTAGATAAACGGAAAATAAAGCTGAAAAAAAATATACCAGTAAAAGTGGAATCAGGAGACATAATTTATTTAGCAACTACAAAAATATTATTAAAATAAACCTATAAATTCATAAAATGAAAAAAGAAAGGAAAATTTTAAAATGAAATTGGATAGATGTAAAAATGGGCATATATATGATGTTTCAAGATACAGCTTATGTCCTTACTGCAAATCAGAAGGGCTGGAAACAGAAAATCTAGATGATAAAATTAATCTAGTTGAAGAAATGAAAGATGAAGACAGAACAACAGCCTACTGGTCTAAAGACAGCACAGTAGATCCAGTCGTGGGTTGGCTTACGTGTATTGAAGGGCATGATAAGGGAAAAGACTACAGAATTGTGAGTGAACGCAACTTTGTTGGGCGTGGAGAAAATATGGATATACAAATTTTAGGAGATACTATGATTTCTAGAAAAAACCATTGTTCAATAAGCTATAATCCCAAACAGCGAAAATTTATGCTAACTCCTGGAGATTCCAACGGACTTATTTATCTAAATGGAGAAGCAGTCTACAACACAGTAGAACTAAGAGCTTATTCAGTAGTGGAAATGGGGGAAAGTAAGTTTGTATTTGTGAATTTGTGCGGAGATTATTTTGACTGGGAAAAGCAAAAATCAAGAGAGGAAAGCGTGAAAAGAAAATATGAAAATTTAAACGATGAAAAAATTGTGAAAAATACGAATTTTCAGGATAAAAATAATGATTTAGAAGTAAAAATCGAAGATTACGAACAGATTTAATAAATTTATACTAAATCCAATATTTTCAAATGATTTAAGATATAATTTTTATTTTTTAAACAGGATTGAGTATAAATTAATCCGTCGGAGCATTTTTATGTGCTGGCAAAACTGTCTGAGCATAGCGAGTTTTTTGTCAGTGCAGAAAAATGTCGTAGACTAGCCATAGGTGGTAGGATTTGCGGCGATGAGCAATCCTACGAAAATAAAAGAAAAAATATAATATAAAATAGGAAAAACTGTTATTAAACAAAATAATCTAATACTAAATCTTATTAGAAAATAGAATACAATTCAAAATTTATTAGATATTAACCTTTTTAATGGGGAATAGTATAAAAATATATTTTATAAAGTTGAATTAATAAAAAATAGAGGGAGAAATTGAGAAATGAGGAAAGATGAGGCAAAATTTATTACGGAATTTTTGAGTGAGGCTGGGACGAAGGCTGAAAATAACGATTATTTTGGGTATGTTTTGCTGGATAATTATGCGATTTGGGCTGTGGCGGATGGATTTGATGAGGAAGAAGGGGCAAAAGTTGCGGCAAGGATTGCTGTGGAATCTGCTATTGAATATTTTATGCTACGTCCACGATTTAACTATGATGTAATAAAGGAAATGATGGATTATGCCAATCTGAAAGTTAAGGAAAAACAGGAAGAAACTCAGAAATATTCTCTTATGCACACTTCTCTTTTAATCATTATAAGTAATTATAATTCAATTTTATATGGAAATATCGGAAATACAAGGTTTTATCATATTAGAGGCGGATATATCATTTCTCAAAGCAGAGATGACACGATAGCACAGCTTTTGGTGGACGAAGAGGCATTGAATATATCGGATATGAGATTTCACAGGCAAAGAAATGATTTGCTGCAGGCAATTGGGGATTTTGGGAAAATTAAGCCAAATATTATAAAAAAACCTGTAGAACTTATAGAAAAGGATGTTTTTTGCTTGACGACTGTAGGATTTTGGGAAAATATTGATGAGCATGATATGGAAAATGATTTATCCAGATTTGAGGATAAGAAGCAATGGTTAAATTCATTGGAAAAACGGATACTTGCTTCGCTTAGGGATAATATCGAAAATTATACGATTGCACAGGTAGAAGTAGGTGCTGTAGCAAGTCCAGAGCCGATGGAAAAGGATAAAAGGAAACTTATTAAAAAAATAATACTTGTAATGCTAATTATTGTTGTAATTATTTTGTTTGTTATAATTTGGAATGTAAAAAGGCGAAATGGTATTCTGCAGGCGGCAACACAGTATGAAAAATTGGCGGATGAGGAGATCTTAAAGAAAAATTTTAATAATTCAATTGATAATTTGAAACTTGAAATTGGAGAATACGAAAAATTAAAGCCTAAAAACAAGGGTATAATAGGATTTCTTACGAATGCTGAGAAAAAAAGAGCTGATGCAAGTAAGAAAATTGATGAGATAAATAAGAAAATTGGAGAAACTGAGAAAATTAAAAAGGCATTTTCGGATATTAATGAGGGAAATGAGATGTTTAACAGCGGAAATTATGACGAGGCGAACGTAAAATATCAGCAGGCTAAGTATAACCTGAATGACAATAGCTATAAACGGGATGAGCTGAACACGGAAGAGATTTTAACTACATTGGATTCACGGATAAATTCAACTGTGAAATTAAAGGAAGCTAAGGCTTTAGAGGTCGCTGGAGATACAGCGGTTAATGAAGGAAGCTACAATTTAGCAAAGGTTAGCTATAAAAATGCGGCTGATATGTATTTGGCAAATGGAAGGGCAGATTATGTTTCGCAAGTTGAGAAAAAGCTGGAAGAAATAACGGATAAGGAAAAAACAGCGTATAATGGGGCAATGCTTGCTGAAAATAAAGGAGACTCGCTGGCACAAAGCAATATTAATTCTTCAAAAGAGGCGTATTATCAGGCACGACAGATGTACCAGGCGCTTGGAGATACTGTGAAAGTGGGAGAAATTGACAATAAGATACAGGAACTCCATTCCCAGCAAAATGCTGATTTACAGACTGCCAACAATCTCGTTCAGGAAGGACTTTCGCAAATAACTGCTAATAATCCAGCACAAGCAATAAATATTCTAACGCAGGCTAAAAATATTTATCAGAAAATGAAGGATACGAATAATGCAAATGCTGTGAGTAAATACATAAATCAGGCACAGGAATTTATTAAATTTGAAAGCCAGAATGCTGAAAAGTTAAAAACACAGGAAATGGAATATTCAGAAAGGTTAAGACAGCAGGAAATCCAGATGGAGCAGCAACTGCAGATAAAAGAAGCTGAAATCAAGGCACAGCAGGAAGAAATGGAGCGGGAGAGGCAAAGACGTGAAGAAATAACAAGGAAAATGGAAAATGCCTCAAATATGGAAACACAGGCAGACCAGTTGGCTATAAATGAAAGATTTGAAGAAAGTATTTCAAAATATGAGGAAACAAAGAAACTTCTGGAAGAGGTGAATGCAGATGGAAATTTTGGAAATCAGATGTCTAAAATTGAGGATTTGAATAAAAAAATTGAAAAAAATGAGGGATATTTATTAAAGAGAAAAGCAGAAGAGGATTTTAAGAATAAAAAATGGAAGGAAGCTGTGGAAAAATTTACGCAGGCAAAGGAAAAGCTGGAAAAAAGCGGTACAAAACAAAATGAAATAGCTGAAATTGAGAAAAAGCTGAAAAAGGCTGAGAAAAAGGCAAATAAAAAATGGTGGCAGTTTTGGAAGATTTTTTAAAAGAAAGGAGGGAAAATGATAAAAAATATAAAATTAAATACTTTCTTTTTTAAGGAATATGCACAAATTGCTGAAAAAAACACTTATTCGGCATATATTCCAAATGGAAGCAAGGGAATATGGTGTATTGCTGATCTTGATGAAAAGACAAATGAAAAATGGCAGGAAAAGTCAGAAATATCTCAAAAAATTGGAAATAGTAATATTGAAAATAAGAAAATTGATAAGATAAATTTAGCAAAAATTGGAGTTCATAAAATTATTGAAAAATATTTGGAAAATAATGAATTTTCTCTAGAAAATATAAAACAGATTATACAATCTTCCGTTGATAAAGTGATTTTTGAGAAAACAAAATTATATAAATTTCATAAAGCTGAAAAAGATTTTGATTTAAAAAATTTTTATTCGCAAATTGTTATAATTATTGAAAAAAATAATATGATTGTTGGAAATATGGGGAAAACTGAACTTGTTTTGTATAGGGAAAATAGAATTGTGGAAAAGATAAGTGGTGAGCAAGTCAAAAAAATAAGACTGAAAAAACATGATTATTTGCTGGCTGGGAATTCTGAATTTTGGAAAGTTGTTAATGAGAGTGAAATTGAGGAGGTTTATGTTGATAGGAAAAGTAAATTAAATGTCGAGCAGAATTTAAGTGAACAGATAAAGGCTAGTGAGAAAAAATTGGGAAAAGTGATACCATTTTTGTCGATTTTTGTTGAAGATATTGAAATGGAAAAAAATTATGAATTGTTAGAAAAAGAAATTAATGAAAAAAATCAAAAATGGGAAAAAGTTGTAAAATATATATTTTTGGCTATAATATTTGTGTTTATGTTTGTTTCTGTGGGGAAAAATATTCAAAAGGGTAACTTGAAAGGTGAAAGAAAAGAAAAAGTAAAAAATATAATGGCTGAGAAAATTATAGAAAAAGCAAATTTGATGAAAAATAATTTAAACAAACAATCAGAGATAGAAAGAAATAAAGTTAGACAGAAAAATATTGAAGATGAAGTTGAAAAACCTTTGGAGAATAGTAATTTGGTTGAAAATGAGGAGATAAAAAATAAAAAGATAGAAAAAAACTATGCAAAAAATTTCGAAATTACTCAAAATATTATAAAAACTAAAGAGAAAGGAGCTGAAAAATTAAATAATTCAAGAATAAAAAAGAAAGTTTCTAAAAATAAAAAATATAATAGAAAAAATTTGAATGCAGATAATAGAAATTTTAAGAAAAATTATAAGGTAAAAAGTAATGGAATTTCACAACTTGAAAAGGAAATTGAGAAGAACTGGGAAGTTCTTGGCCGTGATAGAAATGGGAATAATTTTGTGAAAAATAGAGAATTTAAAAGGGAAAAGAAGAATGGATTTTTTATCAAAGGGAATAATATTGAATGGGAAGTATAAAATTTTAAATTATGTAGCTAAAAGTGATTTTTCCAATATTTATATGTGTGAAGATAGACAAGGGGAAAAAGTAATTATTAAGGAATGTTATCCTTCAGAAATTGTTATGAGAAATAGTAAAGAGGTTTTTACTGAAAAGTACAAGAAAGATTTTGAAAATTTGAAAGAATGTTTTTGGAAAGAAAAATGTATTTTGGAGAAATTTTTGAAAAAATCTAAAAGAAGAAAACGAAAATTTGTGGATGATGTTGTTAAACTTGTGGATTTTTTTAGTGAAAATGGGACAAATTATATTGTTACTGAATATTTTTGTGGAGTTACCTTGAAAAAATATATTTTGGAAAATAGGATAAAAAATGGAAAAGTGAGAATAAATCATATTTTGGAAATATTTTTTAAAATTGCAGAAGTAGTTTATAAAATTCATAAAAAGGGTATTATTCATTGTGATTTGAAGCCTTCAAATATTTTGATTGATATTAGGGGAAATATCAGGATTATCGATTTTGGAGCGAGCTTGAAAAAGAAGGAAAAGGTTGAGTTTGTTAAGGTTTCAGATGGGTATTCGCCGATTGAGATTTATTCAGAAAAAGTAGAGATTGATGAAAGAACGGATGTTTATTCACTTGCGGCACTTTTATATTTTATGCTTTGTGGAGTGAAAGTGGATGGGGCAATTAAGAGATTTTATAAGGCAGAACTCGAATTTGATAGAGAAATTATTTTGGGATTTGAGAAGATTGAGAAATTTAAGGAAGTGGAAGAAGTTATAAAAAAGGGGCTGGAATTTGACAGGCAGAAAAGATTTGGAAGTGTTAGGGAAATGATTGAAAAATTGAGAAAAATTTTTATGCAAAGCTAAATATTTTTAATATTTTTAGATTTTATAAATTATACTATTTGCCATTAAAATAATAGAATTATAGTGAAACTTCTTTAAAACCAAACTCAAAAGTCATGACTATTTTACTCAAACTCTAAATTCATATAATTTTTAGTAGTTTAATTTTAAACAGGTTAGAGTATAGTATAATTTTTTTTTATGCAACAAAATATAATTTCTATTTTTTAAATTTGGGTTAGCATTAGATATGCTTGATAACCGTTTAAATTTAAAGTAAATATTGTTTAACAAAGGTAAAGAATTCTTTGTTATTCAGGAAACTATTAGATAAATCACGATAAAATCAAAAACAAGTAAATCTTGAATTTTAATAAAGTCGTTATAATACTTGAAAATAGTAAAGGGGAAAAGATAAAAATGAGATTATTCTATGAAGAGGAATTGCGAAGAAAATCTTATTATGAGATGTATCAGATTGCAATCGAGGAACATTTGGTAAATGTGCATGTGGAAACGCCTACTAGAGAAGAGCTTATCTCACTTTTGATGAAATATAGAGGGGTCAAGGGAAATTACTGTATTGACAAGTTTAATAAAAACGGGCTTGTGAATGTTCAGGAACTTTTTGATAATAAACTTGGCGAGAGAATTCATCATGAGAATAAGATACGGGTGCCACACAAGATTATTTTATACAAGGAGCTTGATTTGATGAGGGAAGACAATTATAAAATTGAGATTCCTGAAAATGTGAGCAGTGCAAATGTTTTTCTTATAAATGCAAATAATTACTTGTGTGGGATTTTCCAGCTGGAAAAGGATTTGAATAGCAGAAATAAGTATTTTCTGATTAGTAAAAAGGAATTTTTTAGAGTTGAAACGCTGAGAAATAATAAATTTTCATTTTTGTTCTTTAAAGAAAATGACTTGAAATTTATTCATAAATTTTATAATTTGAAGGAAGATGAAATGATGCCGCTTTATCCATATCAGATGGACTATTATAAAGTTGAAATTGAAAATTTTGTTGTGAAAAATCTGGAAGCTACGAATACACCGCTTTGTATTGATTTTGGGACAGTAAATACAGCTCTTGGGGCATATCTGGATAAAAATTATGTGAAGGATTTGCCTACTAACGATATTTTGAATGGAAATGTCGTAATAGATGCGATAAATTATGTGAAATTTGACGACGGGGAGAGGCATTACCGTGAGATTTTTCCAACGTTAGTTTATATTGATGATTGCAGTGATGCTAATAATATTAAGTATTCATTTGGGTACGATGTGGTAAGAAAGCTAGAGAGAAATGACTATATTGTCAATGGCTCGATTTTTTACAGCTTGAAAAGATGGGTTCATGAGCATAATAAACTTGAGAAAATTAATGATGAGTTTGGAAATATTCTGTATGTAAAAAGAAAGGATATAATAAAGGCGTACTTAAAATATGTTGTGAATCGTGCTGAATATATGTTTAAATGTAAATTTAAAAAAATTCACGCTTCCAGCCCTGTAAAATTAAAGGAGCAGTTTTTGGCGATGTTTCAGGAAATTTTTATGATGGAAAATAAATTTAATAAAAATCAGAATTCTGAAATTTCTGAAAAAAATATAATTTCAAGCGAGAAAAATTATGAATATGAGATTATTCGTGAAAATGCTATGGATGAAGCAATTGCAGTGCTGTACAATACAATTGAGATACAGATAAGGAAGGGGAGATATAAGGAAAACGAGGAATATAGTGCATTAATTATTGACTGTGGTGGCGGGACGACGGATTTGGCGGCTTGTAAATATGTGATTAGCAAGGACAGGATTTCGTATTATCTAGATATAAGGACGAGCTTTGAAAACGGGGATGAGAATTTTGGTGGAAATGACTTGACTTACAGAATTATGCAGTTTTTGAAAATTGTACTTGGGGCAAAATATTCTGAAAATAGGATTGTTTCTATTAATGATTTGATAAAATATGATAATGATATGATTTACAAGGTAATTGATGAGAGCGGTGTTGAAAAAATTTTTGAAAATATGAATTTGGAATATGAAAAGTATGAAAATATAATTCCTACAAAATATTCACAGTTTGAGAATAAAATGAGTGAGGAGTATCAGAAAATACGGAATAACTTTTATATGCTGTGGGAAGCCGCTGAAAATCTTAAAAAGGAATTTTTTACATCCGATGGAAGACTGCGGACACGTTTTGATGTGCCTAGAAATTATGAAAAACGGAATGATATTCATATAACGCAGTTGAAAAGCTGGAAAATTCATACTTATGAAAATGGAATATTTACCACAATAACAGATTACCCAAGACATATTTTTACGATAAAGGAAATTGAAAAAATCGTAAAAGCTGATATTTACGGAATGCTCAGAAAATTTTTGAATACATATTACAAGGAAGGGCTACTTTTTGAATATTCATTAATAAAATTAAGCGGACAGTCAACGAAAATCAGTACATTTCAGGAAGTCCTAAAGGAATTTGTGCCGGGAAAAATGATTGAATACAAGGAACTGAGCCATCGTGATGATTACGAGCTAAAACTGAACTGTCTGGATGGAGCTATAAAATATCTGGATTATAAGCGTTTCGGGCATATAGACGTGGAAATTGTGAATGAAGTTCCGCTTGTACCGTATTCTGTGTGGGTGGAAAAATACGACGGGGAAAAAGTGGAAATGATACAAACTTCACGAAAGGCTGATATTCTGATTGGACAAATTGACAAAAAGATTTCTGCTGAAGAACTAAAAATTTATGTTTATACTGCAGAAGGCGAATTGAAAAAAGAGATGATTTATAAAAATGAGGATAACTACGAAGAAATGGATGCACAGGAAATTTTGCCTGAATTTACAAATATAATTTCTCAAAATGATACCGATACAATTCAAAACAACACAGTAAGATTTTTTATTTATACTGATTTGAATAACTGGGGATTTTTTGTAGTTCCAATCCAAAGGAAATCAGATCAGCTTTATCTAGGACGAAAGGAATATTTCCCTTATGAAGATAATTTAAGTGAAAATTCCTATTTTGATGGAAACCACTAAAAAAGGAAGAGAAAATTGAGAAAAAAAGATGAAATAATTTGGATAATGCCCGCAATTTTTATTTTTATTATTCTTTTTATGATAAAATTCTGTACTCCGAAAGTTAATCAGAAATATGTTATTGAAAAAATAACACGTGAAAATCTTGAACTTTTTGTGGATATGAAAGGAACTGTTGTTGCACATAATATTACTAAAATTGGACTGGATGTGAATTTATCCGTTGATGATGTTTATTACAAGGCTGGAGATTTTGTAAAAAAGGGCGATGTAATAGTGAAATTTAGTGATTATCAGAAAAATGGATTGAATGAAAAACGTATGTTATTAGTGATTAAAAATCGGGAATTACGAAATTTGGAAAAACAAAAGGAATTGGGAGCTGATGTTAGTCAGAAAATTCAGGAATTACGCGGAGAAATATCAGGATTGGAAATTGAAATTAAAGATGAAATGAGAAATACAAGATTGGTTCAGAGAAGTGTAAGAAGTCCATTTGATGCTTACATTGTGAAAATTAATGCAGTGAAAGGTGGAATTACAAACAAAAATGAGCCTATTTTGATTCTTGCAAAAAGGGAAAATTTAAAAATAGTTAGTGAAAGTGTGAAAAGTGGTAAAGTTAAAAATCTGAATATTGGAAATGTTGCCAAAATTAGTATTTTTAGGAGAAAAGATAAAAAAATTGGAGAAGAAAAAACACTTGAAGAATTAATCGAAATGAAAAATAATAAAAATAAGGAAATTTTGCAAGATAAGAATAAAATAAAAGAGAATTCAGATTTATTTTCTGAAAAAAAGGTTATTGAAGCAGAATTATTTAAAATTAATAAGATTGGGGATATGAATGTGTTTGAATTTTTGCCAACTTTATTTAAGGATCTGTTTTTAAACGAGCAAGTAAATATTCGTGTGATTTATAAGAAAAAAGAGAATATTCTGGCTGTTCCAAAAAAGGCTGTTATTTTTAAAAATCAGAAAAGTTATATTTATTTGATTGATAAGAATAATTTGGTTAAAGAAAAGGAAGTGTTTATTGGGATGGATAATGGAGAGAAGATTGAAATTTTTGGAATGGATATTGGAGAGGGAATGGAAATTATTGAGAATCCTGATGATAAAATTGGGAATAATGTAATTGTAGAGCGAAGAAATGTTAAGGATGAGGAAATTGAAAAGAAGAAAAAGTTGGAAAGGTTAGAGCAGGAAAATGAAAAGCTGGGAAATAGAATGGATGAGAATGAGAGAGAGATTATCAGACTGAAGAGAAAATAATGTATTATGCTGTTTCTCATTTAAATAGCGAATGTTTAATAAATTTCGAATAGTATACTATTTTTAAATAAGATTTAGTATAAATTGTCATTGAATTTATATGGCTTTAAATAAAATCAGGATAAAAATATCCTGATTTCTAAATATATTTTTTAAATTTGTGAAAAATAAAAGAAAAAGTTTTTAATTTATACTCAAACCTATTTTAAATTAAACTGCTAA
>NZ_KI271343.1:95776-128204 GCF_000469385.1 Leptotrichia sp. oral taxon 879 str. F0557
CTTTTGAGTTTAGTTTTAAATAAGTTTTACTATAGATTATTAGTCTTAGTAATTTTTCCTTCTTCGCTGATAGAAAGTCCATTTCCATTTGGAAAATCAGATTTATTCAAGGAAATTATCTTCTTTATTGCTAATTTTTCTGAATCTATAAAAGGGCCTAAACTTTTGTAAGTTTGTCTTACTGGAATAATTTCTCCAGAAATAAAGTCTCCTTTATTGTCTATTCTGATTTTAAAAATAGGTGCAATTCCCATTGAACCAGAAATATTTATTTTTCCAAAAGTTGCAAAATTTCCTCCACTATACGAAATAAATTTATTTTTGTACAGCTCAACTGCTCTTGTAACATGAGGGCCTTGCCCAAAGATTACATCAGCTCCATTGTCTATAGCAAAATGGGCAAACTCATAAACATTTCCTCTATCTTCGCCATGAAAAATTTCATGTCTTTTAGTAATGTGTTCAGCATTAGCACCTTCGGCTCCACCGTGAAACATAACAATTACAATATCAACTTTTGATTTTAATTCAGAAATAAGTTTTTTTGCATAATTATAATCATTTAGTTTTACAGTAGCTGAATTTGGAGAAAATGAAATAAATCCAAATTTTTTTCCATCTTTTTCTAAAATAGCACTTTCAGCAATATCTTTAATTCCAGAATATTTTATTCCTAAATTATCAAGATTTTTCATAGTTTCCTTAATTCCAATTTCTCCAAAATCATTGCTATGGTTATTGGCAATGCTCAAATAATCAAATCCAGCCTGTTTTAGATATGTCCCGTATCTTGAAGGCATACGAAAGACATAACATACATTTGGATTATTACAGCTTTTGGGAGTTCCGCCTGTATCAAATAGTGTTCCTTCCAGATTTCCTGCAGTTATGTCAGCATTTTTCAGTATATTTTGCGTATTTTTAAGAATATTGGCATCATTTTCAGGAAGCAGATATTCAAAAGGGTAATTTGAGGCAAGCATTATATCTCCAACGCCAATTATTGTGAATTCTGTCTTTTCATCAGATTTATCATTTTTTTGAGTATTTGATTTTTTTATGTTGGTTGTTTTTTCAAAATTAATAAATTTATTCCTAAAATTTTTAAAATTGGGATTTATTATGATTATTGCAAGTATAGAAACTAAAATAATAAATAAAATTAATAATGTATTTTTTTTCATAAATCCTCTCATAAATGTTTTTTGTATATTTTACCTGTATTTTCTATAAAAAGCAATAGATTTAGATAAAATTATAAATATAAAAAATAATATAAATTATTTGACTAATAAAAAAATATATGATTAAATCTATATATAAAATTTATAATTTGGAGGATAATATGAAAAAACCTATTATTGGAATTTCAAGTAACATACTTGGACTGGAAAAAGGACTTTTTGCTGGATATAAACGGGCTTATGTTGATGTTTCTTATATCAATGCTGTAATAAATGCTGGTGGTATACCACATCTTCTACCTTTAAACGAGTATGAGGATGTTATTGAGGAATTTGTAAAAAATGTGGATGGAATAATTTTAACTGGAGGAAATGATGTTTTTCCACTTCTTTATGGAGAAGAACCAAAGGAGAAGTTGGGAGAAATATTTCCAGAGCGTGATAAATTTGACTCACTTCTTGTTCGTTATGCAGTAACTTATAAAAAGCCAATTTTTGGAATTTGTCGTGGAATGCAAATTGCTAATGTTGAATTTGGAGGCTCTCTTTATCAAGATCTTTCCTACAATAAAAACGTTTCAATAAAGCACTTTCAAAAAGCTAGAGCTCACACTCCAACTCACTCTATCACTGTGGCAAGTAATTGTTTTTTAAGCGATATTTATCCTGAAGGAATCGGATTTATAAACAGTTATCATCATCAAATAATAAATGAACTGGCACAAGGGTTCACTGTAACTGCAAAAAGTGCGGATGGAGTAATTGAAGCGATCGAAAATATTTCAGATGAAATTTTTATCGTTGGAGTTCAATGGCACCCAGAAATGATGGCAATTAATGACGAAACTGCACAAAAATTATTTAAAAAATTTGTAAATGAAGTAAATTCAAGGAAAAAAAAATTAATTTAAAGAAAAAAATCATAGCCTAGTCAACTATGATTTTCTTTTTTTATAAACTTTTTTCTAATTAACAAAGTGTTTCTTCTACTTTTTTACTTAATTCGGTTACGTATTTATCAACAATTTTTTGACTTTCTGCTTCAACCATTACTCTTATAAGTGATTCTGTTCCAGAAGCTCTTACTAAAATTCTACCTTTTCCAGCGATTTCTTTTTCCTTTGCCTTTATGAAATCGATTAATTCCTTATTTGTTTCCCAAGTTGCTTTTTTCTCTTTTGCAACAAAGATATTTTTAGAATCTTGAGGCCATAATTTTATTCCTTTTACAAGTTCATGCAATGTTTTTCCGCTTTCTAAAATAGCCGCAACAAGTTGAATCGACGATAGCACTCCATCTCCAGTCGTGTTGTAGTCAAGCATTAAAATATGTCCAGACTGCTCTCCACCAATATTTAGTCCATATTCTTTCATTTTCTCAAGAACATATCTATCTCCAACATTTGCACGAATTAATCCAATTCCTTTTTCATCCAGATATTTTTCAAATCCCATGTTGCTAAGAACAGTTGTTACGACCTTATTATCGTTCAAAAGTCCTCTCTTTTGCATATATTCAGCAATAATCGCAATAATCAAATCTCCATTTATAATTTCACCTGTATTGTCAACAGCAATCAATCTGTCAGCATCACCATCATAAGCAAGTCCTAAATCAGCCTTATAAACTTTTACTACATCTTGGAGAAGTTCTGGATGAGTAGATCCGCAATTAACATTAATATTTTTCCCATTTGGAATATTATTAATTACAACAACATCTGCTCCCAAGGCTTGAAAAACTTTTGGAGCAATTCTATACGCTGCACCATTTCCTGTATCTATTACAATTCGTAATTTTGAAAAATTAGTTTTTACAGTAGAAGTTAGATAATCTAAATAAATTCTCATGTCATCTTCTACGTATTTAAATGTTCCTAAATCATCACCTGGTACTTGATGCTTTAAAAGTTCATCCTTTTTTTCCATTAATTTTTCTAATTCCTCTTCAACTGAATCAGGTAATTTATAACCATTTTGACTAAATATTTTTATTCCGTTATCCTTTACAGGATTATGTGAAGCAGAAATCATAATTCCCGCATCAGCCTTTAATTTTCTAGTTAGATAGCAAACTCCTGGAGTAGGCAATACTCCTACAAAATCAATATTTACTCCCATAGAATTTAGTCCAGCTGTAAGAGCTGAACGAATCATATAACCTGAAATTCTTGTATCAGTTCCAAGAATAATTTTTGGCTTTCCAGCTTTTTTTCTATGCTTTTTCAAATAATATCCAAGAGCCAGCCCTAGACGTGTTACTAAGTCGATTGTTAAGTCTTTATTGGCTTCTCCTCTCATTCCATCAGTTCCAAAATATTTTCTAGCCATTATTTTCCCTTTCTATTTTTTCTTTTTTTATGTTTATGTTCTCTTTCCTTTTTTAAGAAACTAAATACTGCTTTTCTTCTTTCAGACTTTTCTTTCTTAACGTTTTTTATATTTTCTTCCTCTGTTTTTTCAAGAGTTTCTCCAATAGGTAATACAATTGAAATTTCCGTTCCTTTATCCATTTTAGAGTTTATCTTTATTCTTCCATTATGTATTTCCACAATTCTTTTCACTATCGCAAGTCCAAGTCCTGTTCCACCAGTTGCCTTCGTTCTTGATAAATCAACTCTGTAAAATCTATCAAATATTCTTTTTGCATCCTCATCAGAAATTCCAATTCCTTCATCTCGAATCGAAATCTGTCCGAATCCATCTTTAATAGCTGATTTGATATAGATATTTGTATGTGGCTCTGAATATTTTGCAGCATTTTCAATTAAGGCTCTAATTGCCTGCTGAAGCAATGTTTCATCTCCTTTAATTTTATAATTTTCTCCCATTTCCAAATGGAAACTATGAGTTTTAGTAGAAACTACCGTATCAGAATGAATTTGATGTACCATTTCATTTGCATCAATATCTATAAATTTTGTATTAATTTTTGTAATTTCACCTTTAGCTAAAAATAGTAGTTTCTGTATCAAATTACGCATATTATCCGTTTCACTAATTATTGAATCTATTGATTCCACAAAAATATCAATGTCTGCTGTTCCACGTTTTCTTATAATTTCTGCATAACCTTTTATAATTGCAAGTGGTGTTCGCAGTTCATGTGAAGCATCTGATACAAATTTTGTCTGATTCTCAAATGAAGTCTCCAGCCTATCTAACATTTCATTTATAATAAGTATTAAGTTTTGCAACTCGTCTTCCCCTTTTGGTACTTCTATTCTCTTGCTTAGGTCATCCGTTGAAATGCTTTTTGCCGTTCTTATTACATTATTGATTGGCTTTAAAATTCTTCGGCTCATTACTTTTGAAACAATGATCGTTATAACAACTCCAATTATAGTAAACAGGATAACAAGATATTCCAACCTTTTATAAATTTTATTTTCCTGTGTTATATTTTTTAGTGTATAAATATTAAATTTATAATTTTTTATTTCACGGCTTACCTTAAAGACAAAATATTTATTTTTTTCAATATTTATTATTTTTCCGTCTGAAATATTGTCTTTTACATTGTAGCTTTCAAGCAAGTCAGCCATCTTTTCATTAGTCATAGAGGCTTCTTCTGTATCTGTATCTCCAACTGTATTAATTGGAATTACTGTATCCTTATTTTGCTTTATTTCAAGAACATATAAATAATTCTCTTCGCCCGGATTAAATGGTTTCACATGAATAACTTTTTTTCCTTCCACAATTTCAGGATTAAAATCAAGTGTAAGCACATTTGTTTTTTCAGAAAAAACTCCAACCTTATCCAAAAAACTGTTTATTTCTTCTATTTTATCTCTCGCAGAAATTTCAAGCACTTTATTCGACTGCCTTTGCAGTGAATAAACAAGAATAATATTAGAAACTAATATTAATACCAAAAATAGAAGAGCGTAATTTGCTGAAATACGATCTTCTAATTTTAAATTTTTCATTCTTTACTCCTTATTTAAAAATAAATCCAATTCCTCTTACAGTCTGAATAAATTTTCTCTCATAAGGTCTGTCAATTTTATCTCTTAAATATTTAATATACAAATCAAGAATATTATCATTTCCGATATAATCAAATCCCCAAACTTCTTCCAAGATTTTATCTCTTGATAAAACAATTCCTTTATTTAATACTAAAAAGTCAAGAAGTTCAAATTCTCTTTTCGATAATTGAATCAAATTTTTTCCATAATCTCTGAACACTTCGTAAGTTGAATAGTTAATTGTCAAATCTTCAAATTCAAATACACCTTTGTGAACAACAGATTTTTTAGTTCTTCTAAGAAGAGCTTTTATTCTTGCAAGCAATTCTTCATTTGAGAATGGTTTTGTCATATAGTCATCTGCTCCGTAGTCAAATCCAACTACTTTGTCACTAATTTCATCTTTTGCAGTAAGCATAATGATAGGTACTTGTGAAGTTTCCCTTATCCTTTTACATACTTCCATTCCACTCATCTTAGGAAGCATAACATCTAGCAAGATGATGTCATACGAACCATATTTTGCCATATTTAGCCCTTCTTTACCATCGTATGCAAAAAATACATCAAATCCTTCAAATTTTAATTCAATTTCTAATAATCTTGAAATTTTAGGATCATCTTCAATTACTAATATTTTTTCTCTCATAATTATCTCCACTTCTATTTTTCTTTAAAATTTTTATTTCTCCAAGAATTTTTATTTCTAAAAATAAAAAGTTATTTGGATATAGATAATTATAACTCATTTTTTTTGATTTGTATAGTTTTTTATCTTTTTTTTTAAATAATTTTCAATGAATAAATAGTTTAGCAAAGATTAAAAAATACTATCTTTTATTTCCAACGCTTTTTATTTGTTAAAATTTGAATTAAAATATGATTTATTTGAATTAAAAATCTTCAGTATCCATATCACTATCTGATTGTCCTTCAGGCAGTTTAATTCTAATTAAATCCATCGGTCCCATTTCCACATCAGTTTCAATAATAGCGATTGTATTTGGATTTACATATTCTTGAAATTCGTTATTTTTTGTGTTTAAAAAGTTTTCTACTTTGAATTTAACAGCGTCTCCAATTGGACGTACCAATTCCAAAGTTTCAGTTGCATAAACTTTATTTCTTATCTGAATTTTATATTTATTTGTATCGACTTTTTCAAGTACATTTGCAACAAGTCTATATGTTTGACTATAAGAAAGTCCTGTTTCATAATTTTGATCCTTTTCAGAAGTCGGTCCTAAATAAAATCCATTTGAATATTGTCTATGGCTGATTGTTTTAAGTTCATTCAGCCAGTCTGGATCATATTTGTAATTTCCTGAATAATAATTATCCAATGCTCTTTTATATTGTTTTACTACTGTTGAATTATAGTAGATACTTTTCATTCTTCCTTCAATTTTTAATGAATCTACTCCTGTTTCAATTACTTTATCAATAAATTCAATAGAACACAAGTCTTTAGCATTGAACATATATGTTCCTTCTTCATTTTCAACAATGTCATGAGCTCCAGTTTCTTCATGACCTTCTGCAATCACTTTATAGTTCCAACGGCAGTCCTGTGCACAAATTCCACGATTTGCATCACGGTTTGTAAAATAGTTACTTAGTAAGCATCTTCCCGAGTAAGCCATACACATTGCTCCGTGAATAAATACTTCTATTTCCACATCTGGTACTTTTTCACGAATTGTTTTTATTTCTTTTAGCGACATTTCTCTAGCTAGAATAACTCTTTTTGCTCCTAAATCCTTCCAGGTTTTCACACTCATCCAGTTTGTATTGTTTGCCTGTGTACTTACATGAATTTTAAGATTTGGAGCGTGTTCTCTTACTGTCTGGAAAACTCCAAGATCAGCTACAATTACAGCGTCTACGCCAAATTCATCCAATTTTTTTATAAATCTTGGTAAATAGTCAATTTCTGTATTGTGTGCAAAAATATTTAATGTAACATATATTTTTTTACCTAAACTATGAACATAATCTACAGCTTCCTTTAATTCCTTATTTTTAAAGTTTGAAGACATTCCTCTCAAATTAAATGAACTTCCTCCAACAAAACATGCATCAGCCCCAAAGTGAAATGCTGTCTTTAATTTTTCCATATTTCCTGCTGGTGCTAGTAATTCTACCCTTTTTCTGTTTTCCATTTTTTGCTTTCTCTCCTTTAAATTTATTTTTGCTTAAAATTATTATTGTGGCAATGGTGCAAATTCATCATCTACCACGTTTACAAATTGTTGATAGCTTGGTCTAAAGCCAAGTTCTATTGTTCCAGTCGGTCCACTTCTATGTTTTCCTATTATTAATTCGACTTTTTCCAGTTTACTGTCGTCATCTTTTGATTGCGGCTTCGCCTTATCCACATATTGCTGCGGAATATCCAGATTATTTACTTCCTGGGCTGTATCCTTGTGATAATATTCTTCACGGTATAAAAACATTACCATATCCGCATCCTGCTCAATTGCCCCTGATTCCCTTAAATCTGATAAAATCGGTCTTTTGTCAACTCTCTGCTCCACTCCACGTGATAATTGCGACAACGTTACAATCGGTATATTCAGTTCTTTTGCAAGTATTTTTAACGACCGTGAAATTTCAGATATTTCCTGTTCCCTGCTTTTTCTCGAATTTTCAGAAGGACTGATTAACTGCAGATAGTCAATTAACATAAAGTCCAGTTTACCTTCAGACTTAAGTCTTCTTGCAGTTGCCTTTATTTCCAGCATTGTTACACTTGAAGAATCCGAAATATAAATTGGCATTTCAGAAAGCCGTCCAAGTCCATTTCCTAAATTTATCATTTCCTCTGAAGACAGAGTACTGTCTTTTAAGGCTTTTAACCTTACTTTTGCCTCACTTGCTACAAGCCTGTCAAACAACTGCTCATTTCCCATTTCTAAACTGTATATAAGCACACCTTTACCTTGTCTTGCAACATTTATTGCAAGATTTAATGCAAATGCAGTTTTTCCCATTGCAGGACGTGCCGCAAGAATCAAAAGATCCGAGCCATGAAAGCCGCTTGTTATACTGTCATATCTGTCAAATCCCGAAGAAATACCAGTTATTTTACCTTTATTATCTGTATAATTATCCATTTGGGTTATCTTACCTTGAACTAATTCATACAGAGGTACAATATCTTTTTTCTGCTTAGATTCTGCAACTTTAAAAATCATGCTTTCTGACTTATCAAGCATCGTGTCAACTTCATCATATCCTCGCATAGCCATTTTTACAATTTTTTCACCAATATCTATTAACTGACGCTGTACAGACTTATCTTTTATAATCTGAGCATAATTGACAGCATTCGCGGCAGTAGGAACAACTTCCGTCAAGTCGTAAATAATATCTTCTCCACCAATTTCATCTATCAGCTCCTGTTTTTTTAGAGATTCTATTATTAGAAGCACATCAATTATTTTACCCATATTATAAGCTTTTATCATCTCAGAAAAAATCAGCTTATAGTTATTTTTATAAAAATCTTCCACCGTTACAATATCAACAATGTCACCTATAACATTGGGATTTATAAAGACAGAGCCAAGAAGTGCCTCTTCAGCTTCTATACTGTAAGGTTTGCTATTTTCCTCATCTTCCAGATCATATAATCCCATTTTTAAAATTTCTCACTTTCTATTTTCTATAAAAATACAATTTAAAAATCAAAATTAAAACATACAGAACTTTAATATATTTCATAATCTCATATCTTTTTTAAAATTATTTTGCTTCAACTCTAACTTTTAAATTTGCCTTAACTTCAGAATGAAGTTTTAATTCTACATTGTGTAATCCAATTTCTTTAACTTTTGAGCTGGCAGATACTTTCTTTTTATCAATTTCAACATTCAGCTGTTCTTTCAAAGCCTCTACAATTTCCTTTGCCCCAATTGATCCAAATACTTTGTTATTTTCTCCAGCCTTCACTTTTAAGACAATTTCTTTTTCTGCTAAAAATTCTTTTAGTTCATTTGCGTTTTTTACGTCTTTATCATGATTTTTCTGAATTTTTTCATTTTTTGCCTTCAATTTATTAATATTTTCAGGCGTTGCAAGTATTGCTTTGTTTTGATTTAACAAAAAATTATTTGCATACCCATCCTTAACTTCTACTATTTCATCTTTTTTCCCAACACCTTTTATATTTTCTTTCAAAATAACTTTAATTTTCATATTTATCATTCCTTTCTTTGCTAATAGCTTTATTGAATATGTTAAAATTTTTCTTATGTTTTAAAATATACTCAAACCTACTTAAAATTAAACTACTAAAAATTATATAAATTTAAGGTTTGAGTAAAATAGTCATAGCCTTTTAAGTTTGGTTTTAAAGCAGTTTTACTATATTTAAAATTATTTTTTTTCTAAAATCTCTCCACCAAAAAATTTAACTGCATTTTGCATAAACTTATCTTCTTCATTTTGTGAATTTTCACTTTCGAGAAAAGTATGAATCGTAATATCTGAATTACAAATATGATTAATAACTTTTTCAATTTTAGTCTTTTTCTCTGGCAGTAAAATTTGTTCACTATGAAATTTCTGCTCCTTGGGAAATCTTATATGTAATACACCATTTTCCACTCTATCTGGAAAACTTTCAATTACTAATGCTCCAAGCATTACACTTTCTTTTCTTATCCCCAGCAACACTTTTTCCCAATTTTTAGAAAAAATTGAAATATCATAATCTTTTGTAGTACTTTCTGATTTTTGAGCTTTTTCCATATTTTCTTTTTCTTGGGTTTCAGCTGTAGAAGCCAAACTTGCTATTTTTGGATTTTTTGAAATTTGGCTTATAACTTTTTCATAAATGTTGCTAGACACTTCTTTTATGTAATTTTTGTCAAAAGAATAGATAGTTTCACTAGAATTTATATTTTGTGAATTATTTTTCTGACTTTTATAAAGTTCGTGAATCAGAACATAGCCAAGCAATCTTTTATCTTCTTCATATTTAAACTCATTTAAAGTAAAAAAAATCGCACTTATTGTATCCAGCAGAAAATTTACTGGTAAATCAGTCTTTTTCTTAAACTGCTCTTTCAGATAATATGAAAAATCTTTCAAAAAAGTTTCGATTATAAGCCCGTCTTCCCAAATTTTATCAATAAAATCTACAAGTTTTTCTTTATCACTTTTTCGTATCAGATTTAAAAATTCTTCCAAAATTACATCAGGCACTACTCCCAAAGCATTTTGCGTCTTTGTGATATCAATTTCTTCGTTATTAAAATTTGACACAACTTGCTCAAAAATAGAAAAACTGTCTCTTGCACTTCCTTCAGACTTACGATAAATTAAATCAAGACTTTCATCGTCAATTGTAATATTTTCTTTTTCAGCCACATTTTTTAGCAATTTTTTTATATCTTCCTTGTCAATCGGCAAAAAATCATACCGCTGACATCTAGAAATAACTGTATCTGGTATTTTATCAATCTCTGTTGTCGCAAGAATAAATATAACATGTGACGGTGGTTCTTCTAATGTCTTCAAAAGTGCATTAAACGCCTCTTTTGTAAGCATATGAACCTCATCAATTATATATATTTTTTTTCTTCCTTTAACAGGCTGATAATTTATTTTTTCCTTCAGTTCCCTAATTTCATCAATCCCACGATTAGAAGCCGCATCAATTTCAATCATGTCCATAGAAATCCCTTGAGAAATCTCACGGCAATTTTCACATTTCCCACAAGGATTATCTGTCACATCCTCACTATTTAAGCAATTCACACCTTTTGCAATAAGCCTTGCAATAGTCGTTTTTCCCACACCACGTGGCCCTGTAAATAAATACGCATGTGACAACTTATTTTCTCTTAGGGAATTTTTTATCGCCCGCAACACAAATTCCTGTCCTGCAATTTCATCAAAATTTTGGGGCCGATATTTTCTATATAAAGTAATATTCAATGTTCTCACCCTTTTTTATTGCTATTTGATATTATAACATTTTTAATATAATTTGTGAACTACCAGAAAAAATCAAAATTTTTCTTGAAATCAAAAAACAAAAATGATAATATAAAACATAACATATTCAAAATATTTTGTAAACAAATTATTTTGATACAAAAATACTAAATAGAGAAGGTTAAAAATGAAAATAGAAGATTTATCACTTTTTTTAACAAAAGTTTCCTTATTCAAAGGATTAAATCCTAAAGAAATTGCAAATTGTCTAACAAAAATTGATTTTAAGATAAAAAACTATAAAAAAAATGAAACTGTATTCTTTCGGGGAGATACATTAAAACAAGTAATAATTATTATTAAAGGAATGGCACATGGAGAAATGCAGAAATTTAACGGAGACACAATCATTATCAATCAGATGAAATCTGGAGAAGTTCTCGCATCAGCATTTTTGTTTGGAAAAAACAATATTTTTCCAGTTGATCTTATAACTCTTGAAAACTCCGAATTTTTATTTTTCAGTAAAGATAAATATTTGGATCTAATTCAGGCAGATAAAAGACTTTTACTTAACTTCATAAATGAGATTTCAAATAGAAGCCAGCATCTTTCGAAAAGAATCTGGTTTAATTTTACCCATAAAACAATTGAAGAAAAAATACTTAGCTATGTAAAAGAAAATTCTGAAAATGGTAAAATTAAATTTCTTCCTAGTATTTCAGCATTAGCAAAACGTTTTGAAGTAACACGACCTGCATTATCAAGGGAAATTTCCAATTTATGCAAAAGAGATATTTTAACAAAAAAAGAAAATGGCATTTATCTAATAAATTTACCTAATTTTGTTGAAAAGAATATTTGACATTTTTTTAGATAACAGTTATAATAAACACATAATTAAAATTAATAAAAACAATTAAATAATAAATTCTAATTTCTGGTCTATTCGCCACTAACATCGAATTTTTGGGCTTTACTCTATTTTAATGGGGTTATCCCTTTATATTCTGTCTCAGGAAAATCACGACTACGCTATGTTTTGTACGGATTCTGTACAGTTTATAAATATGACTACCACCTGTAACATTTTACAGGCAACCAAAAATTAAGTTAGAACGGTAGATCGGATTTTTTATTTCCAAATTTTCTCTAATAACAAAAATATTCTGAATTTTAAATTAATTTTCAGAACATAAAAATGATTAAAGATAGGATTCTAGCTGTTAAAATTGAAAAAATACAAGATATTGGAACTATTTTATGAATGAAATAAAAAAGAATTCCCGATATTATTTTAATTTCAGGAATCCTTTATTTCAATTTTATTTATGTTTTTTATAAGCTCTAATCCTGTTTGGAAGTGAGAATAATTTTATAAATCCTTCTGCATCCTTATGACTATACAGCTCACTTGCTCCAAATGATGAAATTTCCTCATCGTATAATGCAAAATCAGTAAATCTACCAGCTATTTTTATACTTCCTTTGTATAATTTCAGTTTTATTGTACCATTTACATTTTTAGAAGTTTCATCAACAAAAGCATCAAGCCCTTCACGAAGTGGTGTAAACCATTGTCCTGAATAAGCCAATCCTGCATATTTTTGAGAAACAAGTTTTTTAAATTCAAAAGTATCTTTGTCAAAAATTAAAGTTTCAAGCTCTTTTAGTGCTTCCATCAGCAATGTTCCGCCTGGTGTTTCATAAATTCCTCTTGATTTCATTCCAACCAATCTATTTTCAACAATGTCAATTACTCCAACACCATTTTCTCCAGCAATTTTATTCAATTTTCTTAATAATTCCACTGGCTCCAATGCTTCACCGTCAACTTTTACTGGCCAGCCTTGTTCAAATGCAATATCCACATAAGTTGGCTTGTCTGGTGCTTTTTCAGGTGGAGTTGTCATCATATAGACAATATCTTCCTTATGTTCATTTTCAAGCCCTTCAATATCTCCGCCTTCGTGTGAAATATGCCAGAGATTTTGATCTCTTGAGTAAATTTTTTCTTTCGTTACAGTTATTTTTATATTATTTTTTTGTGCATAATCAATCGCATCTTCTCTTGAAGAAATATCCCAAAGTCTCCAAGGAGCTATTATTTTCAATGTTGGATCTAATGAAAATACTCCAGTTTCAAATCTAACCTGATCATTTCCTTTTCCAGTACATCCGTGACAAATATACGTCGCTCCTTCTTTGTGGGCAACATCCACCAATGCTTTAGAAATTAATGGTCTTGCAAACGAAGTTCCCAATAAATATTTATTTTCATAAACTGCCCCTGCTCTTAAAGCACGGAAAGCATAATCTTTTACAAATTCATCTTTTTTATCTTCTACATAAACCTTAGAAGCTCCAGATTCGATAGCTTTAACTTTTACAGCTTCCATATCTTCATCCTGTCCAACATCAACACAGCACGCAATTACTTCTAAATCATAATGTTCTTTTAGCCAAGGAATGATAATCGAAGTATCAAGTCCCCCTGAATAGGCTAAAACTACTTTTTCTTTTGCCATATTTATTTCCCCTTTAATTAAAATTTATTTGGAAAATTTTGCTTTAAAGTTTTATTCCAGCTGTCAACTCTATTTTTTTGAGTTTTTAGGAAAGCATCAACATCTCCTTCAACTACAACTTTTGTCATTACATCTCCATTAGATAATTTTTTTACAACATCTAAATCAGCTTCTGACGCAACTTCTCCAAATATTGTGTGATTACCATTTAACCATTCTGTTGGTACAGTTGTAATAAAAAATTGACTTCCATTTGTTCCTGGCCCTGCATTTGCCATAGCTAGTTTACCAGCTTTTGAGAAATTCAGTCCATTATTAACTTCGTCTTCAAATTGATATCCTGGTCCTCCCATTCCTGTTCCAGTTGGATCTCCACCTTGTGCCATAAAGTTGTCAATAACCCTATGGAATTTTAATCCATCATAATATCCTTTTTTTGCTAAGTTTACAAAATTAGCAACAGTTACAGGCGATTTATCAGGTAACAAATTAATATTAACATCACCTTTTGCAGTAATAATCTTTACTTTCATTTTATACTCTTTACTGTATGATTGCACAGCAACAGTCATCATCATTAAAATTGATAACATCAGTAATGATACTCTTTTAATCATACATCTCCTTTCATTTCAATATATATTTTATATTTTAAAGAAAGATTAACTTTAAATCTAGCTTTAAAAATCTAAATACATTTTATCATATTGTAGAGGATTTTTGAATAAGATTTTAAAATAATTCTCTTTTCACAGCTGTTTTTGTTATCTAAAAATTATTACAAGAATCATTGGCTCGTGTCTCCCTTGTGGGACAATGAGTTGTAGTAGTTAAAACGATCAAAACTTTTATAGTTCCAATTTAATCCCTTTTTTTCGCAAGTTTTCGATACACTCAACTAAATATTCATTATCATGTTCTTTGTAAATTGGGCTATCTATAATTTTTTCTTCAAGATTATTATAATTTTCTGCTTTCTTTCCTCTATAATTCTTATCTCTCCATTCTTTAGAAACTTTATACCCTCTTTTTTCCATTTCATCCATAACCAATGAATGATAAACAACCAAATAATATGGAGAATATAAAAATACATAGTCTACTGTTTTATGTTTCTTTTTCCATCCATTTCCCCTAAGCGCACAACATTCTCTATGTTGACCAAGAAGCTGATTTTTAGGCAATAGATGAATAATTTGTTCATGCCATAGTCTCATCTTTTTCTCCTGTTAATAAAGTAGATTTTTGTAAATATTTATTTGGATATTTCTTTAGTAAAGTATTGATATATTCAATTACCGATTTCTGATTATTTCTCCCTCTCATATATTCTTCCAGTATGTTAAATAATCCTTGTTTTTCAATCTTCGTTGCCTTTTTTTTGAAATATCCCCATAAATGAAGAATTGCATTACTAAAATCTTTTTTACTTTCTTTTATATCCCTTACTTTTTGTATTCTTTCATTAATAAATACAATATCAATTTCTTTTTCTTTCAAATACTTTCTTATTTCTAGGTACACTTTATGGGATTTGCTTAATACATAATATTTATTTTTTGCCCATAGCTCTTCACATTCTTTTTTTTTATTCATGTAGTTCACACCAGCCCTTTTTTCAAAATATTCAAATCATATATGAGAATTAACTTCATCTATGTTCTCCTTTGAATTTTTCGTTAGTTAATTTTTATTTTTTCTATGTTTGCGAGTATTAAAAATTTAATTTAATCTAATCTTCCTGCATTTGTTGTGAAAATAATTTATTAAGTATATTCCAACCCATTTAAAATTGAACTATTAAAAATTATAGTAAATTTAGGGTTTGAGTAAAATAGTCATAGCTTTTAAGTTTGATTTTAAAGAAGTTTTGCTACAAAATCTAACCTCAAAAATTATAAAAACGGTAATTTAATAAAACTACCGTCCTAAATTTATTTATAAATTATTTACCATCGAATACTGTAGGGTATTCCTTATCATTATTAAATGCCCATGAACCATTGTAATAATAACTATTGTCATTTGAATTGAAAACTAAATTTTTGCCTGCTTTTAAATGCATATATTTATACTTTTTCAAATATTTTTCAACTTTTTCAGTATTTTGAACTAATACTCCAACTTTTACATTTTCATAAGCTTCTCCATCAAATACACATTTTTCAAAGTCAACATCTACTCTATAATCCTTATCATTTATCTTTTTAAATTCTCCATGAGATTTAGGTTTATTACAATATGAGTCTTTTACCAATTTAGCTGTCTTATTATCGTGAACTTTTTTCACATCTCCCTCACCAGCTGCAAATAATGTCATTGAAATTGCAAAGATTGCTAAAATACTTTTTTTCATAATAAATTTCCTCCTTAATTTTATTTCCATTATAATTTGTTTATAATAGTATATCATATTTTCTTTGATTTTTCTATTCTTTTTGATTTAAAATCAAGATTATTAGCATATAAAAACTAAATATTACTTTTTGCAGGTAATTTCTAAAAATATTTCATTCACTTTTCAAAATAAAAAAAGAAGTAGAATTCTAAAATCCCACTTCCATATATATCAAACTATTTTTCTATTGTAATAGGACTGATATTTATGATTTTCAAATTTTGATTTATTAGTTTTCTTATACTATGATTATTTTAATTTCCATGTTGTTGGAGAAAATAATATTAACATTGGAAAAATTTCCAGTCTTCCTGCAAGCATTCCAAAACTAAGAATTACTTTTGAGAAATTATTTAATTCAGCAAAACTGAATGCAGGGCCTACTTTTGCTAATCCAGGGCCGATATTATTAAATGTGGCGGCAACAGCACTAAAAGCAGTCATAAAGTCATCTGTTGAGTAGGAAATCATTAGAAGAATTCCTCCAAAAACTAGTGAATAGACTAAAAAATATACTGCAATACTTTTTTGCATAGCTGAATTTACTGGCTTATCATCATATTTTACTGTAACTACACGATTTGGACTTATCATTTGGACAATTTCAGCAAAATAGATTTTTACCATTAATACAACTCTTGATATTTTCAGTCCTCCAGCTGTAGAGCCTGCACATGCTCCAAAAAACATTAGGATAAGCAAGATAACTTGTGAAAATAACGGCCATTTTCCAAAATCAGCTGTAGAATATCCAGTTGTTGTTATGACTGAGGAAACTGAGAAAAATACATCTCTTATACAGTTCCATATGGAGCCGTATGTCTGATATATATTGAAAACTATTAGTGTAATTGCTCCAAAAACTATTAGTAAATAATATTTTAATTCTTCATTTTTAAAGATGTCTTTTATTTTTCCAATTAAAATAAAATAATAAATATTAAAGTTTACTCCAAAAACTAGCATTCCAATTCCTAAAACAATTTCAACATAAGGGTTGTTATACGGTAAAATGCTCCCATTTCTTACCCCAAAACCACCTGTTCCAGCCGTACCAAATGCAAGAAGCGAAGATTCAAACAAGTCCAGCCCGCCAAACATTAATAAAATTATTACAGCAATTGTCATTACAATATAAATTTTATAAAGCATTCTGGCTGTTGTTGATAATTTGGACACCAATTTTCCAAATGTCGGACCTGGAACTTCAGCTTTCATTACGTGAACTGAAGTCGCAGAACTGGGAAAAATTGCAAGTGCCAGAACTAGCACTCCCATTCCTCCGACAAAATGAGTAAAACTTCGCCAGAATAAATTGGAATGGCTAATTTTACTAAGATCAGTTATTATACTTGAACCAGTCGTCGTAAAACCGCTCACAATTTCAAAAAAAGCATCTACAAACGACGGTATTTCCTTTGTGAATACAAACGGCAATGCTCCAAACATAGACATTAAAATCCACGAAAGCGAAACAATTATATAGCCTTCTCTTCCCTGAATCCGCTCATCTTTAGGAAGTTTTGCTGAAAGCAGAAAGCCAGTTGCCAGAAGAAGAAGTATTACAGAGCCGTAAGCAATTTTATATTTTGCATTTTCATTGTATAAAAAACTTATAATTAAAGGTAATACCATTAATCCAGCTTCAAGTATAAGTATTTTTCCAGTTATAAAACCTATCATTCTTTTATTCATTTTTACTCCTTAAATTAATATAATCGATTTTTTTTATTTAAGTGAATTTGGACTTAAATTTTAGATGCGAATATATTTAAATTTTACAGTTTTATTCTAAAATATCGTCAAAATCTTCGATAGAAGATGCTATTGCTACAATCATTACGCTGTCATTGTTTTTGATAGCATCATTTCCTCCCGGAAAAATCATTTTATTATCCCGCAATATACTTACAATCAATATTCCTTTTTTTAATTTTAAATCTTTTAGCGGAACATTAACAGCGGCACTATTTTCATTGATTTCGAAAGTAATAAATTCCACCTGGTTTTCTAGCCTGTATAAAAAACTCATTGTGGATCCTCGCATATCTGTTTTTGATCTTACAACTCTTATTATCATGTCAGAAATAACTTTTTTTGGGACAACTGTCGATGTTCTAGTATTGTTTTCAAGTATAGGAAGTAGCAATGTTCTATTCATTTTTGTAATTAACTTAGAATTTGTTATGGAGTTTACAAACATTGAAATAACAACATTTTCTTCATCACTATCTGTAAGAATTACAGTTGCATCATAGTTATTTATTCCTTCCTGTACTAAGAATTCCTGATCGGCTTCATCTCCTTTTATTACAATTGCTTTTGGATAAGCTTCACTCAGTTTTTCTGCACGTGTTCTATCATTTTCTATGACTTTTACCTTGTTTTTGTTTTCAATAAGTTTTCCAATTAAATAATGAGAAATTGTTCCTCCACCGATAAGCAGTGTAGATCCGATTTTTAAGTTGCTTTGTTCAATTCTGTCATAAAATTTATGAACTGCTTCTATAGAACCTGCAACATAGACAACATCTCCTTCCAGGATAGTAAAATCTCCAGTTGGAATAAAGACATTTTCATCTCTTCTGACAGTGCAGATAATAACTTTGTCTTTTGTGCTAAATTCAAGATTTTTTAACTGTGTCCCATTCAGAAAACTATTTTTTTCAACTTTTATTGAAATAAAGCTGGCTTTTTGTCCAAAAAAGTTTTCTACACTTAAGGCAACTGGAAACATTAGTTTATTTGCAATGCTTTTGGCAGTTTCCATTTCGGGATTTATCATAAGGGAAATTCCAAGTCCTTCCCTTACAAATTGCATATTTGAACTGTATTCAGGATTTCTTACTCTTGCTATAGTAAATTTTGAACCAATTTTTTTTGCTATTATTGAAGAGATTATGTTTAGCTCATCTGATTCTGTTGCAGCAATAAAAATATCGGCACTGTCTGCACCAGCTTCAAGTAAAGTCTCATAAGACTCTCCATTTCCTACAAGCCCAGTTATATCGTAAGTTTCTACAAGCTTATTTAATACTTTTTCTTCTTTCTCAATTAAAATGACATCGTTACCTTCAGCTGAAAGTTCGCTACAAAGCGATTCACCAACGACACCAGCTCCTGCTATAACTATTTTCATATTTTTTCTCTTTCTTGTTATTTTTTATTTATTTTCTAAATATTTTGCGATTTCCTTTGCATAATAAGTAATGATAGCGTTTGCACCAGCTCTTTTCATCGCATACATCTGTTCCATGACAATTTTCATTTCATCAATCCATCCATTTTCAGCTGCAGCTTTTACCATTGAATATTCTCCCGAGACGCTGTAAGCTACGATTGGGATTTCAAATTTATCACTTACCTTTTTTATAACATCAAGATATGCCATTGCAGGCTTCACAATTATAATATCTGCTCCTTGACGTAAATCTTCAGCAACTTCGTCTATCGCATCTTTTGAATATTGAAAATTCATCTGGTAAGATTTTCTATCTCCAAATTGAGGAGCTGAATCTGCTGCATCTCTAAAAGGTCCGTAAAATGCTGATGAATATTTTACTGAATAAGCCATTACTGGAATATTTTCAAAATTATTTTGAGCTAAAACATTGGAAATTTTTTCCACACGTCCATCCATCATGTCTGAAGGTGCTACAATATCTGCTCCAGCCTTTGCGTAGGAGAGTGCTGTTTTTCCAAGAACTTCTAAAGTTTCATCATTTTTTACATAACCATTTTCATCAAGAATACCACAATGGCCATGACTTGTATATTCACAGCAGCAAATATCGCAGATTACAAGAAAATTGTCATATTTTTCTTTTATAAATCGAACTGCATTCTGAATAATACCATTTTCATTGTAGGCTTCTGTTGCACAGGCATCCTTATTTTTAGGAATTCCAAAAAGCAAAATCGAATTTATCCCCAATTTTACTAGTTCATCCAGTTCTTCAGAAAGCCTGTCAATAGAGTATCTAAAAATTCCTGGCATTGAAGGGATTTCGTTCTTGATATTTTCTCCCTCTTCAATAAAAATTGGATAAATCAAATCTTCCTTTGAGACATAAACATCTTTTACAAGATTTCTTATCACTTCATTTTTTCGTAATTTTCTATGTCTTTTAAACATTTTTGTTTCACCTTTTTTCATTTCGTTATTTTAAAGTTTGAATATTTATTTTTCTATTTTGTCAAGAACTTTTTGAATTTCACTTTTCATAGCACGTGAACGTTTGCAGTTTTTACCGCTCGTAGAAATTGCAATTTGAAATTCGCTGTTTTTTACAATTCCTCCAAACATTGCGTTCATTTTAGTTTTTGAAGATGCATTATTAATTAATATTTCTTTAGAATCACAAACTTGTGCTATATTTTCATTCAGCTGTTCATCATCTGTAGCTGAAATAACTAGAAAGAAATCTTTTACAAGTTTTTCAATTTCATCTTTATTGTTTTCGATTTTCTTGTTATCTTCTATTTTTAAATTTTTTAGTTCTAGTATACTTTGCTCTTTAATGTTATCAGTAACAACAGTAACATCAGCTCCGTACTCTAAAACTTTTTTGATTTTTTTTAGTGCAACTTTTCCACCTCCAATAACAAGAACTTTTTTATTTTCCAAGTTTATAAATAATGGAAACCACATATTTTAATGCTCCTTTCACTTTTTTCTGATGACAATAGAATAACATATTATAAGTAGAAAAACAAGCGATTTATAACATAATATTTTTTTCACTAAAAATATATAAATAACGTGATTTTTTTTTACAAAAATGATAAAATATAGAAAAATTTCTAAAAATAAAATACAGGGGGCTTTGTTATGAAATACATAAAAAATTTTTTTGAACAATTCATTATCTTAATCCAATTTATGACACGTATTCCAATACCAATAAAAGTAGAGTATAGTGAGAAAAAATTAGGAAAGTCAATTAAATTTTTTCCATTAGTTGGCTTAATCATTGGCTTAATTTTATATTTTTCAAATTTTTTAATTACAGTCTATCTAAAAAATATTTTTTATAATAAAGTGATAATTGCTGTACTTATTATAATTATAGAAATTTTAGCTGTTGGAATAATCCATATTGATGGACTTGCTGATACTTTTGATGGACTTTTTAGTTATGCTAAGAAAGAAAAAATGCTGGAAATTATGAAAGATTCAAGAATCGGTACAAATGGAACAGTTGTATTAATTTTATATTTCATTACAAAAATTACTATAATTTCTGAAATTATCACAATAAACTCGAAATACCTAATAATTTTTCCAATCATCGCAAGACTTTCAACATCAGTAAATGCTGGTCTTTCTGACTATGCTAGAAAATCTGGAATGAGTAATGCCATAATTTCTGAAAATGGTATTTTTGAAGTAATTTTTTCACTTATATTGACAAATGCTCTAGTATTTCTTATAATTGGAACAAAAAGCGGTATTGCTTTATTTATCGCACTTCTATTTATAATTCTGTTTATGTTTAATGTACAAAAAAAGATTGGCGGGATAACGGGCGATACAATGGGAGCTTCTCTTGAATTAACATCAATATTAGTGCTATTTTTAGGGATTGTTTTACGGTAACTAAATAAAATGCAGTAAAAATAAAGATAATCAAAGAGGAGAATAGGATGACAGAAATATTATTTATAAGACATGGTGAAACAGACCATAATAAAAAACATTTGTATTACGGACATCTAAATCCAAGCTTGAATACAACAGGAATAAATCAGTTAAAAAATACGAAAAAAAAACTTGAAGAACTGAATGAAAAAATAGATGTAGTATTTTCAAGCGACTTAAATCGATGTAGAGAAAGTTTAGAACTTTTGGAAATTGACAAAAATATAAAAAAGAATTTTTCTGAAAACCTAAGAGAACTGAATTTTGGGATACTTGAAGGGAAAACTTACAAAGACATTGAAAAGGAGTTCCCGCATTATATCTATGAAATGAAAAATAACTGGAAACATTTTAAGGCAGAAGGTGGAGAAAGCCTTTCTGATTTGCAAAAACGAATTGTGAAAAAAATTGAGAAAATAAAGAAAGATTATCAAAACAAAAGAATACTTATTATAGCTCATGCGGGAGTTATCCAATCTTTAATTAGCTATTATCTATTCTGCAACTTGGATGGATACTGGAAATTTAAGATAGATAACGGAAGCATTACAAAAATGACTGTTATGGATGACGGATTTATTTATTTTAATTATATTAATAAATAAAATATTAATTTTTCATAGTTTTATTTTTAATATTTATCTGAATATATTAAAAAATAATTTTAATCAATTAAAATTTATGTTATAATATATTAACTCCGAATGTTAGGAGGTGAATAAAGATGAGAGTAAAAGAAACTATCAAAATTCTTTTACTAATTTTACTGGAACTATTGAGATACTTAATTGAAAAATTCCTGTAAAAGAAAAAGAGAGTGTTGCACCACTCTCTTTTTTTATCTCCAAATGTTAGTTAGTTTTACGAAACGATTATATCACATAAGTTATTTTAAATCAACTAAATTGTTTTTAAAATTTTATAAATCTGTAAATTAATTAAATGTAACAAAAAGTAAAAATAATATAAAAATAAACTCTTCAAATTTTATTAAAATTGTTATATAATATTCAAGTAAATATTTTTTAATAAAAGGATTATGCGTTATCCTAAAATTAACGTAAATCTATGAAAGGAAGGGAAAAAAGTTTTTAAGATAATGGAATTGTTGACAATAAAATTAAAAAAATTATTTTCAGAAAATATAAATAATATTTTTGGTGCTGATTATACAGAAAAAGTCGATATTCAAAATTCCACAAAAAGAGAATTTGGAGATTTTCAGACAAATTTTGCGATGGTTAGTTCAAAATTAATTGGTAAAAATCCACGAGAGATTGCAAGTACACTTGTAGATAATTTTAAAGAAAATGATATTATTGAAAAGTTGGAAATTGCAGGGCCAGGATTTATTAATATTTATTTGAAAAATAACTTTTTGAATGAAGAATTAAAAAAAGTGGAAAATGAAAAATACGATTTTTCTTTTTTAAATACAGGTAAAACTATAATAATTGATTATTCTTCACCTAATATTGCTAAGAGAATGCACATTGGACATTTGAGAAGTACAATTATTGGGGATTCCATCAAGAGAACTTTGCAATTTTTAGGTTTTCATACACTTGCTGACAATCATATTGGTGATTGGGGAACACAATTTGGAAAACTCATTGTAGCTTATAAGAATTGGCTGAATAAGAAGTCCTACGAAGAAGATCCGATTGGTGAACTGGAAAGAATTTATGTGCAGTTTTCTGATGAAGCTAAAAAAAATCCTGCTTTGGAGGATGAAGCTCGTGAAGAACTAAAAAAATTACAGCTTGGAGATGAAGAAAATCAAAAATTGTGGAAGGAATTTATAGATATTTCACTAAAAGAATACAATAAAATTTATGATAGGCTTGGTGTGAACTTCGACTATTATTATGGCGAATCGTTTTACAATGATATGATGCCAGCTGTACTGGAAGAATTGAAGGAAAAAGGTATTGCACGTGAAGATCAGGGAGCATTGGTCGTGTTTTTTGAAAATGACAAGCTGCCACCTGCAATTGTGCAGAAAAAAGATGGAAGCTTCCTGTATACAACTTCTGACCTGGCTACAATGAAATTTAGAAAAGATGAATTAAATGTAGACGAAGCTGTTTACCTAACTGATGATAGGCAGCAAAATCACTTTAAGCAGGTTTTTGAAATTGGCGAAATGCTGGGAGAACCTTATAATTACAAAAAGACTCATGTTGTATTTGGAATTATGAGATTTGGTGATGGAATGATTTTTTCTTCCAGAAGCGGAAATATAATAAGACTTGTTGATTTGCTAGATGAGGCAAAAACTCAAGTTAAAAAGGTAATTGATGAAAAAAATCCGAATATTCCAGAAGAAGAAAAAGAAAAAATTGCTGAAATTGTGGGAAGCGGAGCTATAAAATACTTTGATTTGAGCCAGAACAGGACTTCGGATATAACATTTACTTGGGACAAGGTACTTAGTTTTGAAGGAAATACGGGTCCTTATTTGCAATATACTTATGTTCGGATTATGTCGATTTTTAGAAAATTGAAGGAAGAAAATATTAATGTGGAAAATAAAGATATTATTTTAGACGATATGACTGGCATTGAACGAGAACTAGCTACGGAGCTTTTAAGATTTCCACAGGCAGTAGTAAAATCGTATGAAAGCTATCGTCCAAACATAATAGCTGATTATTTATTTGACATGGCAAAATTATTTAATAATTTCTATAATTCAAGTTCTATTCTGAAGGAAGAAAATAAAAAAATTATGGATGCACGAATTTTATTATCAGAAAAAACTGCATTTGTTTTAAAAGAAGGACTTAGCCTTCTTGGAATTACGACTGTAGATAGAATGTAAATTTATAAAAATTTTAGTTAGAAAACTTCTAAAAACAGAAATAATACAACTTTTACTAAAAAAGAGAAATAAATTAATCAAAAAACAATTTTGATTTAATCGGGATTTAATGATTATGGTGTATACTATATTCAGATCGATTAAAAGATCTGAAACCTCAATTAACCCCCCCTTTTATGGCCCTCTTTTTTAAGAGGGCTTTTTACTTTTTATACATCTGACAACTTTAACATAATAATCAACTGATTTATTAAATTAAAAAATTAAATTATAGAAAAGAGGAGAAAAATGGCAAAACAACAACAACAATTTCTTTATGATTACAGAAGTGATCATGATGAAAGCGGAAAAGGCTTAGGAAAAATCGCATTTATTTTACTTATTTTTTCAATCCTTCTAGTCTTACTTTCACATTTTGTATTAATTGAAAAGAAGGAAAAATTTGAAAAGGAGATTCCTGTTTTAAAAGAAAACAAGCAGACACTTGAAAAAGAAGTGGAAGTCCTTAATGGACGTATAAAACATAGTGAAGAAAGCTATAAAAAAGTTGAAGCGCTAGTAAATAAATATAAATAAAAAGGAGTAGAGAAATGAAAAAAATACTATCAATTATCGGTTTAACACTTGCTATAGCAGGATTTTTATATTCAAGTTTCCATATCTTTGGAACAACTGCAAAATTTATAGAACAACATAACCTAAAATCAAACGTTAAAAAATTAACTGCCGATAAAAATAAGAAAACTGAGGAGCTTACAGTACTTACTAAAAAAAATGCAGAAATAAAGGGACAATACGAACAACTGAAGGCTGACAAAAAGATTAAGACTGTATACTTGACTTTTGATGACGGACCTTCACCACACACTGATCAAATACTTGAAATTTTGAAAAAAAATAATATAAAGGCAACATTCTTTGTAATTGGAATTGGAAAAAATTACAATGATTATAAGAAAATAATTGACCATGGACATGTACTCGGATTACATACTTATTCGCATGAATATAAAGAAGTTTATGCAAATGAAGAAAGTTTCTTTAAAGATCTTTATAAAATAAGAGATGCTGTAAAATCAACAACTGGATTAGATGTGAAAATTACAAGATTTCCTGGTGGATCAAGCAATGCGATAGCGTCTAAAGCTCTAAAAACAGCTATAATTAACAGAATGACAAAAGAAGGGTATGTATATTTTGACTGGAATTGTGATTCAACAGATGCTTCTGGAAATAATGTTCCTGTAGAAAAATTGGTTAAATATGGTGTCTGCACAACTCACTCTGATATAAATGTCCTAATGCACGATACACATGCTAAGAAAACTACTGTTCAAGCGCTGCAGCAAATTATTGACGGATATAAAAAGGCTGGATATACATTTGAAACTTTAGATGTAAATAGTCCAAAAATTCAGCATGTAAAACAACCTGAACTGAAATAACTAAGTAAAAAATAAGTAATTAAACATTAAAAATATGATATAATATAGAAGTTGTTCAAATTATTTTTTAAATATTTGGATATTGTAGCAAATACTTTTAATCTTCAATGCTATAAAATCTTTTATTATTAAGGAGAATATTAATGAAAAAAATAGTTACTATATTTGCAGGATTAACAATATCGCTGTTGTTAATTTCAAAAACAAATACAGACAATAATATAGTCTACGTAAAAAATGAAATAACGAAATCTACTGAGAACGAAGCTGATTTATATGCTTCCAAAAAATCAGGTTCAAAAAAATCACAAAGTGGAATAGCTTCATATTACGGAAAAGGACTGCACGGAAGTAGAACAGCTAGTGGAGAAAGACATAATAGACATGAAATGGTCGCAGCTCATAGATCTCTTCCATTCGGAACAAAAGTAAAAGTTACAAACTTAAGTAATGGAAAGGAAGTTATCGTAAAAATCAATGATAGAGGTCCTTTTGCAAAAGGACGTGTAATTGATTTGAGCTATGGGGCTTTTTCAAAAATAGAAAATCCGGGAAAAGGACTAACAAGAGTAAAACTTGAAGTTTTAAATTCTTTAAAATAGTTCATATTTGGAACAGTAAAATTATTATTTTAAAAGAAAGGTGGAAAATATAGTGTTAAATGGTAAAATTGCATTAATTACAGGTGGTTCAAGAGGAATTGGAAAGGAAATAGCACTAAAATTTGCTGAAAATGGAGCAACTGTTATTTCTGGAGATTTAATTGATCCTGATTACAGCCATGAAAATGTTTCGCACGTTAAATTAAATGTTACTGATAGAGAAAATATAAAAGAGATTGCAAATGAAATCAAAGAAAAATATGGAAGATTGGATATTCTTGTAAATAATGCAGGAATTACAAGAGATTCATTACTTCAAAGAATGAAGGAAGCAGACTGGGATTTAGTAATTGATATTAACTTAAAAGGTGTCTACAATGTGATGCAAGGTTTTGTTTCTTTATTATTAAAGAGCAAAGCTTCAAGTGTAATTAATATGGCTTCTGTAGTAGGAGTAGATGGAAATGCAGGACAAACTAACTATGCAGCTACAAAAGGTGGAGTAATCGCTATGGCAAAAACTTGGGCAAAAGAATTTGGTAGAAAAAATCTTAGATCAAACGCAATTGCACCGGGATTTATCGAAACAAATATGACTCATGTATTACCTGAAAAAGTTGTAGAAACTGTACTTGCAAATACTCCACTTAGAAAGATGGGAGATGCTGAAGATGTTGCAAATGCTGCATTGTACTTAGCAAGTGACATGTCTAAATTTGTTACAGGACAAGTTTTAAGAGTTGACGGAGGATTGAATTTATAATTCAATAAATTTATTTAAAAATGGCAAAAAATAAAAAATTCTATGCTTATTTCATTATAGATACAAATAAAAATGGAATACTTGAAAGCTGGACGGATTGTCAAAAAAGAGTAAGTGGTAAAAAAGCCCGTTATAAATCATTTAAAAATTTTTCTGAAGCACAAGAATGGTTGAATTCTGGAGCAAATTATGAAAAAAAAGAGAAAAGTGATTTGACTAAACTGTATTCTGAACTAGAGCGTGATGCAATTTATTTTGATGCAGGAACAGGACGGGGCAACGGTGTGGAAGTCAGATTGACTGATTTTGACGGTAATTCACTACTTTATAAAATTATGAACGAAAAAAATATCAATGAATTTGGAAATTATTATGTCGCTGACACCAGAACAAATAACTTTGGTGAATTAGTTGGTATTTACACAGCTTTTGTTTATGCTAAAAAATATGATACAAAGATAATTTGTGGAGACAGTTCTCTCGTTATTGAATATTGGTCAAAAGGACGATACAATAATTCCAGTTTGAAAAATGATACAATTGAACTCATAAAAAAAGTTGCTTTAATGAGAAATGAATTTGAAAAAAAAGGTGGAATCGTAAAAAAAATCTCAGGAGATGTTAATCCCGCTGATTTAGGATTCCACAAATAATGCTAAATAAAGGAGGCTTTTCATGAAAAAAATATTATTAATGGTAATGATGCTAATGATGTCTGTTATTGGGATCGCTGCAAAAACAAAAGTTGCAAATAAATCTTTTAAAGGAGATTATTCAAGAACAACAAATACATTTGTCTACATAAAGGATAATTTGGTATTTCCAAATAAAACTCTTAACTACACAGTGAAAGATTCTACTGGTCTACTTGACCGTATTTATGATTTTATTGGTCAAAAATACGGTGTAACTGATGAAGATATAGTTAATCTAGATGTTAATGGAGTTGTATCTAAAGATGGTGTACTAACTATACAAAAAATAAATAATTATAGAATACCTGAATATAAGTTACATCCTGAACTTGGCTATACTGCTCCGCCAAGTTCTGATGTAGCTCCTGTTACTGCATCACAAGAAGATTCTTTAGATAATTCGAATCTAAATAATGATACTGGATCTTTTTTCAATCAAGAAACTGGAAATTAGTTATCAAGTTAAATTATAAAAAGCAAGGGGTTAATTTACTCCTTGCCTATTTTTTTATAAGATATTCTATAACTGTTTCTTAATTTCCTTTTTTCGTTATATACCGTAAAAGTTCTCATTGTATAAAAATCCAATTCCACAGCCATTAAGTCTGTAAGAATAATATAACTTTTCATCGTCATTATTGTATTTAATAAATCTTTTTAAAATTTACCAAATTCTCATAATCTTTACTGTAGCAAATACAATAAAACCAATAACAAACATTATAAATATTAATACCTTTAGTTACATTTTTTCTTCTCCATTTTCATAAACTGTCTTTTTTAAAAGTTTTCTATCTTCTGAATGCTTAATTTTTTTCATGAACAATACCATTTCTATATGGAGTTTTCCCTTTATTGATAATCTTTAAATTCAGACTCAGATTCTAAATTCTTATCATAAAACGCTTTAACAATTCTATCTAACAGTTCTAATTGAAACTGCTAGAAGCACACTGAAAATAAAAAGAATAAAAAATTAAACAAATAAATTTTTTTATACATGAAACTCTCTTAAACAAAATAATTATTTTTACAATTCTCTTTTTTTACTTTCCAAAACTCTATCTAAGATCACAATCGCCGTAGCTGCCTCCAATACTGGCACTACTCTCGGTACTATTATTGGGTCATGTCTTCCTCGCACTTCTAAAATATCATTTTGCTTTGTTTCAAGATTTACAGTTTTTTGTGCTCTTTCTATTGAAGCTGTGGGTTTTATTGCCACCTTAAATGATATTGGCATTCCAGTCGTTATTCCACCTATGATTCCACCGTTATTATTTGTAAATGATTTTATATTACCTTTTTCATCATAAAACATTTCATCATTTGCTTCGTACCCTGTCATTTCTGTAATTCCAAAGCCTGCTCCAAATTCTATTCCCTTTGTAGCTGGTACTGAAAAAATCATTCTTGAAAGCTCGCTTTCCATGGATTCAAAATATGGGTCTCCTATTCCCGCAGGAAGTCCTGTAACCATAAGTTCTACAATTCCACCAAGTGAATTCTTTTCTTCCCTAGTTTTTTCCACAGCCTTCTCAATTTTTTCCACAATTTCCTCATTCAAGACAGGCAAAGTCATATTTCTGAGTTTATTAATATTTTCTTCTGTAATATCGCTTTCCACAAAATCTCTATCTTCAATATCTTTCACTGATTTAATGTGAGCTGCAATTAAAATCCCATGCTCCCTCAAAATCTGTTTTGCAATCGCTCCAGCAAATACCAACGAAGCCGTTATTCGTCCTGAAAAATGCCCGCTTCCACGAATATCGTTAAATCCGTTATATCTGTTAAATCCACTCCAATCTGCATGTCCTGGTCTTGGCTTTCTTTTTAATTCGCTGTAATCTTTTGAACGCTGATTTGAATTTCTGATAATCATCGCAAGTGGCGTTCCAGTAGTTTTTCCATCAAAAAATCCACTCAAAATCTCAAATTCGTCCTTCTCCACTCTAGGTGTTGTCAATTTTGATCTTCCAGGTGCTCTTCTTCTCATTTCCTGCGAGATAAATTCCAAATCCAGTTCTGTCCCAGCTGGAATTCCATCAATATTTACTCCCAATGCTGTTCCATGAGATTCCCCAAAAATTGATATTTTATAGTTTTTTCCAAAATTTGCTCCCATTTTTTTGCTCCTTATTATTTCCAATTCTATTTTTCAATAATCTCAATCTCTCCACCCATTTTCACAAAATCATCCCAGAAATGCGGATAAGATTTTCTAACACTTTCAGCCTCTTCCAAAATTATTTCCTTTTTGCATCTTGTTGAAGCAATCGCAAGTGACATTGCAATTCTATGATCATTCCAAGCATTTACAATCACTCCGCCATTAAAGTTTTCCACACCTTGAATAATTAAACTGTCCCCTTCCTCAACCACATTCGCTCCAAGTTTATTCAGTTCAGTCTTTATTGAAGTTATTCTATCCGATTCTTTTATTCTCAATCTTTCTCCATTAATAATTCTAGTTTCTCCTTCACTCAAGGCCCCTAATACTGTCAAAATTGGCCCAATATCAGGACATTGCGAAATATCAATTACTGTTCCTTTAGTTTTAGAAGGTCTCACAAGTACATAATCATCGAAAATCTTAAGATTTGCTCCCATTCTAGTCACAATCTCAATAATTTCCCTGTCACCTTGCAACGAATTTTTATTCACATGTAGACATTTTATTTCGTTATCCTTATTAGCCGAAATTATTCCAGCTACAATCCAAAACGCCACTTGTGAATAATCCCCCTCAACAGTATAATCAAACGGCTTATAAATCTGATTTCCCTTTATATCGAAACTCTTATAGTTATTGTTCACAATCTTAATTCCTGCCAGTTTCAATATTTCCAATGTCAAATCAATATATCCCTTTGACTCCAAATTCTTATTAATAGTCAGCTTTGAATCTCCGTCCAAGAGTGGCAAGGCATACAAAAGTCCCGTAATAAACTGTGAACTTATATTCCCATCAATTTCATAATTCCCTGCCTTCAATTTTCCATTCACTGTAAGTGGCAATTTCCCATTCTCATTTTTATAAAAAATTCCCTGTTTATCAAAAATCCTATAATACGAGTCAAGCGGTCTGTCCACCAATTTACCTTTTCCGTCGAAAATCAATTCATTTTCACTTGTAATCCCAATCGGTATCAAAAACCTGATTGTAGATCCCGACTCATTACATTGCACATACTTATCCTTCGGAACAACTTTCCCATCATTCCCGATAATCTCAAGAGCACTCTCAAATCTTTTAATTTTCGCTCCCCAGTTTTCCATAATATCCGTTGTTGTTGTAATATCCACCGAGAACTTCAAATTATCAATCTTTGACTTCTTCCCGCTTTCAGCTAATGCAGCTGCAATCACTGCTCTGTGTGAATAACTTTTAGATGGCGGGATTTCTATTTTTCCATTTAATATGCTTGGTTTTATTTTTATTTTCATAAATTTTTTCTCCTTTTTATTCATTCTACTTTAAAAATTTTATCCTACTTCACCATCACAATCCAACTCTCCATTAATATTTCCACTTAACATAATAGCATGTCCAAGAAAAAATATGTCATTGTCATAATAAAATGCTGTAAAATCTCCATCAGCAGTTACCCATAAACCTTGCAAATAAATACAATTTCTAAATACTCTTTCAGGAACTATTTCTCTCTTCAATTCTTCAATTTCTTCCTCTGATAATTCAATCTCTGAATTTTCATGAATATTCTCAATAAATTCTTCCAATTCTTCTTCATCGTCAACACAAAGCCAATCCATAACTCCGTCTTTCCCATAATCACTTACCAAATCTTTCATTTTTGTGTCCCATTCTTTTTGATTGAGATACATAATTTTAAATTGTTCAACCGCCTCTTTAACTTCCTCTACTTTTTTCTCTTCATTCCAATCACTCTCAATTCCACCATCAAAACTCACACTTATTTTTCTCCCAAGCCACTCAACTTCAGTTTCAAAATTTTTTATTTCTCCAAAAATTTCATCTATAATTGCTTTACACACACTAATCCTCCACTTTATTATTTTTTTATTTCATAAAATTATCCTACAATTTCGCTTTATATTTAAACTCCCCACTAATATTTCCCATTAATTCAATCCCATGCCCTGCAAAAAACACTTCATTATCATAATAGTACACCGAAAAATCTCCATTAGAAGTTATACGCACCCCTTCAAGATAAATCCCATTTTTAAAAACTTCTTTTGAAACTTTCAGTTCTTTTAACTCTTCCTTTTCTTTTTTCGTAAATTTAGAATTTGAATTTTTTTCAAGTATTTCTATCATTTCATCAACATCTTCCTCATCTACTGAAGAAAACCAATCTTCCGCTAACCAATGCAAATCTTCCACAATTCTATCCCTTATTCTCTCATCCCATTCTTTTTGATTGAGATACATAATTTTAA
>NZ_KI271343.1:128304-130822 GCF_000469385.1 Leptotrichia sp. oral taxon 879 str. F0557
TTTTGATTGAGATACATAATTTTAAATTGTTCAATTGCCCCTTTAACTTCTTCTACTTTTTTCTCTTCACTCCAATTATGCCCAATTCCATCATCAAAACTCACACCTATTTTTCTCCCAAGCCACTCAACTTCAGTTTCAAAATTTTTTATTTCTCCAAAAACTTCATCTTTTATAGCATCACTCATATTAGTCCTCCATTTTATTCTTTTTTAATCCCAAATAAATTCATCAGACACTGTCTGACGAATTCCATTTTTTGAATAAACTATATAAAATCTAATTTCCCTCTTAATTCTTCTTACTCATCTGTTCCTTTTTCTCAGCTTTTATAAAAGCAACTACAGATACAATCGCAACTAAAATTATCCAAACCCAATCTTTATATATTTCACTACTTATTTTAAAAACTCCCATCCACGAATAAGATAAACCTTTTAAAAATGGTAATTTTTGCTCTTTTTTCAAATAATAAGCTACCAAAACTACATCAACAAAGTATACTGCAATTATGGAAAAAATGGTAATTACAGGAATTCCTTTTGTAATATCCCTCATTGGCAAAGCTTCATATTTTGGATTTAGTAAATTTTCATTTTTAGCATTTGCTCCAAATTTACTTTGACGTATAGGTTCGGCAATATTTTTACTCTCTGTATCTGTCTTTTTAATTTTTATTCCAAATATCCAGCCAAAAAAAACTATAAAAAATATAATTATAGAAATTATTTTATATCCTAAAAAAATCATCGAAAACCCTAAGCAAATCATAACTGCAACAATAGAACTTAACCCTGCAAATAAAATTCCATTTAAATATCTCTTCATAAATAATCCCTTTCATCTAATTTTTATTCAGTTTTTCTATTAAAAAGACTAACAGATTTTCACAGAAAATCTCCATTTCATTTCCAAAAGCTAAAATAATAACGTCTTTTAAATCTTTCACATAAATTACGCCATCTGTCACTCCAACCTTATAATTTTCCCATTCATAAACTTCATCATCAAATGTAATATTTTCTTTCGAAACTTTTATTTTCTTTAAATTATCAAAATTCTCAATTTGCTTCTTGTCTGAGAAAAGACTGAAACTCAATTTATGTGATTTTCTAAATGAAAATTCCTCATTTCCTTCATTTTCAATATTTTCTAATGCACTCGGATAATTCTGTTTTACAAAATCTTCTTGAAATAAATCAAAAGCATCTTTTCTATATCCGCCTGCATTGATTTTTTCCCACTTTCCTTCGTTAGATTTGAAAAAAATGGCTGTAAATGTATTTCCCACCATGTATACTTCCTTTGAAAGAAAATATTGCAAATTTTTATAATAATTTTTTTCATTTTTTCCTACACTAAAACCATCATCGTAAAAATAAATGTTTGGATATTTCTTTTTATAATACGAAAACACAAAGAAATCTACTATACCCAATATAATTAATAAAACTATAAAAATCACAACAGTAGAAACATAAAAATTCCTGCTAATTTCAACTGTAAATAATAAAACTACTCCTATATTTAATACCAGCAAAGAAATTAAAAATTTTGCTGAATTAAAAATAATTTTTAACCAGTTCGCCTTTTCCATTTTTTTAAAATTTTCCTGTAACATATTTTTTCACTCCTATCCTTTTAGTGTTTTCTTCTCTTTCAATTATTTCAATTCTTACCTTCCTTAATATACATTATCTATTTAGATTCCTCTATTATTATAAAAGCTTGTTCATTTATAGAGATTTTTTTATTTTTTAAACTATTGTTTTCTATTACTATACTCAAGTTTCCTATACTTTCAAGTAAATAGATTACATCTTTTTCATCACAATACTTTTCTACATACTTTACAGTTTTTTCAATTAATTTTTTTTCTGAAATACTATACATTTTTAATGAATAATTTTTATTTTTAATGAAATTAAATCTATTTAAAATTTTTTTATCTTCTTCATTATTTATATTTAATTTTGTAATTATCTGAGTAGTATTTCCATTTTCAGAAAGATTAATCTTTATAATATCTCTATTCATATACAAACAAATTTTTTTCACATCTTCTTTACATTCTGGTATATGTGTAAGAAATTTATTTTTTATTTCATTTATTTCAATAATTCCTTCTTTTGGTATTTCAATAATTTTAAAATTATCTTTCTCTATTTTTTCAGGTATTAGTTTGATTTTATCTTTAAGATCTGATACAAGTACTCCTTCTAATTGATGATTTTCTTTTGTGATAACTTTATAAAATTTTTCTGGAATGCTAACACTAATAAAAGGTAATAATACTACTAGTATTATTAGTCTCTTTATAATAAAATCAACAAAATTATCTTTTAAATTAAAATTATCAAATAATTTTAAGTGTGATAATTGTAAAGCAGAATATATTACTACAAAATAACCTTTTAAAAAATATTTATCAAATAATTTTGATAAAATATATGAAAATAAAATCATAATAATGTAACAAACTGCCTCTTTCTTATTTGCTAATTTTTCTATCAAGTGT